>CAWCAZ010000007.1:0-44235 GCA_963793525.1 uncultured Acidobacteriaceae bacterium
CGGCATCGACTAATGCCACCGCGCATCCACCCCAACCGGCGCCTGTAAATGAACACAAAACTGTTTGTATCGATTGATCGCGAACTCACCTGTGAGTCGCGCGCCGACAGCACCATTCTCTCGACATCGTCGCACGAGTTCGTCGAGTTCCGAACAACTGCATTCGTATAGTTTCGCAGAACTCTCATAACTCTCATTCATCAATGCACCGAGTCGTGTCAACACTTTATGCGCATCATCATCACTGTTGCATTCGTTATGAAATTGATGTACACGTTCGGCTTCGGCGTCCCATGCGGGTCACGGTCTTGTTCTTTGGCGTGCTGAAGGAGATGTTGGCCTGCGACAGCCAGACGCTCAATCTGCCTCCGGCGCGACCGTGGATGCGGTGCTCGAACATTACCGGCAGCTGCTGCCCCAGCAGATTAAGTTATGGCCGGCGCTGGCGATTGCCGTGAACCGGAATTACGCGGCCCGCGGCTCCGGCTGCGCGACGGGGATGAAGTCGCGCTCCTCCCTCCAGTCAGCGGTGGCTCTGATTCCCCCATCGTCGCCCTGGTCACCGAGCCGATCGACGCTACATCGTTGGTCGCTACCATGAAGCAAGGGGAGGATGGAGCCGTGGTGGTCTTCGACGGCATTGTCCGCAACAACACCCGAGGGCGCCCCACCCTCTTCCTGGTCTACGAGGCTTACCAGGAGATGGCTTTACTCCAGATGCAGGGCCTCGCTGATGAGGCCATTGCCCTGCATGGCGTCCGGCAGGTAGCCATCGTCCACCGCCTCGGCCGGCTCGATGTGGGTGAAACCAGCGTCCTGATTGCCGTTGCGTCGGCGCACCGCGCCCAGGCCTTCGAAGCCTGCCGTTGGCTCATCGATACGCTAAAGAAAACAGTCCCCATCTGGAAGAAGGAGCACTTCGAAGATGGCGCAGTCTGGGCCGATGGCGAACCCTTTCCGTCCGGCCTGGCGGTTGAACCGGTGGAGAAGGGAACGGCCGGCCCGTGAAACCACTTTGCTACGCGGCCGTTTGTTGCGCGCTCACTCTCTGCAATCCATCCGGCTATGCGCAGGCAGCGCGCCGGCGGTAAAGACCAAGGTCACCGAGCCACCGACCATCAGTGTGAATGTTCGCCTGGTGAATGTCTTCGTCAATGTTACCGATAACAACGGGGGCCCGGTACCCGGACTGACCCGGGACGACTTTCAGCTCTGGGAAGATGATCACCCGCAGAGGATCGCCGTATTTGAGCGCCAATCCGAGCTTCCATTGGAGATTGTCCTGGCCATCGACACCAGCGGCAGCGTGCATAAAGACCTGGGCCTCGAACAAGAGGCGGCCAGGCACTTCGTACATTCCCTCCTGCGGCCGGTGGATCACCTGGACCTGATGGAGTTTTCCGACAATGTGCGTGAGGTGGTTTTCTTTACCAACAACCTGGGCCGCGTCGACCGCGGCCTGAACGACATGGGGCGAGGCGCCGCCACCGCGCTTTATAGCGGCGTCTATCTTGCTTCGCAGATCCTGACGCCGCGATCCGGCCGCAAGGTGCTGGTGATCATCTCCGACGGAGGCAATACCGTCAAAGGCACCACCTATGACATGGCGCTCGAACAGGCCTTGCGCGGAGAGGTCATGGTCTACCCCATCATCGATGTCCCCATCTCCGCCAGCGCCGGCCGCGATCTCGCCGGAGAGCACGCCCTGATTACTCTTGCCCAGGAAACCGGGGGCAAGTATTACTACGCAGATGCCTCTTCGCTGGACAGGACCTTCGCGCAGTTGTCGGAAGATCTGCGAACGCAATATCTGCTCGGCTACTATCCATCGAATCGATTGGGCAGCAGCTTTCGCAGCATCTCCGTCAAGTTGCGCAGTCCGGCTGCCGGTGAGGGCTACGTCATCCGCAATCGGCCCGGGTATTATCCCTCCCCACTGCCATGATTTGTTTTGCGGGCGTCCTTCCGATCCTGCATCAAAGCCGAGTATGCGTTTTCTTTTGCTGCTCGCTGCAATTTTCTTATCGGTGATTACCGTCCGCTCACCAGCACAAGAGCAACCGGGCGTTGCCCAGGTCGACTCCGATCAAGACGGCATGAGCGATGCGCTGGAACAGGCTCTCCTGGTGCAGTTCAGGCCAACTTTTATGGTCGGGCAACGAGACTGCTCTAGCCATCCCGCCGAGTTTCGCCCAGGCGTCCATAAGCCCCAGCCTGAGTCCGACAACGGCACCATATATGGTCAGGTATTTCCCACCCACTCCTCGGTGAGCGCGTTGCCGACGGCGGAGATTCACTACTACCACCTTTGGAGAACGGATTGCGGTGCTCATGGCCATCCGCTGGATACGGAGCATGTTTCGGTGCTCGTGCGGGCATCCGGCAACCACCTCGCCACGCCAAGCTGGAAGGCGTTGTACTGGTACTCGGCAGCGCACGAGAACACTGTTTGCGATGTAAGCCAGATCGCTCGCGCCTCCACCCTGCACGCAGAAGATCATGGCGCCCAGGTTTGGATATCTCCCGGTAAGCATGCTTCCTATCTCAACCAGACCCTCTGCCATGGTGGGTGCGGAGCAGACAAATGCGCAAACATGGTGGCGCTGGCGCCCGGGAAGCTCATCAACCTGGGAGAGATTGGTCAGCCGATGAACGGCTCCCTGTTCATCTCGTCTGCAGCGTGGCCGCTGGCGCGCAAGATGGCAAGACGAACTTCCCGGCCGGCCCTGTGGCCCGTCTCAATCAACTTCCGGAAAGCGATATCGCCTGGTTCAACGCCGGAAGTCACCCTGCCCAGGGAGTCATCGCAGTGAGCAGTTCTACGGAACAAGCCATCGCGAGCGGTGGGCAAAACACCACCTCGGCAATCTCGGTTGCCGGCGATTCCACCAACACCGCCGTTTCGACCGCGGGAAACTCTACGGGCGATGCTCTGCAAAAGAGCTACCGAAATACTAAGCACGCACTCGGAACGTCTGCCAGGCACGTGGGGGAAGCACTCCATATAACTCCCAAACCTGGTGCTCCACAGTAACGCCTGCCCCTTGTTGGGCGGTCAGAATCTTGTCCCAGGAACTGAAGAATTCAAGACCCCGAAACATTTGTTAACGTCTTGTCAATTAACCTCGTCGGAGGTTCCTATTCCTCCGCGGAGTTTTGATGCGTCTTTGGCCTTTGCTCTCTGCCGTACTGCTGTGCCTGCCGGGTCCCCACGCCCTAGCTACCATGGCATGCGCACAGTCGGTGGCCGCAAGCGCGCCACCTGATGCTCCCCAGCCCCAGGCTTCGGGCCCGCAAACTCCGCCGGCAGCGCCCCTTCCGCATAGCCGGGTATCGTTGCCCCAGATCAACCAGCGAGAGGAAGATCAGTCCGACGACCAGCTGAATCCGGCCGTCTTCTCTCACCATCTCATCGCCGATCGCATATGGGTTTCTGGCCAGGCCAACTTCATTTTCCAGGCCCACAATCCATTCCACTCGCCCTACGCTGGGACCAACAGCTTTCAGAGCCGGGTGGAAACGACCGCGCTTTCACGTGTGCTCACCCTGTACACGGGAATCAAGCTCACCCGCTGGACCGAATTTATCTTCAATGCAGAAGAGGCCGGTGGAAAAGGGCTGAGCGAAGCTCTCGGCATTGCGGCTTTCACCAATCTTGACGTGGTGCGCAATCCATCCCTGGGCCAGGATGTGTATGCCGCGCGCTACTTTATCCACGAAACCTTTCCCCTGACCGCGGAACGGGTGGAGGAAGATCCCAATCCCTTCTATCTGCAGAATTCGCTTCCCAGGCGCCGTATCGAATTCATCATGGGCAAGATGGGGCTGGTCGATTTCTTTGACAACAACTCCGTCGGCAGCGATAGCCATCTGCAGTTCACTAATTGGGCCATCGATAACAATGGTGCTTACGATTACGCTGCGAACACGCGCGGCTATACCGTCGCTGCGATTCTCAGCTATACCGGGCCCAAATTGGAAGCGCGCTTCGGTGAGGCACTGATGCCGACGGTGGCCAATGGCATCGACCTTCAGGCGGATCTGCGCAAAGCTCGAGCCGAAAACCTGGAGCTGGACTGGAAACCGCAATGGTTTCAGGGCCTGGAGACACACATCCGGCCACTCGCTTATTTAAACCACGCCAATATGGGTGACTATGGCCAGGCGATCGCTGGCTACCAACAGGGCGTCAACAAGGTTCCTGACATCACCCTCTACCGTCACCAGGATTCATTGAAACAAGGCTTCGGTCTCAACCTGGAGCAGGAGTTGCCCGCCGATTTTCGCGTTTTCATGCGTGCCGGATGGAATGAGGGACATAAAGAGTCATTCGCCTACACGGAAATGAACAGCACCCTGGCCTTCGGCTTCGAACTCACCGGCGATGCTTGGGGCAGAAAAGAAGACCAGATCGGCAGCGCCTTTGAAACTGGCGGCATCAGCACCAAGCATAGGGAATACCTGGCCCTCGGCGGCCTGGGATTCATCCTCGGCGATGGGCGCCTGAACTACGGTCGCGAAGTGGTGAGCGAAACTTATTACAACGCGCACATAGTGAGCGGCCTCTACATGGCGGTGCAACTCTCCTTTGTCAACAATCCGGGCTACAATCGGGACCGGGGACCAGTCGTGGTCCCCGGGGTGCGGGCTCACGTGGATTTTTGAGTACATCCACCAGGCGCGGTTACGGCATCTCTGTATGCAGTTATCATTCACAATATGGCAACCCAGAATCCATCCCGGCGGGGTAAGAAGGCGCCTCCTCTTGGTGAAACCGGCCAGGAGACCCTTTACCTGCGGTTTCTAAGCGAAAAACAGGTGAGGGTAACGGTCAAACTCCGCGACGGCGAAAGCGTTTCCGGCTGGATCGAGTATTTTGACGACACCATGATCCGGGTTACCCGCGAAGGGCGTCCCAACCTTTTCATCTACAAGCACCAGATCAGAACCATCAGTGAATCCGGCAACCGCGAAGACGGAAACGCGCGCAGCAGCAACGGCCTGGTCGAGAGAAACGGACGTTGAGCAACTTTCCGCAGCAACTGGATCTGGGTTTCGCCGCCGGAGCAGCCGCCATTGCCCTGGAGGCCGGCGAGCTTCTTCGCGGCTACTTCAATCGCGGCGTGACCGCCGAATACAAAGGCGATGTGGACCTGGTGACCGAAGCTGATCGGGCATCGGAAAAACTCATCGTCAGCCGTCTGAGCGAAAAGTTTCCCGAGCACGGCATTTTTGGCGAGGAAGGAACACGCTCCGGCCTGGAGCGCGCCTACCGGTGGTATGTCGATCCGCTCGACGGCACCACCAATTTCGCCCACGGCTTTCCCTTCTTCAACGTCTCGTTGGGCCTCGAACATCGCCCTCCGGGACTGGCTGCGGATCAAGACGGGGAACTGGTCGCGGGCGTAGTCTACGATCCCGTTCACGAGGAGCTCTTCGCCGCGGAAAGAGGCAAGGGAGCCTGGTTGCGAGGGCCAAAAGGCGATGTCCGCCAGCTGCACGTTTCGCCCGTAGCGTCTCTGCAGGAGAGTTTGCTCTCCACTGGCTTTCCCAGCCACAAGCGTCATGCCAATCCGAACATTCACTTTTACCAGCAGTTCACTTTGCGCTCTCACGGAGTGCGCCGGGCCGGCGCCGCAGCACTCGACCTGGCCTATTGCGCGGCCGGCCGCGTGGACGGCTTCTGGGAATTCAATCTGAACCCTTGGGATACAGCCGCGGGCGCATTGCTGGTAATGGAGGCGGGCGGCGCCATGGTCCGCTTCGACGGCACGCCGTTTCGTCTCGATAGCCAGGAGGTTCTCGCCACCAACGGTCTGCTCACCAAGGAAATCCTGGGCTTTTTCATCGACATGTTCGCCGGCCGCGAGATCGAACCGATACCCACAGCCGCCGAGTTTGCCGCACGACGCGTGGCGCGCCAATAGCGCAAGCTTGCGTTTCCCGTTCCTGCTGTACAATTTGGTTTCACTTATTCGCCTTCGGGAGAACGGTACATATGACTTACGTGATCGCAGAACCCTGCATCGGAACCAAGGACACAGCCTGCGTCGATGCCTGCCCGGTAGACTGCATTCATCCCAAGAAAGATGAAGCGAAGTATGGCGAGACCGACCAGCTCTTCATTGATCCGGTGGAATGTATCGATTGCGGCGCCTGTGTGCCGGTATGCCCCGTGTCGGCTATTTTCGCTGGCGACGATCTGCCTGAAAAGTGGGCGGGCTTTGCTGACAAGAACTCTGCTCACTTCGGCCGTTAGGCTGGCCGGCGCTGTTGCGCAGCCATGACCATTCACCAGGTCGAAGCCGTCGTCCTTCGTACCTGGCCCGTTCATGAGGCCGACCAGATCGTTTCGCTATTCACCCGGGATTTCGGAAAGATAAAGGGTGTTGCCAAGTCAGCGGCAAGATCGCGCCGTCGTTTCGGCGGCGCGCTTGAGCCCATGACCCATGTGCGTGCCCACTACGCCGAGAAGCCCAGCCAGGAGCTGGTGCGTCTCGATTCCTTTGAAATCCTTCACTCCCCACTGGCCGAGCCGGTCGATTATGCGCGGGCCACCGCCCTCGCCTTTTTCGCCGAGGTTCTGGAGCAGACGCTCCCCGACCACGATCCGCACGATATAGTCTTCCGCCTGCTGCTCTCGGTGTTGGAGCAGACCCGCGTCGATCACATCTGGATGCCGATCACGTACTTTGCCCTTTGGACGACGCGTCTTATGGGTTGGCTTCCGGATCTGAGCCGCTGTCTCTTCTGCGGCGCTACGCTCGCTGGGCAGCCCGCCTATTTTCACTTTTTCTCAGATGGCCTGGCCTGCGTTGACCACAAACAGGTGGGAGACAACAGTTCTCAGGGAGCCATGCTGACGCCGGATTCTCAGGTATTGGCGCTGCGCATCTTCCGCTCGCCGGTGTCCGCCTTCGCAACCGAATCCTGGCCCCGCAGCCGAGGCGCCGACCTTCGCCGCTTCGCCATCCAAAGCCTGGAGCGTCATCTGGAGCGAAAACTTAGGACCGCCGCGGCCCTGTCAAGGCTGGCCGGTGGTTAGGCTCCCTCCGCCGTCGGGTTATTTCGGCTGAAGAGTGCGTGTGAGAACTGCCTTCTCCAAATAGAGTTCTGGAGAGCCTGCCCTCAGCTTGTCGAAAGGGGGAATCTTCAAGACCCGCTCAGAAGTGAACCGACAATCCCACCCACAACACCACCCTCGGTTCGCTCTCTCGCCTGTGAAGGCATGTACTGCATCAGCTGGTGAGCCAATTTAGAAATCGGCAGCGTCTGCAGCCAGACCCGTCCCGGACCAGTCAGTGCAGCAAGAAAGATCCCATCTCCGCCGAAAATCATGTTCTTGATTCCCGCAATCCTCGTGATCTGAAAAGAAACGCTGGACTGGAAAGCTCCCACGTGTCCCGGGTGGACGCGCAACGTCTCTCCTGGAGCCAGGTCCTTAACGATCAGCTCCCCCGACAACTCGATCCAGCAAGCGCCTTGCCCGGTCACCTTCTGCAGCAGGAATCCATCTCCCCCAAAGACCCCGGCGCCGAGAGATTGTTGAAAGCCAACCCCAAGCGAGACCTGAGACGTAGCGCACAGAAAGCCGTGCCTGTGGATCAGATACTCCATTCCAGGGCCAACCTGGACTGGCTGGATGTGCCCCGGCACCCGGGTGGCAAACGCAATCTCGCCCCGCGCGCCCACCGCGCTGTATTCGGTCATGAACAGGCTTCCTCCGCCTGCCACTCTCTTTAATGCGCCGAGGAACCCTCCTCCCCCGCCAAACTGGGTGTGGGTCTGCATCTGGATCGAGCTGCTCATCCAGGAGAGCTCTCCAGCTTCTGAGATCACGGTCTCGTTCGGCTCCAGGACGAACTCGAGAACCGGCAGCACGGTGCCAACGATACGGCTTTGCATGGCAGACTCCTCCTTGAACGAATGGGGAAACCAGTTTAGAGCATTTTCCCTGCTAAGCAGCACAGCCAAGTGCAGCGAGTTGCTTCTTTTGTTACGCCAGAAGGGAAATGCTCCCGCTGCACCAGCAGCCCTAAGGCAGGCTCGGAGTTTGATTTAGAATCCAACCGTGGCCCTGCAAGTAACCAGTCCTCTTACCTTCCAGGAACTCCTCTTTCGTCTGCAAACCTTTTGGGCCGAGCGTGGATGCGTACTGCAACAGCCTTATGACGTGGAGGTTGGCGCCGGCACCATGTCGCCGGAGACCTTTCTGCGCGTGCTGGACCCGCGGCCGTTCTCGGTCGCCTACGCCCAGCCCTCCCGCCGCCCGGCCGACGGCCGTTACGGCGAGAATCCCAACCGCCTCTTCAAGCACACGCAGTTTCAAGTAGTGCTGAAGCCCCCGCCTGCCAATGTGCAGGAAATCTACCTGGAATCCCTCACCGCCATCGGCATTGACCTGCGCCAGCACGACCTCAAGTTTGAAGAAGACAACTGGGAGGCGCCCACGCTGGGGGCTTGGGGAATCGGCTGGCAAGTCATGCTGGACGGCCTGGAGGTCACCCAGTTCACCTACTTCCAGCAGTGTGGCGGCCTCGATCTCGATCCCATCTCGGCAGAAATTACATATGGACTGGAGCGCCTCGCCGCCTTTCTGCAAGATGTCGACTCCGTTTACGACGTCGTCTGGGCGCGCACTCCTGATCCCGTCACCTACGGAGAAGTTCGACATCTGGAAGAGGTGCAATTCTCGGTCTACAACTTCGAGGACGCCGATGTGGAGAAGCTCTGGGAGCATCTGCGGCTCTACGAGTCGGAGTGCCAGCAACTGCTGAGCCGCGCCGCGCAACAGCCGGAGGAACTTACACCCGCCGAGCAGCGCCGCTTCCCGGTCTTGGCAGCCTACGACCTCTGCCTCAAGTGCTCGCACCTCTTCAATCTGCTCGATGCGCGCGGCGCGATCTCGGTGACTGAGCGCGTCGGCATCATCGCCCGCATCCGCGTCCTCGCCGTCGGCATCGCCAAGGCTTATTCGCGCATGATTGCGCGGCTATAGAAAGATCGATGGGAATCGTATGCCTGAGCTGTTACTGGAAATAGGCCTGGAAGAGATCCCGGCGCGCATGATCGCCGCGGCAGAGGCCGAATTGGCGCGCCGCGTAGAGGGAGTGCTGACGCGTGCGCGTTTATTGGACGCTGCTGCCGTCGTAACCAGCTACTCCACACCACGTCGCCTGGCGGTGCGCGTCGAAGGTGTGCTCGCCCAGCAACTCGACATGCAGGAGCAGCTCACTGGCCCTTCCTGGAAAGCAGCTTTTCCCGATGGACAGCCCGGCCCGGCGGCCCAGGCCTTCGCCAAAAAAGCCGGCGTTGCGGTTACGGCGCTCGAAAAGATCACTACGCCCAAAGGTGAGTACGCTGCTGCTACCGTGCAGCGGCCCGGGCAAAGCGCTGAAAAAGTTCTGAGCGACTCGCTACCCCAGGAAATTGGCGCGCTCTCCTGGCCCAAGTCCATGTATTGGCGGCCCAATAAACCGGAACGTTACGTCCGCCCGCTCCGCTGGCTGCTTTGCCTGCTCGACGGAAGCGTAGTCCCGCTGGAGTTCGCCGGCATCCGCGCCGCCAATGTCAGCTATGGACATCGCGTCCTCTACGGCGATCGCCCCGTCGTCATCACGCGCCCTGCCGACTACCTGGCGACGCTAGAGACAGCTTTCGTTGTGGCCGACGTCGCCGCCCGTCGTCATCGCATCCGTAAGGCCCTCGACGCCGTAACCAGGACTTTCCCGGACGCTCGCTGGCGCGAAGATGAAGCCTTGGTCGATCAAGTCACCCACCTTACCGAGTGGCCAACCGTCCTCGCCGGAAGCTTCCAGCCTGAATACCTGGCATTGCCGGAGGAAGTCCTCGTGACCGTGATGCGCGACCACCAGAAGTACTTTGCGGTCGAAGACAAGCAGCACGCACTGGCGCCTCATTTTCTGACCGTGCTGAATACTGAAGTCGATGCCGCCGGCATGGCGATCATTCGCCACGGCAACGAGCGAGTGCTCCGCGCCCGCTTCAACGATGCCCGTTTCTTCTGGAACTACGATCAGAAAATTCCTCTCCTCAACAGGCAGGAAAAACTAAAGTCCGTCACCTTTCAGAGGGATCTCGGCAGCTACTTCAGCAAGACCGAAAGCAACTTGCTCATGGCTAAAGCCATTGCCGCCGCGGTCGCTGCACAATCCATCCCGCTGGATCATGCAGCCCTCGAACAGGCGGTGCTGCTTGCCAAGACCGATCTCACCACCGAGCTGGTGAAGGAATTCACTGAGCTGCAGGGCATCGTCGGCGGACTCTACGCCCGCGCGCAGGGACTCGGCGAAACCGTAGCCCAAGCCATCTACTCGCAATACATGCCGGCTTCGACCGACGATCCCATCCCGGCAACGGTGGAAGGGCAGATCCTCGGCTTGGCGGACCGCATGGCAACCATAGCGGAGATGTTCGCCATCGGCCTCGCGCCCAGCGGATCCAAGGACCCCTTTGCGCTTCGCCGCGCCGCCAATGGCGTAATCAAGATCCTCGCCGAATCCGGTCTCCCTCTCACTTTGCCGGCGCTCGCGACCATGGCGTCGGAATCCTTACCGCGCGCCCGCTCCGGGCAGGGCTCTGATGCTGTGGTGGTGTTTCTCAAGGAACGCCTCGACTTCTACCTCCGCGAAGTACGCGGTTACGCCTATGACGTGGTAAATGCTGTGCTCTCGACCGGGCTCACGACGGTAACGGATGCCATGGCGCGTGCCCAGGCGCTCACCCAGGTTCGCGGTTCAGACGATCTGGTGGCCATCTCCACCGCATTCAAGCGGATCAAAAATATCCTCCGTCAGGCAGCCGAGAAGCAAGACCAATACGGCAATTCCATTGCGCCCGGAGATCTTGTCGAGCCGGCCGAGCAACATCTATACGCAGAGACAGCGAAAGTCGCACCCCAGGTGGAAGCGCTTCGCGCCCGGCAGCAATACCTGGCAGCCTTGGAGTGCATTGCGACGCTGCGCCCGTCGATCGACGGCTTCTTCGACCAGGTCATGGTCATGGCGCCCGAGGCTCATCTACGCGGGAACCGCCTGGCCCTGATTGCCGCCGTGCTCAGCGATTTCTCCCGCATTGCGGACTTCTCCGAAATCGTCTCCGGCTAGCCTTCAAACTAGTCCTTCGAGAAGAGGCGAGGGTCATAGTCAGCTCTCGCGATTTCGATGATTCGAATTTCTGTCGCCTCCGGATGATCCGGGTTAAGCAGAAAATTCCACGTATTGGGCATGATTGCCGAAGGAACGCGGGCTAAGGCCGTACGTTTCGAGCGTAACCACTTGTCCCCTAAACCCCTGGTGACGCTCGGCAATCTTTTCCACGCATCCCCGGCTGGCAGGCTTAGCGTTTCCACTTCCAAGCGGTCCGGAGCGGTTACTTGCATCAGGTCGTAGAACGCAGGCCAACTCTTCGCACTCAGTTCCAGGTGGACAAGGTGTTCGATCAGGGCGCCGGCAGGCGACTCGGCCAAATAGACGATTCGATGACCCGCCGTGTGCCAGCGGGCTGAGTACGTCAGGCCGCCTTCACCAGAAAGCGAATTGAAGCCGCTGATGCGCCATAGATTCCGGATCAAGCAAACATGCCGTAGTAGATCTGCCCAAGCATCTCCTCCACCATCCGGCCGCCAAGATCGGTGCGCAACATCTGAATCGGGGTGCGATCCTCAAAGCGCTTCTTAGGCTCGCTTAGCCAGTACAGAGCTTTTTCCTTTTCACCTAGAACTCGAAGCGCTTGGTCATAAACGCGGATCAGCCGGACGAGCTTATCGGACTCGTCCGACGTCAGCGCTTCCTTCCGCGCTTTGCGATGCTTGAGCGTTCGCGCCGGAATGACGACTTCGTAGACATCCTTTAACTGCATCCCTGAAGCGGTTACAAACCGCACCATCGTAGCCACGGGCACGCCGGCTTCGACCGTCTCTAAGTCGATATGAAGCGAGGTCATGAGAGGGATTTGCTGCTCCATTGTGCTTGCTTGTCCCATGCGGCCATTATGCCACACGGGGATCGGCATCATGTACTTAAGCCTGTGAGTGATGTGCCGATATGGAACGGCCGTGCGCTACAACTTGCGTGGAAGCAAACTGGACCAAAACAGATATGTTAATAGAATGTTAAAGCGGATATATTAACTCAACGGATCGAAGGATTTCCTGGACCGGTTTTCGGTGCATCCTGCGGTGCGGATCCCTCCTCGTTGTCTCGTTTCACGGCAGGACGAACACCTGGCACAAGACAAAAAAGGGAGAACTTCATTCAGGAGGCTTACCAGTGACACGGATATCGTTTCATCAGAAACTCGAGAGCCTTCGTGAACGGCTGCTTCAGATGGCCGGTGTGGCAGAACAGACACTTACTTTTGCCCTGGACGCGCACTGCCGCGGTGAACTTTCCGCGTGTTCCAAGGTGCGCTTGAATGAAGTCATCATCAACCGCTCGGAGCGGGAAATCGATCAGATGGCGCTGGACCTGCTAGCCATGGAACAGCCCATGGCCGTGGATCTACGCTTTGTGCTCGCCGCCATCAAGATCAACTCTGACCTGGAGCGCGTCGGCGACCAGTCGATGACGATTGCCCTGCTGGCCGAAGAACTTGCGGGCAGCCAACCGTGCGATTTTCCGGTCGACATTCCGCATATGGCGGAGCTATCGATGAACATGGTCCGGAAGGCGCTGCAGGCGCTCACCGAGCGGGATGCCGAGCTGGCCACCAGCGTGTTGGCCATGGATGATGCGGTGGATGAGATGAACCGCAGGGTCAAGGGCGTGCTGCTGGACTGCATCGCGCGGGATTCCAGTGCGGCCCGATCCGCCGTCAACCTGCTATTTATCTCCCGCAGCCTGGAGCGTATCGCCGACCACGCCACCAACATGGCCGAAGACGTCATCTTCTGGCTGCGCGGAGCAGATGTTCGACACGGCCATGTTTTGCAGGTAGCCTCAGTTCACTCTCTGCAACCTGGCAATCAGCTTTTGGGCTAAGTTCTCACCCGAATCGGACCACAACAGGCGGCTGCTGATGCCGCAATTCTCCTGGATGGCGTTGGTAACTTCCACCAGCTTCTGAACGTTGCGCTTCACGTACTCGGCGCCGACTTCATCCAGCTCCATATCTTCCAGCAAAAAGGGCGTGTCCAGGCCAAAATCTACCCGGACCTGCCCGTTTTGCTCGTAGGCCCCCTCGTCGAACTGCGGGCCGAACCCAACTACGTGCACCTTTACGGGTTCCTGTTTCCAGATCGGATCGAGGCCGCCCATCGTCTCCGGCACCCACAGATCCCACTTGAGCTCGAACTCGTAAGCGAAGTCGTCATGCAGGATCGCTGTGGCTTCGGCCACCGCCTGCTCCGGCGCAGACTCTTTTACCTCATCTTCCTCATAAATCCTTTGGTAGACGGGCGCCTCGTTCCAGGAAATTGGGTAGGCGGCGGCAGCATGCACACGCAGCGCGTGCCCGGCCGGAGAAAACTGCCTCAAAACCGAGACGATCGCCGGAGCGAGCGCCGGAAGGCGAAAATTAGGAAACCATAGACTCAGGTACAGCCGATCAGCCATTTCACCATTCTAAGCCTCTGTTCAAGGTCGTCCGGCAATGCGAAACGGCGGGTGAGAAGATTAATACTATGGGGCTAACGCCTGCTGGCTTGCGCACCTGGATCGCCGTAATCGCTGGGCTGCTGGTCGCCGCCATCGCGGGATTCTTTGTCTACGACCGGTGGCAGGGCCGCCGCCTCGGTCATGACGTGCCTTATCGTTTGGGATCCACCGTGCAACAGTCCACCCAGGGTTTCACCCACTCGGAGTCACGGGGCGGTCACACGATCTACAGCCTGCACGCCTCCAAGGCGGTGCAGTTCAAGAGCGACGGCCATCTCGAGCTGCACGACGTGAGTATTACGCTCTACAGCGCGCAAGGGGCGCCCTCCAATCGAATTTACGGCAGTGCTTTCGATTGGGACCCGGCCCACGGCATCGCCCGCGCCATGGGAGAAGTCCAAATCGATCTTCAGGGATCACCCGCTTCCGGCGCGCAAGCCGGCAAGGCGACGACAGATGACGGCGAAGACAAGAACACCGTACATGTAAAGACCTCAGGATTGGTCTTTAACAAGCAGACAGGGCTAGCCAGCACCACGGAGAGGATCGAATTCCATCTTGCCCAGGCGGCGGGCAGCGCCATGGGCGCCAGCTTCGACTCACAAACAGGAATCGTGATCCTGGATGCCGATGTGACTTTCAACTCCAGCGTGGGAGGAAACCCCCTCTCCGTCCGTGCCCACCATGCGCAGTACGATCGCGACAGCCGGCTGCTTTACCTGCTCCAGGATGTCACCGATTATGCCGACAGCCGCAGCTCCTCAGACCAGGCGACAGTCTCCTTCCGCGCGGACGGATCGGCCTATCAGATGGAAGCACAAGGCAATGTAGTTCTCACCGGCAGTGATGGTCAGCAAATCAACACGCGCAAGGCGCACATCGACCTCGGCCCCAAGAGCGAACCGCAGCAGGCCGTTATGGATGGCGGACTACTCTACGTGGCCGACAATTCCGCGCGAGTGATGCATGGATCAGCCTCCTCGGGGACGCTCTTGTTCGGCCCGCAATCAACCATCAAGCACGCCCAGTTGCGCGATGCGGTTTCCGTGGTTGACGAGGAAAAACTTCCGCCGGTTCCGAGCGCGTCGAGCAAGTCCAAGCAGAATCCGCCCGAGTCGACCACCCGTCAAATCGGAGCCACCAAGGTCGATATCGACTTCACCTCCGGCCCCGACCGCCGCCCCATGGCCGAGCACATTCTCGCCGTGGGGGGCGCGCGGCTGAACGTGCACACCATCTATGCCAAGACCCCGCCCGAGGACACCACCGTAACCGGCGATCAGCTCTTTGCCACGCTCGTGGACGGAGAGGTTCTCTCCAACCTGCGGGGCACCGGCCATACGGGTCTGGTCGACGTAAGCCCCACCGGCATAAAGCAGACCAGCACTGGCGACAACCTGCTGCTTACCTTCGCTCCGCCGCATCTTCCTCCCAACAAGCCAGAAGTGAAAGTGGCCAAGGGTAAAACTGAACCGCCCACTCCGCCACAGCCGGCCGCTCAGTTGCGGTCCGCGGTGCAAGTGGGAAACGTGACCCTGACCGAGGAAACGCCCGCCAAGCCAGCCGACGCCGGCGCTCAGCCTGGCGCCGGAGCGCCTACTGTGACTACCGCCGTGGCCCAGCGAGCGGCCTACGACGCTGCTACCCAAGTGGTGCAGTTGTCGGGCGACCCGCGCATCCGCGACGCCAGCGGAGAATTGAGCGCGGCCTCCATTGAGATGGAACGCGCCACCGGCAATGCCAATGCCACCGGTGGAGTCAAGGCGACCTATCGTCAGTCGAGTGGTCAACAGCAGCCCTTTACGGGAACTGGACCGGTGCATGTGGTCGCTGACCACGCGCATCTCGATCACGCAACCGATCTCACCACTTTTTACGGAAAGTCTGCAGAACTGGCCCGCCTCTGGCAGGGAAGCGACTCGGTTTCTGCTCTAGTGCTCGAGCTCTCACGGGTGCACGCAACGCTGGCCGCGCATGGTCCTGCCGGCGACGCCGCGGCGGTCCACGCGGTCTTCACCAGTACTCCCAACAACGCGAAAGGTCCGGCGCCCACGCCTCCCCGAACCGCTCAAACCTCCGTGGTCCGTCTGCAAAGCCGTACTCTCTTCTACGCCGACGCTGACCACAAGGCCGTCTTCAGTGGCGGGGTGGTGGCGCAGACTTCCTCCGGCGTTCTGCATTCGAGTTTCATGGATGTCTACTTCAGCCCCGCGCCCACGCAGACCAGTCATGGGCCTGCGACGCCGGCCGCCAAGACGCCGGACCAGCAGGGCAGCCAGGTGTCCAAGATCGTCGCGCGCGGCGCTGTCGAACTTCAGCAGCCGGGCCGCAAGGGGATTGGCGAGGACCTTACCTACACCGCGGAGGATGGCAAGTTTGTGCTCACCGGAACCAGTGCTACACCACCTCGCCTCACCGACCAGGTGCGTGGAACAGTAACCGGGGCTGCGTTGATTTTCAATGATCGCGATGATAGCGTCATGGTAAGTAGCGGTGCTTCCAAAGCAGTCACCCAGACCCGTGTTGCGAAGTGAATGCAAAAGCTTAGTACAGACGAAATCGGCAAATCCTACAAGGGCCGGCAGGTCGTTCGGGGTGTAAACCTTGAAGTCTGCCAGGGAGAGGTGGTTGGGCTGCTGGGTCCCAATGGCGCCGGCAAGACCACCAGCTTCTACATGATTGTGGGCCTCATCGCCCCCGATACAGGCCAGGTTTTTGTCGACGACATCGACATCACACGCGTTCCCATGTATCTGCGGGCGCGGCAATACGGCATCAGCTATCTGCCTCAGGAACCCTCCGTTTTTCGCAAGCTGTCGGTAGAAGAGAACATCCTCGCGGTGCTCGAAGTGCAGTCGATTTCGCTCGAAGTGCGCCGCGCCCGGACGGAAAAACTCCTCGATCAGTTGAATCTCGGTCACATCCGCAAGACCCGTGGCTACGCGCTTTCCGGCGGCGAACGGCGCCGCGTGGAGATTGCCCGCTGCCTCTGCATCCAGCCTTCCTTCATCCTGCTTGATGAGCCCTTTTCCGGCATCGATCCGATCGCCGTGCTCGATTTGCAAGAGATCATCTTCGACCTGAAGGCAAGCGGAATCGGGGTGCTGATCACGGATCACAATGTCCGCGAAACGCTCTCGGTAACCGATCGAGCCTACATCATCAACGAAGGCCGTATCTTCCGCACCGGCACTCCGGACCAATTAGGCAAAGATCCGGAAGTACGCCGCGTCTATCTGGGCGAGGGTTTTTCCCTGAACTAGAGTGCCTCGTGGCAGCACTTTGCAGGTACTCCTGGCTCACACCAACTGAATCGGAACAATATCGTCTCCGGGGTCGGACAGCACTCTCTGAAAACAAGTCAGCTACCGGCGTATCGCGATCATTCCCGCTAGGGACTGCTGAAATAACCCAGGATGTAGTCCTGGGCGCCCTTAACCATTCTCCCAAGTCCAGGCTCACCCAGGACTGCCGTCCTGGGGCATTCTCAGCGTCCCTAGCGGGACTTGTCCGGTTCTCACCGTCAAACCCAGGACTAGCGTCCTGGGCAACTTTCAGCCGTCCCTTCGGGACTGGGTTTGTCTGTGGCATCTCACGCAGACTCGTAAGTCCTGGGTGACCTGGACTGCACGCGAATCTCAAAGGAAATTGTCCTTGGAGGCCAATGCGGTTCCATACGACAGCTCTGGCCGAGAATAGCCCGGGATGTAGTCCTGGGCCATTCAGCTTCGCTCAGCGGGGTTTTTCGCAGCCCTCTAGACCCGGCTTGGGCCACGGAAGCCCGGGCAACGCAAAACCCTTCCACCACAAGGGCTCAGAAAAGGTAAACTAAGGCCGCGAGCAGTTGATGCGGTGAAAAGGCATGGCTCTTCTACAACCAAAGCTAAGCTTGAAGGTTGCGCAGCGGCAGATATTGACGCCTGGCCTAATGCAGATGGTCAGCGTGCTGGCGCTCAACAAGCTGGAGCTCAAAGAGCTGATTAATACCGAGATTGTTGAGAATCCGGTGCTGGAAGAGTTGGAAGAGAGCGTCCCTCTCCTCGATGACGTCGCCCTCAGAGAAGCCGAGCGTGATCGAAGCGTAGAGGAGGTTGCGGCCCAGGCGGAGCGCGACAAGCGTGACCCCTTCGACGAGATTGATTTTGGATCCTACTTCCAGGACTATCTAGACCCCGGCTTCCGAACGCCCAATGGCTTTGAGCAAACCGACAAGCCGTCGTTTGAAAATTTCCTTTCCCAGCCCAGCACCCTCACCGATCATCTCTTCTGGCAACTGGGCTCTCTCAACCTCAGCAGTGACCTCCGTGCGGCCGCCGAATATGTAGTCGGCAACCTCGACGAAGACGGTTATCTGTTGGCCGAGGACGATGAGATGCTGGCCGGGCTTGTGCGTGAGTACGAGCCTGCCCCGGGCGCCGCACCCACTGCCGCCTCTGAGCTGCTGGCCGAGGCAGTGCATCTGGTGCAGAACCTTGATCCTGTGGGTGTAGCCACGCGCAGCTTACGCGAGTGCCTGCTGGTACAGATCGAGGCCCAGCGCCGCGAATATCAACTCGCACAGGGGCGTCACCGCTCGCCGGCGACGGAGTCCACCGCGGCCGAAGCCGTCAACGGCGGGGGAGAAGCCGACGCCGCCCATTCCTGCGCCGCGCACGAAGACAAATTGCCCGTCTTCGCGCTCTCGGCTCGCATTGTAGATCAGCATTTGTCGCTGTTGCAGAAGCGCGACCTGCGCGAAATGACGAAAGTTTTGGGCACCCAACCGGAGTTGATCCAGCACGCTATCGACTTCATTCGCAGTCTCGATCCCCGCCCCGGCCAGCGATTTAACCGCTCCGATGCGCGCCTGATCGAGCCCGACGTGGCCTTCGTCAAGCGTGGCGGCGAGTTTGTCGTGGTCATGAATGAAGAAGATCTGCCCACCCTGCGACTCAATCACGGCTATCGCAAATTGCTGTCCCAGGAAGGCACGGAGAGAGACGTAAAGGAATACGTCAAGGAGCGTTACCGCTCGGCGCTGCAACTGATGCGCAACATCGAGCAGCGCAAGAACACTATCCTCAGAACCTGTGAAGCCATCGTGCGCCGTCAGGGCGATTTCCTCGAGCGTGGCGTGGACGCCCTTAAGCCGATGATGATCAAGGAAGTTGCCGAAGAGATTGGCGTCCATCCTTCTACCGTCAGCCGCGCTGTCTCCAGCAAATACGTGCACACCTCGCAGGGCGTCTTTGAGCTCCGCTTCTTCTTCTCCGAAGGCGTTCATGGACCTGAGGGAGGCAGTACTCCGCTCATGCTGCTCAAACGCAAGGTTAAAAAGTTGATTGATGAAGAAGATCCACGCAAACCCCTGACCGATGACTTGATTGCCAGTATGCTCGAGGCTCAGGGCATTGACGTAACCCGCCGCACCGTAGCCAAATACCGCGAAGATTTGCGCATACCCAGCACCCATCAGCGCCGAGTCCGGGATTGAGCTAAGTGTTTTCACTTCCCCGGATTTCCTGTGCAGCTCAGTGGCGTTGACGAACTTCCTGCGGCTTTCTTTGCGGAAAGCCGCATACTTGGCCGCGGATCGTATGCGAGGTAGGAAATCCGGGTTATGGTGTACGCGAGTACACTGAATGTATGCCGTCCCTTTCCACAGGAAGGGCTGTAACTAGCCAACCACTCAACAAGACCGCGAGTCCAAATGCTATAGAATCGGTCATCTCGCGGGTCGCGGAATGGAGTTCTCAGCATGGCGGTTGAATGCACGGGCAGGCAGGTCACCATCACCAAGCCGCTGCGCACATTGGCAGAAGAGGGAATCGAGCGCATCGCCAGGATTCTCGGTAAGATCACCAGCGCCCACGTAGTTCTGACTGCGGAGAAGTACCGGCAGATCGCCGAAGTCACCGTCAAAACCCGGGCCTGCACGTTGGTCGCGCTCTGCGAGTCCAGCGCCAGCATGGAGACGGCATTGCGCGATGCCCTGGCAAAAGCCGAATCCCAGGCAACGCGCTTTAAAGACAGGCTGCGCACTCGCAAGCGTCAGCCCAAGCAGGAAAAACAAGTAGAGGAGACCGGTATCGCACGCAGCGGCCGCGGCGGTGTGGCCGAGAGCAAAGCTGCCAAGGCTGGACACACCAACGGAGCCACCAACGGCAAGAGCCACGCCCAGCCCGCGATTCCCGTCACCGTACACTCCTTCCCGGCACGCGTGCCCATCACCGAGCCCCACGTCGTTCGCTCTCTCGACTCGGTTGCGCTGCGGCCGATGACCCTGGAGGAGGCGGTTAAGGAAGCAGAGTTCCGCGACCGGGACGTTTTTGTCTTTCGGGATAACGAAGGTAATGTGAAAGTCCTACATCGGAAGCGTGATGGCAAAATGGAATTGATCGAAGCGCCCTGAAGTTCTGAATCGCTGAAAATCCGGATTTGTCACCCATTCGTCGCAAACGCAGTAACTAAATTCCTCCAACCACAGGCCGTCCCTCCGCTCCCCCCGGATTAGGACGATCCATAGAAGCGACGCCGGGCAAGCATCGGACGCTTGCGGATTTTCAAGACCTAAGTAACTGCGACCTCGGAGTTTGCCGGTACTTCTTTCAGGGGATATTCCTGCTTGGAAAGCGGCCTTGATACTCAATCCTGGGGGCTCTCCGCTGCGGCAAACTATGAATTCAGAAGCTGATGTTGCCGTGCTCACGGCCCAGCAAAGATTACTCCTCGAAGCCCTGCCTTGTTACGTCTTCGTGCAGCGCGGCAACAGCGTGGTTTACGCCAATCGCGTTGCTCGCGAAATTCTGCACCTGGAAGATGGCGCGGTGATCGCGGTGGATGACCTCTTCCGTGGACAGTTCCCCGGTTTTGCCTATGCACATCCTGGCAAACCGCTGCGTGCCTCTCCTCATGTCTACGGTTCCGGCAGCCTGGCCTATTCCTCTGATTTCAATTGCCAGATGCGTACGCCCTTGGACTCGTCGGTACCCGTGCGCGGCAGCTTCCGTATGCTCCGCGTCGAACCGGAAGCCGAACTGCTCATCGTCGCCCTCCGCTCCCAACGCACCCCGGAAAAGGACTCCGGACAAGCTTCGGGGAAAGGGGCGGAGCACGCTTCGCCGTCCAACTTCCTGGAGCAGCTCCTGAATGCCGCCCCGGAAGCTATCATGATCACGCGCGGCTCAAAGATTCTGCACATCAATCGCGAGTTTGAGTCCCTCTTCGGCTTTAACGCCGATGAAGCGCTGGGCCAGAACACGTACGACATTCTCATTCCTGAAACGCGCCGCCACGAGTTCGACATGCTCGAGCACACCATGCAGCTTCACGGCCGCGCGTCGATGGAGACGGTGCGCTTGCACAAGTCAGGCGAGCTCATCGATGTCTCTATCCTGGTAGCTCCGATCAGTATGGCGGGGGTGGAAGTGGGCAACTTTGTCAGTTACCGTGACATCCGCGAGAAGAAACAGACCGACGCTCGCTTGCAGCATGACGCCCTGCACGATCCTCTGACTGGCTTGGCCAACCGGGCCTTGTTTCTCGACCGCCTGCAGCTCACCATGGCCCGCCAGCAACGGCATTCCCAACTGAACTTTGCCGTCATGTTTCTCGATCTGGACCGTTTCAAGGCGGTGAATGACAACCTCGGCCACGCCAGCGGTGATGAGCTGCTGGTGCACATGGCGTCGCGCTTGCGCGCCTGCTTTCGCCCCCAGGACACGGTGGCGCGCTTCGGTGGCGATGAATTCGCCGTCCTTCTCGAGGACGTCACCAATGTCTCCGACGTAACCACCATTGCCGCTCGCGCCCAGCACGACATACGCCTGCCGGTCGATTTGAATGGCCATGAGGTCTTCGTCTCCGCCAGTATTGGTATCGCCTTCGGCACCCTCGACCACACCAGCCCGGAACAGGTCTTGCGCGATGCGGACTACGCCATGTACCAGGCCAAGTCCAACGGCAGCGCCCGCCACGAGGTCTTCGACGGCTCCATGCATGTGCACGTCGCCGCCCAGATGAAGCGGGAGCAGGAGCTGAAGGAGGCTTTGGAAAAAAAAGAGTTCGAGGTGTGGTACCAGCCTATCTACAGGCTGGCGAGTGGTGAAATCGAGGGCTTTGAGGCCCTGCTGCGGTGGCGGCGGTCCGACGGCGAGTTCGTGCCGTTAGAGGATTTCCTGCCCCTGGCAGAGGAGTCGGGGATCATCGTTCCCATCGGTCTGTTTGTACTGGAGCAGGTATGCCGGCAATTGAGTTCCTGGGCGGAGACGCTTCCGGATGTCAAACCGACTATCGATGTTAATTTGTCCTTGCGCCAGTTCAGGGATCCCCAACTGCTGGTCCACCTCGCCGAACTGCTGGCCAAGTGGAAGGTTTCCCCGGGACAGCTACGCCTTGAAGTGACCGAGGCCGCGGTCAATCAGGACCCCGAGGGGTCGCTTGCGATCTTCAAGGGTGTGGCCGATCTGAAGATAAACGTCGGCCTGGACAACTTTGGCGCCGGCTTGGCCTCCATGAACCACTTCATCCGCTTGCCCATTGACATGGTCAAGGTAGACCGTCGGCTGATTGCCTACCTGCCGATTCCGGGCAAGCAAGCGGCGATTCTGCAAACCATCTTCGATCTCGGCCGCATGCTTGAAGTGCACATGTTGGCCGTCGGCATCGAAAACAAAGATCAGTTGGAAGCACTCCGCAAGTACGGCTGCGATCTCGGGCAAGGGCACCTGTTCTCGACCCCGGTGGAGAAGGAAAAGGCGCAGCTGCTGCTCCAGAACGGGCACTGGTCCCTTTAAGTTTCGTGTCAAATCGGGATTCCCTCTGAGCTTGCAGAGGCTCTCGTGAATGCTACGATGGCCCCATGCCACGCAGACGCGCTACCGCAGAGCAGGTGAAAGCGACCAAGCCCCGCCCTGGTAAATCCACCAAGAAGGCTGCGGCCGTCGTGCCCGCGGTGGCCTCCGAGTTGGTGATTCTGACCGGTCTCTCCGGTTCCGGAAAAGCTTCCGCGCTTAAGGCATTTGAGGATTTGGGTTTCTATGCGGTGGACAACATGCCGCTGGAGTTGATCCCCGCGTTTGCCGACCTGGTCCGCCAATCGGCTGAAATCAACCGCGCGGCGCTGGTGGTCGACGTTCGTGAGGGTCAGCATCTTGACCGTTTTCCGGCGATCCTTCGTCAGGTCAGGAAGGTCCTTTCGACCACGGTGGTCTTTCTCGACGCCTCCGACCCTTCTTTGCTGCGGCGATTTTCCGAAACCCGCCGTCCCCATCCGCTGGGTCGAACGGAAACTGTCGTGCGCGCGATTCATGCCGAGAGAAAGGTGCTTGATCCCATCCGCAACCTGGCCGACATCAGTGTCGACACCTCCAGTTACAACGTCCATGAGTTGCGCGCCTACATCCTGCAAAAATTTGAGCGCGGCGATACCGACAAGAACCTGCTGGTTTCCTCCATCAGTTTTGGCTACAAGAACGGCGTGCCGCTGGAAGCGGATTTGGTCTTCGACGTCCGCTTTTTGCCTAATCCGCACTTCGTGCCGGAATTTCGCCACCTGACCGGCCGCCATCCCAAAGTAGCCAAATACATCCGTGAGTTCCCCCAGACGACCGAATTTCTGGACCGGATCACCCAGCTGCTGCTCTTTCTGCTACCCCATTACATCGAAGAGGGAAAGAGCTACCTGACCGTGGCCTTTGGCTGCACCGGCGGCCAGCATCGTTCGGTGATGATTGCTGAAGAAGTCCGCAAGCGCCTAGCCAAGGAGGGCTACCGCGTCAAAGCCGTCCACCGCGACATGCCCCACTGATGTTTGGTAGCCTCGCAGGCCCACTACAGGGCTGTTCCCATTCGTGCAAAACCAGACGGGAACGGAGGGGATTCTACCTTTATGAGGGAACCTACACAGCCGCGCTGATCGTACTGGTTTCATCCCCGCGATCCAAGCTAATAACAGGCAAGACCGCCCTACCGCGGGCGATTACAATAGCCAGATGCGTTCCATGCAGCGCCGTGCTTCCGGGGGTTCCGCTTGAGGAAGCTGCTGCGCCTGATGGGTTACGTGCAGCCCTACTGGCTGCAGGCCTTCTCGTCGGTCGTCCTCATGGCCGGCGTTGGCCTTCTCGACGCCTTCCGCCTCCTGCTGGTCGGCCCCATTTTCGAACATGTGCTCAACCCCGACGCACCTGAGCGGAAGATCCCGCTGTTAGGTCCCCGCTTCAGCCTAAGCCTGCAACAAATTGTTCCAGCGCACTTTCACAACGAATGGGCCATCGTCGCTTTCGCCCTCGTCGCCTCCACCCTGCTCAAAGGGATCTTCGATTATTGCGGAACCTACCTGGTGAACTATGCCGGTTTCGGCATGATCACCGATCTGCGCGACGATCTTTACGACGCCATCCTGCGGCGCTCTGTCTCCTTTTTTCAACAGCACGCCACCGGCACCATCGTCTCCACTCTGATCAACGACATTGAGCGGGTGCAATTCGCCATGTCCTCGGTGCTGGCGGAGCTTTTGCAGCAGTTTTTCACTCTGATTTTCACCGCCTGCGTAGTGGTGGCCCTCGGCGGTAAGCTGGCCTGGGTACTGCTTCTCTTTGTTCCGGTGGTTTTGGGTTCGGCGCGCAGGATCGGGCGACAGGTGCGGCAGACCACCCGCCGCGGACAAGACAAGCTGGCCGAGATCCAGAACATTCTCCACGAGACCATCACTGGGAACCGCATCGTCAAAGCCTTCAATATGGAGCTCTGGGAGATGACGCGGTTCAAGCAGGCAGCTCATCGCCTCTTCCAGGCCAACCTGCGTTCGGTGCGGGCGCAAGCCATCAGTTCACCGCTCATGGATTCGATTGGCGCGGTGGCGATCGCCTTGTTGCTGCTGGTTGGCCGCAACGCAATCAAGGCCCATACGCTCACCGTCGGGACCTTCTTGACGTTCATCATCGCGGTATTCAAGCTGTACGATCCGGTGCGCAAGTTCGCTCTCTTCTACAACAACTTTCAACAGGCGCTGGGCGCTTCCTCGGAGATCTTTCGCTTCATGGATACTCAAGATGAAGTGCGCGAGAAGGCGGGTGCTCACGCACTGAAAGAATTCCGCCAGGAAATCCGGATCGAAAACGTCTGCTTCGACTACCGCAACGAAGAGGGCGAGCGCCAGGTGCTGAGAGACATCAACCTGGTCGTCCCCCGCGGCGAGGTAGTGGCGCTGGTCGGTCCCAGCGGCGCAGGCAAGTCCACCCTGGTGAATCTGATCCCGCGCTTTTTTGACGTCACCGCGGGCAGCATCCTCATCGATGGCCATGATCTGCGGGATGTGAGCCTGGCTTCTCTCCGTTCTCAGATCGGCAACGTGACCCAGGAGACAATTCTCTTCAACGATACCGTCCGCAACAACATCGCCTACGGCGAAGCTGGGATCCCCATGAGCCGGGTGATCGCATCCGCCCAGGCGGCCCTGGCGCACGACTTCATTGAGCGCCTGCCGGAAAAATATGACACCGTCATTGGCGAGAAAGGCTTTCGTCTCTCCGGCGGAGAGCGTCAGCGCATCGCCATTGCCCGGGCATTGCTCAAAAATGCGCCCATCCTCATTCTTGATGAGGCCACTTCCGCGCTGGACTCGGAAAGCGAATCCCTAGTGCAGATCGCGCTTTCGAATTTGATTGCCGGCCGCACCGTCTTCGTCATCGCTCATCGCCTGTCCACCGTCCGCCGCGCCTCTCGTATCGCCGTCATCGAAGATGGCCGCATCACCGCCATCGGTCCTCACGAGGAGTTGCTCCGCGTCTCTGCCACCTACCAGCGTCTTTACCAGTTGCAATTCATGGATCCCGCCGAGTTCCCGGGCAATGTGCTTCCGGCGAGTCTCGAGCCTGCATTGAGCGCTGAGGTCGAGCTTTGAGTCCATCCGCGGGCAAAACGTCCCCCAAGTCTTCCCCCGCTTCGCCCATCTATTCGATGACCGGCTTTGCCCGCGTCAGCGGCCGGGTAAACGACGCCTTCGCCTGGAACCTCAGCCTGAAGAGCGTCAACCACCGCTTTCTCGATCTGCACATGCGCATGCCGCCCGGAGCCGAGTCGCTGGAGATGCGTCTGCGCCGCCTGCTCAAAGAGAAAGTACTGCGCGGTCACCTGGAGATCACCTTGACGGTGGAGCGTGGCCTTCGCACCGGCGCTCACTTCGACCGGGATCTGCTGCAGGGCTACATCGCGGCCTTCCGCGCTGCCGCAACCGAGACCGCGCTCCAGCAGGAGCCGGATTTGAACGCCATTTTCCGCCTGCCCGGGGTCCTGACCGGCGAAACCCGCTTTAGTGACCAGGAGATGCAGACGCTGGAAGAAGAAGTAGCCGGTCAAATCGACCCACTGGTAGGAGCGTTGAACCGCATGCGCGGTCAGGAGGGCGCATCGTTGGCCAAAGAACTGGCCGCAACCATGGAGCGCCTCGACACCGCCGTGGCGCAGGTCGCGCACATGCGTCACGAGGTGCAAAAGGCCTACTTCGAGCGCATTAGCCAGCGTATCTCCGGCCTGCTGAACGGCAACGCCGGTGTCGACCGCGACCGCGTCTTGCAGGAAGCGGCCATGCTCGCCGAGCGTAGCGATGTCGAAGAAGAGGTCACTCGCCTGCGCACCCACATCCAGCACTTTCATTCGCTGCTGCAGGCCGGCGGTGAGATGGGCAAGAAGCTCGATTTCCTGTTGCAGGAGATGAATCGCGAGGCCAACACCCTGCTTTCCAAGACCGGCGGGGTGAGCGGAAACGGTCAACGAATTACTGATTTGGGCCTGGGAATGAAATCGGAGATCGAAAAAGCCCGCGAACAGGTGCAGAATCTTGAGTAACACTTGTGCGGGACTGCGCACCTAGCGGACCGCTGTATCATCAGGTAAATACTTTGGCTGGCATCCTGTTCATCATCTCGGCTCCTTCCGGCTCCGGCAAATCGACGTTGGTAGCCCAGCTGCGTTCGCTGGTCACCAACCTTGATTTCTCCGTTTCCTACACCACCCGGGCCCCGCGCGGCTCTGAGCAGCAGGATCGCGAATATCACTACATTTCCCCTACCCAGTTTCAGGAGATGATCGATCGGGGAGAATTTCTGGAGTGGGCCAAGGTCTTTGGCAACTACTACGGCACCGCCCGCCGCTCCCTTACCGACGCCCAGGCGGCGGGCAAGGATTTGCTGCTGGACATCGACGTTCAGGGGGCCGCCCAGGTGCAGGACAATCCAGCTGCGGTAAGCATCTTTGTCCTTCCTCCCAACCCCGATGAGCTGAAGATGCGCCTGCGGAACCGGAGCGTCGCCGAAGGCAGCCTTGACGAGCAAGAGATTGCACGGCGGTTAGCCAAGGCAAGAGGCGAAATCGAGGCCTACCGCCGGTATCGCTACATCCTGGTTAACGATAAACTTGATTATGCGGTGGAGTCGCTGAAGGCAATCGTGATCGCGGAAAGAGCCAGGCGTCACGGAGCGCCCCTAGACCCGGAGACCACCCGCATGTTGCAGCTTGCCGATAAATGCCGGCAGGCCAACGCCACCGAACGCTTGGAACCGGTGCTGGCCTCGTTCGGTCTGCTCGATATGCACGCCACCCGCGCCTGACTGCCGGCGACCACAACCCTGGAGGACCCAAATGACGCTAGAGAACGGACATGACAGCAATTTTCGCTACGTGGTCATGGCAGCCCGCCGCGCCCGCCAGCTTCAGAATGGTTCTCAGCCACTGATCGATTCCCGCTCCAACAAAGCCTGCCGGGTAGCCCAGGAAGAAATCGCCGCCGGCAAAGTCACGGCAGCTCCCCCCCGGGCAGAGCTACTGGAAGACGTAGTCGTAGATCCGCAAGACCCCACGACCTGGATTCCTAAGACCCCGTCGTACAATCAACCCTATGAAGGTCACTGTCGGTGTCTCTGGTGGCATAGCCGCTTACAAGGCGGCCGAAGCTGGTGCGATCCCTGCAACGCCAGGCGTTGGACGTGCACGTAGTGATGACCGACGCGGCCCAGAAGTTCATCACCCCGTTGACCTTTGCTGCCCTCACCGGCCATAAAGTCATCACCGGCCTATGGCCCGCGCCGGGAAGCGGAGAAGGCGATCTCGACTCCTCCATAGAGCACATCGGCGAAGCCCAATCGACCGAAGCCCTGGTGGTTGTCCCGGCGACCGCCAACATCCTGGCAAAATTCGCTCACGGCCTGGCCGACGACTTCCTGACCACCCTGTTTCTGGCCACTCATGCGCCGGTCATTGTGGCGCCGGCGATGAACGTGAATATGTGGGAGCACCCCGCTACCCGGGCCAACATGGAGATTCTTGAAGGCCGCGGGGTAAGGGTAGTGCCGCCCGATAGCGGCCCCTGGCCTGCGGCATGATTGGGAGCGGACGATTGGCCGAGCCGGACGCGATTGTCGAGGCCGTGCTGGGGCAGCTCCAACACCGTAACGATCTGCTGGGAGAAACGGTTCTCGTAACCGCCGCCGGAACCCGTGAAGCCATCGATCCGGTGCGCTTTCTGGGGAATCGCTCCAGCGGCAAGATGGGCTATGCCATTGCCGAAGAGGCGCAGCGCCGTGGAGCCCGCGTGGTGTTGGTCAGTGGTCCCTCGTCGCTCCGTCCACCGGCCAATTGCGAATTTGTTTCTGTCGTCAGCGCGGAGGACATGCGCCAAGCTGTACTCAGCCGCCTCGATCAGGCCACCATCGTCATCAAAGCGGCCGCCGTTGCCGACTACCGTCCAAAAGTATTGGCTGAACAGAAGATGAAGCGCACCGGTCCAATCACCCTGGAGTTCGAGCCGACCGAGGACATTCTCCGCGAAGTAGTGGTCTCCAAACGGCCGGGCACACTGGTAATCGGCTTCGCTGCAGAAACGGAAAACCTCTTAGTGCATGGCCGCGACAAGCTCCTGCGCAAGGGAGCCGACGCAATCGTCTTGAACGACGTTTCCCGTCCCGGCCTGGGTTTTGATTCGGACCGCAACGCCGCCACTTTTCTGACCCCTAAAACCGCCATCGAATTGCCGGAGATGACGAAGCGAGAGCTAGCGAGTCGCATCCTGGACGAAGTACTTGCCCTGCGCCGGCCTGCTTCGCTGGTCGCGGAGACTGGCCTGGTATCGAGCAACTCCAAGCTCCAGGAGTAGAGTAGGTGTCTCCCTCCATCCTCTGTATCGGCAATGGAGGCTGGGTGCCCCATTCAAGCCGTGTTTTGGCTTGAGTGGGATACGCTGCACTCAACTTCCCAGTTCGGCTTGTCAATAGGAGCAACCGGCTAGCCTGTGGCAAGTTGACTAAACCCGGCCCCGCTCGCATCTGTGTCATTCAGGCGCGAAGTGGGCGAACCCGCACCTCCTCCTTTACGCATGTAAGCTATAAGAAATCCGGTTCACCATGCCGTTCGATCCCCAATCGCAACAAGCCATCGCCGCGCACATGCAGTTCCTGCGCGATCTTGGTATTTACGATTTCTATCGTCGCACCGGTCCCCAATCCGTCGAGGAGAAGGTAGAGGACGATCCCATCCCTACCTCACACCCTGCACAGGAGCCCGTCATTCCCCCACGCAAGCCCGTTCCTTCGCAGCCCAGCGTCGGCTCGTTTGTAGCACCAGCAAGCCGTGCCGAAGCGCTGCGCGCGATCCAATACGAAATCGGCGACTGTACCCGTTGCGCGCTAAGCCGCGGCCGCAACAAAATCGTCTTCGGCGACGGCGACCCAAACGCGCGCCTCATGTTTGTGGGCGAAGGACCAGGTGCGGACGAAGACGCGCAGGGCCTACCCTTTGTCGGCCGCGCTGGCCAACTGCTCAACAACATGATCGCCGCCACCGGACTGAAGCGGGAGCAGGTCTACATTGCCAACATCGTGAAGTGCCGCCCGCCGCAGAACCGCACGCCGGAGCCGGAGGAAGCCAACACCTGTTCCCCTTTTCTCTTCCAGCAGATTGACGTGGTCCGGCCCGAAGTCCTGGTGGCCCTAGGATCGACTGCGGCAACCTACCTGCTCGGCGTCAAATCCTCCCTCAGCGGACTGCGCGGGCGCATCCACGCCTGCCGCGGAACCAAGCTGATCGTGACCTATCACCCGGCGTTCCTGTTGCGCGATCCGCGGCAGAAAAAGGAAGCATGGCAAGACCTCAAGCTGGCCATGGCGGAGCTGGGCTTGTCTGTCCCATCCCGTTGATGTCCACCTTCTGTGACGTCGTGCTGCCGGTACCCCTCGACCGTGCTTTTACCTACAAGCTAAAGATGGAAGACGATCCACCGGTCGGCGGCCGCGTCGTTGTACCCTTCCGCAATGAAAAGCTGATAGGTGTAGTCACCCGCTTGCACGATGAAGCGCCGCCGGTCGAAGCGCGGCCGATCGAAGCCGTGCTGGACCAGGAGCCGATCCTCAACGGCCAGCTCATGGAACTGGCCGCCTGGATTGCGCAGTACTACGTCGCGCCACTCGGCGAAGTGCTGCGCAGCATGCTTCCGCTCATGGCGGAGGTACGCCGCTCGACCAGTTATCGCATCAGCGAAATCGGCCAGGCCATCCTGCTCGACGGCGCTCAGCAGGGTTCATCGCGCCGCTCGCGCCTCACTCCGGACGAACAGAACCTCGAGTACACCGTGCTGAACTATCTCTCCGACGGGCAACCGGCAAAGAGTGGAACCCTGCGACATGCCACAGGAGCCACGGCCGACTTGTTGACCGGTATGCTGCGCAAAAAGTGGCTGTTGCGTGAAACCGAAGCCGCACCCCGCGACGCCCGCCGTATGCTGCGCTACGCAGTGCTGGTAGCGGATGCAAGGCCGCCCAAGCTCAATGCCAATCAACTTGCCATTCTCGCCGAACTTGCCGGAGCAGGCGGCGAGTTGCCGGTCCCTGCCCTGCGCCGTCTCGACTTGCCTGCAACTACATTGCAGACTTTGGTCAAGCGAGGTCTGGTTACGCTCGAAGACCGGCCGGCAGCGTTTCATCTGGCCCGTGCAGTGCCGCACGTCCAACACGTGCTCAACCCAGCCCAGAAAATAGCCCTAAACCAGATCGAAGCGGCGCTCGAGGCCGAAGCCTTTAGCGCTTGTCTGTTACATGGCGTGACGGGTTCGGGCAAAACGGCAGTCTACTTGGCCGCCATGCAGCGCGTGCTGCTCGCCGGCCGCTGCGCCATTCTCCTGGTTCCCGAGATTGGTCTCACTCCGGCGATGGCGGGTCAACTGCATTCCTTCTTCGGCGCCAGTGTGGCCCTCTTGCACTCCGCGCTCACACCGGACGAGCGCGCTGAGCAGTGGTATCGTATCCGCCGCGGGGACGCGCGCATCGTGGTCGGCACCCGCTCCGCAGTCTTCGCGCCCGTAGAGAACCTTGGTCTCCTCATCGTCGACGAAGAGCATGACACCTCGTACAAGCAGGAGGAGATCCCTCGCTACCACGCCCGCGATGTTGCCGTGATGCGGGCCAAGATCAGCCGTGCCACTGTCGTTCTGGGCTCGGCAACTCCGTCGCTCGAATCCTGGCGCAATGCGGAGATGGGAAAGTACTCACTGATCACCATGAAGGAGCGAGTCAACAAGCGGCCGCTGCCCGTGGTCGACCTCGTGGACATGCGCCAGGAATACCAACAAACGGGCCAGGAGACTATCTTTTCCCGCGAGCTGCTGGAGCGGGCCAAGGCTGCCCTGGATCGCGGAGAGCAAGCCATTATCCTGCTCAACCGCCGCGGCTATTCCTTTGCTGTGCTCTGCCGTGCTTGTGGGGAGAAGCTGCAGTGCGAGAACTGCGCCATCGCGCTCACTCATCACAAGCCCATTCTCCCGGGGGAAACAGTTGCCAGTCCCTCGGGTCAACGGCTCAAATGTCACTACTGCGGATACGTAAAAACCGTCCCCAAGCGTTGTCCCAAATGCGAGAGCGAACATCTCTTTTACCTGGGCGCAGGCTCACAGCAAGGAGAAGAGCGTCTGCAGGAGCTCTTTCCCCAGGCCCGCATCGGCCGCATGGATCGCGATACCATCCGCAACCGCTTCGACATGGAACACCTGCTCGATCGACTGCACAGCGGCCACATCAACCTGCTGGTGGGCACGCAGATGATCGCCAAGGGTCACGACATCCATGGGGTCACCTTTGTCGGCGTTGTAGGAGCAGACCATGCCCTCGGCTTACCCGACTTCCGCGCCGCCGAGCGTGTCTTCCAATTGCTCACCCAGGTCTCCGGCCGCGCCGGCCGCGGAGAACTGCCCGGCAACGTTCTGGTGCAGAGCTATTATCCCGAGCACTACGCCATCCAGTGCGCAGCCGCGCATGACTTCGAAGCCTTTGCAAAAAGGGAGATGCAATACCGCAAGTGGATGCACTACCCGCCCCACGCGGTGTTGGCCAACATCATCATTCAGAGCCCTCGCTTGGAGGAGGCCGCCGCCTGGGCCACAAGCCTGGGCAAGTGTTTTGCCGCCATGCAGCTGGAGCACGTACGCGTGCTGGGGCCCGCAAGCGCGCCGATTGTGCGCATCAAGCGCATCTATCGTTTCCATCTCCTGCTCAAAGCAGCCCAGCGGCAAGCCCTAGCCAAAGCGCTGCGCGCAGGCCTCGCCCAAGCCGAGGCGCTAGGCATTCCCCGCCGCAACATGATCGTAGACATCGACGCCGTCAACCTGATGTAGTCGCCAGGCCCTTTACTAGCAAAGGAACGATGGGTGGCCCACATCTCACTCGTTTTTCGCGAGATGTGGGACCACAGTTGTATACCGGCAGTTCGTTCACTTCATGGGCAGCCAACATACAGGTTCGCGGAATCCCATATCTCGCGAAAAACGAGCGAGATATGGCCGTTTAGGGAGAGATCCCCAAGACCTATCGGAACAAATCAAGAATGCTAGTCCCGACAAACGGAGCAGGCAAGAACGTCAGCAACAGAATCGCCAGCGCCACCACGCTAAGCCAGCGATGCTTACCATGGAGCCGAGGAAAATACGGAACATGGGGATGGCGCATTGCCGGCAAAAACAGGATCGCTCCCCACAGCACCCACCCAGTCCACAGAGTCACGCCCATGACCAGCAACAGTACCGGTACGACGAACGTCAGCCGGCGATGCCATCGGGGCGAAACCGCGTAGAGAATATGCCCCCCATCCAGCTGCCCTGCGGGGATGAGGTTAAGCGAGGTAACAAAGAGACCGACCCAACTCGCAATGAGGATGGGGTGGGGAAGCAAGTTAGCCAGCAAAGGCACACCGGGAATCCAGGCCGCGAGGATGCGATCCAACAGCGCGATGGTCAACGGCTGGTGAAACTGAACCAGCGCCGGAGCTGTTCCAGCGTCGACCGGCCGGGAGAGCAGGATGCCTAAGATCGACGTAGGGAGTGCTACCAGGTATCCGGCAATCGGTCCTGCGATACCTACTTCGATCAGCGCCCGGCGAGAGGGAATCCGCGAGCGGATCCGGATAACCGCCCCGGCGGTTCCGCTGAGCGTGGGCGCGGGCAACACGTAGGGCCAGGAAGCGCTAATGCCATGTCGGCGGCAGAGAAAATAGTGCCCCGCCTCGTGAGCCAGCAGAATCCCCAAAAGCGTCAGCGAGAAAGACCATCCACTGGCCAAGGCCGAGGGATGATTCCAGATCCAGTGCAGCGGAAAAAGATCGCCCTCGTTGGCCAGCGGTGGTTGGTCCAGGCGAAAGTTGCGCATAAGCAGCGCGCCCGTGCTCGCGGTAGTGAAGATACTCACCACCAGCAGGCAAAGGGGCAGCCAGGCAATAGATCGGGTTCTCCTCTGCGGAAACTCCGCGAACTCTTCAGAAGGCGGGAGAAGCGAATTATCCCCGGATTTCCTGCACGAGGCTCCAAACAGGTTAGCGTGTGCGGCTTTCATTAAGGATAGCCGCAAGGAGTCCGCCAACGCCGACGAGTTCGACAGGAAATCCGGTCCGCAGTGGTCGGTGCTGCCATGGGCCCGGGTTATGAATCCAGCAGGTGAAGTTCCTTGCCTGGCTTGAAGCGAACAGCCTTGCCTGGAGTGATGGTGACTTCCGCGCCGGTCCGCGGATTGCGGCCAATCCCTGTCTTGCGCGGGCGCACATTGAATACCCCGAAACCTCGGAGCTCAATCCGGTCGCCCGAAGCCAGAGCTTTTTTCAGGCTTTCGAAAACCGTGTCGACAGCAGCTTCCGCTTTATTGCGCGGTAGTCCGGTCTTGGCGATTACTTGATGGATGATGTCCTGTTTAATCAATGCCTTTACCCCGAGGGATGTGTAGGTAACTGCAATGCCGGAGCTACGTCCTCATCGTATAGCGTGTTTCCTCTATGGTCCAGCGGCTTCAATGGGATGCACGAAACTCCATGTCGGGTACGGCGCACCAGGGACCAGTCAGGAAGGGGCGGCCAGGAATCGGACCGGTACTCAGATTCTCTGCAATCCGATCTTCCACCCCAGCCGCTGCAAGTGATTGTCAATGACCCCGGGCTGCCGTAAGATGCAGTTTCCAGCATCAGGCCCCCTATACCTCTTTCACCGCGCTCGGTTCCGCCGAGCCGGCTTGCTCTAAGGAGTTGCATGTCAATTCACTCTGTCCTTTGGATTCCCATCGTCACCGTCACTGCCGTCGCGGTTCGTTTCGCTCCCAATTCCTGCGTGCTGCCAAAGTTGTGATGGCTGAGTCAACCAAATCACCTTCCCGTTTGCGGGTGGCCCTGCTTGAACCCGAGCCTATCCGCGTGCAGGGTTTTGTCACCCTCTTTCAGGATCATCCCCGCATCGAATTTGTGGTCTTCGAGCTACCTCAGTTCCTGGCCGATCACGAATTCAAGCTGGCCTTGATCGGTCTCCACGGAGACAAGCTCCCCCTGCCGTTGGTGGGTACCATTCATGGTCTGCGGCCCGATGTCCGCCTCGTCGTGATGGGCCCGGAAGCCAATGACGAAGTCATCTTGCAGGCCATCAGCTCGGGCGCAAAGGCGTATCTCGAAGCCAATGCCACCCCCCAGCAGGTCGAGCAGGCGATCGAGATCGTCAGCCAGGGGTCCATCTGGGCTCCGCGACGGGTGTTGTCTATTTTCGTCGATCGCGCGACCAAGTCTTCCCGTACTACGACCCCTGCTTCGGCTCAGTTCACCGCTCGGGAGACAGAGGTGCTCAAGCTCCTCGTCGCGGCTCGATCCAACCGCGAGATCGCCAGGACGCTGGGCATCGAAGAGCGAACGGTAAAGGCGCATGTGGCCAAACTCATGCGCAAGGTAGGGGTGGAGAACCGCATCGCCCTCTCCATTTACGCGGTTACGAACTCAATCGTGACGCCGGCCCCGGAATAGCGGACCCTCCAGAGGAAGGGGGTACTTTAGGTCAGGGTACCTTGGTGACATTGCTTGGTTACCCTTCTTGGATGAAAGTTACTTTAGAAACAACGCAGATCTGGGGACGGGGCTTCTGATGGCGAACTTTGCAATCACCAGCCCCCATTTTTTTTAGGATCTCCATCGCCCTTTCTGCTCTATCCTGCAATTGGCTCAACTTCTTGCGAATCACAGCAACTACGCGTGCCTACGTCTGCTTCGTCCCACAGAGTTTGAGGGAATGTCCCGGCAAGGGCGCATCGGAGCGACGGTTCCCCTTGCCTGCTTGAATGAGAGCGGTCCTTGTTGAAAAGCGCCAAGTCCACAGTAACGTCCCACCGGAGATCTGAAAAACCATGAAACCGATGTTTGCAATGCTTTGTGCGCTTGGAATGGCGCTCACCCCCTTGTCTGCCTCCGCGGCCGACGACAAGGCGACGATCGACGCGCGCCTCGCCAGCGCCACGGACGTCCTCGACGCGATCATGGCCACCCCGGACAAGGCAATTCCGAACCAGATCATGTCTCAGGCCACCTGTGTCGGCGTTGTTCCCAGTGTGAAGAAAGGTGCCTTCCTGGTCGGTGCGGAATATGGTCAGGGCGTGGTTACGTGCCGCACTGGCCACGGCTGGAGCGCTCCTGCCTTTATTGTGATCGCGGGGGGAAGCTTCGGCTTTCAGATCGGCGGCCAATCCACGGATCTGGTTCTCGTGGCCGTCAACGATAAGGGCTTTCAGGACCTCTTGAAGAACAAGTTCAAGATCGGCGGTGATGCCTCCGCCGCGGCCGGCCCTGTAGGCCGTGACTCCCAGGCGGCGACCGACTGGAAGCTAAACGCCGAGTTGCTTACCTATTCCCGTGCCAAGGGACTCTTTGCCGGCATCGACCTGACCGGAGCCGTGGTAAGCGAAAATACGGATGCCACGCGGACGTTCTACGGTGTGGCCCACCCAGGTGCACAGATCCTGAAGGGTGAAGTCGCCACCCCGGAGGACGCCAAGCCGTTTGTGCGCACGGTGGCCAAGTACTTCTCCGAGGTAAGGAAATAGCGTTTCCTCCCTCGTCTGCCCTTAGCTCGACACACTGCCCGGTAATCCCGGGCAGGTTTTTCCCGGTCGCCGTTTAAACTGAAGTAGCTGCTGTATAAGGGTCGGGGCCAGGGGAGCCGCTGTGGAAGTGGATGCGAAGAAGACTGGAATTCATTCTTGTTTGGACCTTGGTGAAGCTTCTCGGCTTGCCTCCCAGGGGCGTTGCCCGGCAGGTGGGAGCGCTGGTGGGACGGGTCGCCCTGGTCCTCACACCGCGTCTACGCCGCGCCGGCCATCGTAATCTCGCCTTAGCCTTCCCCCAGAAGACCGCAGCCGAGCGGCAACAGATCTTACACAAGCTCTATCGCAATCTGGGCTGGTTGTTGGCTGAATTCTGCCAGATGCCGCGTTACACCCCGGGAATAACCAACAGCTTTATCCGCTACGAGGGGTTGGAGCACTACCTGACCGCCCGCGATCAGGGCAAAGGTGTTCTCATCCTCACCGGCCATCTGGGCGCGTGGGAACTATCCAGCTTCTATCACTCGCTGATGGGCTATCCCATGAGCATCGTCATCCGCCGTCTGGATAATCCGCTGGTCGACCACCTGGTCAACCAGATCCGTTGCCTGCACGGCAATCATGTCCTCCACAAGGACGACTTTGCCCGCGGCCTACTGGCCTCCATGCGCCGCGGGGAGACGGTGGGCATCCTCATGGACACCAATATGACCCCACCCCAGGGGGCGTTCGTCGATTTCTTCGGCCACCCCGCCTGCACCGGATCGGGGTTGGCGCGCGTTGCCATGAAGACCGGGGCGCAGGTCCTGCCCGGCTTTCTGCTCTGGGAAGAGTCGACCCAGCAGTACGTCCTGCGTTTCGGCGCCCCTCTCACCCTGACCAGCACCGGAGATTTGGAGGCGGATGCTGTAGCCAATACCGCCTTGTTCACCAAGGTGATTGAGGACTACATTCGCCAATATCCCGATCAATGGCTTTGGGTGCATCGCCGCTGGAAGACCCGGCCGCAGGGCGATGCCCCGATCTACACTTGAGTCGGAACAGGAGCAACCGCTTGCCCGCGACCATCACGCTGAGTCAACTGGCCGTAAACCTCGGGGCGGAGGTTGATCGTGGCTCGGCCGACCCGGTCATCACCAGGGTCTCCAGCATAGCGGCCGCCGGCCCGGAATGCCTGGTCTTCGCCGAAGAAGAAGCGTCTTTAGCCGCCGCGCTCGCCTCTTCCGCCGCTGCGGTTCTCGTCCCCTCGCAGGTTGGGGTCTCCAACGGCGCCAAGCCCCTTCTGCGCGTTCCGCAGCCGCGGTTGGCCTTCGCCCAGGCGGCCGTCTTGCTGCGTGGCGCGCCCCCCTCTCCGTCCATCCACGCTACGGCTGTGGTCGCTCCTGGCGCGCAAATAGCGGGGGACGTCTCTATCGGCCCCCATGCCGTCATTGAAGAGGGAGCCACCATCGGCGCAGCCACGACCATCGGCAGTGGAGCCGTGATCGGCGCCGGGGTCTCAGTCGGCAGCAATTGCCGCATCTACCCCCGCGTGGTCCTCTACTCCGGCGTCACCCTCGGCGATCGGGTGGTGATTCACGCTGGGGCGGTGCTCGGCGCCGATGGCTTCGGCTACGTCCGCGACCGCGTCAGTGGGGAGTACACCCAATTTCCCCAGCAGGGCACTCTGATCATCGAGGACGACGTCGAGGTGGGCGCCAACACCACCATTGACCGCGGCGCCCTGGAAGAAACCCGGATCGCCCGCGGGGCAAAACTCGACAACCTGATTCACATCGGTCACAACTGCAACATCGGTCGCAATGTAGTCATCGCAGCCCAAACCGGCATTTCCGGTTCCAGTACGGTCGGCGACGGCGCAATCCTGGGCGGCCAGGTGGGCATGGGGGATCATGCCCTGATCGGGCCCGGCGTCATCGTTGGGGGACAAGGCGGCATCCTTCCCAAGAAGGAACTTCTCGGGCCGGGAATCGTCTTTTGGGGAACCCCAGCCAAGCCGGTCAGGCAATACCTGAAGGAACTGGCAACTCTGGCCCGACTGGCCTCCAGAAGCGGGGGAAAGTAGATGGCGATTGTCGTAGTGGGGGGGCACTCGCGGAGCGTAGGGAAAACCTCGGTAGTCGCCGCTTTGATCGCCCGACTGCCCGAGTGCAACTGGACCGCCTGCAAGATTACCCAGTTCGGTCATGGTTTTTGCAGCGCGAACGGCGAGCCCTGTGATTGCCAGACAGACGAGCACACCATCGCCGTCAGCGCCGAGCGTGATCCCAATACCGGCACTGACAGCGCCCGCTTTTTAGCCGCGGGGGCCAAGCGCTCCCTCTGGGTCCGCACCCGCATCGGCCGCCTGGCCGACGCCATGCCCCGTATCCGCCAGGAAATCGCCTCGGCCGAAAACATGATCTTCGAGTCCAACAGCCTGCTCCAGTTTTTGCGTCCCGATCTCTATCTCACCGTCCTGGACCATGGCACAGCAGACTTCAAAGACTCCGCGCGCCTGTTCCTGGACCGCGCCGATGCCGTGTTACTGCGTTCTTCGGGACAGGAACTCACACCGCACTGGAACCAGGTATCTTTGCGTTTGCTGGAAGGAAAACCACGCTTCCTGATCACACCGCCTGATTTGATCGGGGACGACCTAGTCGCCTTTGTGCAGTATTCAATGGCGCAAGCACATCAAAATAAAACATTTAGCGATAAACAGCGCTGACCCGTTTGGGGCATAGTTCGCATAGTTCGCTTAGTTAGCACATTTCTACAGGGCATATTTCAAAGGGAACGCCGTCGCGTTGCTTGAGCCCCTCTTGCTTCCTGCACAGACAACAAACGTTGGGTGCCCCATTCAAGCCCTGTTTTTGGGCTTGAGTGGGACAAGCCGCACCCAACGCCCAAGTCTTCTCTTGTGAGATATTCCCTATTTCAGCGGAAAAGGCTCAGCTTTGATTGAACCGTCGCGTTGCTTGAGCAAAATCTGCACCTTGCTCTCCGCGCTATCCAACTCCTGCTTGCATTGCGCCGAGAGGCGCATGCCCTCCTCGAACATCTTGATCGAGTCTTCGAGCGGCAGATCACCGCGCTCCAGTTGAGCGACGATGCCCTCCAACTGTTTCAGTGATTCCTCAAACGTTGCCAACGACAACCCTCTCCTGCGGCAATACAACCTCCAGAATCTCGACCGCCAACGGGTAGCGGCCAAACGGCGCGCTGACTTGCACCCCCTGGACCATCGGACGTGCCGCCGCCAACATCTCCCGCGCGATGAGAATTCCTTCCGCGCGCGCCTGCTCAGGAGTCTCCGCCTTTTGCATGCGGACGATGATCTCGTCGGGCATGGAAACCCGCAGATCGTTCTTCATGAATTCGGCATTGCGAAGGCTGGTCAACGGCCAGATCCCCGCAATGACCGGAATGCGAAAGCCCTCAATACGCTTGAGGAAAGCCTCCAGCAGCTTCAAGTCAAACACCGGCTGGGTAATCGCATATTCGGCGCCCGCTTCTACCTTGTACGCGAACCGCCGAATCTCGTTGTCCATATCCGGCAAGCCGGGATTGGCCGCGACGCCGATGGTTAAGCCACTCGAAACACCGACGGGATTGCTGCCCAGATCCAACCCGTGGTTCAAACGCCGTACGATATTCACCAGTCCAATAGCATCGACATCGAACACCGCCGTGGCATCCGGGTAGTTTCCCAGTTTCGGCGGGTCCCCGGTGAGGCAAAGAACATTCTTCAAGCCGATCGAAGAAGCCCCCAGCAAGTCGGATTGGATGCTCAACAGGTTGCGATCGCGACAGGTGTAGTGCAGCAGCGCTTCCATGCCGGTCTGCTGAATCTGGATACACAAGCTCTGCGCGCTCATGCGCGGCGCCGCGCGAGACAAGTCGGGGACGTTGATGACGTGGACCCCGCTTTGCCGCAGCATCTTGGCCGCCGCGAGCTCGCGTTCGCACGAGATGCCCTTGGGGGGGACCATCTCAACCATGGTGACGAAAGTGCCGCCGGCAATCAGCCCACCCAGGCGTGATCGCTCGCCCATGGGCGCAGGCACGATCTCGGACGCAACCGGCGCTTCCTTGACCGCGTGATGGGTGACATCCATCGCGTCCATCGCGCGCAGCGAGGATTTCATCGACCGGATATGACTCGGGGTGGTGCCGCAGCAGCCGCCAACAAATTGCACCCCAGCCTTGACCAGCTTGCGGGCGAAGCTCGCCATGTATTCCGGCGAACAGAGGTAAATGTTTCGCCCCTCCACGGCACGCGGCATGCCGGCATTGGGCATGGCGACCAAGGGCAGCTCAGTGACTGCAGCCATGCGTTCGATTGCCGTCAGCACCGTCGCCGGCCCTACGCTGCAGTTGCAGCCGATAGCATCCGCACCCCACTCGGTGAGCCGGGCGGCGGCCGTCTCCGGGGAAGAGCCATCGAGGCAATTGGCATCCTCATCGACCGTCACCATCACCAAAATGGGCAGCGACGGAGCCGTGGATTTCGCCGCGAGAATGGCCTGCTCCGCCTCGTTCAACGCCGAAACAGTCTCGATCACCAGTAGATCGACTCCGCCTTCCGCCAGGCCGCGAATCTGCTCCGCAAAAGCTGCCTGCGCTTCATCGAGGCCGATCTTTCCCAGCGGCTCCAGTCGCGCGCCCAAGGGCCCGACCGCGCCCGCAATCCAGACCTTCCCGCTTTGCTTGTCCGCTCGCTGATTGATTGCCTTGCGCGCTATTTCGACCCCGGCCCGGTTGATCTCGATCACCTTGTCCGCCAGGCCGTAACGCTGTAAACGCAGGGCATTGGCGCCAAACGTATTGGTCTCGATCATCTCCGCGCCCGCCTGCAGATACTCCTCGTGGACGGTTCGCACCACTTCCGGCTGCGAGAGATTCAATTCGTCGTAGCATCGGTTGATGAAGATGCCGCGTGCGTACAGACTGGTGCCCATGGCCCCATCGCAGAGCACCGTTCGCGTTCCGAAGATCTCCGTTAGCCGATTCTTCATAGGGTAAGTCTAACTATGCTAAGCCACCCCGAGCGCGAAAGCCAACCCGCCGCTTTGTTATACTTGGCCTTTCCCGCATGTCCGCCGCGTGGTGATTCTGGTGAGGTCTTAGGTTGAACAAAAGAAGTCTCCGGTCGTTGTGTGCCCTTTTGTAGCCTGCTCTGTATTCGTATTTCTGGCCGGATGTGGCCAGAGCTATTACTTTGGCGGCCGGGCTATTGCCCCCCAGCGGGATCCTCAACCGCGTTCTGATTGCGGTCCAAAACCCTGGCGCCCTGACCAAGGGCACGCTCGAGATCGTGGACGCCTACTACGACATCCGCCACAGCTTCAACAACAAAGTTGCCTCGTTCGCGATCGCGGGATACTCGGGAGCTGATCCGCTCACGATCCAGAATATGCCGGAAGAGCAGGCCGGTGCGGTCTACGGCGCCGGCGATGGCAGCTACGCCTTGTTGGACTACCAGCGAGAAGCAAACGACCACCGTAAGCTTGCCCGGGGCATCTTCCAGCGTTTATATCTCCCGCGACCAGAGGTACGTTTTTGCTGCCAATCAGACGGCGCACACTCTCACCGTGCATGACCGTGATGTCCCGGACCAGCTATGGCTTGAATGTGCCCAACGTGTATCGCGTCTCCATCAACCCCAGCGGTTCGGCCGCCTTGGCCTTCGTGCAGGATAGCAACGTCGTCTACAGCGTCTACAAATTGCAGACCAATCAACAAGCGCCCGCCAATGCGGTGGACTGCGAGCCGCAAAATCTGCCCGTGTACTGCGTGCTGCCTGTGCCGGGTAACTTTGACCGGCCTACCAAGGCGATCTTCTCCGCGGATGGCACCACCGCCTTTGTGCTCAACTGCGGTCCGGAGTGCGGGGGTCAGGCCAGCGTCAGCTTTCTGCCGGTCGCGGGGATCATCATCCAGAGCGGTGCCCCGATACCGCCCGGGGCTCCCACCGCGGTGACCGCCACGGTGCCCATTCCCGGCGGGACACGGACGCCATCGCAGAACGCAAATCTCTTTACCTGGCCGGGCAGCAGCTGCAACCCGATGGCTTTTCGCCGGGTACCTCTCGATCCTCGATACCAACACCAAGCAGGTCACGGGCGCCTACTCCATCGGCGATGGGACCCACCTGAAGATGGTGTTCGCCGACGACAATACGCTCTGGGTCGGGTCGCTAGCTCTGCACCCAGGGCGAACGCTATCATCAGGGCGCGACCAGCGACCTCGGCTGCCTCACCATGTTCAACACTTCGAACAATTCGGTACCGATGATCGACTCCTACAAGGGCGATGCGACCGGTATCGCCGCTGTGCTCGGCCTGAATAAGGTCTATACCGCCGAGGGTGGGCAGGTGTACATCTACAACACCGCCACCGGTGCGTCGATGGACAACTCCCAGGTGACCGTGGTGGGCACGGCTTACGATGTGGCCTACATGGACGCGCCCAGCGATGACGACAACACCACGTACTAGATCTTTCCCAGCATGAGCGACCCTGCCCCGGTCGATGTTCTTGCCATCGCGGCCCATCGGGACGATGTGGAGCAGACCTGCGGGGGCACGCTTTTGCGCATGCACTCGCTACAGCTACGTACGGCGATCCTCGACTTGACCCAGGGCGAGGCCGGCACCCGCGGTTCCGCAGAGGACCGGGGTAGGGAAGCTGAGGAGGCGGCCCGCATCCTGTGCGTCGACTGGCGCGGGGCCCTCGATATCCCAGACGGCCGGGTGGAAAACACCTGGGAGAACCGCATCAAGATCGTTCGTAAACTGCGCCAGTTGCGGCCTCGGGTGGTGATTCTGCCCTACTGGCAGGGAAGGCATCCCGACCATTACAACAGCTCGACGCTGGGATATGAGGCTTGCTTCCTTTCCGGCCTGGCCAAAATCGAGACCGGCGATCCTCCTTTCCGGCCCTTCAAGATCGTCTACGCCAGCCTCTACGCCGACACCCGGCCAAGCTTTGTTGTCGACATCACGCCCTTCATCGAGGAGCGTTTTCGCGCCTGCTCGCCTATCGCTCGCAATATGCCGATCAGCCCTCCGGCGGGAGCCTCTTCGTGCCCCCCGACGAGATCCGTGAACGCACCTTCTCCGTCGCTCGCCACTACGGCCTCCTGGGTGGCGTCCGTTATGCAGAACCCTTCGTGCAGAAAGAAGTCGGGTTGGTCGACGACCTCACACTGCTCCCGGTGGCCTCGATCTAGAGGCTCTAAAATGAAGCCATGCAGCAAACCTGGGATGCATCCCTATACGCTGGCAACGGCCGTTTCGTGGCGTTGCTCGCCGGCTCGCTGGTAGAGGCGCTGCGGCCCAAGGCGGGCGAACGCATTCTCGACATGGGGTGCGGCGACGGCTTCCTGACCCAGCGGATTGCTGAATCAGGAGCGACGTTGGTCGGAGTCGACTCCTCGCCGCAGATGATTGCCGCAGCCAAGGAACGGGGAGTGGACGCGCGCTACGCTAGCGGGGAAGCGCTGCCCTTCGATCAGGAATTCGACGCCATCTTTTCCAACGCGGCGCTGCACTGGATGCGCGATCACGACGCTGTGCTCGATGGAGTGTACCGGGCGCTGAAGCCTGGGGGCCGTTTCGTGGCGGAATGCGGCGGGCAGGGAAACATCGCCGCCATTCGCGTAGCCTTGCTGGCGGTCTTAACCGCTCGCGGCCTACCGCCGGAGCGCATCGAAAACAATCGCTTCTTTAGCAACACCGAATATCGCGCTTTGCTGGAGAGGCACGGCTTCCTGGTAGAGGAGGCCACGCTGACGCCGCGTCCCACCGCGCTGCCCTCGGGCATGGCCGACTGGCTCCAGACCTTTCGCAGCAGCGTGCTCCAACAATTGCCTGCCGCGGAAAGGCCAGCCGCCATCGAGCAGATCGTCGGGCTGCTGAAGCCGGTTCTCTGCGACCGTGAGGGGAACTGGACCGCCGACTATATGCGCCTGCGCTTCGTGGCGCGCCGGCCCTAAGGCAGGTTCTTCTTGCTCCCTGACGAAGGACGGGTGGCCCATATCTCGCTCGTGTTCCGCGAGATATGGGATACCACTGCTCTTTCCCTCTGACTCTCGGTTAACCCGATGCACTTAGCGGTCGACCTCGGTGCTATCCCACCCGTCCTTCGCTAGGCAACGAGGGGCCCGTTAGGAAAGCGACTGTTGACCGCGATAGTTGCCCGCGCCCGCCATAGCCGCCGCCGGCCCCAACGCAGGGAGAAAAACCCGCACCGCTGCTCCGGGAAAAATCGGGTCGGTGCTGTTG
>CAWCAZ010000008.1:0-168395 GCA_963793525.1 uncultured Acidobacteriaceae bacterium
GTGATTGGCTTTTGGCAGACGGATCACCTTAGCTGCGGGAATGCCTGCTGCGAAGGCGTTGGACATGTCGGTGCTTCTTTTGAGTTCGAATGCCGCGGCTGCGGCTTGATGAGCGGGATCTGTGGGAAGGGCTGTATCATGCGGTACTGCAAAGATAGCGAGGCAGGGGGTCGTTATTTTGGTGTATTTCTGCTTTTCGTTGAAGATGGCGAATGCGGCGTTTAAGGGGGCAGGTGGTTGAGGTGGCGGCGGTGCAGAGCTGCTTGGCGGCGGGAGAATATTCCGCTTCATCTTCAACTCACCCTGGAGATCTTTTTCGAGTTGAGAGAGCGTGGCGAGCAAATCCTCCGTAGGTTGTTCCGGGCCGCCCGGGTCATAGGGGCGTAGTCGCTGGGATCCTGTTGCGAACATCGATCATGTCGAGTTGCGTATCACCAAGGGCGCGAGGGATAAAGGGAGCCGAGTAACCCGGAATCAAGGTAGATGAGACCGCTCTACCTTTTCGGGATGACGGCTACCGATAGAACTCAGCTCTTCGCCTGCTATCGAGTGCCCAACGAGAACCGGTTTTTGCAAAATGGAGGGCGGCCATGACGGCAAGAACATCGTCGCCGAGACGGCCGGACGAATAGTTCTCGCTATTGGGAGTGGGATAGCTGGACTCGCCGAAGCCGCGACGGGTGATGCCATACACGTGGTACTTGCCGGGCGAATTGAGGCGCGAAGGGTCTATAGACATGTGCCGTGTCGCCCAAACCGGCGAGAAATACAAGAGGCCGGCCAGTGCCGCCCCAATCGAGCACCTCGAGCTTGACTCCAGGCTCGACGGTAACGAACTGCACCTTGTGTGGCGTCGGATCGGCAGGAAACGCCCACGCGGTCTCTTTGGTGGCCTTTCGGAAGATAAAAGGGGTTCTGTCGCCTTGGATCCACGTGCCAGTGATGGTGTCCCCGTTGGAGCTGAGCTTGCCTTTCTAGGAGAGCCCGATCATGCCGACCACAAACTTCACAGTGGAGTCTTGCAGGGCTCACGGAGTCTGCCCAATCACCGGTGGGGCCCTGGTGGATGCTGTAGATTTTTGCCTTCAACGCCCCACTGTGATCGTGTAGGACCTGCAGGACCATGCGTAGCGGTTTGCCCTGACGCGGCGTGATCGTTCCCTGCCAGTTCCCGGTAATCTTTTGCGCAGGGAGACTTCCTGCGAGAAGGAACGCGAGCGCGCACAGCCACAGTATCCGCAGATTCAACCTCAGTCCTGTGATCATGAGGAGCTCCTTTGAGGCCGCAGGGAAGGGGACGACCTGAAAATTGCGATCGGCGGCAATATAGCAAACTACATAGGGTATGTCCACAGACACCCGTCGTTCCCTTTTCCCGATAAGTCGGACCAGTGTTCACCGATCTTCCTGGTCATGATCTTGGGCGAATGGGGACGGCCTGATCTGCGCAGGTTTCTCAAATAACGCGAATCAAGCGTTTTGGCCTTGAAGGGACGAGTTAACCACCGAGTGTGCAGCCCTTGCGGGTGCGCGACCTCCCTTTGGTGATTTTTGCGGTCGTCCCGCAACTCCCGAAAAGGCCCCAAATTCATTTAGGGTTATTTCGTCGCGCATCTCTTGGCGTCCAGGCGGCGTTATTGGTTGGTAAGCCAGTCGAAAGCGCTCTCCTGCGTGCGATGGGCGAAGCGGTTAATATCCACCGGTGTTTCGAATTTCAGAGCTTCCGGATGACCGAGGAGAGCATAGATCTGCTTTGATGCCTCGACCTCCCGTTGCACGTCTGCGAGCCGCGCGTAACGGTCCAGGGTGGGCGCAACCACCAACGCCGGCTTGGGTGCGACCAATGCCAGCACTTCATCGAAATCAAAGGGAACCCGGCTTTCCTGGCCTATGAAGAAGCCGAGACGGGGCAGTATTCCATGAAGATGCGAATACTGCCGGATACCCTCCGTGCCCTTCTCCGCAGTGTCGATCCGCAACGGATCGACGCCGCAGATCGCAACGAGACCTTTCACGCGATCTTCGAATCCCGCAGTCAGGAGCCCGATCTTGGCGCCCAACGCGTATCCCAGCAGAAAGATCCGCGAGGAGTCAATCTCTTCCAGGTTGGAGAGCGCATCGACCGCCGCTCGCGTATCTTCGATCATATTGCCCAGGATCGACCACCGCGGATAGCGGTCGTAGAAACGCTTAATTTCGTGGACGCGTGCCCCGAAACCGAGCTGGTCGAAGGTGAATACAGCGAAACCTCTCTTCGCCAGCAGCGGGAACGAAGGCCGCTCATCCTGACGTTGGACGTCGACTGATCCAGAAACCCAGGGTCTTCCAGCAGACCACCCGTTCTGGTAGCTATACGGATGTAGCCAGATCACCACCGGCCACTTGCCGGGCTTCTGTTTGCCATCAGGGCCCAGAGGATAGAAGAGCTCGCCCATCAAACCATCCCCGAAGGGGAGACCCACCACGCCTAGTCCTTCCAATTTGAATCGTGGCTGCGCCTTCTGATCGTCAATCGGCCTGTTGTACAGCGTTGCAAGCCAGCCCTCGGAAGAACCGTTCCGCCCCAGGTCGCGCTCTGAAAGGCTGTGCTGAGCCTCAAAGGGTACCCGGGGCGGCGCTTCGCCAAGCAGGAATGAAACCCTGTGGAGAATAGAATTCCTCCGTTCTTCCCACTGCCCAACCGAGCTGATCGGACGCCCGTTTGCCTGATAAAGAAAATCGCCGACCGACCTTTTCGGGTAGGAAAGAGGATCGATCTTTTCTTGCGAGACCTGCTGCCAACCTTCGAAGGTGTAGCCGAGAATCCAGGTCTCAAATTTTGGATGGTGCTTGCGGCCAAACACCGAATCCAGGAAATCCATGAATTGCTCCACATCCACGACTGCCGTTGGATGCTCTCCTTCGCGGAGCTTGAGCCACACGTTTTGTTCGTGTCCCAGGAAGCTGTAGACCCGCCGCACGGAACGATATGCCTGCTCGTACCCGAAAGGATTGCCCGCCGATTCGGCATATCCGGCAATAAATCATGAGGCCCCGCGGAGCAATCATCGCCATTAACATGTTCTGGTCCACCGGCAGCTTATCTTCTCGCCCGGCGAAGAACCGTAGCCGCGGGTGGAACCAGTGTGGCTGCACCCCCGTGAGTAGTTCGATGCTTTCGTTGACAAACATGTCGGTGGTGTATCGCCAGGGATCACATTCTCCCGTATTGCCGCTGGAGAGAATCACCGCTCCGATGCGCTCGTCAAAAGCAGCTGCTAACAAGGCCTGTTTTCCATGCCGCGAGTGCCCAGCGAGGCCTATCTTGCTCTTATCCACTTCGCTCAGCGTGACGAGATAGTCCACGGCGCGCGCAGCCGACCACGCCCAGCGCGCGACACAGGAGAAGTCGTACGTGGGGTAAATCTCAATGTACCGGTCGGCATCGTCACTGTCTCCTCCTCCATACGCCGGATCATTGGCAGCGTAGTAGCAGCCAATATAGCCCCGCCGCACGGCGGTGTAGAGCCAAGGGTACCTCCTGCTGTGGTTGGTCAGGAATACGGGGAACGGGCCTTTGCCGTCGGGAATGATCAATTGCAGACGTAACGTAGCGCGATGATCGGGGCCGAACTCGAGCCGAACGTCGCGCACGGTGGTTGTGCCCTCACGCCGAGTACCAGTAACGACCGCGCGCAGGTTGTCAGGCGGCGGAGGCATTTTGCCGAAAACCCACTGCTCGACTTGCGAACGGATCCACTTTTTCTGGGAGTTCCACAGGGCTTCATTCGTTACCGCAATCTGCCGGCCGTCCTTCGTGAGTATGAGCGGATCCGGGAGATTGGCGATCGACGGCATGGCCTGAAAATCCGGAGGAAGTTCTCCGGTGCGCTTTACCCAGTCTTCCCAGGTCTTGTCGTATGCGTTGATGCGGCCGCTCTCGGGAGGACTACTAGGGGGGAAAATCTGGAGGAACATCTCGAGATCCGCGCGTCGCCTGGACTCTGCATCCAACGCGCTTGTCGAAGGTCGCGCAAAGGCAACATTTTCGGTCCCCATCATCGATGCTGCAACTGAGGTTGCCGCAGCCTGTGCAAGGAACTCTCTTCTGGTCATCCCGGTTTCCTTTGGTGTCATGAGAGTATTTTCTCTGCAAGTTCGACCTTTAAACGCAAATAAATCACGCACGTCAGGCCGTCCGTCTCTTCCCCGTCCCTCTCTTCCCTCTTTTCCCCGTGAGTTGAGACGGGCCGAACGCCTTCGCTGTGGCCTTACTCCCAGTTCTTCATCTTTGGCCACAGCGCCTGGAGATTTTCATGGAGGCCTCTGCAGATGAAAACCGGTCCACGCTCATACGGCTCCAAATACGGATTTGCAACCTGTGTAAATTCCACGACCGAGTCGAAGTTGGTTTCGAGCTTTCTGCGGCTTTCGCCAACACGATCATCACGCTACCCATATAAGTGCGCGGTCCTTAGAAGAAGTAGTTCTGGTGACCGCTGATGGCCTCCGGCAAATCCGGCCGGTACACGTTCACCGCGCTCGCGTCGCCATAGTTTTCCGTGTAGATCACAGCCTGTGCGCGCTCCGGCTGCGGCAGCGAGTACCAGGCAGCGGCCGGCAGGTCCGCCTTCTGACGCCAATCCAGCATGTCGGCGAAGTACTGCGGCAGCGGCGCGGTGGCGCCATTCTCCAATTTCGGAGGCTGCAGATACAGCCGCTGCTGATATGCAGGAATTTTTGCCGGTGGCAGTACCGGCAGAATGATTGGCAACAGAATCGCGATGACAAGCACGTTCATCGCCACGTAAATGGGCGTGAGCCCGCCCCGCAACCAGGCCCCGCAAACGCACATGATGAAGCGAGGAATGCAAGCGTAAAGGCCGACCGGAACCGCACCTGCTTGATTCCAATTCTTAGTTGAAGTGGCCGGGGTGTAGAGTGGGAGCCATTGAGGGATGCTGAACGCGAGAACTCAAACTTCGCTTTGTCGCTGATTCCCTCCCGCCGATACACCTGACCGAGCAAGAAATGCAAACGAGCGTCCGCGGGGGAAAGTGAAACTGCCTTCTCCAGTTCCGCCTGCGAGCTTGTGCAAGCTCATTGCGTTCGAAGTAGACGTGTCCCAGTTGCTCGCGAACTCTGGGATCTTCGGGCGCCAGGACCACGGCGCGCTTGAGCAGATCCAGCGCATCGTCCAGATCGGAGCGGTGGACCAGGAGGATGGCCAAATTGATCATCGGCTGTTCGCTTTCTTTTCCGGACTGCTCACCGAACGCGATTGCCCTTCGGTAGGCATCGGCAGCCTGATCAATCTGGTTCAGGCTCTCGTAAGCAAGGCCCAGGTTATTTTCTGCCTTGACGCTGCCGGGGGAAAGCACGAGTGTGTGCTGGAAAGCGCTGATCGCGTCCCCAAATCTTCCCCTGCTGTAGCGAATGCGTCCCAACACATACCAGTTTTCGGAGTCGTTGCCATCGGCCTGCAGTGCACGTTGTATCCAATGGTCCGCATCCGGGTAGTCATCGAGAAGTGCGTAGTCGAGGGCAACATTGCGCAGGTCCTCGGGTGTGGGCGTCCGCAGCGAGGCGGCGGCCGTGTACTCGGCCAGCGATTCTCCGGGATGGTCCTGGCGTAACAACGCGTATGCCAGCAGGAAGTGCGCCTCCGCGCATGGCTGATGCACAGCGATGGTTTGCCGCAACTCCTTGGCTGCCGCGTCGAATTGGCCCCGCGCGAGAAACTGCCTCGAACTCTCCTGCACGCAAACAGTTTGGGCAGCGCCAGTGGCAACAGTCGCGAACAGAAACGCAATGTGTCTCCATCGGACTTTGATTGCCTTCGATCCCATAATCTCCGGGTCTTGCAAACGCACCGGTTCCTTTACCAGTATGAGGTCGCGACCACTTCTACCGCGACCGGTGTATAGCCCACTACTTTTACATGCAGGACAGCCTGCATGTTCTTGCGTTCCCATCCCCGCGGAGCGGTTGCGAGGAGTTCGCGCATGCGTTCCGGACTGGAGAGAAACTCTGCCGCAGCCTCGGTGCCATACTGTCCAATTCCGGCTGCGGTTATCAGAGACCCGCCCGTCGGCGAAACCCAAAGGCGTGAGATGAGGGCAAAATCATCCGACGCGGAGTGGTTGGGCGGGGAGTTGACCGACCAGGCCCGCTCCCGATGATCCCTGTCCTGAATCCTTACCCCCTCCTGAAGGGAAAACGGCAGGTCCCTGGTCAACTCAAGCGTCCACGGATTGTTGAATCCCCCGATCAGCACGCTCGGCCGGTTGTGGAGGTCCGCGAAATTAATGTCGCGGCCGGAACGAAGTAAAAAAGGTTTCTTCCAGGTTGTCACTAACGTCGTCAATTGCACGGCTGCGGCAACATCCCCCACGGTCACAAAGGTGTCGCGGACGGCCCGCAAGTCGCCCGAACCTACCGTATCGCCGGGGGCAAGATCGACAAAGAATTCAGGACCGTTGTTTGCAAGGCCGTGCGCCTCTCGATATCTGGCCAGATACCCTGCGGTGAAAGTGTAAACGGCATTGGAGCCCAGGTAGAGCAGCACAGGTTGCCTGGTTGCCAGGACCGGGGCCCAGAAACGCTCCTGCGGGCTAATCAAGACAGACCGGATCCCGCGGTAAGAAATCACGATCACGCAAACGATCAGAGCCAGCGCGAACACTCTGCTCCACCAGGATTGGAGGCGGACCCTTATAGGGAGCATTGATTCAGCTGCTGGAAGTTTCACCTCCTTCGCCGACGGCGGCAATTCCACCGCAACTGCCTCTTCCTTAGGCAGCACCAACAGATGTTCCGGCGGTGGTGCGTCCGGTTCGTGGCGGAAATGGGCTCGATAGGAGCCTGGTAGAAGCTCAATTTGGAGTGCCTGAGTTCCTGGTTCCAATGACTGGTAATACTGCGCCAGGCGCTTGCGGACATCGGCAGCACGCACCCGCACCACCGGGTCTTCGCTGGTATCGTATGTCGGCTGGCGGCCGAAGACCTCAACCCCGATGATCCGCTCGCGCAGCGAGGCATCCGCGCCGCTCAGCGTTTGTTCTACCACGTACCGGAGCAAATCCTGGCACTGTCTGCTGGTGTGGAAGGGATGGCTTTCGAGAATCCTGCACAGCGCTTCTTTTACCTCAGACACTAGGGGCTGATCGTCCTCCGGCACTTCTTCTGCCTCTCGGGTCTGTGTAACTCTCGTCACGGTGTTCTTTGCACCTCTCGCCGGCGGTAACCGGGGGTACGCTACGTACCCGGCTAACACCTTGAAAACAATAAAAGATACGTTTCGGTCCCGAGGAACTTTACCGTAGCTAACCTTGTCAGGTGCGGGGAGCCCGAAGCCTCATGGCTGTCGTGCGCGCTACCACCCCCAGTTCGTCCAGAATCCGAAGATCACACGAGTTTCCGTCCGGCGACGGAATTGCAGGAAGTCACATTCGATGATGATTTTTTGCCAGCCCCGGAAAGCTCGTTCTTCGGCCGATACCCTTGTGATGTTCGCCCTCCCCATTTCCGCTGAGATCATGCAAAACCTCCACCAGCAACAACGAACTGTCGAAGCCAGCGCAGCCTAAAGAAAAACAAGCAATGCGTGAAGAAAATGAATTTTAACTGGAGCCCAGTGCAATGAGCAAACGTTTTCTCAAGATCATCCTGACCCTCATCCTAGGGGGTTTATCCCGAAATTTGATGTTTGCACAATCCAACGAAGGGGCCCTCGCCGGCACCGTTCTGGATCCTACCGGGAATGTTGTGGCCGGAGCCAACGTCAATGCTACCAACGCAGGAACCGGCCAATCTTTCAAATCCGTCTCCACCGCTGACGGCCAGTTCCGCTTTCCAGTGCTAACGATCGGAGACTACAACGTCAATGTTTCCGCTGCAGGCTTCAAGAGCGCGCAGCGGAACGGCGTCGCGGTTCAGATTCAATCCACCACCACTTTGGACATCAGCCTTACGGTCGGTGCTTCCACGGAAACGGTTGAAATCAGCGCCCAGGCGCCTCAGTTGCAAACCGATAGTTCCGACGTCGGCACTGTGGTTACGCCCAAACAAGTGCTGGACTTGCCTCTCTCTACCAACGGGGCCGCCATTCGCAACTCCCAGGACTTCGTCTTTCTGACCCCGGCGACCTATGGCACCGGAACCAACGGTGGGACCTTTGAGGGTGGCGTTTCCGGGGGACAGGCGTTCGGCAGCGAGATCTTGTTCGATGGTGCGAGCCTGCAGGTGGAAAGCTTTGGCGACGGATTTGCAAACGAGATTCTTCCCTCGGTCGAGGCCACGGGAGAATTCAAGGTGTTGATCGGTGGAATCCCAGCACAGTATGGCCGAACGACGGGCGGGGTTCAGAGCTATTCATCCAAGTCCGGTACCAACAGTTTTCACGGTGGAGTCTTTGAGCTGTTCCGCAACACGGTTCTGGATGCGAATACCTGGTTCAACAACCTGAACCGCGCGCAAAACGGGCCTAGCGCCGGTAACCAGACCCCAGCGGACAAAAAGAATAATTATGGCGTTCTGTTGGGCGGTCCCGTTTGGATCCCCAAAGTCTATAACGGACGCGATAAGACCTTCTTCTTCTTCGCCTGGGAGCAGTTCCGCCAGAACCAGGGCTACCAGAACCTGATTACCATCCCGACCCAGGCAAATCTAGCCGGCAATTTCGGTCAAAACCTCACGTCCACAGTGATCGGGACCAATCCCTGCGATGGCTCCACCATCTACCAGGGGCGAGATCTTCGACCCCTCCACGACCCGCACCCTGGCCGACGGCACCCAGTGCCGCACCGCCTATCCCGGCAACATCATCACCAGTCCGTTGAGCCCGGTGGCTCTCGCGATCGCCAAATACATCCCGGCGCCCACAAACGGAAACATCACCAACAATTACAATTTCACTGGCAGCTACCCCATTATCAGCACCACCGAGACCATTCGTATCGATCAATCCTTCGGGGCCAACGACAAGCTGTTTGGTTCTTACAATGTTCGCGACAATGTGCGTAATAACAACATCGGCGGGTTGCTGCAGCTGCCGGTCAGTAGCTTTCTCACTTTCCAGGATCTCCCAACGCACCTCGTCCGGGTCGGGTATGACCACATTTTCTCGCCAACGCTGCTCAACCACACGCTCATTGGATACACCCGGGTACTGAACAAAGAGGCTTTCATCACCGCGTCCCAAGGCAAAGATTGGTCGTCGACCGTAGGACTGCCGGGGGGAAGCGGCCCACTTTTCCCGGGGATTGGCATCAGTGAAGGCGCCACGGTTAACCTGGGAAACATCGAGCCGCTTTCAAATCAGGGCTATAACTCCAAGATCTCAGACAACTCTTACTACATCGGGGACAGCGTCTCCTGGACCAAGGGCCGGCACAACCTGATTTTCGGCGGTGAATACCGCTACGCGCTGTCGATTTCCGGATTTGTCAGTCTCACCAACGGCAACTTCTCCTTTGGGAGAGAGCAGACTGCGCCAACCGTGAGCGCCTCTTCTTCCGCCGGCAATGGGGTGGCGAGTTTCCTTCTGGGGCAAGTAGCGAATGTTTACGGAACCAACAGCCTGGTCACCGTGCACAACGTGGGGCAATACTTTGCGACCTATATCCAGGACGAGTTCAAGTACAATCGCGACCTGAACCTGTCTCTTGGTTTTCGTTATAACGTCGATCTGCCGTTCAAAGAGTCCCACAACATCGGGTCTCAGTTCGATCCCAATTTTGTCAATCCCGCCACAGGCACGAATGGGGCACTGGTCTTCTCCGGCTCCGGAACGGGTCGAGATGGATTCAGTTCGCGATGGGTCGACGTATATTACAAGAACTTCCAGCCGCGTGTCGGGCTGACTTATTCTCCTGGATTTCTCAATCACCGAAGTGTTTTCTCGGCCACTTACAACGTGTTGAATGCGGGCATCTTTGAATGGCAGCAGATTTATGCGGGTATCCCCGCGGGCTATTCCCTGACCGGGCAGATCAACAATGTTGCCAATCCATTCGCAGCGGCCGAATTGTTGGACCAGGGTTCCCTGAATAGTCCAGTGGTGGTGAACCCGGGCGTGTATGGCGTTCCTTCGGCTGGTAACTCCGTCAATTACAACCGCAGCCAGTTAAACAATCAGTCCATTCCATGGAACCAACGCGGCTTTGGCCGCCCTGGCTTCTATCAGACCTGGGGTGCCAACGTGGAGGAACAGATCGCTCCCGATTTGATCCTGACTCTCGGTTACCTCGGGTCGCGGGGTACGCATTTGCCATCGAACCTATTTTCGGTAAACAACCTCCCCATCACAGATTTCTCGTTGGGGGCCGGTCTGAGTAGTCCGGCCACGACACTCCCCTATCCGTCTTTCACCGGAACGGTGGCGCAATCGCTGCGGCCCTTCCCCCAGTACAGTTCCATCAACACTGCGGCATTCGGCGAGAACGAAGGACAGCTGAGCTACAACGCAATGACGGTTAAGCTGGAGCGTCGCTTCCATGATGGACTTAATCTGCTTGCGTCTTATACGTGGTCAAAGATCCTGACCGATACCGGCAACATCATTGGAGGAAGCCTGGGCGGGGCTTATACGGCCAATATCCAGAATCCCCACGACCTGAAGGCCGAGAAAGCCGTGTCACCTCAAGACACTCCGCAGATATTTGTGCTTAGTTACCTCTACGAGTTGCCGTTCGGAAAGAACAAGGCTTTTCTCAACCACGGCCGGCTTTTGAATTATGTGGTCGGCGGGTGGTCGCTCTCGGGGATACAGCGTTACCAGAGCGGACAGCCGATCGGTTTCAGTTGCGCCACGGGCGTGCCTGGTTACAGCAACTGCATTCGCTGGAATCTGGTTCCGGGCCAGGCAATTCAGAGTTCTGCTCGTTCGGGCAAGTCGTTCAATCCAGCATTGGCCGGGAAAAATTCCTGGTATAACCGGGCAGCGTTCACCGATCCGAACGCGGACGTGACTGCCGCCTCGGGCCTGCCTTACGGCTTCGGTAACAAGCCCTCCTATCAAGGCAACGACCGGAGTTTTCCTTATTACGAGGAAGATTTCGGACTTATCAAGAGGACTCCGCTTACGGAAAAAGTCGGCCTTCAGTTTCGCGCCGAGTTCTTCAACGCGTTCAACCGGGTGGTGTTTGGCAGCCCCGATACCAACCCCTACGACGGCGGATTTGGCACCGTGGGTGGTACCAATAACAGCCCGCGGCAAGGACAGTTGACGCTGCGCATCGAATTTTGACCCTTCCTAGCCACGGAACCTTTGCGCGTCCCACCCTACGTGTTGTTTGCGCAGGGATGGGCCGCCCGAGGTTCCTCTCCACAGCGAAGCCTTCGGGCGGCAACGTTGATAAGACTTTTCGCAATCATCTTCATACTCGGGAATACTGGACTCGCGAATATTGCCTTCTGCCAACAGACGGTCAAGGTGGCCGACGCGGTTTGTGCCCAATGCCACGCCGGCATCTACAACAAATATCTGGAGACCCCAATGGCGAATGCAAGCGGACCCGCGGTGGATCGTGCTCTTACGGGAGAGTTCACGCACACACTGTCCGGAGTGCGCTACAAAGTATTCGAGGAGCAGAAGCAGGTCTGGCTCGGCTTCAACGACACTAACAATCCACATATCAGCGGGAACCGGCGGCTTGATTATTTCCTCGGCTCCGGACACCTGGGGGTGACTTACCTCTATACCCAGGAAGGCTACCTGCTGGAGTCACCAGTCGCCTGGTATGCCGCCACTGCCGCCTATGACATGAAGCCCGGTTTCGGGCATCTGACGGAGATGCCGCCCGCATTGCCGGCAGAATCGGCTTGTCTGCGCTGCCACATGAGTGGAGTTGAGCACGCGGAGCCCGGAACCATCAACCGCTATAACCAGATGCCCTTCCGCCAAATGGGCATTACGTGTGAGAGGTGCCACGGGGATGCCTCCGCGCATGTGCGGACAGCGGGCAAAGCGCCCGTGGTGGACCCGGCCCACCTGACGCCGGAACGACGCGATTCCGTCTGTTTAAGCTGCCACCTGGAAGGGGATGTCTCGGTCGAGCGCCCTGGGCGATCGGCGTTGGACTACAGGCCCGGAGAACGGCTTTCCGATTATCTGTCGTACTTTGTCTTTGAGGGCAAAGACTCGCTGAGCCGCGGAGTGACCCAAGTGGAGCAGTTCAGCGCGAGCCGTTGCAAGCTGGCCAGCGGCGACCGCATGTCTTGCACCAGCTGCCATGACCCCCATGGATCTCCCGGGCCCGCCGAGCGCGCTGCGGACTACCGGGCAAAGTGCACGGCGTGCCACTCTGATCCAGGGTTTGCGAGCACTCATCATCCGGAGACGCCGGACTGTACAGGCTGCCATATGCCACGCAGTGCCGCACAAAATATTCCCCACGTGGCCTGGACCGATCATCGTATTCTTCGGCGACCCCAACCGGCGCCAACGCGCGATGCGAAAAAGGATGGTCTGTTGGTGCCGGTATTTTCTCCGCAAGTGGATCAGCGCGATGAAGCCGTGGCCGAGTACCAGGCGGTGGTGCGTGGCAAATCGCGTGATCGCGAAGCCGCGATGGCGAAGTTAAGGCAGGTGTACGCGACGGGGGCGCAAGATCCGCAGGTGCTGGAAGGTTTGGGTGTACTTGCCGGTCTCGCCGGCGATGCGGGGGAATCGGAAAAGTACTTGCGAGAGTTGCTCGCAATTGAGCCCTTGAATCTCACTGCGATCTCTGATCTCGGTGTGTTGTTGGCTCGCCGGGGCGAGTTCCGGGCCGCAGTAGCCTTGTGGCAACCAGCATTCGCTCGCAACGAAAGCGTCATCGGCTTGGCGAAGAACCTCGCGGCAGCGCAATGCCGCATGGGCGACGCGACCAGTGCGCAGAAAACGATCGCCAATGCGCTAAGGTTTTCTCCCGGAGTGCGCCAGGCATGGAGTTTTACCTGTGATCGATGATCCTGAACCTAACCAAATCTTCTAGTCGAGGTGCTACCATGCGACGGGATTGACCGTGTAATCTTGCTTTTCCATGGCCAGGCGCTGTAACAAGTAGCGAGTGACCGCGATTGCCCAGTTATGGGCAGAGACGAACGAACATGCACTTTGAAACCACGCGCCGCCGTTTTATCGCCCTGCTAAGTTCGCTGCTGGCCTCTTCTCAGAGCAGAGGGGTTATGTGGGCTCAAACCAAGCCACGTCTTAAATCAGCCGCAAGCGATGTATTGATGTGGTTCACCCAACCTGCTCCGGAATGGGCTGCGGCGTTACCAGTAGGCAACGGACGGATCGGAGCCATGGTGTTCGGTGGAATCGCCCGGGAGCGGATCGCCCTCAATGAGGATACCTTGTGGTCGGGCGGACCAACGGACTGGAACAACCCGGATGCAAAGGACCACTTGCCCGTGGTAAGAAAGCTGTTGCTCCAGGAAAAAGACTACCACGCCGCCGATGCGGAATGCCGTTTCATGCAAGGGCCCTACAACCAGGCCTTCGAGCCGCTTGGTGACCTGCTGATTGATTTCTCTCATACGACCGAGCCGACTGCATACCGGCGTGAACTAGACCTCGATACAGCAATCGCAACAGTTACCTATCAAGCGGATCGGGCGTCGTTCACCCGCGAGGTGTTCGCCTCCCAGCCTGCGCAGGTAGTGGTAGTCAAGCTCAGTTGCAGCCAAGCCGGTGGGCTTAATTGCAAAGTGCGCCTGAGCAGCCAGTTGCGTTGCAAGATCGAAGCCACCGGCAATCAAATCCGATTGACGGGGAAGGCGCCCAACGAGTCGGCCCCCAATTATCTATTTGCCCCAGGAAGCCGATCGGACCTTTTTATTCCGCCATCCGTGCACAAGGCAGGCGAACCTGCAACGCCTTCCCCCGCTGGTAGGACGCCGCCTGCCATGAACGACGAAGAAAAAGCAGCCCAGGTCCGGTCTGACCGGTTGGCAGAAAACCCGATCCAATACAGTGACGAGTTGGGCAAAGGAATGCACTTCGCGGCGGTTTTACAGGCTCGCTGCTCCGGTGGGAAGATCATCCGTGAAACGGACGGCGCCTTATCCATCGCGGGCGCCACCGAAGCACTCTTGCTGGTTGGCATGGCCACCGGCTATCAGGATCACGCGAGCCTCCCTGAGAAGCCCTTAGCGCAAGTTCTGGCTGCTGCTGCCAAGCCGGTTAGAGTTGCCCAGGCTACCCCCTACGAGCGGCTGCGCGAAGCCAATGTGGCCGATCATCAGAGTCTGTTTCGCCGCGTGCGATTGAACCTTGGCGCGGAGAAGAATTCCCCGCGGCTGCCGACTGACCAACGGGTCACCGCCATGGCCGCGAATCCCGATCCATCGCTCCTGGCCCTTTACTTCAACCTCGGGCGGTACCTACTGATTACAAGTTCCAGGCCTGGCACCCAGCCGGCAAACCTGCAAGGCATCTGGAACGCAGAAGTGCGTCCTCCGTGGAGTTCCAACTGGACCTCCAACATCAACGTACAGATGAATTACTGGCACGCGGAGACGACCAATCTTTCGGAGTGCCATCTGCCACTTTTCGACATGATGACCGACCTCAGTAAGAACGGCGCCATCACGGCACGGGTGAACTATGGCGCCGAAGGATGGGTTTCTCACCACAACATCGATATCTGGCGGCAATCCGCTCCTGTTGGGATGGGAACGCTCTTCGCGGATCCAACCTGGGCAAACTTCAGCATGAGTGGACCGTGGCTGTGCCAGCACCTCTGGGAGCACTATCGCTTTACCGGGGATAAGGAGTTCCTACGCAAAACCGCATACCCGGTGATGAAGGGCTCAGGCGAATTCCTTTTAAGCTGGCTCGTAGAAGACGGCCAGGGCCATCTGACCACGTGCCCTTCGTTCTCTACGGAAAACAGCTTTTTTGCTCCTGATGGAAAGCTTGCCAATGCCAGTACGGGGTGCACTCTCGACCTCGCGCTGATCCACGAATTGTTTACCAACCTGTGTTCGGCCGCAAATGAATTGGGGGTCGACCAGGAGTTCGCCACAACCCTGAGCGCGGCCCTGAAGCGGATACCGGGTTACCAGATCGGCCGCTACGGTCAATTGCAGGAGTGGTCGGTGGACTTTGAGGAAAACCAACCTGGCCAGCGCCATATGTCTCAACTTTACCCGGTCTATCCCGGGTGGCAGATCACTGCGCAAACCCATCCCGAGTTCTGGAAGGCAGCACGTGTCTCACTGGAGCGGCGTTTGGCCAATGGTGGCGCCTACACCGGATGGAGCCGCGCCTGGGCGATCGGGCTGTGGGCCCGGCTGCTCGATGGTGACATGGCCTGGGATTCGCTCAAGCTGCTGATCCAGCACAGTACCGGTGCCAATCTCTTCGATACTCATCCGGCGCGTGAGGGAAGCATCTTCCAGATTGACGGCAACTTCGGAACCACCGCTGGCATGGCAGAGCTGCTACTGCAAAGCCATGACAACGAGATTGCCTTGTTGCCGGCGCTCCCGGGAGCCTGGAAGACGGGCTCAGTCGACGGCCTGCGTGCCCGTGGCGGGTTGGAAGTCAATGTTGCCTGGGATAACGGCAAACTCGTCTCCGCCCAGGTCTTCGCGCTGCAAAGTGGGCAGCATCTGTTTCGTGTTCCCCACGGGCAAAAAGTGAGCCAGGTGGTGAACGAGATGGGCGAAGTGCAGCCGCTGAGTCCCGGCCCTAGTGCCCAGACCTTTTCCCTGGCCGTGACCCAAGGGCGACAGTACCAATTCTCTTTTGAAGAGGCGTGAAACTCTGAATGCAAAGGACACTCGAAATGAAGCGATCTTTCACTTTTCTCTTATGCAGTTTCCTGGCTCTTGGCGCATTCGACTTAGCAATCGCGACCAACACGATGTTGGCGCCTACTCCTCCCATGGGTTGGAATAGCTGGGATTCGTTTGGCCCGACGGTGCAAGAGAACGAGGTCAAAGCCAACGCCGATACCATGGCGGCAAAGCTGGCTGCGTTTGGTTGGCAGTATGTGGTTGTCGATATCGAGTGGTTCCAGCCCAACGCTCACGCGCACGGATATATTCCGCGTGGCGCAGTCACCATGGATGAATACGGGCGCTTCGTTCCGTCACCCAACCGCTTTCCTTCTGCGGCCAATGGCGCCGGGTTCAAGCCTTTGGCCGATTACGTCCACGGCAAAGGTCTTAAATTTGGCATCCACATCATGCGCGGAATTCCTCGCGAGGCGGTGGACAAGAACCTTCCTATCAAAGGCACACGGTACCACGCCGCCGATGTGGCCGACAAAGTCAACGTAGCCAAATGGGCAGGCATGGAAGACACGTACGGCGTCGATATGTCAAAGCCCGGCGCCCAGGCTTATTACGATTCCATTGCGCAGCTCTACGCCTCATGGGGTGTGGATTTTGTCAAAGCAGACGATATGAGCGGCCCGTACCGGGGGCCGGAGATCCACGCCCTGAGCGTGGCGCTCAAGAAAAGTGGGCGACCGATCGTGTTGAGTCTCTCGCCGGGTCCAGCTCCCGTTGCAAAGTATGAGGACCTGAAAGCTAACGCTCAGATGTGGCGCATCTCCAACGACTTTTGGGATCGCTGGGTCGACGTCAGGAAACAGTTTGACCTGATGAAGGAGTGGGAGGGAAAGGTCCATCCTGGCGGATGGCCCGATGCGGACATGCTTCCTTTGGGTCACATCGGAATTCGCTCCGAGCGCGGCGTAGACCGCTCCAGCCTGCTGACGCACGATGAGCAATACACACTGATGTCGATGTGGGCGATCTTTCGTTCCCCTCTCATGTTCGGAGGGGACATCCCTACCAGCGACTCTTTCACCATCGATCTTCTGACCAATCGGGAAGTTCTTGATGTGAATCAGCACAGCGATCATGGACGCGAACTTTATCGCACCGCAGACACGATTTGCTGGACTGCTGACGACCCCAGTTCCGGGGCAAAATATCTGACGGTCTCTAATGTCGGGGAGGAAGAAACTACGGTGAAGCTTCCATGGCAGTCATTAGGGATCACCGCCAAGAAGGTGCACCTGCGCGACTTGTGGACACAAAAAGATCTTGGTAGCAGTGATTCCTTCGCCATGGCATTGCGACCACATGCAACTGTTCTGTTAAAGGCAACAACTCCCTGAACGCGTTCCCTCAAGCTCGTGTATTCGGCCGACCTTGCCGGGACTAGCCATTCCGCCAGGTCTTCTGGAAATCGAATTTTGGATCATGAGAAGGGTGCGTTGACCAGTGCGATTGCGCAGAAGGTCGGTCGCTTCGAAATGGCCGATAACAGCACGCTGTTTTAGGACGAAGTAGGCGACGCGGCGAATTCGACGAAGCGCGCAGCGAAGGGCAAGGTGAGGATGATGTTAGGGGTATGTCACTTGTGCGAAAAGTCGTTAGCTCGGCCAAGTGACGAGAAGCGCGTTTTTCAATACCGATCCTGATTTTCGGGCGCAAATAGAGCTCAATGAGTGCGTTGGTTTGTCGTGAGTTGAGACGGACCGGACGCCTTCGTTGTGGCCTTACTCCCAGTTCTTCACCTTTGGCCACAGCGCCTGGAGATTTTCATGGAGGCCTCTGCAGATGAAAACCGGCCCACGCTCATACGGCTCCAAGTACGGATTTGCATCCTGTGTAAATTCCACTACCGAGTCGAAGTTGGTTTCGAGCTTCCTGCGGCTTTCGCCAAAGACGATCATCACGCTACCCGTATAAGTGCGCGGTCCCCAGAAGAAGTAGTTCTGGTGACCGCTGATGGCCTCCGGCAAATCCGGCCGGTACACGTTCACCGCGCTCGCGTCGCCATAGTTTTCCGTGTAGATCACAGCCTGTGCGCGCTCCGGCTGCGGCAGCGAGTGCCAGGCAGCCGCCAGCAAGTCCGCCTTCTGACGCCAATCCAGCATGTCGGCGAAGTACTGCGGCAGCGGCGCGGTGGCGCCATTCTCCAATTTCGGAGGCTGCAGACGCAGGCGCTGCTGATAGGCAAGAACTTTTGCCGGTGGCAGTACCGGAAGAATGATTGGCAATAGAATCGCGATGACAAGCAGGTTCATCGCCACGTAAACGGGCGTGAGCCCGCGCCGCAACCAGGCCTTGCGGAAGAGAAGATCCCAGGCCGCCGCCCCCGCGGCAAAATAGAGCGGATAAATGGCCGCAAGGTAATAGCTCTTGGCGTGCAGAACCATCATCAGGAGCAGATACAACAGATAGGTCACGCCCAGGAAGCGGAACGCTTGAGCCGCCCGGCTGAAGAGCAGCCAGAGAATGCCTCCCACCCACAACGGCGCCATCAGAGGACCCATGACGAGCATCTGGTCGAGCACAAACGCGAGGGGGCCCACACGAACGTTCTTGCCGTTGATCTGATCGTTGTGCAGCAGCTCGAGCGTTGCCCAGTGGTGGTTCATCTCCCACAGCAGGTTGGGCAGAATCAGCACGAACAGGAGCGCAACGCCGATCGGAAACCATTGCGAAGCCAGTAACTTTCTCTGGTTGGTCATCAACAGCGCCGCCAGCAGACAGGTGAGGAAGAAAACCTCGTTCCACTTGTTTTCGAGGCCCAGGCCAGCCGTCACGCCCAGAAGCACCCACCACAACGCCACTCTACGGCCACTGCGAATGCCGCGACCGGCCAGCCGCGCCAGCTCGATGGTCGCCAGCGCCACCGTCATCCAAAAAACCGGCTCAAAGGTGCTCGTCGAAAAGGTCGTATCGATGCCCATCACCATGGGCGCCAGCAGAATCCCCGTCATGGCCAGCGCTTGCGCCCATCGCGAAGCGCCCATGCGCCATGCCAGCAGTCCCGTCATGGCAACTTCCGCGGCAGCCGCCAGCGAGGCAAGCGTCCGGAACAGGGCCAGCGAATGCAAGCCAAACAGCAACTCTGAAATCCGCGCGACCAAAGGAATGACGGGCGGCTGATCCACATACCCCCAGGCCAGATGCCGGCCGCACACGATGAAATACAACTCGTCCCGAAAAATGCCGTACCCTGCGTGTTGGATCGTTATCTGGCCCAGCGTTGACAGAACATACTTGAGCAGGCCAAACCCTACCGCCAGCCACCATGCGGCCTTCCCCGATACCGGGGTAAATTCCTGCGGCTCGGCAATTCTCGTCTCAGTCGTCACCCCGGGTCGTGCCTCCATCGCTGGGTAAAAATTATTCGCCCAGCTCGCATGGCTCGCATAGCGCCGCCACCCACTGTAATCTTTGCATCATCCACCTTCCAGCATACTTCCGGCTTAAAGATGAGGATAGAGTTGCGAATCGTGATGGACGGACCGTAATGATGGGCGACTTTCTTCGCGGAAAGCGGCTCGGCGGTTCCAACAAGATCTCCAGGAAATCCGGCTTCGGTCTTCACCTATTGCGAAACTGCCCTAGCGTGCACTAAGATTGACGGGTTGTTTCTTCAGAAGCCTCCATAGCTGGTGCACCGCACCCGCCATCTGGTCTGCCGGAGTGGCTGCAAACCCAAGCACGAACCCATGGCGCGGCTTATTCATATAACAGGGCGACAGTGGCCATAGGCATAAGCCGTACTTTGCTGCCTGACTCGCGATTTCTGCGTCGTTCAATCCTGATGGGAGGGTCACCGTCAGGTGCATTCCGGCTCCCGCGCCGTGGATCTCCAGCATATCCCTGCAAGTGTTCTGCAGGCTCTCCACCAGAGCAGTCCGGCGTTCCTTATAGAGTGCCCGCATGCGGCGAATATGCCGGGCAAATCGACCGGCACGGATGAAATCTGTGAGCACTTCCTGGAATAAGTAGGAGGGGAAGATACCTAATGAGAATCGTACTGCCATAAATCTTTCAATGAGATCGGGCGGGATAACAATATAACTCACTCTTACGGAGGGAAAGATAACCCTGCTGAATGTCCCAATGTAAATCACGCGTGCGTCCGAATCGATCCCCTGAAGGGAGGAAACCGATGGAGTGTCGTAACGGTATGCGCCGTCATAGTCGTCTTCCACAACCCATGCTCCATTATCCCGAGCCCAATCCAGCAGACGCAGCCGGCGAGAAGCGCTCATGGTAACGCCGAGGGGATATTGGTGCGACGGCGTAACAAACGCGGCACGCGCTTTCGGCAGCAGATTAAGCCCTGCGGACACATTTATGCCTTCGTCGTCTACCGGGACCGGGACAACTCGGCAGCCTGCCCCGAGCAGAACCGACTGTGCAAGCTGGTAGCCCGGCTCTTCGATCCACACCGGGTCGCCAGGATCCAGCAGCACCCTCGCCGTGATTTCCATAGCCTGTTGCGATCCCGATACGATCATGATTTGCGAGGGGTCGCATTCGACAGCCCTCGCAGTGCGGAGGTAAGAGCAGATTGCGTCCCGGAGGCGATCAAGCCCCATCGGGTCGTTGTGATGAATGGCGCGCAAACGAGGTCTTCGACCGTGTTCAGCCAGCAGCTTCGACCAGGCTCTGAAAGGAAACTGATCGAGCGCCGGCTGGTGGACTCCAAAGGGTTCCCAGCCATGCCGCCACGGAACAGTTTCGAATCGCGGTAATAACGAGGAACGCCGCGAAAGACAGCGAGATCCTCCCGTGGTTGACCGTGGTCTTCTACCGTTTGGGAGTTGACCCCGCAATGATGCCGAAACGAAGGTTCCCGATCCGGCTCGACTTTCGAAGTAACCCTCGGAAAGCAACTGTGCATAGGCGTCAAGGACCGGATAACGGGATACTTCCAGATCTTCTGCCAGGTGCCTGCTGGAAGGTACTTGTTGTCCGGGCTGCAAATTGCCACGCAGAATTGCGGCACGGAACCCTTCGCAGATCTGGCGGTGCAGCGGAAGCGTATCAAGGCGGTCGATAGGGATGACGGATGCAATTCCTGACAAGTCTTTCGCCACTTCTTTAACTCCGCTGGTATTCGCCAGTTAACTCCCTTTGCTTACTGCTGACGGAAAGGTGGATTTTCCCCCGAAGTAGCACTCAATGGCTCTCCACTTTCCCGTCTCTGAGCCGGAAATACTCTACATTCCGGAATGATTTACCGTTCTTTGTGTGGCAGAGATACTTCACAAACGCCTCGTTGCCACTTCCGGACACCCGCTCCAGATCAAATCGATCGATAAAGTTAACCTGTGTATCCCAGCATTGCGTTTTGAAAGCGCTCTTACTGATGTGGTCGTCGCCGGCCGCGCTGGTGAAGGTAAAGTTGTCGGCCATCAGGGCCTCAAATTGGCCCTGTCCTTTTTCTCCCATGCCTTATACCATCTCCGGACAATTTCTTCGTATGCCGTGCTCGGCTCCGCATCTGCGCGCGCGTGCCGTTACCAATAGCGCCGCCGCTCCAGCCAGTGCGCAAGCTCCCGATTCGAGCGCCTTCCGCCGTGATATTCCGAATCCTTGTCATATCCATCCGCCTTTTCCAGCTCTTGGGTTAGTGGCTTCTGGGGTCACGCGATCGAATCGGCAACCCCTGTCATTTCGCTCTTCGGCGCCGTTTTCGGACTGTTGCCGAAATTCTCGATGGCCCGCGCGGCGCGGAACACGGCGATGGTTGGAACAGCAGCTCGATGTATCGCCGCAGATGATCAATGCACTGCGCCGCAATCGCAGCGCCACCCTGGGCCTTGGCCAGGATGAACGCGCCCTGGAGGGTGGCCTGGGTGTAGAGAGCGAGACTCTCGGCGGTCCATTCGGGGCGCATGCCGCGCTGCCGCATCGCCTCTTCAATGTCGGCCAGCAGTGTTGCCGCGTGCCCGCTGATGCTCCGGTTGCATGCCTCGCGGATCGCCGGGTGCGTGTCGTAGACCTCCTGCACCATCGTCCCAGCCAGGCAGGTAAAATCGGACAACTCTCCCGTCAGCATCGCCTTACGAAGGTCCACATAGGCCAGCAACCGCTCCAGCGGGTCGGCCAGCTCGTGGTAGGACGCGGAGCCAAACTGCGCCTCCGTGCCCTCAATCCAATAGTCGGCCGCGGCCAGCGCCAGTTCGTCCTTGCTGTCAAAGTGGTGGAAGAAGCTTCCTTTGGTCAGACCAGCCGCCTCGCAGACGTCCTCAATCCGCGTGGCGGTATATCCCTTGACGCGGATCACCCGGATCGCAGCCTGCAGGAATTTGGTTTTCGATTCGTGTCTCGGCTTCGGCTATCGGCATTGTAGTACCAACCAGTGGGTATGTTGCACTATACCGACTGATTGGCACGAAGATCAAGATAAATCTTTGCCAACCGCCCAGTTCTGCAGGTTAGGGCGATATGCGGCGTCAGAGCTGTCCAAATTAGCGGAATGGTCGACTTTGGGGCCTTGATTTATTGGATAAACCAAGCCCCGGCCAGTTATGGAGAAATCAGGTTGGGGTAGCAGAGCGAGTGCCGCACCTACGGCGCTCCCACGGCACGCCGGGGCAGGCGGGGATCATCCTCCCATCGATACCCCAGCCCTTAGGGGCTGGGCTGACGTTTGGCCCCGGCCCTCCGGGCCTTAGCGAATATTAGGTCGCACATTGTATCGTTCCCTATTGAACCCTAACCGCGCACATCGACCTGACGGTTAGAGCAAAGCTGGAAAAACTAACTTGGACAAGATTGATGTGGTGTAAATCTTGTCCCACGCCTCCCCGCACCGTCCACATCCCAGACCTGATCGGCGACTTGGGTCAACTCGCGGGTTCCGCTAACCTTCTCGCAAGGCCCGCATGGGATCCATCCGGCTTGCGGCGAGGGCAGGCAGATAGCATGCCAATGCCGCCACCAGAAGCAGGGCCGCGGAAGCACCCAGCAAACTCAGCGGATCGGCAGGGCTGAGGCCGAAGAGCATTCTGGAGAACGCGCGGCCGACAAGAAGGGAGATCGCCAAGCCCAGGCTGACGCCGATGGCGACCAGCATCATGCCCTGGCGCAGCACGAGTCGCAGAACATCGAAGCGAGAGGCGCCAAGAGCCATGCGGACCCCAATTTCACGCTGGCGGCTCCTTACCGAGTACGCAAGGATTCCGTAGAGGCCAACGCTGGCGAGGGCAAGGGCTAACAAGCCGAAGATACCCAGCATGCCGAGCACGATGCGGGCATTCCACAGCACCTGGTTCACGAGCTTTGCGCCGGTGCGGACATCGGTGACCTGTACGCTGGGGCCCACGTCCTTAATGACGCGCTGCACCTCTGTGAGCACGAGCGAAGGATCACCCGCACTTCGTACGTAGAGGTTTGCGCTGCCTCCGGGACTTTGACGGAGCGGGAGGTAGAGGCACGGCTGGGGCGCTTCGCCCAACGTTGTGTAGTTGCTGGTTTTCACCACGCCGACGATCTGGCGCCTGACGGTGTCGCCGGAAAGACGGAGATAATTCCCGATGGCATCGCGATGCGGCCAGGATCGACGCGCCAGATCTTCGTCGATGACGACGACGGGCAGCGATCCCTCCTGGTCCGCTGGGGAGAATGCACGTCCCTGCAGAAGAGGGATCTGCATGGTCTTGAAGTAGTCCACATCAATCGTGTTGGTCACGGTGGTGATGGTCTCGGACTTTCGCTGCTGCTCCTGTCCATCAATGAAGATGCCGCGCGAAGCGCTCGACCAGAACGGCAAATTGGACGCCCAGGTGACGGCTTGGACACCGGCAATTCTTGAGACGCGGTCTTCGACCTGGCGATGAAACGTCTTGAGCCGCACCGCATCGTGATCCTGCTGCTCCGGATTCATCATGAGAACGGCGAGGTGCTGGTGATCGAAGCCGGGATCGATGTCGAAGGCGCGCTGGACAGCGCGAAGAAAGAGCGAGGCGGCGATCAACGATACCAGCGAAAATGCGACCTGCCCGGCAAGCAGCGTCTTCTGAAAGCGTGCGCTGCGGCCAGATGGTCCTGCGACATGGGTTTCCTCCTTGAGGCTCTCGACCAGGCCTGTCTTGGAGGCTCGCAGGGCGGGCACAACGCCGAAGATAAAGCCTGTGGCCAGCGACAGAAGGAAGGCAAACAGAAAGACGGTGCCGTCAAGTTTGGGATCGGCAAGATTGCGCGCAACCTCTGGCGGGCGGAAAGACCAGAGGAACCGGCAGCCCTCGTAGCCGACGCCGAGTCCGGCAATGCCGCCAAAGAGGCCGAGGAGCACGCTTTCGGTGAGAAACTGGCGCACGAGGCGTCCGCGGCCGGCGCCGATGGCGAGACGAACGGCGATTTCCTGCCGCCGGCCGACCGCACGCGCCATAAGCAGGTTGGCAACGTTCGAGCAGGCGATGAGCAGCACCAGGCCCACGATGAGCAGCAGCACGGCGCTTACCAGCGCCAGGCCGCTCTCGCCGCCGGTGCTCGAGAACAGTGCGGTGGTCACGGGCTGCACAGACACCGTGTGCCCTGCATTCGCATCCGGATATTCGCGCGTCAACGCAGCGGCCAGCGTTGCGAAACTGGCATCCGCCTGGCCGCGGCTGACTCCGGACTTGAGGCGCGCGATCCCCTGAAAGAAGGGCCTTCCGCGCTGCTGCAGCACATCCTGGAGCTCAGGAGGCAGGACTTGCTGCGCCATGGTCGCCGGAAGCCATACATCCGGTCCGAAGACGGCACTGACCCCGAGGAATCCCTGGGGTGCGACGCCAACCACCGTGAATGAAGCGCCATTGATCTCCAAGCTCTTTCCGATCACGTTCTCAGCGCTGTTGAAGCGGTTTTTCCAGGCGCCGTAGCTCAGCACGGCGACGGGAGCGGATCCTGGCGTGCTGACGTCGCCTTGAAGAAAGAATCGGCCTTTTGCAGGTGTGAGGCCGAACACTTCAAAGTAACCCTGGGTGACCAGCTGGCCGAAGAAACGCTCCTGCGCTGTGCCTTCGACCAGCGTCATCGGCATGGGCGGCGAGAAGCCGCCGAGACTGCTGAACACGGCGTTCCTGGCCTGGTAGTCCTTGAGATTCAAATAGGAGATGGGCAGGAGGCTGGCGGATTGCTTTTGGTTCTTCAGCTCCGTGGTGTAGAGAGAGACGAGACGCGAGGGATCCTGTGCCGGAAGCGGATGAAGCAGCAGACTGTTCACGACCGTAAATACCGTGGTGCTTGCGCCGATGCCCAAGGCCAGCGCCAGAATGGCGAAGAAGGAAAAGGCCGGCGCTCTCGTCATGCTGCGCAATCCATATTTCAGGTCGCGGAGGAGGTCGGCGAGCAGATTGCCCCAGCCCGATGTTGCCGGCGCTGGGGCGCTCTGGTTGTATCGACGCTCGGCAGTGTTGGTCTCCGGTTTCCAGTCAGGCATTGCTCTACCTCCATGACCCGGCGCATGGCCTTTACCAATCCCTGCTAACCTCCCGCAAAGCGGGCTCAATCGGCTTGCAGAGGCTGCTGTTGCAGCAGCGACAGGATCAACCTATCTGAGCATTGGAGGGACAGGCGTGCAGTAAAGATTAGTAAAGGAAGGTAAAGTCTTGTAAACCTGCAATCGACGCTTGCGGGCGGGTGAGCATTAGCGACAGATCTGAGCCGGCATCTCCAACACAGCAGGCTCCGCCGCCCTTGCGAAGGGGCAACTGCTAAGACAGGGTTCTCGCTTCCAGGCATTCATCAGTCAGGCCATGATAGGTCCACTCGTAACGGCCTCCGCGTGTAAGAAACGCGCTATCCAACACACCGCCGTGAGCCTGCCAATCATCCGCAAATGCGCCGCCGAGGTTTGAGACCTCCAGTGGCGTATATGCCGCGTCGTCCTTCTGCAAATCTACCTTTGTCAGACGTGAACCATGCCGGGAGAGCCCGTAGCTGCTGACGCCCTGCGCGATGAAATCAGCAAACTCCTGTGGCGACGAGAACAATATTGATTTCGCTTCTGTGGAGGGGCGGATGGTCGCGGCAAAGAGTAATCCGTCGTCCAGGCTTTCGACGCGCAACAGAGTCCGGTCGTCCTGATAACTGATAGCAACCTGGACTTGGGGATGAGGAGCCGAGAATCCCAATGAGGTAAACCATGCGCCAAAGGCAGAGTTGGTCTGCCGCTCGCTGACAAAGACAGCTGGCGCCGGCAGCTCGCGCGATAGGTCAAGCACGGCGTAACGCGGAGCACAACTGATGCTGGTAAGACCGATCTGCGTGGTCAGCGGGGCAACGGTGATGCCGCGTAAATCGAGCATGCAAAACGAGGCAATGCCGTAGCCTCGTACCTCTTGGGGAGCCAGCCAGGAAACCGGCAGGTAGCGGGCGAGCGCCTTTGCGGGCAAACGGAAGTTGAAAATAAATCGTTCGGCCAGTGACGCGCGCACGGCGGGCATGAATGACATGAGGAGTCTCCAGGGAGATTATCCACTAATCATCCATCCGGGTGCTGCTGCACTGGTAACGGAAAGTGCGCTTCCCCAATTCGTAGTTCATGGAAAGCGGGATTTCCGATAAGTTGGCCGCCCAGCCGCTCCAACAGGGTAATTTTACCGATAACGAGACTTGAACGAAGCCGCCAGGGCGGCGGACGCATGCGCGTGTTTTGAGTCAACAGCGGCGGCTCTGATCTAGCTTTTGTCGCAGAGGAGAAGTCTCTGTGACTCATCTACGTCAGATCATGCTTGAAGAGCTGGAACGTCGCAACTACGCTCCAGGAACCATTCGCTGCTACATCCGCACGGTCGAACATTACGCCCAGCATTTCCGTTGTTCCCCCGATCGATTAGGTCCCAAGCACATCCGCCGGTATCAGGCGCTGATGTTTTCCAAGTGGAAGCTGGCGCCGAACACAGTGTCGCAACGCCTTGCGGCGTTGCGCTTCTTTTACATCCAGGTGCTGAAGCGGAGTTGGAGTGTAGCTGAGACGCCGTATCCGAAGAAGCTTCTCCACCTGCCTCAGGTGCTCAGCCAGGCAGAGGTTGCACAGCTCATCGATGCTGCTCTGACGCCCTTCCATCGCATTCTGCTCATGACGCTTTATGCCACAGGTGGCCGCCGCGCCGAGGTAGCGCATTTAAAGGTCAGCGATATCGATAGCCAGCGCATGGTCATCCATATTCGAGGTGGCAAGGGGCGCAAGGATCGCGATGTCATGCTGAGCCCAGCGCTGCTTGAAGCGCTGCGTGGATATTGGCGCGGACTCGATCGTAAGCCGACGCACTGGCTTTTTCCCGGCGGACGCCGGCATACTTCCGACCGTCCCATCGACACTAAGGTGCTTTGGTGGGCCTGCCTGCATGCGGCCAAACGCGCCGGTCTCACGCACAAGCATATCCATCCACACACCCTTCGCCATTGCTTCGCCACCCATCTGCTCGAGGCCGGAGCCGACCTGCGGACCATCCAGATGCTGCTCGGACACCGTGACCTGGAGGAGACCACGATCTATCTGCATCTCTCCAAGCGGCATCTCAGCGCAACCGCCAGTCCGCTGGACTGCACTCACGCTTGACACACATGGAGAACAGACCAGCAACGCATGAATCGGCCTACCCTGGAGATGGCCGATATCGTGCGCTTTGCCGGGCAGTCTTTTCTCCAACGGAGTCAGCGCTGGATCAGCTGGCAACACCAGAAGGTCCTGCTGGCGATCACGCGCTGTCGCACCGCTGCGCTGGGTGGCCATCGCGACCGCTGTTCCGGCTGCGGGCATACCGCCATCTCGTACAACTCTTGTCGTAACCGCCACTGTCCCAAGTGCCAGGGCAACGCGCGCCAACGCTGGCTCGAGGCGCGTGAACGGGAGCTTCTGCCTACGCCCTACGTCCACATCGTCTTTACGCTGCCGCGTGAAGTTGCCTCGCTGGCCTTGCAGAACAAGCAGGTGATTTACAACCTCCTGTTCCACGCCAGCGCTGAGACCTTACTTGAGATCGCTCGTGATCCCCGGCATCTTGGCGCAGAGATCGGCTTTTTCAGCGTGCTCCACACCTGGAATCAGCGCTTGCAGCACCATCCTCATATCCACTGCGTGCTTGCTGCCGGCGGACTTGCTCCAGACCACTCCCACTGGATCTCCTCGCACCGCTCCTTCTTTCTTCCCGTCAAGATACTCAGCCGCGTCTTTCGCGGTAAGTTTGTTGCTGGGCTAAGAACAGCGTTCCGGGAGGGCAAGCTCCAGTTCCACGGTCATCTCATTCCGCTCGCCCAACCTCGAACCTTCGCATCCTGGCTCAGACTGCTATTCCGTCATGACTGGATCGTTTACGCCAAACAACCCTTCGGCGGCCCGGAACATGCGCTGCGCTATCTCGGCAACTATACCCATCGGGTCGCCATCTCCAACCAGAGGCTGGTTGCTCTTACCAACCAGGACGTCACTTTCCGCTGGCGGGATTCCGCGCACGGCAACAAAAGGCGGCGGATGACCCTTCCGATCGATGAGTTCCTGCGCCGCTTCCTGCTCCATCTGCTGCCACGCGGTTTCGTCCGCATCCGGCACTTCGGCTTCCTTGCTAATCGACAACGTGCTCTGCTGTTACCGCTCTGCTTGCGCTTGCTTCAGGTTCCACAGAGCATCCCGCTTGTCTTTCCAGACCTTTCATCAGTTCGCCCCCACTCGCCCTGGAAGTGTCCTGAGTGCGGCGCTACCATGCGTGTCCTCGAGCGACTCTCAGCAGCTCAACTCCTGCTCCGTTCTCCGCCACCTGACCGATACAACCCATGAACCGACAACTTCATCCTCGATCCCTCCCCGTGCCCCACGCCCATACAGACCCTGTGTCTCACGTCGCACAAACAACGTCCCAGAACACCTCGCAGCCGCTTCGCGGCTGCTTAAAATAGTGTTGCCGGCAGTATCCTGCCGGCAAAATCCATCCGCACAATTCTCAAAGTCGGGCCCGCATTTCATCCGCATCGCCCAAATCCCATCGAAAACCCATAGTACTGGCAGCCGTTAAGGCTTCCTTCAAGTCGCTGTATCGGAAGCGCCCACCAAAAGCAGTTAAACGACCGACCTTCGCTTCCGGGCGCTCCAGATACAGCCCTAAGACTTTTCAGGCGGCTTATGTTGAGGGCTTGGTCGCCCCTCCTACGCACAGTAGCGACCATGAACCCTGCAACGCGGGCCTATAGTTCGGTGACTAAAGCTAGTCGCGAACCGAGCGGATTGGGAGCCTGGTTCGTCTGAGACCGTTAGCAATAGCAAAACTGAGTGCGAGCCAAGAAAGAGATGGAGGGCCGGATGGGAACGTTGGACGAGGTGATTGCGGCGATGGCGAAGGCGCGAGCGCCCAAAAGCAAATGGCTGATGGTGTTTTTTGGGGTGCAGTTTTCGGGGTGGGGCCGCTCAAGTTATTGGGGCAGAACGGTGCGGCGCCAGTCTTGGGCCCACTTCCTCTGGAGCAAACGAACGGGCAGGCGGGGAGGTTTGAGTTTGAAGTGGCCTCGATAAGGCTGAATGAGAAGTGGAAGTTTGCCGACCCAGGTTATTCGCTCGATTCGGACGATAACTATGTGCCAGGGGACAGTCTGTTCATCGCGGACAGGCCACTCTCGACCTTCATAGGGTTTGCTTACAAGTTGGGCTTGCTGCACTCAATGATGATTGCGAACCTGCCCAAGTGGGCTAATGAGCAATCGTACGAGATACGAGCGCGCCTTCCAGGCGCACCGAGCAAAGATCAAGTGCGACTGATGATGAGGGCGCTGTTAATTGAGCGATTCCAGTTGGCGATCCATTTTGAGAAACAGGAGAAGCCAGCGTTGGCCTTAACGCTTATCAAACCCGGAAAGCTCGGCCCGGGACTCCATCGGCATGATGAGAGTGCGGAGTGCAAAGTGACAGGAACGCCGCCCAAGCCGGAGGAACAGATTTCCAGGCTCGATTGGCTTCCGTGCAATACGTACCTTATTTTCGACCGCCCGGGAGGGGCGATCTTTTCGGCAGCACGCAATACGACGATGCGGCAGTTGTGCGCTTTTATTTCGAATGTCGGCGGGTATGGACGGACTGTTATAGACGAGAGTGGGATCGCAGGAGCAATCGATTTCGGGATGGAGTCCACGCGACCTAGAACAGATGGGGCGGAACAGGCGGGGTCGGCGGTTGAGACCTTTGAGGAGGCCCTCAAGGACCAGCTCGGAGTGAAGCTGACGCAGGTGAAGGCTTTATTGGATGTCCCGGTTGTCGACCGAGTGAATGCACCCAAAGAGAATTGAAAGCCCAATCGCTTTTGCAGTGTTGAGAAAAACTGTCTCTCTTACAGCGTCTTGATCGAGACAAGTATCAGATTCCTCGAAAACCGGAATCTCGGTAACTTCCCCGGCCCGTGGCCATCTGGCAGGGCGAACCTACGGGAAACAAGACATTTGCAGGAAGATTGGGGGATTAGAACGGCTTTTGCTCGAGCAGTTGGTGCGGAAGCGAAGAGACCCGATGGACGAAACTGCACTGCGGGACTTCAAACAGGGAGGCAGGCGGCTCCTCAAGCCGGAGATCTGTGACCGCTAAAGTACGCGTAAACGATTCCCCACTTCGATGGCTCACGCGAAGAAGCAACCTGTCGTCCATGCTGACCCATTCTTCCAGAGTGCTTAGCGACTCTTTCGTCCCGTGCTCATCCCCGGATTCGAGGACAGCCGTATATCCGTTCGCATCCAGCCCATCAAAAGTGTGATTCCCCAGTTCCGCGGAACTGACCACCCTGTCTCTCCATGACTCGCGAAACTTTGTAAGGCAGTGGGCATCTTCCGCGGCCGAAAGCACGCAAAAAGAAAATATAGGTGAACCCTTCGCAAAAATTGGATCCACCAGCGTGAATGGGATCACAAAAGCGCTGTGAAAACTTTCCGGACATAGCCGGCTCGCATGCACTGGGATTGGCTGGATCTGTTAGAGTTACCGCGTGTTCTCACTTAAGGGCGGAAACCATTGATGCAATCCCCGTCGGCGGCCTTTTCTCCGGTGGTGTCTCCGTTACGACTTGCCGTAGTTGGTCTTGGACGTATGGGCAGGATTCACGCTCTTCATGCTCACGAACTCTCTTGTGAGACTGGCTCGTGCCAATTGGTGGCTTTATCCACCTTGGATCGAGGCCAGGCGGAAGCATTTCATTCTCAGACAGGTACAAAGATTCCTGTTTTCTCCTCCATCGAGGAACTGGCGGACGCGCGCGTTTGTGATGCAGTCGTGATCGCGACAGATACGTCACTGCATGAAGAGCACTCCACGCTGATGCTGGAGGCAGGCGCAAAGATTTTTCTGGAGAAGCCTTTGTCGGGAACATTGCAGGGCGCTCAATCCTTTTCAGGATATTTGCAGGCTAACCATCCTAATGAGATGATGTTGGGCTTTCAACGCCGCTTTGACGAGCCACTGCGTTTGGCAAAGAAGATGTTGGATGATGGGACCATCGGGCGGCTCTTCCGCGTGTACTCGGCCTTGGAAGATTCGGCTCCTGCTCCGGACGGCTATAACAGCACCGGGATTCTGCCGGATATGGCCATTCACAATGTCGATGAAGTTCTTTGGCTAACCGGCGACTTACCATCGAGCGGCTTCGTATTCGGGTCCAATCTTCACGCTCATCGGCTGAGCACCTGCATGGAAGACTTCGACGATGCGCTCCTTATCCTGGATTTCGGCAGCGATGGTGGGAAGGGTCTATTGGCCGAAGTTCAGGTAAGCCGCAACCACGTCTCAGGGTACAGAGGCGAGACAGTCCTATATGGCGAGAAGGGCCAAATTCGAGTTGGCCGCTTTCATGCCAATCCTCGCGAGGTGATCGTCGAGGCATACGGACCACGTGATCATGCGGAACCGCTCGTTGCGCGGAGCTTTCCTACTCGCGACTACAAAGAAGCGCTGCCGGAGTTTATCGACCGCTTTGGTGCAGCCTACAAGGAGGAGCTTCGCGTATTCATCGAATGCTGCCTAGCCAGGCAGCGATACCCGGTTACGCATCTGGATGCTCTGCGCGCCCAGGAGATCATAGCCGCGGCGATGACCAGGGTACTCAGCCCAAGAGACATGGCTCCTATCGCGTACAGCAAGGCATAGGTGCAAAGTCGTCTTGCATGGAGACAGAGGCGCTATGTTCTCAGGCTGCCGGGCATCCCTAACTGAAACGTGTCCGCTTCCAAAGGCTCCATCCTCCGGCCGCCAGGCTAAGGAGTAACACCACGCCGAGCACAGCGATCCACCTTAAGTCCATGGCTATGGGCGGCATGACGGCGCGAATTCCCAGAACAACGAAGATCCCGGTTGCTGCCAGAACGATTGCGTAATCCCACCAACGCCGCCTTTGTTCTTTTCCTCCAAACTCATCTCCCGCGTGCGCAATCAGGGTCTTGTCATAGTCCAAACCGTACCGGGTGCACTCGCGCAGCACGGTCTCATTGGTAGAGGTCTGTTCCTTTGCGGAAGCTACAGCAGTACTGATGGCCAGCGCACCCAGGATCATAATCAGAGAACCTCCGATGACAAGACCCAGATGCTTGGCATCCGAGTGAGCGAGTTCGCCGAAGACCAGGGCTCCCCACGCGAGTCCCCAGAGCTGGTTCGTATTGGAGAGTGGAATACCTCTTCCTATGCCAAGATACTTTGCGGCGAACTGCTGGAAGAGATCACCGATGACCCACATAAAGCCGCCCAGAAATAACCAGAAGAGCATACCGGGCATGTGTACCAGCTGGAATACCGTGGAGTGGCTACCTCCGTCCAGGAGCAGGGTGAGCGCCACCATGGTGCCCAGCTCTCCGACCGTAAACGCGGTGACAAATGACAGTGGGTTCATGCCGCTGACATAGGCCTTGCGGTATGGAACATACATCGTCCCCCACAACAGGCTTGCGCCCATCGCGGCGCAGATGCCACGCACGGCGTGCTGGCCAATGCCACCGTCGTGGACCGTGCTTAAGCCGAGCAGGACGGCCGCGATCACGATCGCTACTGCTCCCGCAACGACCTTGCTGATGTTGCCGGCGCTAGCCCCCTTGAGTTCCCCGAATAAGACCCTTGCCCAGAACAGTCCAACCAGGGCATTGGCATTCCATAAGGGAAATGCGACCGTCAGCCCAACATCCCGAATGGCAAAGACCGTAAGCGTGTTGGCGACCGCCCAGAGAGCGCCCGCGAGGAGCGCCCAAACGATCAGGTGTTTCTTCTCCATCAGGTCAGTGAAGACGTAGGATGTGCCCTTGAGCAGCGTAGGGAATGTCCATCGAGCGGTAAAGACGCCTGCAACCATACAGAGAGAAATCGCAAACGGTGAGAAGCCTGCGGTGACCAGCTTGGTGGGCGCTTCGGCGGATCCGAGCCAGACTCCCGCGGTCAAGCCACAGATGACTCCGAGGCCATGGAGCGAGAGCCGATTCTTTCCTGAGTGGTTGACGGGTGCGCCGTCGCTTCCCGAAACTCGCAATTGAGTTTTCATTTGTACCCGGATGCTCTATTTAAATTTCTAGTGCAATGCGATCAGCAAAATGACGCCCGCAATCAGGACAATAAACGGGACAAGAAAATGGCTGTCCGTGAGAACGGCTTTCGTGGTCTTGGCAAATCCCAATGGAACCTCCAGGGACAAATATCCTTACGTTTTACACTTTACTGCGATGCGTTGGTTCGTGCACTCAGCATCGGTTTGCGGGGTTGCCACGCGGGTCCGCCTTCTTCCCACTGGTTATCGGTGAGCTGTTCGACCTGCGTGCCGTCGTAGCGCATGACGAAGACTTCGCCGTAAGGCTGCGGCGCTCCGATCAACACCACCTCGTCTTTGAAACCCATGCGGCTGCTGCAAAACAAGAGACGTTCTCCGTCCGGTGACCATGCCAGGTGCGCGTTGACTCCGTGCATGTCAGTGAGCTGTTTCAGGCCCGTGCCGTCAGGGTGGATGGTGAAGATGTTGAAATCGACCCCGCTCCTGCGGACGAAGGCGATCAAGTCTTTGCGCGGAGACCAGACGGGAAAGTTGTCCCACTCGTTGGTTAGAACCGTGATGGAGCGATCGTCGAGATTCATGATGCGCAGTCCATCGGCGTCGGGGCCGGTGGTGCGGTAGACAATGTGTTTGCCGTCGGGCGCGAACGATGCGAACGCATTGTTGCTGTTGCCCGAAGTGATGAGGTGGAAGCCGGAGCCATCGGCATTCGCGATACCCACTTGTGCTCCCCCATTCACAGGATCGATCGGCTTCTTGCTTCCGGCGCTGAAGTCGAGGAAGGAAGTGAAACTACCTACGCCGACAACAATCTGCTTGCCATCCGGGGACCACGACGGAGCCAGGATCAGTCCCTTTTGATCCAGGATGCTGCGAGCCGGTTTTCCCTCGTCGACGATCAGCAGGCTGGTCGTCTCGCCGCCAGTGGCCATCTTGGTGACTGCCAGGTGCTCTCCGCTGGAATCGTATGCAGGCAGCCATGCGGTGCTGTACATATCGAAGTTCGGATTCCGGCTCCAGACCCTTTCGGGTTCGGCAGGGTGCTTGGAGACGAAGCGGCTGTAGACAACTTGCGCGGCGTCCGGCGACCAGGAGGGACAGCGCAGATCGCTGCCCTTGGGACCCGCCTTGCCGCTCGAATAAAAGACGCCGTGCTCGGCTTTGTCGCGGCGTAGATAAGCAATCTCGCCCGAAGAGAGCACCGCCGGAAGCATCTTGACGCCGGGGCCGGCCGATACGGGGCTTGTTTCACCATTCTCGAGATTGATCTTCAGTATCTGGTTGTCGCCGTCCTCGGCGCCAAGGCGATAAGTCAACGTGTCTTGCGCCGACATGCAATAGGTGAGAACGCTCTTGCTGTCCGGCGTCCATTTGGGGCTGCCACAAAAGCCTCCGTGCTGCGAGATGCGTTTGAGCCCTGTGCCATCGGGATGGATCAGATAAATGTCGACCAGATGCAGACGTTCCCATCGGCCCCTGGCGGGGGGAACGTCGCTGTCGCGATCCGATGAGAAGGCAATCCATGCGCCGTCAGGAGACCACGAAGGGCGGAAGTCGCCGCCGTTTCCTGAAGTGAGCCGCTTGGCTTTGTGAGTGGCCGCGTCGAGAATCCAGAGATTTGCCCTTCCGCCGGCGAGGGTGGAAACGAAGATTATCCGGTTGCCATCCGGCGAGAAGGCAGCCTGGTCCTCGTATGCCGGGTCGTCGGTGAGGCGCTCGGTCCCTGTTCCGTCTGGATGAATGCGGAAGAGATCGGCCGATCCGGCACGCTCCGAGGTGAACACAATCCAATCGCCCTTGGGGGACCAGGAAGGGTTGTAGTCCAGCGAGCCCGGCTGTGTGAGAGGCCGCTCCAAAGTGCCGTCTGCGTTTGAGACGAAAAGTGTGGCTTGCGTTGGGCCGAGGCGATCGAAGACGATCCGGTCGGCTGCGAGACAAGAACTCGACAAAGACGCGAGCGCGAGAAGGCAAAGGGGCAGCGCAACGGTACGAGTCATCGAACGCTCCGGACCACAATTTCGGGGGGACGGTTGCCCTGCAACCATATCACCGGGAAGGGGTGCCCGAGCGACTTGCATCTACTGAAAATCGCGTTTCGGACGGATCGTTCGGACGGATGGTTCGGCCGGATTGTGGCCTATCCGTCAGTTGTTGAATGGTAAGTGCCGAATTGACAGTTACTCGACCGGAACTCGGAAAGTCGGGACTTCTCTGTCTGTATTGGTCAATGAGTGACTCGGCGATTCGGCATCCACCGATATCCAGACACCTCTGAGCTGCCGAAGGTGCCACACACGACTGCACGTCGTCATTTGGACATTCCAAAGGTGTGGGTGATATCTTCTATGCAATGTCCAAAGGAGTGGGCGCGATGAGGGAAGGTAAATCGGAGGTTCTGCAGGGGACGCTGGACTTGATGGAGCACTGGGAACGGGTGGCGGGCGTGATGGACCAAGTGCTGAAGCTCGAAAGGCAGGGGTGAGGCGATGCGGAAGCTGCGGATGCTGTGGGCGCGAGTGAAGGGTCAGACGGTGCAGGGACGCGAAGACGAAGCCTTTGATGCAGAGATTCGCGAGCATATTGCGCTGCTGGAAGAGCGCTACAGGGCGCAGGGCATGAGTGCGGATGGGGCGGCGCGGGCGGCGCGCCGGCAGTTCGGGAATGTGACGGCGCTCAAGGAGGGGCAGAGAGCGCAGCGCGGGATCCTTTCGCCGACGGAGTGGTGGCGCGATGTTCGGTTTGGATTGCGGATGCTTGCCAGGCGCCCGGTATCGAGCGCGGCCGTGGTGGTGGCGCTCGCTCTAGGCATTGGGTTGAACTCCGCGGTGTTCACGTTTGTAAATGCACTGCTCCTGCGGCCACCACAAGGAGTAAAGGCGACCAATAAGCTGGTCGAGGTTTGGCTGCACAACCCGAAAGGCAGCGGCATCATGGGCTATCTGCCGTTCACCTATCCCGATTACGTCTACTACCGCGATCACACCAAATCGCTGGAAGGGCTGATGGCGTTCGACGGCGACGGCGAGGATGCGATCTGGAATCGCGGGGGCACCGGAGAGGTTTTGCATGGGCAGTTTGTGTCAGGGAATCTGTTTTCGCTTCTCGGATTAAATACGGTGGCGGGCCGCGCGCTCTCAGTGGACGATGATCGGATCGGCAACCCGCGGCAGGTAGTGGTGCTGAGTTACCGCTTCTGGAAACAGAGTCTGGAGGGGAATGCCGGGGTGATTGGAAAGCTGCTGACGTTGGACGGCGCGGCGTTCACGGTGGTGGGCGTGGCGCCGGCGGGTTTCACCGGGTTGATGGTGGGGATGGATCCAGATTTTTGGGCGCCGGTGACAGCGTTGGGGCATTTCCGCCACGATGACGAGAGCCGGCTTACCAACCGTGACTCGTACTGGCTGATTGTGGTCGGAAAGATGCGCCATGCAGGGGACCGCAAGAGCGTACAGGCGGAGATGCACGTGCTGGCCAAGCAGGTTTACCTGGCGCACGGGGGCAAGAACGAGTCCCTAGATCCGATGGTGGGTAGCAAGGGCGACTTCCAGGACGCGGCGGTGTATCCGCTGACGATGATACCGGGGCCTTACCGGGGATACGTAGGCGCGTTTACTGGAGGGCTGCTGGCGGTATTTGCGCTGGTCCTGCTGATTGCGTGCACCAACGCGGCCAGTCTGCTGCTGGCGCGTGCGACGGGACGGGCGAGGGAGATGGCGACCCGGTCGGCGCTGGGCGCAGGGCGTGCACGCCTGATTCGGCAAATGCTGGTGGAGAGCCTGATGCTGGCGGGCATGGCAGGCGCTGCGGGCGTGGCGATTGCTTGGATCACTTCGCGCTTGTTAATGGAACTGAAGCCGTCGAACATTCCCTTGACTCCGGCGATTCCGATGGACTGGCGCGTGGTGCTGTTTACGGGGGCGATTTCCGTGGCGACGGGCGTGGTATTCGGCTTGGCGCCGGCGCTGCGGGCAAGCGCGGTGCAGGCGGCGCGGGTGCTGAAGGAAGAGTCGCAGACGGGAACCCTGAAGAAGTCGCGTCTGCGCAGCACGCTGGTGGTGGCACAGATGGCAGCGTGCGTTTTGCTGCTTACCGGTGCCGCGCTATGCGTGCGCAGCCTGATGAACGCAAACGCGATTGATGCGGGTTTCGACACGCATCATATTGTGCTGGCTACGCTGGATCCAGGCACCCTTGGTTACACGCAAGAGAAGAGCAATGACTTTTACGCGCGGCTGCTGGAGCGGGTGGAGCATCTGCCCGGCGTGACCTCAGCGAGTTACGCGCAGTTTCTGCCGCTGGGAACAGCGCGTTCTGATACCTCCGTGGGCAAGGAATTGGGCACTAATTCGAGTGCGATGGCGGTGGACGAGTACCTCGTGGAGCCAGGATTCTTCCGGACGATGGGGATTCCATTTTTACGCGGCCACGACTTGACCCCAAGCGAGGCCGACAGCGACAAGCCAGTGGCGGTGGTGATCAACGAGACCCTGGCGCGGAGGCTGTGGCCGGGTGAAGACCCAGTGGGCAAGCGCCTGGCCATGCGCGACAGAAAGATGATGAGCGAAGTCGTCGGCGTAGTGAAGGACGGGAAGTACCATACCCTGGGCGAACCGCCGGTTGCAGTGGTCTTTCGCGGGCAGCTTCCGCCGGGGCGGACGCTCGTGGTGCGCACCACACGGGACTCGCGCGCCCTTCTGAATGAGATTCGACGCGAGGTCCCGACTGTCGATCCACTGATGGCGGCCACCGGCGTGCAGACCATTGAGGAGTACATGGCCCTGCCGCTGTTCCCGGCGCGGACCGTGGGATGGCTGCTGGGAGTGTCGGGGAGCCTGGGAGTGGTGATGACGGCGATTGGGTTGTTCGGCGTGATTGCCTACATGGTGTCGCAGCGGACGCACGAGATCGGAGTCCGCATAGCGCTGGGCGCGCGGCGGAGCGATGTGATGAAGATGGTGATGGGCCAGGGGCTGCGGTTGACCGCGATCGGACTAGGAATTGGATTAGGAGCAGCGTTCGGTGCTTCGCGGCTGCTCTCGCCTGTTCTGTACGGGATTGGGGCGAACGATCCTGCGACGATGGCGGCGGTGGCAATGGGACTGGCGGCGATTGCCCTCACGGCATGTTATTTGCCGGCGCGGAAGGCGATGAGCGTGGATCCTTCAGTGGCGTTACGGTACGAGTGAAAAGCAGATCTACGTGCAAGTGCAGCGCGCCAGCCCACGTTGTACTTTTCCCCCGCAATGCCGAGGTGGTCGGAGGCTCGTTGATCGAAAATGACCAACCTTCCGATCGGCGGGTCATCACTTTTAGAGCCTCGAGCGAAAACTATGCAGCACGTACTTGTTCGGGCTTGTCTCTTGACTCAAGAAACCACAGTGTAGTCGCTGTTCCGATGAAATATGGAAAGCGCAGAAGCGTACTCCATGTTCCAAAGTTCTCAATCACACCAAGCACTGTGAGGCTTCCCCAGTGCTCTGCATGGCTGGGAGGCTGCGGATAGTGGATATCGATCGCGATCTTGCATGCCTGCGCCAGCCCGTATGCCACTAAACCCCACAAGAACCCCTTCCGGACCGATCGAAAAAAAGGCTTGCCGAATGCAAGAAAATGCAAAGTCGAATAGACAGCAACTCCGAGCCAGATGAAGAGCATGGCAATCACCGCACCAAATACCATTGCGCAAATAAACGACCATGGCCAGGGAATATGCGAGGTATCGCCAACGAGGCTGTCCAGGCTGAAGCGCACTGGGAGCAGCAACCAAGCGGGGGAGAAGACCGACCATACAGCGGCAAAAAACAATGGGACGCGGTGGCGCCATACGTTCCGGCCCCAAGCTATTGCGATTGCCGCAATGACCTGATACCAATACCAGCCCGCAGAACGACCTGTGCGAAATGCTTCCAATAGATCGCCCGAGAGCGCCTCGTTGCTCCCCCGCGACCTCAGATGATCCAACATCCATGTCGCAAGCGCAGGTGGCTTCCTGTGGTTCATCTCTCCTCCAGATGGAATTCCAGCTTGAAGTCCGGGATTGTTCGCCAAAGTCTCGTCAACACGCGGCGCGTCTCGTGCACTTGGCGCAATCCCGCTTTGGTGATGCGAAAATATCGCTTTGCTTTACCACCGCGTTCCGGCGTGGGATCGCCCAGGCTCGAAGTAATCAGGCCCTTTGCCTCGAGCCGTTCGAGAGCCGCGTAGACGCTTCCCACAGACACAATGCGGCCGCGATACTGTTCGAGTTCATGGGCAACTGGTACACCATAGGCTTCCTCGCCAAGACGGATCACAGCGAGAAGGAGCATCAGTTCAAACTCTCCCAAATAGCTTCGGTGCTCATTAATTCAATATTAGCGAAGAAATCACGTATGTCAACCAGGAGGGGCCTCATGGTACCGAAGTGTGGATCTATTCATCCAGATATTGAAGTGGCGAATGGAGGTCCTTGACGACTCTCCAGTCGGGGTATCTCCTACCGCAAAAAACTATTTGCGTGCGCAAAGCCGCATAAGTCATTTCGACGCTCTATACAATTTGGCCATGATTAAAATCATCTTCGCCTTAGGCTTCTTGTTGATACCGGCTTGCCTCGCAGCTCAGTTGCACCGCGATATCAGGAGAAACGCTGGTCAGGCGCGTGCTTTGGTTGGGGTTTCTTGTTCACTCCCCGGCCTGGTGCTGGATTGCAACCTGAATGCAAACGAGAAATTTCCGATGCAGTCGGTTTATAAGTTTCCGATCGGATTGGCGATTCTTCATGCCGTCGAACAGGGCCAACTTGCACTCAGCCAGCCCATCCCGTTCCTGGCCGCCGACGCCGTTCGCCTGGGCCAGCACAGTCCGTTGCGTGACATGCATCCGCAAGGAGGGGTCACAGTGCCCCTTCAGGAACTGCTCCGACTAGCAGTGTCCGAGAGTGACGGGACGGCCTCCGACATACTGCTGCGGGTGCTTGGCGGTCCGGTTGTGGTGGACAGATACATTCGCAGTCTTGGTGTGCAAGGAATCGCTGTGGTCGATACCGAGAAGACCCTCGGCAAGGATGTCAAGGCCCAGTATCGAGATCTTCCACACCTGCCGCGATGGTGCGATTGTTGCGCTTGCTCGCTGATGATAGCCCTCTTACCTCAGACCATACGGCCCTTCTTCTTCGGCTTATGACCCAAAGCAGCACGAGCAATGCCAGAATCAAGGGCCTTCTCCCACCGAACACCGAGGTCGCCCACAAGACAGGCACTTCTGGCGAGGACAAGGGCATCGCTCACGCCACCAATGATGTGGGACTGATTACGATGCGGAATGGGAAGAAGCTTGCCGTCGCTGTGATGATCAAAGATTCTCCCGCTTCTGAAGAGGTTCGTGAGCGGGTCATCGCCCAAATCACCAAAGGGGTCTGGAGCGAGGCAGACGGAAAGCGGGCTTTTTGACTTGTAGAATCGGGACGCGTAAATCATAGCTGGTTAGCGGCCAACGCTGCCTAGAACGGCCTAAACGTGAGGGATCAGCGCCGGCCAGGTGGGCCAGTCGGTTTCACGGTCCAGGGGGGCTATTGTCTTTAGCTTCCGGTTAGGCGACCTAGTTTGCGGTCGGCTTGTCGAGATTGTCGACCACGATGACTTCAAGCGGCTCTTTCTTCGGCACGAGCTTGAAACCCAGCGGTTTAACACCAAGAAGAAAGGCGGTGGCCTTGTCAATCTCATTGCCACCCTGCACCGAACTGGTAGGCACCATCATCGTGAAATCGAAGCGGCCATTCAGGCCAGTTTCGTCAACAATCTGCCGGTCCTGGATCCAGCCCATCAAAAATTCGGTGAACTCGGGCATGGTGGCGTGAGAAAACTGGACCGCCGTAGTGCCATCCTCCAGTTCCCTGGGAGAAATGAGGATGTTGTTGACGCTCGGAGCGCTGACATTGATCTTTGGGGGGCTCTTGCCGACGACGAGGGCGTAAACCGGGAAGTCCCTTTGCACGATATGCACCTTGAAGCCGAACCGCTCTGCGAGTAGCTTCCTGAGCATCAGCCGCTGCTGATCCAAGCTTGGCAGGCCCGGCGCATCCGGTTCGCCGGTCACGTCAGATCGGAGTTCGTCGATCCAGGAGGGACCGCCGTCGATTTGGCGCCGACGCACCTGGTAGGCGAACTGGATGAGGTCGGCAACGGTGTTGCCTCGCGCCTGAAACAAGCGGGTCCGCACTGAAACGCCCCAATTCGCATCGTGCGCGCTGGGCTTGATGGTGGCGACTTCAAAGGATGGATCCGCCGTTGCTGACATTGTAGGCATCGTGGACGAGCCGGAATATGTCCAAAGTGTTTCCGGCGTGGCGAGGGCAAAACTCACCGGGAAGGACTGGTTGCCCTGTATCCAGGTCCCTGCGATTGACTTGCCGTCAGCGCTCAGTTTGCCGCGAAACGTGATGTCGGAAATCGCCGCAGTCAGGTTCGGCGCCTTGTAGGTCGTCGAGAGCAACGGAACCACATCGGCCGACCTGTCAATAAAACTAATAGATCCGCGCAGGGCCCCGTTGCCGGCATCTGCGATCCTGAGCATAACGCGCGGGCTTTGACCAACGGGCAGGGTCCCCTGCCAAGTTCCGGCGATGCTCTGCGCATAGGCAACAACCACAGCACTCAGTGAAATCATCAGAATGGCGCTACTTCTGAACGAGATCGAGAATGCATCCCTCTTCACGGTTCTATCCAAACGCATACCCGATGGACGCTGGGACCCACCAACTCATTCGGAGAATTTTCATCCTAATTCCTTACTGTTCGGTGGAATGTGGCGGATGACCGTCTATCTACGCGGGATGCCTTAGAAGGTCTGCCACGGTGTTCAAGATTTCGCGCGAAAGCGCCTCATCCGATACGGCGCGAGCCAGCGACATCGCTCCGACGAGAGCGCTGAAAGTCAGGATCGCTCTGGATCTTGTTGCGCGCTTATCCCTGGCAGGCAGCAACCCGACAATCAACTCAATATCTGCCTTGACTTGGTCGGTGGTAAGCGCACGAGTCCGCCGGTCGCTGCGAGCGATTTCCGGGGCCAATGCGCTGAAGGCACAGCCAGCACCTGGATTCTTGCGATGCACATCGCTCACGTAATCGTCGATAAGTTTCTCGAAGGATAGCGGCCGCCCGCTGGACTCAGCAGCTTTCTTTTGGAGCTGCCAGGTGCCGAATGCATCGCTGAGTGCTTCCGCCACGAGTTCGTCACGAGAGTCGAAGTGCTTGTAGAATCCGCCAACCGTCAGGCCGGCTTCCTTCATCAACTCCGCAATTCCGAATCCCGCGAGGCCCTTTTCGCGGAACCTCTTTGAGGCAATGGCAACAATGCGCTTATGAGTTTTCTCCTTTTGCGCCTGGGAATAACCCATGTGAACCTCCCCGAAAATAATCTGCGACCAAATCAGGATTACGGATCTAATCCTGCAGTGAGGATTATAACAGTAATCCACAGTGCTTGACGAAGGCCAAGGGGCTCAACCAATTCGGGACCTGCTGGTGGTCTCGATCGACGTTAATGATCCCCGGGGTTGCGGCCTAACGGCGCAGCTCAGGAGTGACATGGAAAAGGGAGAGGCGATATGCGTGCAATGAGAGCGGATCAATTTAGCGGTTATGAAGCGTTGAAGCTCGTAGAGCTTCCAAAACCAACGGTCACAGACGGGAAGGTACTGGTGCGAATCACGGCAGCCGGCGTCACGCCGCTCGACCATACGATTCTCTCCGGCAACTTTCACACCACGAAGGTGCCGCTAGTCCTGGGCAACGAAGGAGCGGGCGTGGTTGAGGAGGAAGGCGGAACGGATTTTCCAGCCGGCTCACGCGTGATGTTCTGGGGCACCTACGGCGCTTTTGAAGACGGAACCTACAGCGAGTGGATTGCTGTTCGGAAGGAAGATCTTTGCCTGATACCTGACGGTGTCGATGACGTAAGCGCCGCGGGCATTCCGGTCGCGTATCTCACCGCACAAATAGCCCTTACCTCGGCTGGTTTTCGCCCCGGCAAAACCGTTCTGGCGCCAGCGATTGGGGGATCGGTCGGTAACGCAGTGACACAATTGGCGCGCGCTCTGGGAGCAAAACATGCCATATCGAGCACGACCAACCATGCGAAAGCTGAGCAAGCGAAGGCGCTCGGATTCGATGAAGTCATCGATACTTCCCTGGAGAAGTTAGGTGACGGCGTGCGTCGTATCACCGACGGCTACGGCGCAGATATCGTGATCGATGGAATCGGCGGTGAAGTCTTGAGCGAGGCGCTCAGAGCGCTCGCGTTGGGAGGAAGCCTCACAACACTGGGATATTCCGCAAGCCGTAAGACAACTATAGACGTGACAGATCTCATCGTGCCACAAGCCAGCATCCGGAGTCTCAATATGTTCCGTCAGCCGCAGGCAACCATTATGGACGCGTGGAAGGCAATTGTGTCTCTCCTTCAATCCGGCGCGATTAAACCCATCGTGGCTAGAACATTCCCGTTGACTGAAGCGGCTGATGCGCTGCGTTACCTCGTAGAGGGCCGCCCCTTCGGGAGGGTAGTTCTTGCCGTCTGACGACCAATTGATAGTGGGAAAACATAACAAGTATCCCGCTCTGCAATGAGCAAACACAAGTTGTCAAATCAACCACCGACGCTCGGACGAGCTTACGCAGAGAGAGGAATCAATGACGACAATAAAGGCGATGCGGCTGGCTTCGCTGGTTACGGCAATCAATGTCCTGGTCGCGAGCGGCTATTCCATCGCGGCGATCATCCGTCCGCAATACCTGCTCCCTGCCGGATCCGTTCCAACGGAGGCGTCGTTGCTATTGGCGATGTACGCGGCGGCGCGCACAATTCCTCTGGCTTTGTTCGCATTGGGGGCGATCTACAAGCGGGCGACGTCTGCGTTGCTGATCCTGGGTGCGCTCGCCGGCGCCATGCAATTACTGGATGCTGGAATCGGTCTGTTTGAGCATGATCTTGGGAAATGCGCTGGGCCGCTCTTTATCGCCGTCCTGCAATTCTTCGTGGTTTATCTGCTTCACAGATCCGTGCGGATCACGCCGCAAACCAGGCGCGGATAACGGGAACGCTCCAGCATCGAGTAATCCGGCGGCGCATTCCAAGATTCCTGACGCCATACCGACATTTGCGGAGTAATCCGCATCGGTGAGTGCTTTGGCTATTCGCACAAATCACTTCCGCAGATCGGAGTGGAAACGAAAGCCAGGTGTTCCTTGTTCGATCATTCCACCCGCACTGTACGTCAGTCCGCTGGTGCAGGCGTTCCGTCTGACCACTTGGACACCGAGATGATGAATTCGGTGATTGGTTCAGGAGAGTATTGATGGACGTACACCGGGGAGCCGGGGAGACCCGCGCCCCAAAGCATATCGTCTGTTTTGGGAAACCAAAACATTAAATGAGGATCTGCGTTCCCATGCTTACGACCAAAGTACTGTTGCTTCGACATCATGTAACACATCGAACCGGGTTCCGGCACAGGCAGTTCTTTCTTGTCGAATGCAGCCTTGATGCCGTCGAACATCTGGGTCTTAGACAAGCCAGCCAATGCCAGCTCCGTCATTTTGAAGGTGAGTGGAAGATGGGTTCGCGCGGCAGGAGGATTGAGGCAAAGTGGAAGCCGCTGATCGGGGTTCAAAAACTCCGGGTCATCGAAAGGGGACATCCACGAACGCTCCACGACACACACGAAACCGTTCTTACCTTTAACCGCAGTTTCGTAGCCATGTCGGCCCAAAAGCAAGACCTCGGCATCCCGTGAGATCGACTCGGGAGCCGCATTTCGCGCCAGGGCTATCTCGGCATTTCGATCCGCCATCAGGTATTGGTCAATCGGGACCATGCGCTCATACAACGGCCGCGAGTCTTGCGCCCGTGCAGGGCATAACGGGCTTAGCGCGGTCAAGAGCGCGAAGATTCCCAATACGATTGTATTGACGATCTTTCGGTTCACTGGATTTTCTCCTTAAATACCGCCGCGCTAATTCGTGGGTGCAGCCCAAGACCGGTTGAGCGGTCGTAGGTCGAATTTGTCAAACGACCATACCACTTGCAGCATGCAAGTGGTGCCAAGAATATACCACGCTGTTGCGAAACGCTACCCCTCAAGATCCCGATTATGGTCAACTTGCATAGTGCAAGTGGTGTCATCGCGATAGGCCTCATCGTAATATGCATGCAGTACACTGGGGTCGGTATAACAGAGTGAAAACTGAGCGTCGCTCCGGCTGCCCGATCAATCTGACACTCGAGATGCTCGGAGACCACTGGAGTCTGATTGTCATCCGGGATGTAATGTTTGGGAATCGCCGCCACTTTGGAGATCTTGTCAGGCTCTCTGAAGAGGGCATCGCATCGAACATTTTGGCAAGCAGGCTCGCCCGCCTTGTTGATGCCGGCCTGCTGTCGCGAACCGGCGACCCAACTCACAAACAGAAGGCAATTTACAGCCTTACCGAAGCATCCATACAGCTCGTCCCATTGCTGGCTCATATGGGTACTTGGGGGCGGCGGCACACTCGGCCCTCCAGGGAACTATCGATTCGAGCACAGCTTCTTGAAGAGGGTGGCGAACGATTGTGGAGGGCCTTCATGATCGAGCTCCGAAGCATCCATCTCGGAGCACCCGCACCTCGGCGGTCCGTATTCGCTGAACTTCAGGCAGCTTACGAAGCAGAAGCCAATCCCCGAAAGAACAGGAACAAGTAGGCTTCCACGCGGGGCATTCGTTCTGAGGAGCCGGCCTGAGAGATTTATGGTTATATGGGACTGGAACTTTGCTCGAAGTGGTAAACCGGCCACCACTTTTCTGAAGTTTTAGTGCTCCCAATCGACGGCACAACATGAACGCATTTTCACTTTGCAGAGGCTTCCGACACTGCCTGGAAGCAGAGATTCGGAACGTTGCAGGAGGGCGGTTAGCGGACCTTTTGTCACTCTTCGCCACCGACAATGCTGCGCGCATATTGCGCCTAATCTCACTTTTTCATAGCATCGCGTCAAGTTGTTGACCCTGGGGCAGAGGTTTGTAGCATGGCGAAGCTCGTCTTCGGATTGAACCAGTCTCTGGACGGCTATGTCGACCACCGGGGATTAGCGCCTGATCCCGCGCTCTTTCGTCACTTCATAGAGTATGTGCGCGCCCTGGCGGGCCTTGTGTACGGTCGCCGCATGTACGAGGTAATGCGTTATTGGGACGAAGACCGCCCGGACGATGACGCGGAGGAATTGGAGTTCGCGCAGGCGTGGCGGAGCAAGCCGAAGTGGGTTGTGTCGCGCACGTTGAAGTCGGTCGGACCCAACGCCACACTTGTCGAGGACGACCTCGAGGCGGTGATACGTAGGCTCAAGGCTCAACTGGTTGGGGAGATTGGCATTGGTGGACCAGACTTGGCGCGAAGCCTGACCGACCTTGGTCTTATCGATGAGTATCGACTCTACTTCCGCCCCCATGTGCTTGGTCATGGCAAGCCGTTCTTCGCCGGCCCCCGTCCGCCGCTCCGCCTTGTGTCCAGCGATCGAATCGGCGAGGACACGATGAGGTTGACCTACGTTCCTGCCTAGTCGCGCAACCCGCCCGGACGGCGCCAAGATTTGTGATCAAGCCCGAGATCCTGACACAGGCTAGTGTCTGAAGAATGCTGCAGATGGGATCTGGGCCGAGCTCTTTTCGCTTGCCTTGAGGTCCATACGTTCAATGAGACCGTTCGCGATCGTATAAACGTGCCACACTTCACTATCGGATAGGACATCGCCACCGACGCTTTTGACCAGCTGATGGACTTTGACTTCGGTGATCCCGCCTTCCTGGTCGATTACCTCAAGTGGTTCCACGTGAGGATCAAACTCTTGCCACTGACGGTTCCAGTAGACTCGAATCTCTTCTTTCCCGACCACACACCCGCCTTCCGATGCCTTGGGCCAGCTCACGTTTTCACTCATGAGCGCCAGGGCGCTGTCTATATCCCGACGATTGAAGGCAGAATAAGCCTGAGCTATCAGTGTCTCTGTGTTCGCCATGAATCCTCCGGAGTTCATATGTTTACTTTACACACGAATGCATGAAATGCTCTGGAGGCCGCCGTCATGGGCAACGCGCTTCTGGCCATGCATGAATTGCTGACCAAATCCGATTATCTATTCTTGATGCGGAGCAGGAACGCGAAAGATTTGGCGCACTTTGTTTCTTCCCCACTCGACGAAGAGCACGGCTTTACGGGCTGCCGAAAAACTTATGTTTTGTGTCAGGGCACGACTAAAGTGGTTGCGGAAAAAGTCGTTGAACCTCGAAGAAATCATCCCTCAGCGGCTAAAGCCGGTCCTGTTCTTAATTACTTACGTACGAGCTGAAGCTCGTACCCTTCAAAGGCCAGAGTTTTTCCGCAAGCTGTTTAGTCGGGCCGTATACAACGCAGCTGATGAGGGCTAAGGTGTCTGCGTGAGAACTCGTGGTGAAGAGCCCCGGTAGAGCCGGCACTAGCGGGACAAGAAAAGGCATCTGGTGAGCGCCTCTGGTTTCCCGCCCCATCCTCGGCGAGCGAACCAGAGGTTTGTAAGTGGAGAGCTCGGTGCAGATCCGGCCCAATTCCCTATTCTTCCTGCATCGCGCTGGCTAGAATTGGTATCCTGTCCGCTTCTCCGTCCTCGGTCTCAGTATCATCAGGCAATTCAATTGCGCCCGCTGCCGCCACATCCCGCAGCGTATGCTGGATGGCCCTGGTGCGGGTTTCCGCTTTGTCGATCGAATCTTGCGCCTGACTTAGCTTCTTCTTGACGATCACTAAGACTTGGGCATACTTACTGAATTCAGTCTTCACCGACCCTAACGTTTCCCACACCTCGCTCGATCGCTTTTGTATCGCCAGCGTCCGAAAGCCCATCTGCAAGGCGTTCAACAGCGCCGCGAGTGTGCTCGGTCCCGACAACACAACCCTATAATCCCGCTGGATCGCGTCGGATAAGCTGGGCCGCCGCATCGCCTCCGCATAAAGCCCTTCGGTCGAGAGAAACAGAATACCGAAATCGGTCGTAAAGGGAGGTGCAAGGTACCTCTCGCTAAGATTCTTGGCGCATAACCTTAAGGTCACCTCCAGTTGGCGCGAGGCATTCTCCGATGCTTCCCCGTCCCCCCTCTCCGATGCTTCCATCCAATGCAAATAATCCTCCATGGGGAAGTTGGCGTCGATGGGAAGCCAGACGGGCTCGCCGCTATATCGCAGCCGGGTAACTTGACGGCGTACTCAACGCGCTCGCCGCTGCCCGAAGTGGCCACATTCCTGGCGAACTGCTCGGGCGCGAGAAGTTGTTCCATGATCGCACCCAACTGTACCTCTCCCCATGTTCCACGGGTCTTGACATTGGTCAGAACGCGCTTCAAATCGCCTACTCCGCTTGCCAGCGTTTTCATCTCGCCGAGCCCCGAATAAACCTGCTCCAGGCGCTCGCTGACCTGCCTGAAGGACTCGCCTAGCCTGGCTTCCAGGGTGCCCTGCAGTTTCTCGTCCACGGTCTGCCGCATCTGATCCAGCTTCTTCTCATTTTCGAATTGAATGGTCGAGAGCCGGGAATCCACTGTCGCCTTTAGATCCTGCATCTCAGCCTTCTGCAGCTGAGAGATTCCGGTTAGGGTCGATAAGACAGACTGGCCTAGGTTCGCGAGTTTCGCGTCGATCGCAGTCTGTTGCTGGTGCTGTCTCTCTTCCAGACAGGACTGCAGACCCCGAATGGTTCCGGAAACACTCTCCATTTGCGCCCACTGAAGCTGATGCGCCTCTCTCACCGTGACTTCGAGCGAACTCTTAAAGTCGCTGCAGTTTCGCCGATACCTCGTCCCGCAGCAACGTCGATGAAGCACTCAGAGATTGGGTCAGGAAATCCGTCTTGCGCGCTGATTCCGAAGCAAACGAATCCATGCGTTGTTCCAAGCCGGAGCGAAGCTGCTCGGCCCTTAGGTCGTTTGATTGGTTAACCCCACCAACCTTGGCAGCAACTGAGTCACCAACGGCGAGCAGAGTAGCAACGACCTCCGAGCGCAGGGCCTGTGACTCAATGGCTTGTTCCTGCCGATTACGCGAGTTCTCATCACGCATCCCTCGATCGAGCAGTCCACGGTCGCTTTGTAAGATATGCAGCGTATCCAGGATGGGCCGAAGATCTGTGCTTTTGCGGCTCAATTCGGCGAGCTTCATCCATTGCAGGAGCAGAAGGACGAACCCAAGACTGATAAGGACATATAAGATGATCGGATCCATAGACCTATCCTTCCCGGGCAGCCGGGGCAACATCCTGGTAGTCGTTCTGGACCGGCAGAGGCTGATGATAGAGGGGCGGGTCTGCCAGGCCCATCGGAAGATACTCGCAGAGGTACCAATCCACGAACCTTTGTATGCCTTCCTCGATCGAGAAGCGTGGGCAATATCCCGTGACTTCTGTGAGCTTATCTACGCGAGCCTGCGTTTCGTAGACGTCCCCCGGCTGCATGGGCATCAGGCGAATGTCGGCGGATCGTCCCAGGCATTTCTCAATGGTTCGAATCAGGTGGAGTAGCTGGACCGGCCGTTGGTTTCCGATGTTGCAGAGACGCATGGGCGCTTGTTCACTTGTCCCGCCAGACTTGACGCCTTCCGGCGGCAGCGGCAAAAGACGAACAATTCCCTCCACTACATCGTCAACGAAGGTGAAATCGCGCTGCATGCGGCCGAAGTTATAGAGCTCAATGGCGCGGCCGGCCATGACCGCATCGACGAATTTGAAGATTGCCATATCCGGCCTGCCCCAGGGACCGTAGACGGTGAAAAATCGCAGTCCCGTCGTCGGAATGTGGAACAGATGGCTGTACGCGTGGGCCATAACCTCGTTGCTCTTCTTCGTCGCCGCGTAGAGGCTGACCGGAAAATCGGTGGGGTCGCCTTCAGAGAAAGGGATCTTGTTGTGCGACCCATAAACTGAGCTGGAAGAAGCAAAGACGAAATGATGGCACGCACAGGCCCGAACGCCCTCGAGTACATTCACAAATCCAACCAGGTTGCTGGCCACATACTCGTCGGGATTGGTAATCGAGCGCCGCACGCCCACCTTGCGCAGCCAAATGAACCACGGCCTCAAACTCGCCTTTGTCAAAGAGACTTTCCACACCCTCCTCCATCCGCCAGATCGAGCGGGATGAACCAGAATCGGGGGCCTATGCAGAGTTTTCTAAGCCGTGCGTCCTTGAGCCGGGGGTCATAGTAGTTGTTCAGGTTGTCTACCCCAACCACTTCAAATCCATCGGCAAGAAGCCGGTGGACGAGATGAGCGCCGATGAAACCGGCCGCGCCGGTGACCAGGACTCGCCGGTCTTTTGCTTTCTTTAACATTCTTTTTGACTCCCTCGGTTGAAGTGGGTCAGTACGCGCCCTGGCCGGTTAAGACAACTTTCGCGGTACGCGCGAGGATGTGAAGATCGAGCCACGGAGACCAATTGCGAACGTAGTAGCTATCCAGGTGGACCCGATCGCGTGAGCTCACGGTGTTCCGGCCGGAAACCTGCCACAGACCGGTAAGACCCGGCGTGACCCTGCAATAGAGCGAAAAGTTCTGGCCATAAGAAGCCACCTCCTCTTCCACGATCGGCCGGGGCCCAACAAGGCTCATCTCTCCCCGCAAGACGTTCCACAGCTGGGGTAGTTCGTCGAGACTCGTCTTCCTTAGAAATCTGCCCACACGCGTGATGCGCGGGTCACGGCGTAGCTTGCGGTCGCGATCCCATTCTTCGCGGAGGGCACCGTTCTCAGCCAATGCCTTCCGCAGCAGCTCGTCTCCGTTGGCCTGCATGGTGCGCAACTTCCAGGCACAAAATGAAGAGTGATCGCGGCCGATGCGGCGATGACCATAGAAGGCCGGTCCCGGCGACTCAAGTCTTACCAGGATGCCCAGCAGACAAATGATGATCCCCGCCGACGGCAGGACAAGGCAAACAATCAATAGATCCATGAGCCGCTTGGCAAACCTGGGAAGAGGTAGAAGCAGATCTCTTCTCACCTCAACCGCCAAGGAAGCCACCAATCTGCCGGGCATCCACGCTCAGGCTGTAAAGAGCCGGCGAACTATGCATGATCAGCAACCGCGGGAAGAGGCTCTCAAAGACCTCCAGATCCTGCAGCAACTTTCCGCAACCCGCGTCGGGCAGGGCTATCAACGCACGATCCACTCCGCAGGCCCTGACCTCCGCGGCAAATCGCATGTCGATTACCGGCAGGGTATGCCGGGGCCGGACAGCTTGAGGGGAGGAAAGAATGACCACCGGCTTCAACCCGATCTCGGGATGCTTTTCGAGTTCGCGAATGATGTCAGCCGATTCAACGCCAGTGTAGAACACGGCGATCGGGATTCCCCACCAGGATTTACGGCAAGCTAACTCCCGCACTACGGATCGCAGCAGCGGGGTGACAATCATGGCCATCACCCACCATAGAAAAAGACCACGCCGGGGGTAGTCCTCGGTACTCCGGGTAATCAGAATCAGTGCTCCCATGACCAGGAAACTAATAGTTAGTCCAAGGCCAAGACGGCGAAGCTCGGTGACCGCGTTATGAACGATGCCGGGGTAGAGGCTGGAGGCGGCAAAGATGGCGAAAAATACGCCCAGGGCCGGCCAAAGGGCGAAATAGCGATGGATGTCAAGGCCTCCGCCGCTGGCACGCTTGCCCAAAAGCACCAGGCTCGCCGTAAACGTAAGGGAAATCGTGTCGCACGCAAGTACCACCAGCGAACACAACCAGGGGCTACAGGGAATATGGGGGAGACGACGCAGCGGGAGCGTGGGCTCTGTCGCAACTACAGTTACTGACGCCATTCGCGCCTCCGGGTCTCTGTCAGCGGGATCCTGATATTCAGAGACTGTAATAACGGAAGCTGAAGGGTTTATGGGAGAGAAATTAAAAATGATTCATCGAGATGTGTCAAAAGTCAGGCCGGCTGCGAAAGTCTTGCCCGTCCTCTGGCTGAGGTGGCAGCGGATTCAGCAGACCGTTTCGCAAACATGCTAAAGCCGATCGTACGGGCCAGGTCTCTCGACGTGGGTGAACCCTCGCCCTTTCGAAACTCGCCGCTTGTCCACTGCGCCGGCTCCAACAGACGCGACAGGAAATCCGTTGGCATGGCCGGCTTGCGAGGCCAGTTGGTGCTCAGGGAAAGGGGTGACGCAGATAAGAGTATAACCAATGCCGCGATTGGTCTGAATCAACTTCTGAGGAAAGTCACGATCTACCTTGCTGCGCAGAGCGCTGATGTACACGTCGACTACGTTGGTCAAGCCCTCGAACGAGGAGTTCCACACGTGCTCCAGGATCATGGTGCGCGTCACCGGCCGATTGACATTCCGTACCAGGTATTCGAGTAAGAGAAATTCCTTCGGCCGCAGATCTATGGCCTTGCCCAGCCGCGCGGCCGTTCGCCGCACCAGGTCCAGTTCCAGATCACCAGAGCGCAGCACATTCACCGCGTTCGATGCCACTACATCAGAAGCCGCCTGACGCAGCCGTATGGAAAGGGCCAGCCGCACGGCCAACTCCGAGGCGAAGAAAGGCTCACGCACGCAGTCATCTGCCCCGGCTTCGAATAGAAGCAAACGTTGCTCCAAATCAAGGTAGCGGGCAAAGACAAAAAGCGATGCGTCGGAATTCACTTGTCGCAGCAACCTTATCAGGGCGAGAACATCGGCAAAGATAAGAGAATCGGAATCGACCAGAACAGCTTCGTATTGCGCGAACTGGGCAAACTCCAGACACTCCTTCGCTGAGACGACCGTCTCCACGACAAACTGCGCCGAACTGAGCCCTTTTTCAACGCGTCTTTGAAGATCAAGCCGGGGGAGGAAGGTGAGCACTTTCATTGAATAGCTCCAAGACTGATTAGGCAACCGAACGGGCCCGAGAGAAACAGCGCACCATTTTCAACGGCGAGGTGAGTCCTAAGCGCCATGCGAGCGATTCGCAGGGGTTTGCCAAGGAGATAGAGAGCGCCGGGTGAGCGATTCCGAATGCAGGCCGCACACTTCCACTCAACCGACATGTCGATACTCAGCCTGGGCGACGCACAGACCCAAGACAGAAAAGAAAGGACGACATAGTCACTGAGCAATACCAGAACGAACCTGATTCTGTCAATAACTGCGTCTCATCTATTTAGCAACTGTTTAGTATCTATCACCAAAAAGAAAGACAGCTTGACGACAGGAAATGTTGGGGCTAAACGCGCAAACACTTGTTGCGACGTCGGATCAGGTCTTGAAGGCGAGTGCCACTCGAAGTGGTGGGATAGATCGTATAACTACCACTCTGTGCCGGGAGAAGTTACGCCCCACCAACTCAATAGACCAAGTAAGCGCCGGAAGAGCGAGTGGACAGCGGCTCACGTTGCGCATCGGAAACAGGAATCGGGATGAGGTGCGCTGAGTTATTCAAATTAAAGTCATTTAGTGGCCATCTTACGACAGGGAGTTTATTCGTATGGGACGCGCCACTATGTTCCGGATACACAACAGCGGACGTCAATATCTCGGATTATTTGAGTTGGTTCCGTAGTCTCCGTTCAGCGCAAATTTGCGCTCATTGAGGAGACACACCATGCTCAGGCACTTGGCTTCTAAACTCATCATCGGCGCAGCACTCCTGGCGCTAGTTACTCCAGTCGCCTCCGCTCAAACCGGCGCAGATCCGGAACCGGGCGTAGTCCACGTGATCCTCGCGTACCTGGGCCTGGCGTAAAATACCCTCAAGCAGCGCTCTCTCTTGACCGCCCTGAAGGGAACTCCGGACCATGCATCTCACGGGGCTAGATTTCTTCTTCTGGGCGGTTGGGTTCTTCGAGAACCTCGGGTTGCTTTTCGTTCTCTGGTATCGACGCCTGGCCAGGAGTTTCCCGTTCTTTACCGCCCTTGCCATACTGAGCGTCCTTAGAACCATCGTTCTATATTTCGTACATAGCTACGGCACGAAAGATAGCTACTTCTATACGTATTGGTTGCTGGCCATACTCGACACGATGTTGCAGCTTGGCATTGTCTACGAGATTGCCAGTCGCGTTTTCCGGCCCGTCGGCGTCTGGGCGGGCGACGTGCGGGGAAGCTTTCTTTGGATGGTAGGCCTGAGCACAACCGTGGCTTTGGGACTGAGCTGGCTGGCAAGCCCGCCGGCGCGCACGTGGAGGGAATCGTTTGTCACCAAAGGCACCCTGTTTGCAGCGGCGTTGATGAGTGAACTTTTCGTTCTCATGATGTCTCTCTCCATAAGTGCGGGCTTTCCCTGGAGAACCCACGTGGCGAAGATAGCCCAAGGACTCGGCGCCTACTCCCTGGTGAGTGTCTTGATCGAGACCGGCCATAGTTACTTCGGAGTCGGCCGGGAAGCACCGGCCTTTGTTTTTCTATCGCGTGTTCGCATAGCTTCATATCTGACCTGTGTCGCCTACTGGGCCGTCATGTTATGGCGAAAGGAACAACTTTCGCGCCAAATGACAAAAGAAATGAGCGAAAGGCTGTTTACTTTGCAAAGAAGAGTGGAATACGATCTTCAAAACTTGCGATCACGGAAAAAATTGTGACCACGCATAATTTCTACTTCCTATCAGCGATCGGGATTTTTCTTGGCATTCTCCTCTCGATTGCGGGCTATTACTACTTCCGGGTCCGCCAATCACCCCAGGTGAGCTGGGAAGATCTGGTTAAAAAGCTCACCTGGATCGACCGCAATACGATCGCCCAGGTTGCCCTCGACCTGGTGGACCAATCTGGCGAGCCCAGGGAAGGCCACGATGCTGCGAATCTTGAGCCAGCACAGCTTTGGAAGTTGCTTGGCGGGCTCAAGGGGCTTGAGGCTCTGGAGAGCAATAGTGAAGTGCTGATCGACCTGGCTTTCTACCTCCAGAAGTGGTATCCGGAGGCGATAGTCATAGCAGAGCAGCTACGCCTGGATGCCCGCGAGTTGAGATGGCATGTGGCCCGGCTGAAGGGAGCAGCCCGAACCGGGAACCTGCAAATCTCCTTTCCGTTCTATGCCCAGCGTGCGGCAGTCACTTATTACCTCATGACCCGCCGTCTCCTCGATCTCTACCAGGCGGTGAACTTCTCCATGCTGGCAAAGTTACAAGAGGCGCTCTAGAGCGTTTTTGCTAATACTGTGATCCGGTGGGATCAGCTACGTGCGGCCATACTTTCCACCCCGGTCCTGGCGGAATGGCCGCGTCAACTGCGGTTTCGTGGTCTACACCATTAGCAAAAACGCTGTAAACCCCGGTCTCATGAAAGCTTGATTGAGCAAGTGTTGGTCAAAGGAGGCTCACGGGATCAATCGGATGGCCACAAAGGTGACGCGGCCTATGGTTTCTATTTCTTTTCGGTATCTCCATCGCCGGCTGGAAGCGGGTGACAGAGGGTGGGGTATGAGAGTCAACCAATCGGAATCCCTGTCCAGTTCGCACCACCCGCAGACGTAGGCGTCCCGGGTGGTCAAGAAATAAATGGGCCGCTGAAACTCATGGCTCCAGTCTCTGCGCGAAGAGATGGCGCGCTTTTGGGTGTCGATCTGAACAATCGAGCCCGCCGGGATCATAGGATCCAGGGTGCGGTCGCGCTTTCCGATGATGCCTCGCCTATAGGGCGCCAGCGACGAGGTGTTCTCGACCGCGAGCAGCGTAGTCTCATCCGGTGGCGGATCGAGACCGCGCATGTCCGGAAGCAAATACTTTGCCTGCTCCTCCAGAGGCCCTTCGGTCAACAACATGGTCGCATTGGGGCTGGAAAGTTGGCGGAGAGAGGGGACTTGGGCATCTCCCGGATAGATGGAGCGTAACAGTTGCTCGGCGGGGAGATTGTAGATATCGGCCAGAGCAATGAGCTTGTTGACAGTAAGTTCGTGTTCTTCCCGTTCCAGGCGGTCCAGCCAGCTGGCAGAGACCTGGTAGGACTGGTTGCCCTGCTGCTGGGCAAAGCGGAGACATCGTTCTTCCACCTCGCGCAAAGAGAGTTGCCACTGCCGGCGAATTGTACGAAGCCGTAAACCAATTCCTGCCATGGGGCAGACCTTTCTTGCAATTCATCTCGCGGACAATCCCCAATGCAGCCAACAATATGTCAGACGGTGCAACCGGTGGTGCACTGTGCACGGGTCATGGCCAACGATATTTTTATGCCACAGCTCAAGAAACAGCTGCACTTCCATCCTCTCTTCCGAAACGACCGGTTGCTAGCGGGGTAGCGCAGGTAAAGGTATAGCCGATGCCGCGATTGGTCTGAATCAATTTCTTGGGAAAGCCCCGATCTACCTTGCTGCGTAGAGCGCTGATGTACACGTCCACTACGTTGGTCAGACCCTCGAATGAGGAGTTCCACACGTGCTCGAGGATCATGGTGCGGGTCACGGGACGGTTCACGTTCCGTACCAGGTATTCAAGCAACAGAAATTCTTTTGGCCGCAGATCGATGACCTTGCCCAGCCGAGTCGCTCTCCGCCGCACCAGATCCAGTTCCAGATCGCCGGAGCGCAGCATGCTCACGGCATGCAGAGCCACCGGGTCGGAAGCGGCCTGACGCAGCCGTATGGAAAGACCCAGGCGCACGACTAGTTCCGAAGCATAGAACGGATCACGCACGCAGTCATCGATCCCGGCTTCGAACAGACACAAGCGCTGCTCCAGATCCAGGTATCGGGCAAACACAAAGAGCGATGCATCCGAGTTTTCCTGGCGCAGCAGCCTTACCAGGGCCAGAGCATCACCAAAGACAAGCGAATCGGAGTCGAACAAAACAGCTTCGTACTGCGCGAATTGGGCAAACTGTAGGCACTCCTTCGCTGAGATTGCCGTCTCCACCACAAACTGAGCCGAGCAGAGCGCCGTGGCGACGCGTCTTTGAAGATCAAACCGAGGGAGGAAAGTGAGCACTTTCATGACTGGCTCCAAAACCAAAGGCAAAAGAACTTCATCCGAAGAAAAGCGTACAAAGGATCACTGAACAGCAGACACGTGTCTCTTTACTGTTTAAGAGAACTTTTTGAAAGCGCCGAGATACACTCTGGCATCACAGTGGCCAAATCCTCAGCGCCTGGCAATCAATCATTGCCAAGTTGCGAATGAACTAATAAGAGCGCCCTGTGCAGCAGCGAAGAATGCAGGCCGCACAATTTCCACTAACCGCGGATTCGATACTCTGCGTGGCCTGACGCACGGCGCATGAACAGAACAAGAAGCGAGATGCTGGCCCCTGAGCAATATCAAAATAATTTTACGATGTCAAGAACTTTAACCTACCTTTGCCATAACATCAACGTACTTACCACTGAGTTATCTCTCAGATCCGAACGGGCGTTGTGTACAGGATTACTGTTTCCGTTCCAGTGGAATCGAGCATCCAACCCGTAGACTGGCGCGGTATGTCAGGTATGGTGATTCACGTCCGGCATGGTGCTTCTTCCTGCAACACTCCTGTGCCTAAAGTGTGATTGTGGCGTAACACTTTCGGCGGGATGGTAAGAACGTTCACCCCGAGTTGGAGAGGCTTGCGATGGGCTTCCCGGTGAACAAGACCAGCTTTACGGGCGGCCTGCCCGGCTGACCACCCCATATCCCCTGGAGCCACCATGCCCCTGTCTACGCGTCGCCTCAACCAAGTCTCCAAGGGCGTTCTTTCGTTCTTTACCTGCAGCCTGCTCGCCGGAGGTCTTACCTCCTGCAATAGCAGCGGCGGCAATAACGGATCTCAGGCCTCGCTGACACTCACACCTTCGGCCATCAGTTTGACAGCGGGCACAACCGGACAACCCGCTTCCCTGCTACTGGCCGCACCGGCAGGGGCCGGTGCGGCCACTATTTCGATCACTGGCCTTCCCACCGGGGTCACGGTCTCCCCGTCGACATTGTCGGCTACTCCTGGAGCAGCGCTGCCGCTGACGTTTGCGGCCTCCTCCTCCGCGCCTGTGTCCACCACGACCGTCACCTTTACTGCCACGGTGAATGGGCAGTCCGCGAGCACCCAAGCCTCGTTTACGGTTCAGGCGGCCACGGGGACGGCCACACCCGACTTCTCGCTCAGCGCCACGCCGGCAACCGTGAACTTAACCGCCAATGGCACGCCGGCAACGGTATCTCTGCTGGCAACAGCGCAGAACGGGTTTTCTGCCAATGTTCCAGTGACCATAGCGGGTTTGCCTGCGGGGGTAACGGCGCAGCCGTCCCCCATCACGCTGACTCCGGGAACCACTGCCACGCTTACCCTGACTGCCCCTGAAGGAACGGCGGTTGGATCATCGACGGCCACGTTGACAGCCACGTCGGGCAGCCTCACGCATACCGCATCCGTGGCCATCACGGTAACTGCTGCACCGCCCCCTCAAGCAGACTTTTCGCTTGCCGTCACGCCCGCGGCCCTTAGCCTGACTGCAGGCGCGGCCGGGCAACCGGTGCAGTTAACGGCGACTGCGCTTAACGGGTTCACCGCGACGGCCAGCGTCGCGCTCAGCGGATTACCCGCCGGCGTGACAGCCAACCCGGCCACGCTATCTCTCACCCCGGGCACGCCGCAAAGCGTCACGCTCACGGCGAGTAACAGCGCCCAGGCGGGGAGTGCCAGCGTTGTCTTTACCGGCACCTCAGGTTCACTCAGCCACACCGCGACCCTGGCGCTTACCTTGGCTGCTTCCTCCGGAGTGAATGTAACCACCTATCACAATGACAATGGGCGCGACGGATGGAATGCCGCGGAGACTACTCTCACCCCGAAAAATGTCAACTTCAACACCTTTGGCAAGCTCCGTGAGTTGCCGGTAGACGGTAAGGTAGACGCGCAGCCGTTGTACCTAAGCGGACTTACCATCGCCGGGCAGGCCCATAATGTGCTCATCGTAGTTACTGAAAATGCTAGCGCCTATGCGTTCGACGCCGACTCGGGTACGCAACTGTGGAAAGTCACGGCTCTGGGCGCGAACGAAACGACGAGTGACAATCATGGCTGCGGTCAAATTTCGCCACAGATTGGCATCACCGACACCCCGGTGATCGACCGGGCCAATGGCCCCAACGGGGCAGTTTTCTTTGTAGCCATGTCGAAGGACGCGAGCAGTAATTACCACCAGCGGCTGCACGCGTTAGACCTCACTACAGGCGCGGAGCTCACGGGCAGCCCGTCGGAAATTCAGGCCACCTTCCCCGGAAGCGGGTACGGTTCCACGGGTGGAGCGCAGGTCTTCGATCCCGGTCAATACGCGGAGCGGGTCGGCTTGCTCTTGATGAACAGCCAGATCTATCTGGCATGGACCTCGCATTGCGACGATGATCCTTACACCGGTTGGCTCATGGCTTACAGTGAAACCACGCTGAAACAAACCAGCGTGTTGAACCTGACCCCGAACGGCCCTTCCACTCCGCACTATGGCGACGGTGAGGGCGCGGTGTGGATGAGCGGCGCGGGTCTGGCCGGGGACACGCAAGGAAATATCTTTTTCCTGGACGCAAACGGAACTTTCGACTCGACGCTGAACACCAACGGCTTTCCATCCAGCGGAGACTTTGGCAACTCCTTCATGAAGGTATCGACCACCGGAAACGTGCTTGCGGCCGCGGATTATTTCGCCGCCTACAACCTGCAATCGGAGAGCGACGCGGATCAGGATCTGGGCTCCGGCGGCGCGATGCTATTGCCCGATCAAACGGATGCCAAGGGGGTCGTGCGTCACCTCGCCGTGGGCGCCGGCAAAAACACAAATATCTATGTCGTCAATCGCGACGACATGGGCAAGTTCAATGCCAGCAGCAACAACGCAATCTATCAGGAGATTCCAGACGCCCTCAGTGGAGGCGCCTGGTCGATGGCGACGCTCTTTAATAACACCGTCTATTACGCGGGCGTGGGCGATCACCTCAAAGCGTTTCCCATCACCAACGCATTGCTGGCCACAACTCCGTCGGCCGAGTCTGCGAACACATTCGCCTATCCTGGGGCTACTCCGAGCGTCAGCTCCAATGGATCACAGAACGGCATCGTGTGGGCCATTGAAAACCAGAATGGCGCGGGGGTCTTGCACGCTTACGATCCCACCAACATACCCACCGAGCTCTATGACAGCAATCAAGCACCCAACGGCCGGGATAATTTTTCCGATAACAAGTTCGTTACGCCCACGATCGCCAATGGCAAGGTGTACGTAGGCACGCAGACGAGTGTTGCTGTGTTTGGTCTGCTGCCGTGACCCTCAACGGCGGCGTTGTGGCAAACGGGAAATGCACATCGAGAGCCACTATCCCACTCAAGCCAAAAGAGGGCTTGACCCCGATTTCCTGCTACGCTGCGCTAGAGAGGTCCTCGTGTGCGCCTTTCATTAAGGAAAGGCGCATGGAGAGTATCAACGCCACAAGCCTGCCCAGGAAATCGGGGCGAATGGGGCACCCAACATTTTGTTGCCGGTCGGGCAAAAAACTTTGGTTAGGGCTTCGCCCCTCTTCTTCGGCCCACGTACGCTGAGGCGAACGTGGGGCACCCGTCCCTGACTAGAGAACGAGAGTGGTCCAGCCCTGGCCTGCAGGGCGCCCCAGCCTCGCAGCAGCCGGAGATTTGTGCGCCGGTGGTAGTTGCGTGCATGATTCATAGATGCGCTTGGTGATGATTTTTCTTTGTGCCGTGGTGCTCCCTATCTGCGGAGTGGCCCAGACGCCCACAGCTAACGACGTGATTCATCGTATCCAGCAGAGGTATCCGGCGCCGGTTGCCGACACGGTCGACACCGTGAAGGCCGGAGATCCCGCCACTCCTGTGACCGGAATCGCTACCACGTTCCTGGACACGATGGCAGTTTTGCGGGAAGCGAACCGGCGGGGATTGAACCTGGTCATCACCCATGAACCAACTTTCTACAATCATCGCGACAACACTGCGTTTTTTTCCGGCGATCCTGTTTACCAAGAGAAGTTGGCATTCATCGAGCAACACCACATGGTGGTCTTTCGACTGCACGACGAGATCCACGGAACGGCGCCTGATCACATCGCACAGGGGTTGATCGAAGCGCTGGGCTGGCAAAGCTATAGCACGCCGAACGATCCATTCCACGCGACCATTCCGCCGATGAGCCTCGCGGCCCTGGCGAAGCAGATACAGGCTAAGCTGAAAGCGAATACTTTGCGCGTGGTGGGAGATCCAAACCTGGTGATTACGCACGTAGCTTTGAGGCCCGGCGCTTCGGGACTGGAAAAACAGGTGACGGCATTGCGGTCCAATGTGGAGTTGCTCATCGCCGGAGAAGCATCGGAGTGGGAGACGGTGGAGTACGTGCGTGACGCGAGCGCGCAAGGGCGGCACAAGGCGCTCATCCTGCTGGGACACGAAGTGTCCGAGGAGCCTGGCATGGAGAAGTGCACGGAAGATTTACGGTTGGTGTTTCCTACGATGAAGGTCGAGCATATTCCATCGGGCAACCCGTTGTGGTTCCCGGGGGAATCGCCGAGCGCGCCAGGAGGTAAACAATGAAACAGTCGCGCGCATCAGACTCGCAAGTGCCATCCATGAAAACGCTGCTCTTAGACACCGCTGAACGTGCGGCGCAATACCTCGAAGGAATTGCCGAAAGGCGAGTAGCGCCGTTACCCGCCGACGTGGCGCGATTGGAGGCGCTCGCCGGTCCTCTACCCGAGTTGCCATCCGATCCCGCAGAAGTCTTATCCATGCTGGATAACTTCGGCTCACCGGCAACCGTGGCAACTGCGGCAGGGCGTTATTTCGGATTCGTGATCGGTGGTTCCCTGCCCGCTGCGCTGGCGGCCAACTGGCTGGCGGGCGCCTGGGACCAGAATGCCGCGATGCAAGTGATGTCTCCCGTAGCAGCGAAGCTGGAAGAGATTGTCCTTGGTTGGATGGTCGACTTGTTTGGCTTGCCGATGGGATCTGGAGCAGGATTTGTCACCGGAACCACGATGGCCAACTTTACCGGATTGGCTGCGGCGCGGACCGCACTGTTGCAGGGTGCCGGATGGAATGTCGAGGAGGACGGACTCTTTGGAGCGCCCCCTCTCCACGTGGTGGTGGGAGAAGAAGTGCACGTATCCCTGTTGAAGGCACTATCCATGCTCGGGCTGGGACGTTCGCGTGTGACGCGGGTTCCTGCCGATGCTCAGGGACGCATGAGACCTGAGGCGCTGCCGGCACTCGATGGCCGAACACTCATCTGTGTTCAGGCAGGCAACGTGAATTCGGGCGCCTTTGATCCTGCGGGAGAAGTCTGCGCCCGTGCGCATGCAGCGGGCTCCTGGGTGCACGTCGATGGAGCCTTCGGGTACTGGGCTGCTGCCTCCCCGCGTTATGCATCTTTGCTGGCGGGCGCCGGCGCTGCCGATTCCTGGGCGATCGATTGCCATAAGTGGTTGAACGTGCCCTACGACTCCGCGGTTGCCATCGTGCGCAAACCGGAATATCTCCAAGCCGCCATGGCGATGAGCGCCGCTTATCTGACACCAGGCGCCGGGCGCGAGCCCTGGCATTTCGCACCCGAAGCATCGCGCCGGGCGCGCGGGGTTGAGCTGTGGGCGGCGATGCGTTCCCTGGGGCGTAGCGGGCTGGCCGAACTGATCGAGCGAAACTGTCAACAGGCGAAGTTGTTTGCGGATCGGCTCCACACGGCGGGCTTCACCATTTTGAACGACGTGGTCTTGAACCAGGTTTTGGTCTCGTTCGGCAACGAGGAGGAAACACGGCGCGTCATCGCGGGGGTGCAGAGCGATGGGACCTGCTGGTGCGGAGGAACGCAATGGCACGGGCAGGCGGCCATGCGCATCAGTGTGTCCAGCTGGGCCACGACCGACCAAGATGTCGAGCGAAGCCTCGCGGCAATGATCAGAATAGCCAGGCGGGGCGGTCAGGACTGAGCCACAAGAGTTCCGAGCCGCGCTATCGGAAGATCCGCACTCTGGGGAGAATCGCCTTGGCTGCGAAATATCCCAGGGACGCCGCACACAGCACCACCAGTGACAACCGGATGTACGTTGCAGCAGTCAGCGAAAGCCCAATTCCAGTCCCCAGTGCCACGTAAGCGGCCAGGCATGCCGGGCACTTCGGCAACACTGCCAGAACGGCAACGGGAACGATCTTCGCGGCCAGGTCGAGTGCTCGGCGGGTGAACGACCGGGGATGCGGATCACCCTGGGCGATCCGCACTCCGGCGTTCTTCTTCTCGATACCACGCGACGGAACAACGCAGCACCGGTGGGCGCTCACGAATGGCTCTCCGCTGAGCAGCAGGACGAAGCAGCAGTCTTCGGGCGGCTTTCGTAGCGGTCATGGTGGCGAACCCACGCCATCGGGAACGGAGGGCTGCCTTCGTCCCGGCCCTTGGGCACCAAATCCAGGTAGCTGTAAGCGCCCAATAACCATTCCGGCCCACGGGCATACGAGGAATAGGTATGGAAGACATTCCCGTTCCCATCCTTATAGAAGACGCTGAGGCCGGGAGCTTCGTCAGCGGGGAAATCCCGAGTGCCAAAGTTATAGTAGGTTTTGCTATTCGCCATTTCTTCCTTAGTGAAGGAGACATGGTAGTCACGGTTGAAGTCAGTGTCATGCGACGATACCCATGGGAAGCTCCAACCCATACGCTTTTGGAAGGCTTGTATCTTGCCTAGTGGCGCGCGCGAAACCGCTACCAGCGTCACGTCCCGCTGGGCCAGGTGCGCCAGGCTCCCTTCCATGTGCTCTGCGGACATGGAGCAGCTTGGGCAGCCTTCCGCCCATTCCGGACCGAACATGAAGTGGTAAACGATAAGCTGGCTGCGCCCGTCGAACAGATCGGCCAACGTTTGCTTGCCGGCCGGGCCATCGAAAACGTAATTCTTGTCGACCTTCACCCACGGCAGCCCGCGCCGTTGGCGGCTGAGTTCATCGCGTTGCCGCGTGAGCTCTTTTTCTTTGCTCAAAAAGGCCTTGTGCGCTTCCGTCCATTCCGCTTCCGATACCACTGTGTGAGTGACCGCATCCAATACCTGCATAGCTCTTCTCCTTTTCCGTTGACATCCTCTCGTTCAGCAAGCCGGGTTAGTTAGCGCTCTTCTTGCTCTCCGCACCCTTGCGGATTCTTTCCAATAGGTGAGCCCAACCCAGGTTGGCGCTACGGGGCCCGTCAATAAGTTCTGCTGGAATCATTCCCATCGCGCGATGAACAAACTTCAAGCGCGTCAGACCGTTCTCTTCCGTCAACCGGTATTGCACATTCATCATGGCCGGAAGCGACAGGAAAAGCGGCCCGCAAATTTCGAGCAGCGTCGGCGGCTTGATTGCCTGCACGTGTCCCCAGAAATGACCGGTGTTATTTCCCAGATCGCGATACCACCGCCCGCCCGGCCACGGCTCGATCTTCATCGACATCGGCGTTCCATCGGGATTCTGGTTATCCGGCCCCATCTGCTCCAGAAGTGTCTCAAAGACGATCTCCATGGAAGCCGCGATCGCCTCCTCCTTCACAATCTCGAAGCTGCGTATTTGCTGTTCTGTACTCACCGCCATCATTCTTCCTCCTCGCGTTTTGTTAGTTGCTTGGCTAATTGGTTGGGCATCTTCAGCTCTGCTCGCTGTTTGATCAGGCCCAGCTGATGCGTCCAGTAGCGCTCGTACGTTTTCGCCCAATCGTCCACAGGCTACAGCTCCTTGCGTTCAGCCGGTATATGAGGATGCTGACCGCGTTTTCCCCCACCGCAGGTTCTTTCCCAGTCCGCTGCAAATCCATGATCTCCCGCAGCCGGAGTTCGGCAATCGCGTTGAAAATGTCTGCTGCGGTGGTGCATCTGGGCATGAACTGAATTATATTCCCATATAGGAATATGTCAAGGGCCGCCTTCGCTCCTTCCGCCGCGTGGTGATTTACTGCTCCATGGGCATCACCAGCGGCGGAAGACCATGAGGGCATACTTCTAAAGGCGGCGGAAAATTCATGTTTTGTATCAGGGCACCGAATTTAGACCTTGCGGAAAAAGTCGTTGAACCTCAAAGAAATCATCCCTCAGCGGCTAAAGCCGGACCTGTTCTTAATCACTTACGTACGAGCTGAAGCTCGTACCCTTCAAAGCCAGGGTTTTTCTGGAAGCTGTTTAGTCGCGCTGCGGGAAATTCATGCTTTGTGTCAGGGCACGACTTAAAGTCGGGCCGTAAAGGGCGGCATGACGAGGGCTTCAGCCCCTGAGGTACGGTTTTCTCCTCGGTGCAAAGTTTTCCGGAGCCTCCTCAGCTTTAGTAGCCGAGGTAGGTCTTTTCAAGACGCCAGACGGAAATCAACCTGTTTTTGGTACAGAAACTGCGCTGAAAAGCCGTACCTCAGCGGCTAAAGCCGTCAATCAGGCGCGTTTACGGCCCGACTAAAGTCGTGCCCTGACACAAATCATGAGTTTGTCCGCAACCTGTGAACCCGCGCCCTTCATAGAGAGTTTTCCGCAAACTCTGAAGCCTTGCCCTTCGTGGGAGAGTTTTTCCGCAGCCTGTTTAGTCGGGCCGTGCCCTGATACAAAGCCAAGGTCGCTTCAGCAATACACGTCCCACTCCATTCAGCCAGAGCGTTGTACCCGATGAATTCAGAGCCGCATATGCTGGAAGACGGTAGACTCTCGGACAAACCGTTAAAAATTCCAAACAGAATGCAGGGGGAGCGATTCGGATATGAGGCCATCGGCACACGGCAGAAGAGCAACTCGCTTCATTGATCGCCAGATTCACGCCCGAAGTGGCGTCGCTCGCCCATTCCATTCTGGCGACGATGAGAGAGCGCTATCCCACGGCAGTCGAGCTGGTGTATGACAACTACAACGCGCTTGCGATCGGCTTCGGCGCCACCGAACGGCCATCCCAGGCGACTTTTTCCGTGGCTGTCTTTCCCAAATGGGTGAGCTTGTTTTACCTGCATGCCCAAGACCTGCCCGACCCCGGAGAAGTTACTGCAAGGGGATGGAAAGGTCGCGTGGCATATTCACCTGCTGTCGCCAGCACGATAGATGAATTGTCAGAAAAAACTAATGCAGGAAGCCACGGCAAGAGCGGCGATTCCGTTCGCTCCTAAGGGCGTTCCTTCCATCATCATCCAATCGATATCGGCCAAGCAGCGGACACGGCGTCCGGGGACGGCCGCAACTGCGCCTCCCGCGGGAGGCAACAGGGCAAAGAAGAAGAAGTGATGAACTCGAACCAGCCCTCTTAGCTGCGCAGTCGAGCAAGCAGGTCCTGGGGGTGTACGGGCTTGGCCAGAATCTCGAATTCGTGTCCCTGGGAACGAGCGCGGTCCAACAGATCCGCGGTGGCCGCCTGGCCCGAAAAAAGAAGGATCTTGCACTTGGGGAGCATGGTCCGGATAGTGATCGCCGCATCAATGCCGTTCATATCTGTCATGATGACATCGGAAATAAGCATATCGGGCTTGAGGGTGCGCGCTGCTTCTACGGCCTTTTCGCCGTTGTAGACAGCAGTTGCTTCAAACCCGCTCTGGTTTAGGATGATGGCCAGTGTGTCCGCGATCACGCGTTCGTCATCGGCCACCAGCACTTTGGGCTTTACCTGTTGATTGGTCATTTGCTCCTGAATGACGACCTTAGTCGTTCTGACGCTCGTTCGCTGCGCCCCGATCCACCAGGGCAAATCGCGATAAGGTGGTACAAACGGAAAATGCTGAGCCAGTGGGGATTACTGGAATCATACGCTCATGTGTCTGATGCTGTTTCCGGGTCTGGCGTTGCGGCCATCTTGCTGACTATTGCAACTGTCCGGACTGCGATCGCTTTAGGGCCCCGGGGCCTGCTCTCCATATAAGATTGATCTGACCAAAACTTTTTTCGTTGGACGTTGCCGATGGCTGAACCGATCATTCGCGCCCAGCAGGTGGAAAAGTACTACGCGCAACCCAGCGAAAACCGCATTCAGGTGATCGCGCCCACCGACTTGGCCATCGTACAGGGAGAAATCGTTGCCCTGCTGGGCCCGTCGGGCTCAGGCAAGTCTACGCTTCTGCGCATGCTGGCGGGTCTCTCCCAACCTTCCGCCGGCGAGGTTTTCTGGCACGGCAAGCCGATTTCCCAGGTGGAAGTCAACGTGGGCATCGTCTTTCAGAGCTTTGCCCTCTTTCCCTGGCTCACTGTGCTCGAAAACGTCGAGGCTCCACTGATGGCGCGCGGCGTTACCAGTGAACATCGGCGCGAACAGAGCCTCAAGATCCTGAACACTGTCGGCCTGGATGGCTTTCAGGCAGCTTATCCCAAGGAACTCTCGGGAGGAATGCGGCAGCGTGTAGGATTCGCCCGGGCCCTGGTGGTCCAACCCGAAGTACTGTTTATGGATGAGCCGTTCTCTGCCCTGGACGTGTTGACGGCGGAGAATCTACGCAGCGAACTGCTGGAGTTGTGGCATAAGAAGACGATCCCGACAAAATCCATTTTTCTGGTGACGCACAACATTGAAGAGGCTTTGCTGTTGGCCGATCGCATCATCGTGCTGGGCCGCAACCCGGGGCATGTACGGGTCGACTTTCCGGTAACGCTGAGCCAGCCGCGCGATCGCAAAAGCGCCGCTTTCACACAGCTGGTGGATTACATATATAAGGTGTTGACCCGGCCGGACGTGGCCCCCTCCGCCGTGCCTCAGCGGCTGGCCGTGCGGGACCAGCGGCAGATGCACTACCAGATGCTTCCCCATGCACGCCCGGGCGGCATTGCCGGCCTGCTCGAGCTGCTCATCGATTACAACGGCCGGGCCGATATCTATCGCCTGGCCGACGATCTGGCCTTCGAAATCGACGACCTGCTGCCCATTGTGGACGCGGCCCAGTTGCTGGGTTTTCTCAAGGTAGAAGAGGGCGATGCCGCGATTACTCCGGCGGGAAAGGAATACGCCGAATCGGAGATCCAGCAGCAGAAGGAGCTCTTTCGTAAAGCCGCGGTCGAGAATGTGCTCCTGCTACGGCAGATCACCCGCGCGCTCAATACCAAATCGGACCACACCGTTCCGGAGGAGTTCTTCCTCGATATGCTCGATGAGCAATTCAGCGCGGACGAGACGCTGCGCCAGTTGGAGACAGCCATCAGCTGGGGCCGCTACGCGGAGCTGTTCGACTTCGACGCTTCCCGCCGGCGATTCATCCTGCCGGAAGAGGAAGAGACGCCGGAAGCAGTCGGAGAGGCAGAGGCGGAATGAGCGCGCCGGCCCCCTTCTCCCGCTATCCCACACTTTCCCGGTCGCTGGTGTTGGAGCGCACCTGGCCTTTTTTCCTCGACTTGAGCGTGGCCGCCTGCGGCCTCGCGTTGTTCTATGCTGTCCTGCGCATTGCACAGTATTGGATGGGACATCCGGTACCCGAGATCGCTATTTCGCCCTCGGCGAAGATGCTGCCGCTTTACGCTTTCTATTCCATCGTGCGCATTGGGGCCGCGTACGTGCTGAGCCTGACCTTCGCCGTGGGGTACGGCTACATCGCCGCCTACACCCCCCGTGCAGAATCCTTCATGATCGCCGTGCTGGATATCCTGCAATCGATTCCCGTCCTCAGCTTTCTGCCGGCGGTGATGCTGGCCATGATTTCGCTCATTCCCGGACGACAGTTGGGTATCGAGATGGGCGCCATTCTGCTGATTTTTACCGGGCAGGTATGGAACATGGCGTTCAGCTTTTACTCCTCGCTCAAGAGCCTGCCCCGGGAACTTCGGGAAGCCGCTGGTGTTTTTCACTTTTCGGCGTGGCAGCGCTTCTGGCAGCTGGAGCTGCCCTACTCAGCCATCGGGCTGGTATGGAATTCAATGGTCTCGGTGGCAGGTGGATGGTTTTTCCTAATGGCTTGCGAGATGTTTGTGCTTGGCGATCGCGACTTCCGTCTGCCCGGGCTCGGTTCTTATTTGCAGACGGCGGCCAGTACGGGCGATAGCCATGGAATGCTGTGGGGATCCGTGACCATGATCCTTATTATTGTGGCCACCGATCTGGTCGTGTGGCGGCCGGTCATTGCGTGGGCGGATAAATTCAAGTTCGAACAGGGAGAGAGCACCAGCCGCAAAAGCTCGCCCATCCTTTATGTACTGCAGAACTCGACTGCGCTTAGCTGGTTGAAGCGCGTAAGCGTGGCGCCGACCAGCGAGTTTATCTACGGCGCGCTGGCGCGGCGACAGCGGGAGTTGATCACAAGACCCATTCACGGACCGCGCAAACGGTCCGGGCTGGCAGCGGTCCTGCTCATTGTTGCGGCCAGCTTGCTGGTGGCCTTTGCTGCCTTCCGGGCGGTGGAGTTACTGCGCCATATCCATTGGCCGGAGATCGTGGAGTTGCTTAAGGGCGCCGGCGCGACCTTTCTGCGGGTGAATGCCGCGCTGCTGATTGCCTCTGCCTGGACCATTCCCACCGGCGTCGCCATTGGCTTTCATCCCCGGCTGGCCAGAATCGCGCAGCCGCTGGCCCAGATCGCCGCCTCTTACCCGTCCACTGCGATTTTTCCCATCCTGCTGCTCGCTCTCGTCAGATGGGGCGGCGGGTTAGGCATCGGGTCTATTGCCCTTATGTTGCTGGGCACACAGTGGTACATCCTATTTAATGTGATTGCCGGCGCCACAGCGATTCCCTCCGACCTGAAGGAGGTCGCCAAGCTCTACAAATTCTCCCTGTGGCAGCGCTGGAAGGTCGTGATTCTACCCGGTATCTTTCCTTACCTGGTCACCGGTCTGGTCACTGCGTCCGGCGGGGCCTGGAACGCGAGCATCATCGCCGAATATTTTCACCTGAAAGATCGCACCCTGCAGACGCTAGGGTTGGGTGCACAGATCAGCGCAGCCAGCGATCATGGTCAGTTTTCCATTTTGCTGCTCGCTACTATCATCATGTCACTCATGGTAGTCACGATTAACCGCCTCGTATGGCGGCCGATGTACCACTTGGCTGAGACCAAGTTTCGCCTCGATACATAGCGCAAGTTCATGGAGATTTATGGCTGAAAAACCGTTTCAAATCGGATTGCTGGGCCTGGGTTTCATGGGCCGGCGACATCTGGAAGCCTACCGGTCCCTGACCGGAATGGAGGTGCTCACGCGCACCAGCGCACGCTTCGCACACATACAGGACCCGGATGCTCTCTACGAGGCGATGGTCACAGATCCCGAACTGGATGCCCTCGACATCTGCCTCCCCACCGCATTGCATGCCCCGCTAACCATCGCCGCTCTGGATGCGGGCAAACACGTGCTCTGCGAGAAACCCATGGCGCTCACCGTGGCGGATTGTGGGCGTATGCTGGCAGCACAAAAGCGCAATAAGGGCGTATTGATGATCGCCCACGTGCTGCGTTTTTGGCCCGCCTATCGCGTACTTCACGAAGCGGTGGCTGGTGGCACTTACGGCGCTGTTCGTTCGGCCAGGTTCGCGCGCAGGTCAGGCCTGCCTAGTTGGGGTCCATGGCTATTGCAGCCGGGGGAGAGTGGAGGAGCTGCGCTCGATCTTTTGGTGCACGATTACGATCAGGCACTGTGGCTTTTCGGGGCGCCCGAGAGCGCGACCGCGCGCACCGTGGGATCCGTCAACGTAATTGAGTGCGGGCTGCGGTATCCCGGCGGGTTGGAGGTAGCCATCAACGGAGGCTGGTACGCCGATAACATTCCCTTTGCCATGGAATTCGATCTGCAGGCGAGCGAGGGTGAGTTACGCTTTGCCAATGATCATCTGCAGCTCGTACGTCCGTCTGCTGCCCCCACTGAGATCGCCCTCCCGGAGGAGGATCCTTACGCAACCCAGCTCGCTTATTTTATCGACTGCTGCCGCAACGGCCATGCTCCGGTCGAATGTCCCCCGGAGAGTTCGGCCAATGCAGTCGAGTTGGCCTTATCTGTTTCCGCTCTGGCACAAGGCGCGCAGAAGTCGATATGAGTGTTGATAATTGAGATGAGCTGTGCATGCCCATCCCAGGAACGACAAATCGGCAAACGCTAAGATTTCCGGGCGGTGGAGAACTGTCTTTCGAGAATCTGCAGGCCCACACCGAGGAGTCCTGCCTCCCTGCCCAAAGTCGCAAAACGTAGCGACAACCCGGAGGCGGATCCGGCCAGCGCGTTGCTTTTTACTACCCGCGAGATCAGATTCAAAAACTCATCTCCGGCGGTGCTGAGACGCTGATCAAAGACGATCATCGATGGATTGAAGAGGTTGACCAGGTTGGCCATCGCCACGCCAATCTCCTCCGCGACCTCGGCCACGATGTTCCAGCACATCTTGTCTCCAGCCCTCGCCGCTTCCAGCACCAGCCATACGGTGATGTGCGATGGATCCTCCTGGGCCATGGCGAGCAGGCGGGAGGAAACGCCTTCAGAGAGAGCTTTGCGGGTGCGATTCTCCACCGCGCTCGCGCCCGCTATGGCCTCCAGGCACCCGTTACTACCGCACTTGCAAGTAGGCCCAGAGCGGACCACGTTCGTATGGCCCACTTCGCCCACGCCGCAGTTGTGGCCATAGAGAAGCTTGCCATCCACGATCACTCCCGCACCTATGCCGGTTCCATAATCGAGATAGATCATGTTGGGTTCCCGCTGGCCCACGCCCAACATCTGCTCGGCGATCGCTTTCGCTCGCGTCTTACTCTCTACCAGAACTGGCACCTTGAATTCTTTTTCGAAAGTGGCAGTCAACGGCACATCGTTCCAGAAGTCGATGGTTGAACTGCTAGTGGTGACACCGCGCCGGGTGTCGACCAATCCCGGATCAGCGACACCAATGCCCAGCAGTTTCGACCACGGCAGCTTGGAGGCGGTCACCACGCGACGTACAGCGGACTGCAATTGCCGCAGAAGGCCTTCCTGACCGTGAGAGAGGTCGGTGGCCTCGGAGATCACTTTGGTCACCGCCGGTTGAAGGTCCATCACCCCGGCAGTGATCCGCTCATCATCAAACTCAACGCCGACGAGAAAACCGAACTTTCGATTGAGATCGAGGAGGATCTGCTTGCGGCCAAGTGGATTGTCAGAAGGGCCCGCCTCAATCAACTTTCCTTCGGTCAGAAGCTGCCAGGGTAAGCGCCGAGATGGTGCTGCGGCGTAGATTGGTGAGCGCGTGGATACCCACGCGCGAGATTGGGCCCTGCTGGTAAACCAGGGCCTCGATCAGGTGTTTGTCACGTTGGCTTTTTTTCTTAACGATGATCATCACCGCCAGGGCAGCAGACTGTCGAAGGAGGGTAATCCCTGGGTTGGGTTGTAGTCGTCGAGCAATTGAAAGAGATTCGCCTGCAGCCGGCGCCAGTATTCGTATTCCGCATCCCAGCGGCCCAGGGCCGCGGCCAAACGATAGGAAGTGTACTCCTCCAGCCACGCCTGCTCGTACTGCGGCTTTAGCTCAGTAATCGTTTCCATTAGATCGGGCAATTTGCCGTGCTGCTGGGAGACGACGATATTGTCAAAGTCGTTGCCCAGACGATGGACGATCGGGATGAGACCCGAGCAATTTCCACTGTTGCGTAATCTCGACACCATACTGGAACTTGAGGCCGGCATAGTCCAGCAGCCGGCACTCGACAATATAGGATTGGGCGCTGGCAGCATCCGCACCCAGCTCGATGGCGCGCAGCCAGTCCTCTTCCGCAGCCTCGGCAAACAGGCGGCTGCGGCGCAGGTCAGCGGCATGTGCAGTGGCGCTGCGCCAGCGTTTTTGCTGCAAACGGGCTTTGCCAGAGGGCGAGCATGGTGTCTTGACCCAGAACAGTCTCGAGGGCGGATTCACTGTCTGCCATCTGTCGAAGAGCGGAGGCGACGCTGGCCGCAGCCGCCGGCGGATATTCACGCGCGGCATATGCGGGAAAGAAATGCGGCGATCCAAGGGTTTTGCTTGCCAAGCGGCAGCCGCGCCGTAGGCAATGCCCGGCCACGCCGGCCGCTTCAACATCTGCACGTCGTCTGACCAGATCGTATTCATTACACCCAAGGCGCCGTACTTACGTCCCGGCAGCAGCGAAAGTATCGATATTCTCAAAGGTGAGATTGTAGTCAGGGGCAATCTCGCTCCAGCCGTTCACGCCTGGAGCAACCAGGTACGGCACATGATTGCTCACCAGGGGCCCAATCCAACGATTGTATTCCGGATCCGGCTGGGGTTCATACCACCAGGCGACAGCAATGATGCCCGGGGGCAATGCTTCACAATATCCGGAATTTTGACCATGATATCGGCCCAGGCCAGGATAGTTTTTCCGTGCTGTTGGAAGAGCCCGCTAACATTCTTGAGTTGCTGCAGGAAGATCGCGGCCGGCGCAGCGGATCCTTTCGCCGCAGCCTGTTGTAACTGCCAGGTTTCGTCGAATCCGACATGCACGAAAGGACTGGGAAAGAGTTCGGTATATTGCTGCACCCAATTGGCGATCAACTTCTGCACTTGCGGGTCGGCAGGATTGAACTCAACCCCATGAGGAAAATCAGCCAACGCGGAGTACTGCTCCCGGCGGAACAAGTCGTGCAGGTGACCGTACAACTCAAGGCATGGCACGACGTCGATATGGCGGGTTCGCGCATAGGCGACGATCTCGCGCACATCATTTTTGGTGAGGCGAGCTCCTGGAGCAGCAGGAGGAAGGCCATCGAGCGCGATGCTGGTCTCGTTGTAAAAGTAATATTGATTGTTCTTCCAGCGCGCCATCAGGTCGATCTGGCGCTTGATATCGGCCACCCGTAGCAGTGGCCCCTCGCTCATGTCGACCATGGTCCCGCGATAGGCCATTGCCGGCCAATCGGTCACCTGGGCCTCAGGCAAAATCGCGCCTGGCATCTCAATCATCTGACAGAGTGTCTGGACACCGTAGAAGATACCTCCGGAGGAGCGCGCTTGCACTTTCGCTCCGCCGCTGGTGATGCTTATTTTGTAGGCTTCCCGCGAGTCCGGGCCGGGGCTTTCGCCGGGCACCGGCAACGGATCTGATGCGCCGGTGCGATGAAGAGTGAGGCCTGAATCCCCCGCATCGGTCAGGATCGCGGTCTGCGTACCAGTTTTATAAGTAACACAGTCAGCCAAGGTTTGCGCGGCCAAGCGGTCCTCTTCCACAGCACCGGATGGCAAGCGCACTGGCAGGCCTGCCAGCGGCAAGGTGCCGGCGCCGTAGGTAATTTGCTGGGGCGCGGGGAGAATGGTTGCGTGCTGCGCTTGCACCGGGTTGCCGTGAAGGCAGACGGCCAGCAGCAGAAAGTATGACAACCTAAGGAGTTGGCTACGACGATGGACATGTTCCGACCCGGCTGTTCTTCTACTCCCCAACGAAGCTCCTCCAAAAATTAAACGAGACTGCACAAATCTGTTCAGTAAGGCTTGCGGGCGTTCACAACACAGTGGCCATTTCTGCAGCCATCACGCCCGTACTCTCGCACCTACTCTTGATTGAAGCCAGTAGAAAAGCGAAATTCCTCCACGGCGTGGCCATCTTTGTGTGGCTGCATCTTTTTCAGTTCACTCTCCGTTATCTCCAAATCCTTCGGATCCCAGTCATCGCGATATCGATCTTCGGAGGGCGCAAACTGGCTCACTTGCGCGACCGCTGACTGCAGCTTCAAATCCATCACGTCATCGATCGGAACCCGATAGTTGACTTCCCCCGGCGCAGGATAGAAAAAATACATTTCCGGTACTCGATACGGCTGCAGGCCCAGTTGTAGTTTCTGGTTGGGGAAGTAGAGCCAGAACTCTGCGGCGCGCACGGCGTCCACGGTGTTGAGGGCCGCCATTCGATGATCGGTCTTGTGCCAGCGCGTGTACCACTGCCCAGGGTCCACGCTGAGTAGTACGTCGGGACGCACTCGGCGGATGATCTCAGTCGCCTGCTCCACCAGGTGCGGCTGCGGGGCATACTCGAGCATTCCGTCGTCATAGCCCAGCCACATGATATTTTCCTTGGGCGTACCTAAGACTGCTTCCGACTTCTCTTCCTCCGCTTTGCGGATGCGGGCCAGCCGCTGGCTGCTCATCTCAGGATCCAGCGAGCCCTTATCATCATTGGTATAAATCGCAAGGATGACCTTATTGTGATGACGATTGAGCAGCGCAATGGTACCACCAGCGCCGAAGACCTCGTCGTCGGGGTGCGGTGTGAAGATCAGGATGGTTTTGCCCTGCAGATCCTCGAGCTTGGTCTGCTGGCCCCCCAGGCCGACGCTCGCCAATAACGCTGTCAGAAGAACAAATGATGCTCGCAGCAAGAGAGACTCCTTCCATCGCTTCATATTTAGGACGAATAACTTCAGGGGCCGATCACGGGGCTTCTATCTATAGAGAAAGGGTTACGGCGGGGAGAGAAAGAACACCACAAATGCGAATGATCAATGTGCCTGAGAAACATGGAGTTACTTGTTGTGGGGCCCTGTATAAGCTGCGGGATGCAAAAAGTATGAGGTCTGTTCCGTATTGCGTCAAGCTTTTTTGCCATTTGCGCACGCAATGAGAGGTCCTGATGCGCATAGAATGAATATTATTAACATTTCCGACGCTATCTAATCCGCCTAACAATGAAGCGAGGGCTCTTGAATAACGAGATCTCAGGGAAATACTTTGATTCTCTTTTAACAATCCTGGCGAACATCGTGGCTGAACAATCAGGAGCGATCCAGGAAGCCGGCTCTATGGCTGCAGCGGCGATCGCCGCGGGGGGAGTGGTTCATACCTTCGGAAGTGGTCACTCTCACATGATTTCCGAGGAGGCCTTTTTCCGCGCCGGAGGCCTGGCGCCTGTCAATCCGATTCTGGATGATGCTCTGATCTTCCTGCACGGGGCGCTTGCAAGTACGCGCGCCGAGAGACAATCCGGATATGCGGCAACGCTTCTGGCTCGCGAGGACGTACGTCCGATCGACGTCGCTATCGTGATCTCCAACTCCGGCCGCAATGCGGTGCCGATCGAGATGGCGTTGGCCATCAAGGCGCTGGGAACGAGGGTGATTGCGATCACCAACCCGCGGCAGGCGGGCACCTCCCCTTCCCGCCACAGCTCGGGCAAGTATTTATACGAGGTCGCTGATCTGGTCATCGATAACTGCATCCCGGTGGGGGATGCTGTACTGGAGCTTCCTGGCCTGAGTCAAAAGATGGGTCCAGCGTCGACGGTGGCCGGCGCGGCAATTATCAACGCGGTGATGATTGAAGCGGCAGCAGCGTTGCAAACCATGGGTGCGGCAGTACCTGTTATCGGCAGCGCTAACGTCGGAGTGGGCGCTCTTTCCGATATGGAAGCAGCGTTCGCGAAGTGGGCGCCACGCGTCCGGTTACTTAACGCATAGCCTCAGGACTCACTGGGTAGCAATCGTGGACTGCTCTTTGCATGAGAACTCCTGACGGTGAAGATAGATCTTCATCACCGCCTGGACTACTTGCTCCATATCTTCCCGGGAGCCCAAGAGCACACGATGCTCCATCCAGATCATTTCTCGGCAAGCTCGTTCCGCGTTGGGGCACGAGGCTGCGTAAGCCTCCCAGTCAACTGGCGGCGTTACGCCGGGTAGCTCCTTCTCGTTCCCAGGACTTAGGAACATCGGGTTGCGATATAGGGGAAACGCATACCCTCCCGTGCATGGAACACCCTCCGCAGCCAGCGCGAGAAGAAATTCGTCACGGGAGATACCGAACTCTTGCTCGTCGAAGCGAAAGAGATAGATATGATGTGCATTCGTGCTGACCCAGGATGGATCAGGCAAGGTAGTAATTCCGGGAATCTCGCTCAAGTGAAGGTTCAGGTATGCGGCGTTCTCCGTCCGCGTGGCTAGCTGCGCCGGTAAACACTTGAGCTGCTCGATCAAAATTGCAGCCTGGACCTCCATCATCCGATAGTTCCATCCCAGCCGGTGATGTTCATACCAGGGCCGGCCCACCTTCCTGCCGACCCAGACATAGGACTCGCAGACCTCCGCCAGTCCCTCATCATTGGTGACGATCATTCCTCCTTCGCCCGCGGTCATGTTTTTGGAAGCCTGAAAGCTGAAAGCGCCCGCATCGCCGATGGATCCCAACCCGCGTTCCTTCCAGGTTGCACCGTGAGCGTGCGCAGCGTCTTCGAGCACGAACAGATTATGCGCCCGTGCGATGGCCAGAATGCTGTCCATGTCCGCTGCCCGTCCCGCGAAATGAACCGGAATGATGGCTTTCGTCCGCGGAGTAATGACCGCCTGCAAGGCGCGGGAATCAAGATTCAGGGTGTCCAACTCGATGTCGCAAAATACAGGGGTCGCACCCAATAAGAGTGGAGCGCTGGCAGTCGCGATGAAGGTATAGGGGGGAACAATCACTTCGTCCCCTGCCGCGATTCCCGCCGCCTTCAGTGCCACCTCAAGTGCCGCGGTTCCGCTGGCACAGGCAACCGCGAACTTCGTGTCGTGAAACTGGGCAAAAGCCCGCTCCAGGTGGGCTACTCTAGATCCCTCATCTTCATCGAAGTGCGACTGGCGGCTCTCACCCAGGGAGTTGGCCCACCACTTCCCGCTACGTAGCACCCGAAGTACCGCATCCTCTTCCCCAGCTGAGAAAGTAGGCCAATCAGGAAAAGGATTCCGTCGAAGTGGAATTCCTCCAAAAAGCGCGAGGTGGCTCATGGTCATCTTCTTCTATAAGGGCTTGAGAACACTGGGGTACATCCTAGAGAGAACGAGGAGCGGGCGTCAATGCATTTATGGACGAAATTGATATTATGTTTTTTCTTCCCAAGAACCCAGCTTTGCCTGCTAAATCTGCATTTGGCATTGTGCTTACAGCTCTTTTGTTGCATCCCTGCGGCAAAGAACGAATGCTGAACCGAAAAACTTTCAACCATTTCCGAACATAATTGTTGACTTTGCGTGAGTATCGAATGAATACTTGGGAACCACAGATCCCCAACCGGAGATTCACCCATGAATGCTGACCCGACTCGCCGAGATTTCGGCAAGGCCGTCGCTGCTACTCTCTGTTGGAGTGCGGCTGCTTCTTCCTCTCCCTTGCTGATGGCGTCGATGACCGACCAGAAACCCGCAATCCTGGGTGGCAAGCCGGTGTGCACGTCGCCCACCACGACGGTTACGTGGCCGATTCATGGGCGCATCGAACAGGATGGGCTCACCGCTGTGTTGAATAGTGAGAAATGGTGCCGGCTCGACGGTAAGAGCGCGGCTACGTTCGAACAGACGTTTGCCGGGCGAACCCAAGCCAAGCATTGCCTGGCAACATCCAGCGGCACCACGGCGCTGGTTACCTCACTCAACGCCCTGGATATCGGTCCCGGGGATGAAGTGATTGTCCCGCCCTACACCTTTGTGGCCACCATCAATGCCGTGCTGCTGCAACATGCGCTGCCGATCTTCGTGGATTCTGATCTCGAGACCTTTCAGATCGATGCGAAAAAGATCGAGGCCGCCATCACCCCCCAGACCAAGGCAATTCTGCCCGTCCATCTTGGCGGATCGGTGGCCGATCTTGACACCATCATGGCGATCTCCAAAAAGCACAACATTCCGGTCGTTGAGGACGCTTGCCAATCTCATTTGGCCGAGTGGCGAGGCAAGAAAGTGGGAACGTTTGGAGCAACAGGTTGCTTCAGCTTTCAAGCCTCCAAGAATCTCAATTCAGGGGAAGGCGGGGCCATCCTAACCAATGATGACCAGATCTATTCCACGTGCGTCAGCTTTGGTAACAATGGCCGGGGCAACCCTGCCATTACGTATGCATTCGTCAGGAATGGCTGCAACTATCGCATGACCGAGTTCCAGGCCAGCGTACTCCTGGGCCAAATCACACGCCTCGAAGAGCAAATGCGTACGCGCGAGCAAAATGCTCAATACCTGACCGCTCACCTCAAAGAAATCGATGGCATCTCGCCGGCAAAAATGTATGAGGGATGCACCCGGAACGCCTACCACCTTTACATGTTTCGCTACGATCCCAGCAAATTCAACGGTCTGCCGCGGGAGAAATTTATCAAGGCACTGGAAGCCGAAGGCATGCCCAATTCTCCGGGATATACTCCCCTCAACAAGGAACCTTTTCTCGACAACACCATCAACACCCGCCACTACAAGCGCGCCTTCCATGACTCAGACCTGAGCACTTATCGCGAGCGCATTGCATGCCCAGTCAACGATCAGCTGTGCTCAGAGGCGATATGGTTCGAACAAACCAATTTCCTTGGCCCCAGATCTGACATGGATCAGCGAATTGACGCTATCCTGAAAATCAAGAAATATTCCGCCGAGATTGCCAAGGCTTAAGGGGCAGCCGGCGCAGAGGTGAATGTGCGAGTTTTCAGCCGCCGTGGCTTTGTACAAATGGCCGGAGCTGCCTGCTTTGCAGGCACCGCGAAAGCCATGAATATAACCGCTGTCGCGCAGGCCGCGTACCCCATACAGCTCGGATTGGTGGTAGGCGGCAAGCGCGGTGAGGATCCTGCCGTAGCATTGACTCGGGTCAAAAAACTGGGCTTCTCCAACTGTCAAATGAGCTTTGAAGGCTTAAGCGTCGATATTGCGCCAGCCTTGAAACGTGCTATGGCGACAAGCGGGGTGAGGGTTACGGCGGTGATGGAGCTTGGTCCGGGACCCAAGGTATGGGACTTTTATCATGGACCATTGACCATTGGCCTCATACCCGTTTCCACTCGACGGGCGCGTATCGATGCACTGAAGCTGGCGGCGGACGTTGCTCAGGGCGCCGGCATCGAGGCGGTTCATACCCACTGCGGGTTCATCCCGGAGAATCCCAACGATCCCGTCTACACGCAAGCAGTCACTGCCATCCACGAAGTGGCCGCCCACTGCAAAGACAGGGGCGTTCTACTTATGTGCGAGACCGGTCAGGAAACTCCCATCACCTTATTGCGCATGATTGAAGATGTGGGTCTGGATAACATGCGGGTCAATCTCGACACTGCGAATTTGATTCTTTACGGTAAGGGCAATCCTTCCGACGCCATGGATGTGATTGGCAAATATGTTCACGGCCTGCACGGAAAAGACGGGTTGTTCCCTACCAATCCAAAGGACCTGGGCCGCGAAGTAGCGATCGGCCAGGGCAAAGTGGATTTCCGCGACGTGATGCACCGCCTCAAGGCGCTCAACTATCACGGCCCTTTAACCATTGAGCGTGAGATTGAGGGCCCGGAGCAAACGAAAGATATCGTGGCATCGAAGGTCTATCTTGAAAAGCTGATCGCTGAAACCTACGCCTCATGAAAAGGGTGCACGTTGGCTGACTCGCAAGCTTCCATCTCCGCCGGTCCTTCTCTACGGCGGGTGCTGGGCCTATAGGATCTCATCCTCTATGGGATCATCTTGATCATGCCGATCGCGCCCGTTCCACTCTACGGGATCGCGCAGAAGCTCTCCGATGGACACGCCGCCACCACCATTCTGTTGGCGATGGTAGCCATGATGTTAACCGCCTTCAGTTACGGAAGAATGGCAGCAAAGTTTCCCGCAGCAGGTTCGGCTTACACCTACGTGGGACGTGGGCTGAACCCACACCTCGGTTTTCTTGCGGGGTGGGCGATGATCTTGGATTACCTGCTGGTGCCACTGATCTGCACCATCTACGCCGCTCTCACGATTCAGAGACTGGTTCCCACCATCCCCTATGCGGTCTGGGCGGCCGTCATTGCCGCATTATGACGCTGATCAATCTTCGTGGCATTCGCGCCACCGCCAAGGCCAACTTTGTCCTGATGATCGCCATGATGGTAGTGATCCTGGCCTTCATGGGCCTGGCGGTTCACTGGCTCTTTCATGCGCAGGGATGGGCCTGGAATCTTCTCCACCCGCCCCTTCTACGACCCGGAGACGTTTCACTGGAAAAGCATCATGACCGGCACCTCACTGGCGGCCCTGACGTATGGCGGGTTCGATGGGGTAAGTACGCTTTCGGAAGACGTCAAAAATCCGCGCCGGAACATTTTGTTGGCTACGGTGTTCGTTTGCTTCTTTACCGGCATTTTCGGCGGGCTGCAGGTTTATCTGGCACAGCGAATCTCGCCTGGCATGGCCAACTTGTCGAACTTGGAGACAGCATTCATCGATATCAGCCGCATCGTGGGTGGTCCGGTCCTGTTCGCCGCGATGGCTGCCATTCTCATCATTGCCAATGTTGCCTGTGGTTTAACCGCAATGGCCGGCGTCTCCCGGCTCTTTTTGGCATGGGGAGAGATAAGGTGTTGCCGCAAAGTGTTTTCGGCTATTTCGATAAGAAGCACAGCACGCCGGTTTATAACATCCTTCTGGTGGGTGTATTCGTTTACATCGGATCGCTGTTTCTTAACTTCGAACGCGCCGCCGAGCTCATTAACTTCGGCGCATTCATTGCCTTTATGGGAGTGAATGCCGCAGTCATCCGTCAGTTCTACTTTCTCCGCTCCCGCGCCGAACGAAATCTACTAACCGATGCAGTGCTTCCCTGCTTCGGTCTACTGTTCTGCTTGGCGATCTGGTTAAGTCTTCCCATCCAGGCGAAGGTATTAGGCTGTGTGTGGTTCGTGCTGGGACTGATCTGGTCCGCCATTCAAACCCGCGGCTTCCGCATACCACCCTTGATGGTGAGTTTCGAAGAAGTGTAATCTGTGCGCTTAGATGTTTAGGCTAGGGATGCTTGAGGGCCGGATCCAGCTCGGTGGCCCGCGCAAACGCCTTTTCCGCACCGGTGTCGTCGCCCGTTGCCTGGAGGGCCAATCCAAGGTTGTAATGGGCCGCTGCGTAATCGGGCTTCAGCCGGACGGATTCACGAAACTGTTGCTCCGCGTCAGTAAATACGCTCTTTCTCAAGAATGCCAGCCCAAGGTCATTATGGGCCTGGCTGGAATCAGGCTTCAGTCGAGTGCTTTCTTTAAATTGCTGAATCGCCCCGTCGCTATCTCCACTGTCCAGCAGAGCCAATCCTAGATTCAGCCGCGCATCCAAATAACCTGGATTCAGATCGAGGGCCGTCCGCAGTTCTTTTATTCCCTCATCCGTGGCGCCGGATTTCATCGCGGCGAGGCCTCTGTTGTAATGCGCCTCCGCCAGGTCTGGATTGAGCGCGATCGCTTGGTCAAACTGCGGCAACGCCCCATTCGAATCGCCAAGCTGCCAGAGGATACTGCCCAGAGCATTATGTGCCTCGGCATAGTCGGGCTTCAGTTGGATGGCCGTACCCATTGACTCCTGAGCCCGCTGCAACTCTCCTTTCTGCTCCCACGCCAGGCCTATCAAATAATAAGCGACGGGATTCTCCTTCCAGTGCTCAAGGGCTTTGTTGGCTTCGCCTAAAGCGGCGTCCGGATCGGATTTGGCCAGGGCATCCGCTGCCAGCTGCGTTTGTGCTTTGGCCTGGGATAACTCCACGCGAACGGAATGCAGCTTCTGCAGCTCGCTCAGCTCAGTCTTTGCTCCCTGCGCATCTCCCAGCCTCTTCATAAGCAAAGCCCGGTTGAATCGTGCCGCTTCAAAGTCTGGTTTCCCGGCCAGCGCAAGGTCGAGTTCCGCCAACGCTGCCCGATTCTCTCCCTGCTCTCGCAGGATGAGGGCGATGCGGTAGTGAACTTCATAATTACCTGGGTCGATTCGCTCCGCGGCTCGCAATTGTTGCAGGGCCTCGTTCTTAGCGCCGGTGCGCGCCAATAGAGTTCCCAATTGCAAATGCAGCTGCGCGGAATTGGGACGCAGAGCAAGCGCCTTGCCATATTCAGCATTCGCTCCGGTTAGGTCTCCATCACGAGCCAGGGCGTCGGCGAGAGCGGTATGCGCGTCGACCGAGCGCGGGTTCAAGGAGACGGCAGTCCTCAACTGAGGAATCGCTTCTTTGATCTGTGATGCTTGCAGGAGTGTGACGCCATATCCGAGATGGATGGCGGGATTCGCAGGTGCTGCGGCGATGGCTGCCTGAAATGCTTCCAGGGCCGAGGTCAATTGTCCCAGCTTCTGATACGTAACCGCCAGGTTGTACTGGATATCTCCGCTGCGCGGCGACAAGTCGGCCGCCTGACGGAACTTGCCTAGCGCTTCCTCAAGCTTTCCAGCGCTCGCAAGCTGGATGCCGAAGGTATTAAGTTCCCGAGCTGATTGCTCTGTGGTCGAAATGGGCCGGTTTGCGTCCTGCGTGAGTGCAGGTCCGAGCGCGTGCGCTCTGCCCCCATGCAAGCCCAGCAAGATACCGGCCACCAGATGTAGCCCCACACTTCTCATCAGGACTTCTGAGTGTAGCTAAAACTTCACTTTCAGAGCAACCTGACCAATTCGACCCGGATTTGAACTGGTGATCTGGCCGAAAATGGGGGTAGCGAAGTTTCCCCCCGGATTAAGGAAATTAGCATGGTTCCAAGCGTTGAAAAACTCCGCGCGGAACTGCACCACGATGCCCTCCTTCACCGGCGTGTTCTTTAGGAGTGCAATGTCAGTCGAATCCGATCCGGGACCATGGAAAAATCTGCGATTGGAATTGCCGGGAATTCCGATCTGTTCCGTGGTGAACGGCGTGGTGTCGAAATACTGGTGGTTGGCGTTATTTCGCGGATTGTATCTTGCGATCGGACCTCCGGTGTAGTTAGGAAGATCGACCCCGTTTGAACTACTCCCCTGGCAACCGCAGAGCGAGTTATCCCCGCCCTGGGAAATGGTGACCGGCAAGCCTGAATTGAAGCGCGTAATGCCGCTGATGTTCCATCCCGAAATCACCGACCGAAGCACCGGCGGCCCACCAAATCGATCGAAAGGAAGGTTGTAAGAGTAGCTGGCAACAAAATTATTGGTTACGTCAAAGGCAGAGAGCGACCAGCTGAGACGCGGGTTATATGGATTGGTGCCATCGCCAAAGCCGGAGGAGTTATCCATCGACTTAGAATAAGTGTACGCAGCCAGAAGCTGCAGGGCCCCTGCCCTCTTCTCGACCGTCACTTGAAAGCTGTTATATGCAGAGTTAGCAGAGGTGGTTGCGTAAGGCAGCGTTCCTCCAAAATCCAGCAATCCCTGCGCCAAATATCTTCCGGAAGTGACAGAGTACGGCCGCGTTCCGTTGAATGTCTGGCCGTTAATGGTGTAGATCGAGTCTTCTCCATTCGGTCCGCACCCGCCGCCGGCATTGCCCGCCGCAGCATAGAGATCGCGGACCTGTAAACACTCCGCCGCGTTCCCTGGATTGGCTTCGATTTGTGTAATCAGGTGGCGTCCGCCAGAGCCTACAAAGGCCACCGTGGCAACAACGGTGCTGGTTAGCTGACGCTGGAAATTTACGTTGTACTGCATAGTGCGCGGCGTAACGTTGTGCGGGTCAACGATCGTAGAACCGGAAATCGGTTGAAAAGTCGAGAAGGCGACATCCGAGGTCGGCGCCGGAATCGGGAAACGCTGGCCTGGATCATTTGCGCTGGTGCGCGACTTGAACGGTTGTTCAAGATAAACCAGAGCAGGGCTGGTATAGAACAACCCAAAGGGAGCATCGCCGGTCTCAAATAGGAGAGGAGCCTCTTCCACGGTGGTGTAGTAAAGGCCGGTACCCACCCGGATGCTCGATTTGCCGGGTCCGCCAAAGAGGTGACCGAGTACTCCGTCACTAAAGCCAGGCGAATAGGCAACGCCGAGGCGAGGCGCGAAGTTGTGCTTCCGAGTCGGAGAGATCGTGGAAGGCAGGCCGCCGTCCCCGGGGAAGACCCATCCTTCCGGAGAGTTGGGAAAAACTTTGGATTGGAGACCGGGAATAAATGCCTGAATTTCATTCTTGGTGTCGTAGAACGGCTCGGTCAGATCATAACGAAGACCGTAGTTCATGGTGAGATTTGGGCGGAGCTTCCAGCTATCCTGTCCGAAGAGGCCGAGATACTTTGTGCGCGCATTCTGCTGGAAGCCGGCATTTGCCTGACCATAGGTATCCGGAGTTCCAATGAGAAAGTCGGCGAAGTCGTTCCCTGTTTCCTGGCCCTCAAACCCGAAGACACCGTTTTGTTCAATGCTCTGGCGGATGTTGAACTGGCCGTAGCGGAAGTCGCCACCGAACTTGGTGGTATGCGTCCCCCATGTCTTCGAATAGGCATCCGAGAACTGGTAGATGTTATTCGGTTCGAGACTAAAGCTGTCGGGCAGCCCAACACTAATCCCCAACAATCCGAGCGTTATAAACGGCAGCCCTTCAGCACTGGGGTTTCCTGGGACAATGCCCAGACCATTTTCGACAAACCCATAACTGGAAAGCTTCCCAAACGGTCCAGAAGGATAACCGGCTGCGAGGTAGGAACGGGTAAAACCTATGTGCGCCTCATTGACGGCGGTTGGTCCGAATACAAAGATGTGGCCGAGGCTCACATTCTGATTGTGATTCACGTTGAGAGCCGGGAACCCCGGCACATTGCCTGTGCCGAACGGGTTTAAGGTTGAGGCACCGTCATAGTGGTAGTAGATAGTGAGGTTGCCGAGCCGTTGCGTGTTCAGATCGACGCGGCCTTCATAGGTGTTGTCGTCGGTAGTCGTTCGTTCCGAGGTACTGCTGTAGTAAGGTGCGCCATTCGCAGTAAATGTTGGCGCGGGGATGAATTTCTCACTGCCGGCGGCCGCGGGCGACCAGGCGGCCTGGGGAATCACTGCCCCGGGAAAAACGCAGATACCGGCCGCCGCATCGCCTGGGGTATTACAGCCTGGCGTCCAGTAGCTTTCGCCCGGGCTGACGGTATAGCCCAGGCGCTGGGTAAGCACCTGGTCCATCGTGCCTGCATTCGACGCAGTGGTCCTCACAACGCCCGAGAGCGCCGGATGACCAGTTACCTGGTAGTTGGAGAAATCGCCAGCTCGCTCCCCGGTCGACGGGACACTGAGGTCGCCGGTAGATACGCCGGAGGTCAGTCGCGTCCCCTGGTAGTCTCCAAAGAAGAACAACCGATTCTTGAGCACTGGTCCGCCAAGGGTACCGCCAAACTGGTTCTGCTCGAGCTTCGGCAGCGCTGGAATGACCGCCCCCGTGACAGGATCGACCTGATCGTGATCAAAATACCCCCGGGCGTCCAAAGCGTTGTTTCGTAGGAACTCGAAAACACTTCCATGGAAGGCGTTGGTGCCAGACTTAGTGACGACGTTGACTACACCACCGGAAAAGCGGCCATACTCGGCGTCGAACGTGCTGGTCAGGATCCTGAATTCCTCGACGGCGTCCAGCACTGGAACCACAGAAGCCCCATTGTCGTAAGCACGTTCGACGGTGATTCCATTTATCTCAAAAGAGTTTGCGCTCTCCCGTTGACCGTTTACTGAATACTCTCCCGCAGATTGCGTGGAGTCTACACCAGAGGTGACCGGGACAACGCCTGCTTGCAGGGCCATCAAGTCGATGAAACTCCGTCCATTGAGAGGAACGGCCTGCATCTTTTCTGAATCGATCACTGTTCCCAATTGCGTGCTGGTCGACTCGACCTGAATCGCTTCTGCTGAAACGTTGACATGCTCGCTGACCGACCCGACCTTCAGTTTGAAATCAGCAGCAAAGTCCTGATTCACTTGCAAAACAATGCCCGACTGAGTGTCCGTCTCAAAACCGTTCATATCGACGCGAAGTTGATAATCGTTTCCGATAGGAACCGCGAGGAATTGATAGAAGCCGTTCACGCCACTTTCAATGGCGCGTGTGAACCCTGTATTAGCGCTCGACAGAGTTACTGTAGCTCCGCGAATTGCCGCGCCCGAGGAATCGGAAATTACACCCGAGACTTTCCCGCCCACATCCGCTCGCGCTATTTGGCTGCTACAAACCAGGAAGGCTGCACTGAGGCACAAGAGTCCTGCACGGATTATGCATCTCACGTCAAAAACTCCTTATTTGTATTCCCGGGAATTGCGTTAGCTTAGTCAGACTCTCCGCTTCAAGTCAACAACTTTTTATCTTTTCGATACTTTGTATGCGATGCGACGGCATTCTATGGGCGATTTAAGGACGAATTTGACCATTAACTCCCGATGAGGGGCAATGGCCCGATACCAGGCGCTCGGAGAAGACGCCGTGGATGATACGAAGCTCACGCAACTTGTTGGCGCGATTTATCAAGTGATAAGACGCGCCGGCCTTGCTTCCATCGTTGTTTGCCGAAGCCGTTAGTTCAATGCGTGAACGTCGGTTGAGGTGCGTCTGCGATTTCATCGAAAAACCGATTGAACTTCAAATCAGGGGATTCAAAGTGCTTTTCCAAAACGGCTAACCCTATACCGAGAATGCCAACCTCTTCGCCCAGTACCCCTAATTTCAAGGTCAGGTGTTCTGTGGAGCTGGCAAGAGAATGCGCGCGAACAATGCGGCCGATTTGTTCCAGCAGCGCGTCTCCAGCGAGTTCAAGTCTCTTGTCGAAGACAATGATGGACGGATTGAATAGGTTCACCAAATTGGCAATCGCGATCCCCAGACTATCGCCGAGTTCGGTGACAATGTTGCGGCACATCTTATCTCCCGCTTTTGCGGCGGAAAATACATCCCACGCTCTAATCTTCGCGGGGTCACCGCCCACCCTGGCAAGTACCTGAGAACCAGCACCTTCGCCTAAGGCGTGGCGGATTCTTGCCTCGATTGCCGTAGTTCCAGCCATCGCTTCGAGGCAGCCGATGCTGCCACATTGGCACGCGGGGCCTTTGTCGGAAATATGGATGTGCCCAAGTTCACCGAGTCCACAGTTCTGACCGTAGAGGAGCAATCCGTCAATGACAATGCCGGCGCCGATTCCCTTACCATAATCAACATAAGCCATGTTGTCTTGCATCTCGCCTGCACCGAGGATGCGTTCCGCGATGGTCTTGGCACGCGTCTTACTTTCGACGGTTGTGGGGATGCCGAACTTATCTTCGAAAAGTTTTCTTAGGGGCGCCTGCCTCCAGAAATCAATCGTAGAGGAGGTGATGGTGATTCCTCGACGGCTGTCGACCAGCCCCGGATCCGCAATACCGATCCCGGCCAGCTTAGCGGGATCAATGTTGGACTCCTGGATCGCGCGCAGCACGCAGGATTGCAACTGCCGGACCAGACCGTCCATACCGTGATCCAGATCGGTCGGCTCGGAGATGAGATAACGGACTGTAGGCGCTAGATCCATGACCCCGACAACCACAGCTTCATCGTCGAATTCGAGTCCGATGATGCAACCGGAGTTCGGGTTCAGTCTCAAAAGGACCTGCTTTCGTCCTAGCGGATTGTTGTAGCGCCCTACTTCCAGTAGCCTTCCTTCTTCCAGCAGCTGGCGAGTGATTTGCGAGATGGTGGTGCGGCGTAGATTCGTGATCTTGTGGATGCCAACGCGCGATATCGGAGCGGACCGGCGGACAACAGCTTCGATCAGACGCTTGTCACGTTCACTTTTCTTTCCTGCTTGCCCCATCTGGAAACCTTTTGCTCCGAACAATTACTTCGCCACCATCGGTATGCAGAGGGATACGAGTGCAGCCGGCGATTTTCGCAAACGATCTTTCGCAAGCCCTGGACATTGATTACTGCGGCAGTCCTCCATTTTTCCCCGCCAGTACGCGCACTAAAATTTCGCCAACCGATTTTCCGTCGACATAAGCCGTCCATCGCAGCTCCTGCCATTGGGGGCTGGTCAAATCCGGCGCCGTCAAGGATGTCTGAAAATGAGCTGAGCCGCCGGGGTTCAGGTGCAGCGATTTCTCCGGCTCCCGTTCGCTCCATCCGGCCGGAAGATGGGATCGTACTGTCACGTTCACGGCCGTATCGGACGGGTTTACGATCGTCATCGGTAAAGACAAGCTCGAGGCCGCTCCAATCGACAACTCTGGAGTCGGGAGCAGGCGACCAATGCGCTCCAGGGAGTGAGCCTTCCAGAAATAGGAATAAAATTCCCACGGACCGCCGATCGTAAAGCTAACGTTTCGCACGGAGTTTGGCTGATATCCGGGCGAATGCACGTACCCCAGATCGCCCTGCGCAAGGCCGTCGAAGACGTCCGCAGTCGTTTCTGACGCACCTTGGGCGCTCTTACCAAATATGAGCCGGACGGGGTGCGTATAAGCATGAAAGTCATTCTTCGACAAAGCAGCAACGGCATTGTCGCCGATGCCACCTTGCGACAGATAGGCGCTGGATTCAATCGCGGCGAGTTGGGCGTACGACACGCCTTTCGACGGCGAACTTTCTGAATTCAAATACTGCGGTCCCGCGCCCAGCAATAAGTTCGGGCGAAACGGAGAGATGTTTTTGGGGTCATCCCAGTATTGCGAGATGTTGTCAAAGGCATCGGTGAAATAGTAGATCTTCTTTGGTTGCCACGGTTGCAGTCCTTCGGTTAGGTTCCCCACGCCGCGAATCTCCCGGGCAGGGGCCAGTTGTTCAGGAAATGCGGTGCGATCGCCCGCCAGGTCAAAGGCCTCCGTAGCGATTACCCCGGCCGCCTGATGATCCCCGTGGTTTTCGCCAGCCACCGGCAAGGGTACGAGAGCAAGCACGACCTCCGGCCTGGTCAGCCTGACAAGACGAGTCATTTGTCCCAGCACTCGGCCATGATCCCAATTTTCGAGAGACCAAAGAACATTCTGACCAGGAGTGTCGCGACCGGTAAGGAACCAAACATTATCGATTCCGAGGGAAGCAAAGGCGCGTTTGCCCTCAATCATCTGTACATAACCGAGTGAAGCACCGGATTCCGGACCGTATACGTTGCCACCCGCTTCGCTCGCAGTGCAGATGATCACCGAGACCCGTTTGCGCTGGTCGAAGACCAACCTGGCCAGATAGCCCGCGATGAACGTCTCGTCGTCAGGATGCCCTATAACGACCAGGAGATCGGTCTTGAACCTCGGATCGGGTTGTGCATCAACAGACGTCTGCACTGGCGACGCGCTTGCGTGCGCAAGCTCGAGTGACAACGCGGCCAGAAATAGAATCAATCCCGTGATGCGGCGCCATTGTCTCCGACCATATATTTTCCTGAAGGCGTTCGTTTGATAGCGAAGAAAGTGCACGAGAGATTCTCCGTAATGAAAATTCCGATTGGCGCAACTTTGGAAAGCAGAAAGCTCCTTTCCGCGCGCACTATGCCTTGAGAAAAATCTTTTGCCGATAGAGAAAATAGAGGAAAGCCCACTTGGAGGCCACGATGGCCACACCCATTACCAGCGCCGCATAGATGCCGGAATGGCGTGCGACGCCCGCCGCGAAAATATCGGCAATGTGTTTGAAATTGAATAGCTCTTGAACGAGGTAGATGGTAAGGGCATTAAGGCCAATCACCTTTAACCAGAAAGACCACTTTTGATAGCCCTTCACATCGATGATCCAGTAGAAGAGCGCGAACAACAGCATGCACCAACCGTTGCTGTAGAGCGTGTAGGAGCTGGTCCAGAGGCGGGTGATGATGGGAAAAAACAATCCCCATACCAGCCCCAACAGCAGGCTGGCAACGCCTCCCCCAACCAGCGCCAAAACTTTGAAGCGCTCGCTTCGCCTCGCTTGCAGAATATGGGTGCAGAGTACGCCCAGCATCACCGTCGCAACCGAGGGTATGGTGCTGAGGTATCCTTCGTTGTCCCCAAAGACGTAACAGCAGAATTTGCCGGGCAAGAATAAGCGGTCGATGTAGCCTTCGAGATTGCCTTGCTGCGTAAGCACATTGCGGCCGAAGCCGGGAACAGGGATCAGGGCCATGATGGCCCAATAGCCGACCAGCAGGGCCACCGTCCAAGCAATCTGGCCGCGCAGTTTTGTCATCAGCGTAATGATTGCGGCAAAAACGTATGAGAGGGCAATGCGCTGCAAGACGCCGGTGTAGCGAAAGTCAGAGAAATTGAGCTGCAGGATGCCGTTGAAAATCAGCCCCAGAACGATCAGCAGCGCGGTGCGGCGCAGGATGTGGAAGAGGATGGTCTTGCGACTCTCGCCGCGGCGCAGCCTGCTCTGGATGGCAAAGGGCAGACTTAACCCGACGATAAACAGGAAGAGCGGCGCGATCAGGTCCCAGAAGGTGAAGCCAACCCAAGGCGTGTGATCAAACTCTTTCGCAAGCACGGCCTGGAAAGGAAGATGCAAGGTGGCGGCCAGAGCCAGCACCAAACCCGTCTCTTCCTGCATGAGCCAGAACATATCGAAACCGCGTAAGGCATCGATCGAGGCCAGGCGGCGCCCCGGTAGGGTTGATAACGTGGCCACCGGCGCGTATTCCGGTTCTCCGGAGGCACCCGCAGTCTGGCCTGGTGGCAGCGCCACATCAACAGCCATAACATTCCTCTTTTCTGGGGCCCGCTATTTCAGAACGGAATGGAACGGATTATTGCATAACGGCGGGTCCGAAGTGCAAGAAAATAGCAAAAACAACCCTATCTAGCTTGCGGATGCTTCAGGCGCTCAGGGGAACACCTGTTACCGGATGGGCAACGCGCTTCCGAAGAGCGCCATCCAACTCACCACGAGGTGGGCGATGCCCAAAAGCACGAAACACAACGCGCAGCCACGCGCGAATGAGTCTAATCGGCGGTCAGAGCACGATGGCAGCAGCAAGTTCGATCGTGCGCCGCAGCAGAAGAGTCAGGATCGCGATCCAGTGAAGAGTGCGGAGCAAACGAAGAACATCCCCACCAAGCATGGAGCGATCAAATAGCCTGGTACTCTTCGTCTGTGACTTTTTCCAGCCAGACCACGTCGACCCCATGCTCATCCGCCTCCTGCATGGCGATGTGAGCCATCGTCCTACCCGGCGCCGCGCCGTGCCAATGACGTTCGTGGGGCGCAATCAAGACGGTATCTCCTGGGCGAATGATTTGCGGCGGTTCGCCTGCCAACTGCACTACTCCCAGCCCGTCCAAAACGTGCAGTGTTTGCCCAACAGGATGCGTGTGCCAGGCCGTGCGGCTGTCCGGCCCAAACCAAACATGGTTTGCCTTAAGGCGCGAGGGCGCCGCAGGGTTGACGATCTCGTTGAGCCACACGGTTCCGGTAAACCACGTCTCGGGACCTTTACGGCAGCCGCGCTTCTCGCCAGCAAGTATCTTCATGATGCCGCTCATTTTACATCCCACTCCATATCGGGCTCACTTGTCAGGAACTTGTAAGGTTTTGAGTGCGATCCGCACTTCTATACTCCAGACAGATATTGTGTAATCCCTCTTTCTTGAGAGTGTGGATGTTGGATATTGGACGGGCGCTGCGAGTCATAGTTCATTTGAACGCGGACGTCAGCTCCAGCCATGAGTTTCTCCATAACGACATTCTCGCCTTTCTTTATAAGAGAGGAGTTGCCGGGGCCACCGTCTTTCGTCCCGAGGCGGGTTTCGGTTACCACCATCGCCTGCACACCAAGGGCGCGCCCGGTAGCGAGGGCCAGCATCTTCCGATCCGTTTGGAGTTTATCGACCAACAAGAAGTCGTCGATCGGCTTATGCCCGAGCTCCTTCCACTCGTGACCGATGGAATGGTCGAAGTACAAGAGACCACCATCTTGAAAGTGGCTCACAGTGCCGACCGGGAACACAGATGAAGTTGCGGATGCTTCTGACCTTGGGCTCCTTGGGATTATTGGTTGGCCACGCCCACCCAGCGATGCCGCAAACGGCTCCCGTGCTCTCACTCGCCGACGCGGAAGCGCGCACGCTCAAGAATCAGCCGCGCCTGGCAGCGGAAGCGCTGAGAGCTCAAGCATTAGGCAAGCGCGTGCAGCAGACGCGGGCGGCCTACTTTCCCCAGCTCACTGCGAATCTGACTGCGGTCAAAGCGAATGGCGATAGCGCCGTAGCTGCAGGCGCGGTCACCACTTCCAGTATCTCCACCCGCGTTGCGGGCGGCGCCACGCTCACCCAACTGGTCACAGACTTCGGGCGGACGCGCGACCTTGTGCGCTCCACGCGGCTTACGGCGCAGGGCGCCTCGCAGAGCACCGAAGACGTGAGGCAGCAAATATTGCGCGACGTCGACCAGGCTTACTTCGCGACCGAGGCTGCGGAGAGCGTGCGCGGAACCGCTCAGGCCGTCCTCGCGTTTCGTAGGACGGAACTTCGCCAGCTGACGGCTTTGGCGCAAAGCCAGCTCCGGTCCACGCTTGATGTCCAGTTTGCGCAGGTGCTTGTCTCGGAGGCTCAAATGGCAGTTGTTCAGGCCGACAGCAATGTGCAGGAGGCGCGCGCACAGCTGACTGCCGCGATGGGCGACGACAACGATCCAGACTTCGTGCTCGCCGAACAGCCACAGCCGTCCGTGCTGGAAGACGATGTCAACCTGTATATTCGCGAAGCCCTGGCCAACCGGCCCGATCTAAAAGCGCTGAATCTTCAGGCACAGGCGGCGCAACAGTTCGCCAATTCCGAAACCAAGCTGAACTATCCAACGGTCGATATTCTCGGAACGGCCGGCGAGGTCCCGGACCGGGATCATACTCTGCAGCAGAACTATGGAGCCGCCGGGATCAATATCCGGGTGCCGGTATTCAACGGTGGGCTCTACTCCGGCCGCATCGGCGAGGCCAAGCTGCGCGCACAAGCTGCGGACCGAGATGTGCGTGACCGTTCGCTCGTGATCGAGCGCGACGTCCGCACGAGCTGGGCACGGGCCAAAGACGCCTACCTCCAGATTCAGGTAGCGCAGGACCTGGTTGACCAAACCGGCGTAGCTGTGCGATTAGCCAAAGCGCGCTACGACGCCGGCCTGGGCAGCATCGTCGAGCTCAACCAGGCGGAGCTAAGCCAGACTTCTGCGCTGATCCAGGCCGCCAGCGCACGCTTTGACTATCTCAGCGCAAGGGCTGCACTCAATTACGCCTTAGGTGTTCGGCCCTAGCCGACTTTTGCTAAGGATGCGGACCAGGAAACTGAACCCGACGCGGCCATTCCGCCAAAACCGGGGTCCCCGGGTACGCGGTCTTTGCGTGACCGGGGTGGAAAGAATGGCCGCACATTACGAGTCCCACCGGACCACAGTATTAGCAAAATGCGGTACGCCGCGCGAGAGAGGCAGGGAGATGCATTCATCCAAGTATCAAAAGCTGCTGGTCATCTTCTCGGCCGCGCTGGTTTGGCCCTTGTCAGGTTGCTCCCACAGCGCCGTCTCCGAGGGCACGGCCACGGTACCGGTACCGGTGGTACCGGCAGCCAGGGTGGTTCGAACCGATCTGCGAAACAGCATTACGCTGACCGCCGAGTTTGAGCCTTTCTACGAAGTGGATGTGATGGCCAAGGAGGCCGGATACATCAAGCACATGCTGGTGGATATCGGCGATCGCGTGAAGGAAGGGCAATTGCTTGCCGTTCTGGAAATTCCCGAGTTGCAAGCAGACCTGACCAAGGCAAAGTCCGATGTGCAGACCGCCAACGCAGAGAGAGCGGTAGCCAAAGGCGACCTGCAGAGGGCGCAGGCAGCGAGCCAGATTGCCCAACTCTCTTATTCGCGTATTCAGGACGTTTCCAAGAAGGAGCCGGGTCTTGTTCCGCTGCAGGAAGTGGACGTGGCCCACTCGCATAATCTCGAAGCAGACGCCCAGGTGAGCGCTGCGCTGCAACGCGTGCAGGCGGCGGAGAGCCGCTACCAAAGCGCCGTCGCCAGTCTCGCTCATGAGGCGGCGCTGGTCGAGTACACACGGATCGTTGCTCCCTTTACCGGGGTCGTAACCCAGCGTTATGCCAGCGATGGAGCCATGATTCAGGCCGGGATCGCTTCCCAGACCCAGGCGATGCCGGTGGTCAAGGTCTCGCAGAACAACCCACTGCGTCTTATGCTTCCCGTTCCGGAGGAGGATGTTGCCGCCATCCACAATGGTCAACACGTATCCGTAGATGTACCTGCGCTGCACCGCACCTTTGACGGCACGATCACTCGCTTTGCCGACCGGGTGCAAATGTCGACCCGGACAATGACCGCAGAAGTCGATGTCAAGAACCCTCAACTTACTTTGATCCCCGGTATGTATGCAGAGGTGAAACTGGGAACTGCAGAGGCCAGCAATGCGACTGCGGTTCCACCCGAAGCTGTCGATGGAACGGGAGATAACCAACGGCTCTTCGTGGTGGACTCCGCCGGTATGGTGCAGACACGAAAGGTGCACACTGGGATTCAATCGCCTCAATATGTCCAAATTCTTTCCGGGGTTAATGCAGGAGATGTCGTGATTACCGGCCGCCGTTCCGATCTTCACGACGGGCAAAAAGTTCAGCCTCTCCTGCCCAACTCCGATGCGGTTCCAGCACCGCCGTCCTAGAAAAGGAGCTGCATGTCCGGCTTTGCCATCCGCACCCCTTACTTGATTATCGTTGTCTGCCTCATGATCTTTGTGCTCGGCGTGAGCAGCGTTGCTCGCATGCCTGTCGATATGTTCCCTTCCATGAACGTGCCGGTAGTGATTGTAGCGACGTTTTATTCGGGTATGCCTCCGGAGCAGATTGAAGGCAACATTACCTATCACTTGGAGCGCTTCTTCACCCTGGCCAGCGGCATTGATCACATGGAGTCGCGTTCTCTCGATGGCGTGAGCATCATCCGCGTCTACTTCCAGCCAGACACGAATGCTGATACGGATGCTGCAACCATCGCGAATCTCGCCGTCTCAGACATGAAGGATTTGCCGCCTGGTACCTTTCCGCCGGTGGTGCTTAAGTCCGACGCATCCAGCTTGCCGGTTTGCCTGGTGACGATGAATGGGCCGGGCATGACCGATGGGGCGCTCAAAGATATTGCGCAGAACTTTGTGCGCAACCAGCTGGCGGGCGTACCCGGGGCGTCGATCCCGCAGCCATTCGGCGGCCCATGGCGGCAAATACAACTTTATGTCGACCCCTACAAGCTGGAAGCGCGGCAGATGAGCCCCATGGATGTGGTGCGGTCAATGAACCAGGCCAACCTGATCCTGCCGGCCGGGGACGTACAGATCGGCAACCTTGACTACGACATTTACTCCAACGCACAGTTTGACCTTAAAAACGCCAGCCAGTACCCGGTCAAAATGAATGGCGAGAATCCAGTGTTGATGTCAGACATTGGAGTGCTGAAAGATGCGCACGCATTGCAATACAACGTCGTGCATGTGAACGGGCAACGCTCGGTCTACCTTCCCGTGCTGAAGCAAGGGGGAAACTCCAACACCATCACCGTCGTCTCTGGTATTCGCGATGCCCTGCACCACCTGGTCGATGTCCCCTCAGAGATGCGGTCGACGGTCGTCTTCGACCAGTCTCGCTTTGTCCGCACCGCGATTGAAACCCTGCTTCATGAAGGCGGCATTGGGCTGTTTCTCACCTGCCTGATGATCCTTATCTTTCTGGGCAGCCTGCGCGCAACGCTGGCGGTTTTTTTCTCTATTCCGCTTTCCGTGCTGGCGACGTTTATGGTGCTGCAGTTTAATGGGTCGTCTGTGAACAGCATGGTCCTGGGCGGCCTGGCGCTGGCGCTTTCGCGCCTCATCGATAACTCCGTTGTGGTGCTGGAAAATATCTACCGGCATTTGGAGATTGGAGAGCCGCCGGTGGTCGCCGCGGAAAATGGAGGTCGCGAGGTGGCGCTCCCGGTGCTTGCGTCCACGCTTACCACTGCCATCGTCTTCTTCCCCGTCACGCTGTTGTCGGGTGTGAGCAAGTTCCTCTTCTCGGCCATGGCGCTGGCCGTGGTGGTCGCTCTCTTCGCGTCCTACGTCATTGCGATGACGGTTGTGCCCCTCTATTGCTCCAAGTACCTCAAGCTGAACCACCCCGAAGGTTTTGACGAATCGCACGCCGGCGAGGCGCGCACGTTGGAAGGCGGCAAGAGCGGCTTCGCAGCGCGATTCAACGCAGCCTTCAACACGCGCTTTGAGAAGATGCTGGCGAGGTACGAGGTGCTGGTCCAGCGAGTGCTCCGGCAACCAGCGAAAGTATTGGTCGTCTTTGCGTTGGTGTTTGTTGTGAGCCTCGGTCTTTACTGGCTGCTCGGATTCTCGTACTTCCCGCAGACCGACGCGGGCCAGTTTGTCATCAACATCAAGGCGCCGTCGGGAACCAAGCTCCTGGTCACCGAGAAGGAAGTAGCAAAGGCTGAGGCCTTGATCAAAGAGGTAGTCCGGCCTGTGGATCTGGGCATCGTTGTGGACAATATCGGCGTGGACAACGGATTCTCCGCCATCTATACCCCCAATGCAGCCATGCATACGGGCTTCATACAGGTCGGGCTAACTCCGGGACACAGCATCGGGAGCTACGAATATATCGCGCGCATCAAGCAGCGCCTGGCTCAGGACATGCCGGAGCTGACAGCATACTTCTCCACCGGAAGTCTGGTCGATGCAGTGGTCAACATGGGAGCTCCGGCGCCGATCGACATCCAGATCAGTGGGGCCAACCTGCAAGCAGATAATCAGGTGGCCCAGGGCATTGCACGCACCCTGCGTTCCTCTCCGCTGGCGGCCGATGTTTTCATCCCGCAGGATCTGGATTACCCATCACTGCGCATCAACGTGGACCGTATCCACGCTGCGAAGCTCGGCCTGACCGAGAAAGAAGTTATCTCCAATGTGATCACTTCCCTCACCTCCAATCAGATGATTGCGCCGAATGTTTGGATTGATCCCAGGAATGGAAACAACTACTTCCTGACGGTACAGTATCCCGAAGCGCAGATTCACACGGTGCAAGACCTGGAGGCCATTCCTCTTCATGCCGAGGGCGCGGCGCAACCGACCCGTCTGGACATGGTAGCGAATATTCAACAGATTCAGGCTCCCACTGAGGTCGATCACTACCAGATCCGGCGCAAGCTTGATATCTACGTCCGCCCAGGCACGGAGGATCTTGGCAAAACGGCCGACTTGGTGCGCAAGATCATTGCCCGGCAGAAGATTCCGTCTGGTATTAATGTCACGGTGCACGGCAGCGCCGAGGCGATGAGCGCCTCGTTCCGAAGTTTCACCGTAGGACTGATCATGTCGGTGATCCTGCTTTACCTGGTGCTGGTGGCGCAGTTCCGTTCCTTCCTCGATCCATTCATCATCTTGCTTGCGCTGCCGCCGGGAATCAGTGGAGTGCTGCTCATCCTTGTGCTCACGGGGACCACGATGAATGTCATGTCGCTCATGGGGGTCGTGATGCTGGCCGGCATTGCGATGTCGAACAGCATCCTAATCGTGGAGTTCGCTCACCACCTCATCAGCGAAGGGCGGCAAGTTGGGGAGGCGATTATCGAGTCTTGCCGGGTTCGCTTGCGTCCTATTTTGATGACTTCGCTGGCAACGGTGATTGGCCTGCTTCCCATGGCGCTCAAGCTTGGCGAAGGGAGCGAATCTTATGCTCCGTTGGCGCGCGCGCTGGTGGGTGGCCTGGTCACCTCCACTGCGTTAACGGTCTTTCTGGTTCCTGCTGGGTTCTTCCTGGTTTACGCGCGCAAGTCGCAGCGGGCCTAGGTGGTGGGGGCGAACTACAGCTCCCTCGTTCCCTCCCCAAGGAACAGGACGAGTACTCCTCGTTCACCCGCCAAGGACGGGTGGCCCACATCTCGCTCGTTTTTCGCGAGATGTGGGATTCCACCGATGTTGACCGTTAAGTCCATCGGATGGATCGAGAGTCAGAGGGAAAGAGCAGTGGAATCCCACATCTCGCGAAAAACGAGCGAGATGTGGGCCACCCGTCCTTGGTGAGGGAACGAGAGGCAGACCCCTGCGGGGCTGAGCTCCACGGTAGATTGATTTGGTGATTTGATGCTTGGGTGCTCCGGGATGGCTTTGCCATCCCGGAGCATGCGGGGAGGGGATAGCAGTTTTCTTGATTAGCTTATTGCACCTGGAGCAGCGCTGCGCTGCCGGCGTAAAGGACGACGGTACGGTGGGTGGAGGCTAACCGAAAGGTGCCGCTCGCGGTGTCCTCAGATAGATGAACCGAGCCGAAACCATAGAGACCGCAGGCATCCGGTGAGAAAACTCCAACCGCCTGCTCGGTTTGTGTTCCCGGGCAATCCGCGCCACCGGGAAGAAGATGCCCAAAGACTCCTTGCTTCTTGTTGTAGGCCACGATGTCGTCGTCCACTCCATAGGTGACGTGCTTGTCTACAGGCGAATAGTGCGCCCCACCAATCAGCGTCACCGTCCCCGGATGGTCGGTCTCGTCGATACCGTGCGGAGTGAGCGCTTCTTCCGTAGAGATGGGGTCAGCTAGGGCACGCACGGTGGTAACAACAGGGCCAGTGCCGTCCTTCCCCACCTGATCGATCTTGATGGAAAGATACGAGGCTTGCTGGGCTGTGTAGGGCGTGTCATCGAACTTGAAGGGGCGCACTTCGACGATATGGCCGGTGACCATCGACCCTTTCGGAAGCTGGTCCCCATTCGGCAGCACAACCACCTGCATGGTCTTGGCCGTCACCACATCCCCGGCTTTTGCCTTCGCAGCGTTTTCTGTATGGGTGAAGACGACGGGGATTGTCGTCTGGGCCGGTAGCGTAATCGCGCGACTTACTGGAACCATTGCCACGCTGCCAAGCAGAGCGAGAATCGAAAGAGAACGAGAGTAGTTGCTCATGGTTATAAATCTCCTTGACCGATCACAAGGGGATTTGAGCACCCAACCGCCTTACGCAAACCTGACGTTTTTCTTACATTTGTCTGACATTTTTGACCCCGCATCGTAAGCCGGCGGCCAAGCTTGTACATTTTTAAGAGGGTCTTCGAGGTCCGGGCGCTTTTGAACATTCTGCTGGTAGAAGACGAACGCAAACTAGCTGAGGCAGTTGCCGAGGGGCTCTATGGAGAGGGCTATGCCGTCAGTCTCTCCCCCAGCGGGGAGCACGCACTCTCCTCCCTGCGCCATCAACATGTCGACATCATTCTTCTCGATGTGATGCTTCCCGGCCGCAGCGGCTTTGAAGTGCTTGCCGACATGCGGCGAGCAGGCTTCAAGATGCCGGTCTTGATTCTGACCTCGCGCGATTCGATCGACGATCGAGTGGTGGGGCTGGACGCCGGGGCGGATGATTACCTGGTAAAGCCTTTTGCCTTTCCGGAATTGCTGGCTCGCATTCGAGCACTGATGCGGCGCAAGCTCCCGGCCGTCTTCTCCTCTCTCCAGATCGCTGATCTGACCCTTGAGTTGGAAGGACGAACCGCTTCGCGAAGCGGCAAGAAACTGGAGTTGACGGCGCGGGAGTTCGACCTTCTCGAATACCTTCTTCAGAACCACGGCTCGGTGGTCTCCCGGGAAATGCTGGCGCGGGAGGTGTGGAAGCAGGTGATGCGCTACACCCCGTTGGATAATGTGATTGACGTGCAGATTACAAGGCTTCGGCGTAAGCTCGATGGCGAGTTCCAAAAGAAGCTTTTGCATACCGTGCGCGGAGTAGGCTTCGTACTCCGCGAAGACGAACCATGATCCTGCGCTATAGCGATGTGCGCCATCGCCTGACCCTCTGGTATGTCACTGTCTTCGGCCTGGTGCTGCTGCTGTTCATCTGTGCGGCCACGCTGCTGGAATACTGGCAACTCAGCAGCCGCTTGTACCACGCAGAGATACAGGATATTGAAACCGTGGAAGGGTTGCTGGCGCTTGCGCCGGATGGAAGCCTGGTGCTCCACGAGGAATACCATAACCATCCTGAACATATCCTGTTGCTCGACCGGTACATGCAGGTAATGACTCCGGAAGGTCAGGTTCTTCTGCGCAATGCCAAATTACGGTGGCAGGATCTGGGAGGCCGGCCAACCCCCAATGAGGGGCAGACCGGTTACGACAAACGCAGCGTGCGGCTGCAAGACGGAACCCGCCTGCTGCTCATCAGCCATATTCACTCAATTGGTGACCGGCCGCTCCTCATCCGGCTCGCCTACAGCACTGCACCGATAGAGCATGAGGTGCTGCAATTCATCGGGCTGCTGCTGCTGGCAGTGCCCCCTACGTTGCTGATCGCGGGTCTTGCCGGATATCGCATGGCCTACAAGGTGCTCCTGCCCTTGAAGAACATGGCCCTCCGCGCGGAGACCATCACCGCCAACCAGCTGGACCAGCGGCTTCCCGTCGAAAACCCTAACGACGAACTAGGCTACATGGCACGGGTTCTCAACGATCTTCTGGCGCGGCTGCAAGGCTCCTTCGACAATCTGAAGCGCTTCACCGCAGATGCCTCCCACGAGTTACGAACACCGCTCGCCTCCATCCGTAGCGTCGGAGAGGTAGGCCTTCAGCGCCTGCACACAGCGGATGAATATCGCGACACCATCGGGAGCATGCTGGAAGAAGTCACTCGACTTACCGAGATGGTCGACGGTCTTCTTTCAATATCCCGCGCTGATGCCGGCCAGGTCACGCTCCACAGAACAACCTTCAGCCCGCTGGACCTTGCCCGCGAGGTTGTCGGCCTTCTTGGCCTCCTCGCCGAGGAGAAGGGACAGCATATCCAAATAGAAGGCAACGCCAATCTGCTGGTAAGCGCAGATCGCATGGTGCTGCAGCGTGGGTTGGCCAATATCGTGGAGAACGCCATCAAATATTCTCCGCCGTCGACCATGATCTACATCCATGTCTCACACTCCGAAACCGTGGACATTGCGGTAGAAGACAGCGGGGAAACTATTCCGGAGGATCTTAGGCAGAAGGTCTTCGAACGATTTTTTAGAATCGATGCCTCCCGCTCGCGGGAGGCAGGCGGAAGCGGCCTTGGACTGGCCATAGCGAAGTGGGCGGTTGAGGCCAACGGTGGCAGCATCACGGTGGAGGCCGGGCATCATCGGGGTAACCGCTTCGTGATCCGGCTTCCCGCGTTTCCGCAGGAAAGTTCAGCTACCGCACCGCGAACACCGCCTGATAAACAAACTGGAACCCGATGACCATCAGCCACAGCGAAAGCGCAAAACGCAGCTGCCGGTTGGGAATGCGCGGAGCCACTCCGCTGCCGGCAAGCGCGCCAAAGACTCCGCCGATCCCCAGCTTCCACAACAACGCCGCATCGTAGGTGCCGCTGATCATGTGGACACCGGTTCCCACGACAGAAAGCGCCAGGCCAAAAGTGAGATCGGTTCCCACCACCTGCGCCGTGCTCAGCGAGGTAAGTCCGAGTAGTGCGACGGTGCCCAGTGCCCCGGCGCCAGAGGAAGAAAAACCAACTTCGGCCGCAATGGGGAAGGTAATTAAGCCAATCCATTTGCGGTGATCCGTCGTCGGCCGAGTGATGGCGTCAGGACGAAAGTGGCGAAAGATCTGCCAGCCGGAGGAAAAAATGATGATGGAGCCGAGCACGATGTAGAGCAGAGCCTTGGGACCATGCTGCGCGACGTGCCCGAAAAAGAGCGACCCGAGGATCACTCCGGGGATTCCCCCGAGCAGCATCCACAGCAGGATCCGATACGAGACTTGCTTACGCCACATCTGCACCGGCACCACGATCAGCTTGACCACGGCGGCGTAAGCCAGCGCGGTGCTCACTGCAATCTCCACCGGCACATGCAGAAAGATGATCAATAACGGTGCCGTGACCACGCCCGCTCCCACTCCCGTGAGCGCGATTACCACTGCTATCGAAAACCCAATCAGCAACTGCAGCATGGAGACTCTCTTTTTATTCCGGTTGCACGTGGATACCACATTCCTGCTTGCGTCCACCCCAGCGGCCCGAGCGCGGGTCATTGGGATCGAAAGGCAGGCTGGTACATGGCTCGCATCCGATGCTGGTGTAGCCTTTTTCGTAGAGCGACAGCAGGGGGATACCATGCTGTTCCGCGTACTGCCATACGTCACGGGTAGACCAATCCGCCAGCGGGCTTATCTTCTGTAGTTGCTTTCCCGTAGGCAAAGTGAATGCATCCACCACTTGAAGGTTGGCGCGAGTCTTGGCCTGCTCCCGGCGCAGCCCGGTGAACCATAGCCGGTAGGGCTCGAGCGATGCAAACAACGGACCCACTTTGCGCATGCCGCAGCAGCGGTCCGGCGCAGTCTGGTTCAGAATGCCGAATTGCGATTCCTGTTCAGCCACGGTAAGAGCAGGAAGCACATTGACCAGGTTCAGGTCCCACTCCTCAGCCAGGCGATCGCGATACGCGTAGGTTTCGACGAAGTGGTAGCCGGTGTCGAGAAAGATCACGGGAACTTCGCCCATGACTGCTCGCACCAGGTGGACGACAACCATGTCTTCAGCCTGGAAGCTGCTGGTCACGCAGACCTCGTCCGGGCGTGCCGCGTCGATCTGTTCGTTCACCAGGCTGCGGGCGGCGGCGATCTTCTCTTCCAGCGTCGCAGAAACAAGCGCAGACGTGCTCATTGGTTGCTCCCTTCCGCCTGGAGCGTACGCAGGATAAAGGCAAGCTTCTCTGCGGGCTCACCGGGCAAACCGGTAACGGCCTCGAAAGACAGATCTCTATTGGGCAGGGCGAGAGAGACTTCGCCCGGGAACTCCTCCGGGCCTTGTGCTTCGATGAGGACTGTGACTCCTGCCTGCAACAACCGCTGAAGCAGAGCTCGATTCGCCGTCCGCGCACGCACTACGTCGATACCGCTCTTCCCCAGTGCGGTTTCGACGTGGCGCAGCAACTCCGGGTCACGGAAGGCCACGGCCGCAACCGCCTTTTTATCGCTGGCTGCGCGGCCGCGTAGAACCTGGCGGACCATGCCGGCGGCTACCGTGGCGTGCGATACCGGGTCGATGAGGATGAAGCTGCCGGTAGTCCGCTGGGCAGCATAGGTATCCAGAAACAGCGGGCGAGTGGTTTCCACCTCGACCACGCCAATGCTGTTGAGCTCGAGCGTTGCTGCCTGTTCGGGCTCGAGGTTCTGCATGTTGACGCGATGCTGGATGGCCCGGATGCTGGCCTTGACTGTCTGCGAGGTATGCTTCAGCAGGTAGCTCCTGCTCAAATCGAGAGGTTCAGCATCCATCCAGACCAATGCGGCACGAAAGTTCGCCGTTGCTGCCGGAGCCTGGTGCGCGGCGGCAAGCATCTCTCCGCGGCTGATATCGAGTTCATCCTCGAGGGTAAGCGCCACCGACATCGGCGCCACGGCCCGGTCCAGATCGCCATCGAAGGTGGTAATGCTTTTCACGCGGCTGCTTCTGCCCGAAGGCAGTGCAATCACGCGATCACCCGGCCAAACTGACCCGGCGGCTATTTGCCCCGCAAAACCACGATAGTGCTGGTCAGGGCGGATCACGCGCTGAATCGGCAGGCGGAAGGGCGCGTTGGCCACATCCCGCCCGGTAGGCACGGTCTCAAGGTATTCGAGCAGAGTAGGACCCTCATACCACGGCATCCTTATGCCCCGATCGACCACGTTGTCTCCGTGTAGCGCGCTGATGGGGATGGAGAGCAACCCTTCAATGCCCAGCTTGAACGCGAGCTGTTGCAAGTCGCGCTCCAGCGCGGCAAAGGTCTCCGCCGAATAATCCACCAGGTCCATCTTGTTGACCGCGGCTACGATGTGGCGCGTGCCCAACAGCGAGGCGATATACGCATGACGCCGCGACTGAGTCAGAATGCCCTTGCGCGCATCGACCAGGATGATGGCTACATCCGCAGTCGACGCGCCGGTAGCCATGTTGCGCGTGTACTGCTCGTGACCGGGTGTGTCGGCAATGATGAACTTGCGATGGGTAGTGGAAAAGTAGCGGTAGGCAACATCGATAGTGATGCCCTGCTCCCGCTCCGCCCGCAGGCCATCGGTAAGCTGGGCAAAATCGATCGCGCTGGCGGCATTCCCGGTGGCTGCTTTGGTAACTGCGCGAACGTGATCCTCATAGACGTTCTGCGAGTCGTACAGCAAGCGGCCGATCAGTGTCGATTTGCCATCGTCTACGCTGCCCGCGGTGCTGAAGCGTACCAGGTCTTTGGCCTGTTCCGCGGCGAGAAACTCCTCCATCGAAAACATATCTTCCATTTCCATAGCGCCGCGATCGAGCGATAGAGGCATTAGAAGTAGCCCTCCCTCTTCTTCAGCTCCATCGATCCGTCCTGATCGTGATCGATGACGCGGTTGGCGCGTTCGGAAGAGCGAAACGCGACCAACTCGGCAATGATCTTGGGAATTGTGTCGGCATCGGAGCGGATGGCTCCCGTGCACGGACTGCACCCCAGCGACCGCAGGCGGCACTTGACCCATTGCTCTTCCCCGGGCAATCCCTGTACGAATGACTGCTCCACGGGAATCAGACTGTCGCCGCGCACCAGCATGCGGCGCTCCTGGGCAAAATAGAGCGGCACCACTGGAATCTTTTCCAGGTGGATGTAATGCCAAACATCCAGCTCTGTCCAATTCGACAAGGGGAAGACGCGAATGCTTTCGCCCGGGTTCACGCGTGCGTTATAGAGGTTCCAGAGTTCGGGACGCTGATTCTTCGGATCCCATTGCCCGGCGCCATCGCGGAAGGAAAAGATGCGCTCCTTGGCGCGTGATTTCTCTTCATCCCGGCGCGCTCCGCCGAAGGCTGCGTCGAAGCCGTGCGCCCGTAGGCCATCGAGTAGCGCAGTAGTCTTCAGCAATCCGCAGCAGCGGCGCGTTCCCAGGGCGACCGGGTTGGCTCCCGCAGCCAGAGCCTCTTCATTACGCCACACCAACAGCTCGACCCCCAACTGACGGGTGTAGTCATCGCGGAACGCGAGCATTTCTTTGAATTTGTAGCCCGTATCGACGTGCAACAAGGGAAACGGGATAGGCCCGGGGTAGAAGGCCTTTTGCGCCAGGCGCAGCATGACGGAGGAATCCTTCCCGATGGAGTACAGCATGACCGGCTTCTCGAACTCGGCCGCGACCTCGCGGAAAATGTGGATGCTTTCCGCTTCCAACAACTGTAGATGGCTAAGCTTTGGCGCTACGCCCGCTTCCATCGTTTGGACTCCCAAGCTCGCCAATCCAGCTCCTTCGGTTCCCACTGTGTATTGGTCCAATAAAAAAACCGCTCGCCAGGGTTCTGGCAGCGGTTGTGATACTCATCTGAAATACAAAGTCTGGTTTGGGAAACCCTACTTCTCAGCTAGCAAACACTCACACCCGCCTGTCGTGACAAGGAACAACAGTTGTCACAGCAACAACAACCAGCGGGATAATGCATTGCCTGCATAGGATTTAATACTCTTGCCTGGCTGCCCTTTTGTCAAGCTCAGTACACCCCGGAAGGGCTCCCGAACAAGCAGGAAAAAACACCCAATTTTCCGGGGGAACAGCCACCGCGAGTCCCTGACGTATAAAGAGTCATAGGAGCGCTGCGGGATTCATGAAATGTATACGGGTTGGCCTGATTGGCTTTGGATTTGCCGGACGCATCTTCCATTCAAATGTCATCGAAGCAGTGGAGGGATTGGAGTTAGCCGCAATTGTGCAGCGGAGCGGCTCGGAAGCCGCCGCTGCTTTTCCTCATGTCAAGGTGGTGCCCTCCGTCGAGGCTTTGCTGGAGGACACCAGCATCCAGGTGGTTGTGGTGGCTACCCCAAACGCCACCCACCTGCCTATTGCCCGGCAATGCCTGCTTGCCGACCGCGACGTGGTCATCGATAAGCCTTTTGCCCTGAATTCGAGCGAGGCGGCGGAGTTGATCCAGTTGGCCCGTGACCGCCATCGCCTGCTCAGCGTCTACCAGAACCGACGCTGGGATGGCGACTTCCAGACCGTGCGCAAGTTGCTCGACAGCGACCAGCTGGGCCGGCTGGTCAAATTCGAGTCTCATTACGATCGTTATCGTTTGGCCCCCAGGCTGCACGCCTGGCGGGAGGACGGCTCGCCCGGCGGAGGCGTTCTTTTCGATCTGGGAGCGCATTTGGTGGACCAGGCGCTGGTGCTCTTTGGCGTTCCCCAGTCCGTTTGGGCGAGTGTGCGGGTGGAGCGCGAGGAGGCTCGGTCAGATGACGCCTTCGACCTCTATCTACACTACCCGGCATCGCTGGAGCAGCCGGCTGCGTCGGGGCTGGGGGTATGGCTCCGCGCTACCTGCCTGGCGCGGGCTCCGGGAGCGCGCTTCACCCTCAACGGCACGCTGGGCACTTTCCGCAAATTCGGGATTGATCCCCAGGAGGCCCATCTGCTCGCTGGAGACATGTTCTCCTCCAAGCCCTGGGGCGTGGAAAGTCCCGAGCACTGGGGAACCCTCACTATGGACGAGGGCGGTGAGCCGGTAAGCACGCGCATCCCCACCGAGCCCGGCGACTACCGCGGTTACTATATCAACCTGCGCGATGCCCTCCATGGCAACGCGGCTCTTGAGGTCACGCCGCTGCAGGCCTGGAAAACCATACGCACGCTGGAAATGGCCCAGGAGAGCAGCAACACTGGCTGCACCATCGCCTGTGACTGGAGCCATGAGCCTTAACGGACCTGCGGGGTTCTACTTCTCGTTCCCTCATCAATGACGGGGGTTGAGCGCGGACCCGCTATTGAGGAGGGTTGTTGCTCGGCGTGTCCGGTTTGCCCTCGACCTTGTGGACACCGGTCTTGGTAGCGTGCGCAGTCTTGTGGTAACCGGTCTTGGTTCCCTGCACTGTCTTGTGGTAGCCAGTTTCCGTTCCCGACTTAGTCTTGTCGTAGCCCTTCTCGGTTCCTGACTTGGTCTTGTCGTAACCCTTCTCGGTTCCCGATTTTGTCTTGTTGTACGCCGTTTTGCTCCCTTCGCTCACGCCGTGTCCTGCGCTCGTCGCGGCATGCTTGGTATCCGTACCCGCATTTTTCATATCCTGCTTTGGACCGGAATCAGAATTTTGAGCGAACACGGGGAAAGTTAATCCGAGGGCGGCGATCAAAGCCAACGACTTGAGGTTACCGAAATTCATAAGGTATGTGTCTCCTTGCAACGCACAGCCCTATTAGATGCAGCCTGAGGTAACCGCGGCAGGAAAGGTGTAGCCTGTTTGTCGTGAGCAAGATAAGGATGTCCAGGGTGGGCCTCGCCCAATTGAGATGGTTTTGCCATCGCTCACTGCTTTGCCTTCTGCTGACTACGCCGGTCTCCAGGGCGCAAAGCCCGGTTCATATCGACGTGGATCTGGCGAAATCCGCAGGTAAGTTCGCGCCCATCTACAGCTGGTTTGGCTACGACGAGTCCGGTTACAGCGTCACGCCGAATGGCAAGGCGTTGCTTGGCCAGCTGCACGATTTGAGTCCGGTTCCGGTCTATATCCGGGCACATTTCCTGCTAGCCACGGGAGATGGCAAGCCCGACCTTAAATGGAGCTCGTCCAACGTCTACACCGAGGATGCGCAGGGCAAACCCATTTATAGCTGGACCATACTCGACCAGATCTTCGATGCGTATGCTGCCGCACAGGTGCGCCCCATGGTGGAGCTCGGGTTTATGCCCAAGGCGCTTTCGACTCATCCCGATCCTTACCATATAGGATGGCCGCTCAAGCCCGGAGAAATGGAGGGCTGGTCGTTTCCTCCCAAAGACTACAAGCGATGGCAAGAGCTGAATCATCAAGTGGCCGCGCACATGGTCCAGCGCTACGGCATGGAGACAGTCTCCAGCTGGTATTGGGAGGTGTGGAACGAGCCCAACGGCAAGTACTACTGGAAAGGAACCGAGGAGGAGTACAACAAACTTTACGATTACGCGGTCGCGGGCGTACGGCAGGCGATTCCCAACGCGCGAGTAGGTGGGCCGGCGACTACAGGACCAGGCCCGCAGGGGAACGCTTCACAGTATCTCCAGCTCTTTCTCGCCCACTGCGCGACCGAAAAGAGCGCGGCCACCGGCGACCGAATCCCGCTGGACTTTATCTCCTTCCACGTTAAGGGAAGCCCAAACGTAGTCGATGGTCACGTGCAGATGGGCCTCGACCACGAACTCAACAATGCCGCCGACGGCTTCGCCATCGTGCGCAGTTTCCCTCAGTTTCAAAACCTTCCCATCATTTTGAGTGAAGCGGATCCGGAAGGCTGTGCGGCTTGCTCCGCGCGGCTCTATCCGCCCAATGCTTATCGCAACGGGCCCCTGTATCCCAGCTATACCGCGGCGGCGATGAAAGGCCTCTTAGAGCTGGCGGACCGCGATCACATGAACCTGCTGGGGATGCTGACCTGGGCGTTTGAGTTTGAAGGAAAGCCGTACTTCGACGGCTATCGCACGCTGGCCACCAATGGCGTCGATAAGCCGGTTCTGAATTTTTTCCGCATGGCCGGACTGATGAGTGGAGATCGCGTGGCGGCAATCAGCAGCGGCGGGGTGCCGCTGGATAGTATTTTAAAAAACAGTGTGCGTCAGGATCCGGACATTGACGCCCTGGCCACCAGCACAACCGGGCAAGCCTCTGTGCTGGTGTGGAACTATCATGACGATGACGTTGCTGCCCCCGGCGCTGCCCTCGTTGTGTCGTTAAAATCCATTCCTTCTTCTGCATCGCGGGTGCTGTTGCAGCAGTACCGCGTTGACGATCATTACAGCAATGCTTACACGGTGTGGAAAGAGATGGGATCGCCTCAGAACCCTACACCCGAGCAATACGCAAAACTGCAAGCTGCCGGCCAGCTGCAACTACTTGACTCTCCGCGCTGGATTACTCCGGAAAATGGAGCGATACGAGTGGATGTGCAATTGCCCCGCATGGGTATTTCGCTATTGCGTGTGACGTGGCCAACCAAATGAAGTACGAAAAGCGAATCAAAAATTTTCAGAGCATTGAGTAAAACAGGGCCAGGATAAGATGCGATTGGTGCAATTGAAAACCGGCGACGCGCGCCGCGTAGCGGTGGTGGAAGAACCAAAGTTGCGTTTGCTGCGCGACTTCAATTCCGTGTATGGGCTGGCCCAAGCGGCCATCGCGAGCGGCAAAAAATTAACCAGCGTGGTGGCTGATCATCTTACGGAGGAGTCGCTCGACTACGACCCGATTTACCGTGGGAACGCGCATTCGAAGCTGCTGGTGCCCATCGATCATCCCCAGGAACCAGCCCGCTGCCTGGTCTCGGGTACGGGGCTGACCCACATGGGCAGCGCCCGCGATCGGGCATCGATGCACATGGCCAAGGAACAGGACCTGACCGACAGCATGAAGATGTTCAACTGGGGTATGGAAGCCGGTCGCCCTAAAGCAGGGGAGATAGGGATCGCCCCGGAGTGGTTTCACAAGGGCTATGGTGCGATGGTGCGCGCGCAAGGCGAACCGCTGCTGGTTCCCTCTTACGCGGACGACGGCGGCGAAGAGGCGGAAATTGCGGTCGTATATGTGATTGGTCCGGACGGTCAACCGTATCGAGTTGGCATGGCCCAAGGTAATGAGTTTTCTGACCACCGCTTCGAGAAGAAGAATTACCTCAACCTGGCTGGCTCGAAGTTGCGCACTTGTTCGATCGGGCCGGAACTGGTCGTCGATCCCGACTTTCGCGCCGTGCCAGGCACGGTGAGCATCACCCGCGGCAATAAGCCACTGTGGTCCCAACCGATTGCGAGCGGCGAAGAGGAACTTTCTCACAGCCTGCGCAACCTGGAGCATCACCACTTCAAGTTCGCATTGCATCGCCGCCCAGGGGACGTACACATCCACTTTCTGGGAGCCCATTCGCTCAGCTTCGGACAGGGTGTCGAGCTGAAGGATGGCGACGTCATGGAAGTCCATTTCGACGGCTTCGGCCGGCCTCTGCGCAACCCGGTACAGGTGGCGCGAGAAAAGGATGTGCTGGTCGAGGTGATTCCTCTCCTATAACCTGTATTCTCCCCTGAAGAGTGGCCCCGTATGTGAGGTAGACCATGGCACGACGCTTCACTCCCGTCTTTCTGCTCACCGTGTGGCTGGTGTGCGGCATACGGGCGACAGCGCAATCGAGCGCCCCCGCTGCCCCAACCCCCACTGTACCTATCCAGTTGGGTCAGTCCATGGTTCCGCTGTATGGGCCGTGGAAGTTTCAAGTGGGAGACTCGCCCATCGACCCTACGACCAACCAGCCACTGTGGGCGCAGCCTGGGTTTGACGACGCAACGTGGGAAACGGTGGATCTAACGCCCAAAGACGCCGTGAACCCTTTCCAGGGACTATCAGGGTATGTGCCTGGTTGGGGCGAGCGAGGGCATCGTGGTTATTCAGGTTATGCCTGGTATCGCATCCGAGTGAAGGTCCAAGCGCAGGCGGCCGAAAAGCTTGCCCTGGCTGGACCGGCTAATTTCGACGATGCCTACCAACTGTTCCTCAACGGAACACTCCTGGGCGCGTTTGGGCGGTTCCGAGGAAAGCGACCGAAGTATTACTATTCCGCGCCCATGGCTTTCCCCCTGCCCGACAGTGTCAGCGGCACAAAAGAGGAAGTGATTGCCTTTCGCTTTTGGATGTCGCCGCAATCCCTGCTGGCCCTAACGGACGCGGGAGGATTTCATCTTGCTCCCCTGGTAGGGGCCGCCGACGCGGTAGACGCCGCGTATCAGCTTCGCTGGCTGGACCTAGTGCGCCAAAATGCTATCTGGGCGCTGACGGCGTTGGCGTATTTGCTTTTGGGTGTGATCGCGTTCAGCTTGTTCCTGATTGACCGCACGGACCGGGTCTACTTCTGGATGGGATCTCTGCTCCTGATGATGGGCCTGGGGGGGGGGGAAACCGCGCTGGCCGCCTGGACGCAGACCATCAGCGTTCCGGCCGAGTTCTGGGTTTGTAACGTGCTCTTGATCCCGTCGGTCAAGTTCACGTGGATCATGTTGTTGAGGGCCTGGTTCCGCCTGGACCGCCCGCTTTTGCTCCCCTGGGCCGCGGCTTTGCTATCGCTGGCACAGGCTTTTGCCTTCGCGGGCGCGTTCGATCTCTTGTTCTTCGTCCCAGCTAGGTTCGCTCCCACATCCTACGTTCTTGCCCAGGCGCTAGAGGCGATCTTCGGATTGCTGATGTTCTGGATGATGTTTCGGGGCATTCGAAAACTGGGAGTGGAAGGCTGGCTCTTGTTGCCAGGGGTGGTCCTTGCCTGGGGTGATTGGCTCGCGGGCCAGCTTACCTTCCTGCACATTCGCAGGCTCTTTGTTCCTTTCGGCGTAACACTGACCCTGCAGCAGATTACCGGGTTCCTGCTGGCTCTGGCACTGTGCGCTCTCCTGGTGAGACGCTGGGTGCGTTCCGCGCAGGCGCAGCGGCAAATGACACTGGAGATGAAGCAGGCGCAAGAAGTGCAACAGGTCCTGATTCCCGAAGCCGTGCCACCCATTCGCGGCTTCTCGATTCAGTCCATCTACCAGCCGGCTGGCCAGGTAGGCGGCGACTTCTTCCAGATTCTTCCCGCGCAACACGATGCGGTTCTACTGTGTATCGGCGATGTCAGCGGCAAGGGCATGCCGGCCGCCATGACCGTTTCATTGCTGGTCGGCACACTGCGTACCCTGGCCGACTACACCCAGAGCCCAGGCGAAATACTCGCCGCGATGAACCAGCGCATGCTGGGCCGCTCCCGCGGTGGCTTTACTACCTGCCTGGTTCTGCTGGCTGCCGCGGACGGAACAGTTACGGTTGCTAATGCCGGACACATCGCTCCCTACCTCAACGGCCGCGAACTTCCACTGGAAAACGGCCTTCCGCTGGGCCTCGTCGCGGAGTCCACGTACGCCGAGTCCACCTTTCACCAGGAAGAAAACGAGCAGATCACGCTGCTCACCGACGGCGTTGTAGAGGCTCGAGCCGCGTCCGGGGAACTCTTTGGATTCGAGCGCACGGCGGCGATCGCCGCTCAATCTGCGGAAACTATTTCGAAGACGGCCCAGGCCTTCGGCCAGGACGATGACATCACCGTCCTCACCCTGACTCGGTTGCCGGTCGGCAAGCAATCCACCGCCCCACAGACCATAACCACACTGTCGCCATCGATCGCTTAGCGCACACTTTTCCTGGTTCAAAAAACATTTAACCAATCGGTTGACAGCCAGCTTATCCCGGCATACATTCAACCATATGGTTAAATCTAATGCTGCCCGGTTGGACTCCGTCTTTCACGCGCTTTCCGACTCCACGCGCCGGTCGATTCTTCGCGATATCACGGCCAGGGAGAAGACCGTCGGCGAGATTGCCAAGCCGTACCGGATCTCCCTGGCTGCGGTGTCCAAGCACCTCAAAGTCCTCGAATCCGCGGAACTGATCGCGCGCGAGCGGCGAGGCAGCTTTCAGATCGTGCGTCTCAACCCCGCCCCGCTTCGGCCGGCTGAGGAATGGCTGGCTTATTATGAAAAATTCTGGGGGCGGCAACTTGACGCTCTCCAGCACTTCCTCGAAGGAGAAGAACATGAGCGAGCAAGCAGCAGTGCAAGAACAAGAAAAGAGTGAAGACCTGAAGGTTGAGATCCGCAGAGTGATCAAGGCTCCGCGTTCTCGTGTCTTCGCGTCATGGACAACGCCGGAATTGATGCAACGTTGGTTCGCCCCTAGAGAAATGCGGGTGACAAACGCCCTCGCCGATCTGCGTGTAGGAGGCGCGTACCGGATTGAGATGCGTGGACTAGACAACGCCGAATATGTGGCAACTGGGACCTACCGCAAGATTGTCCCCAACGAATTGCTCTCCTTCACGTGGGGCGCCGGTTGTGATCCGGGCAAGGAGACTTTGGTAACAATTACGTTTCGCGACTTTGAGCCTGGAACGGAGCTTATCTTGACCCACGAACACTTCAGCTCCGCGGATGCAGCGGCAAGGCACGAGCGCGGCTGGGTCGCGTGCCTGGACAAGCTGGAGGAGTTCAACCGAACCGCATAGGTATTCAGTGGAAGCCCCTCGAGCAAGCCTCCCTTGTGCTCGAGGGGCCGCCCCGAATGTCCTTGCATACATTTCGACGGGATGCAAAATAGGCGGCAAAGCTTCGACAACATCCGGACCCAGCGTGTAGCCTGTTTTCGTGAGCAAAGAAGAGACCGCTGAGGTGCTCTCGATCGAGGGCCGCGAAGTCCGCGTGACTCACCCGGACAAGCTATATTTTTCCCGGCAGACCAAGCTGTCGAAGCTGGATCTGGTGCGCTATTACCTGTCGGTTGCGCCCGGGGCCCTCAACGGAATCCAGGATCGCCCCATCGTGCTCAAGCGTTTCGTGAATGGCGCCGAAGCCCCGGCGTTTTATCAGAAGCGCGCCCCCTCCGATCGACCTTCCTGGATGCGCACGGTTACGCTCTCCTTCCCTTCGGGCCGCACTGCCGAAGAGATCGTCGTCGATGATGCGGCTGGCCTGGCCTGGATCACCAACCTGGGTTGCCTCGAGCTACATCCCCATGCGGTACGCGCCGGCAACCTCGAGCACCCGGACGAATTGCGGGTCGATCTCGATCCGGGACCGGGCGTCGCTTGGGCAGACGTGCGCAGCGTCGGACTGGAGGTGAAGGCGCTGCTCCAGGAGCTCGGTCTTCGCGCCTGGCCTAAGACCAGCGGCTCCCGCGGAATGCATGTGAATGTGCGCATTCAACCGCGTTGGAGCTTCAGCGAGGTGCGCCGCGCTGCGCTCGCTCTATCGCGTGCCGTGGAGCGCCGAGTGCCAGCTCTGGCCAGCTCAAAATGGTGGAAAGAGGAGCGTCACGGTGTCTTCCTCGATTACAACCAGAACGCCAAGGATCGGACAACCTGCTCTGCATACTCGGTGCGGCCCCTCCCCGACGCTCGCGTCTCGGCGCCCCTGTATTGGCACGAAGTCCCCGACTGCGAGCCCGCGGACTTTACTGTGCTCACGATGCCCACACGCTTTGCGGAGCTCGGCGATCCTCACGCCGCCATGAACGGCGAGGCTGGTTCGCTCGAAGGACTGCTTGAGCTGGCAGCAAAGGATGAGGCCGCAGGCCTGGGCGATGCGCCATGGCCTCCACACTTCCGCAAGGTGGAAGGCGAAGCACCGCGCGTGGCACCTTCGCGCGCCAAGTCCGCGGCCAAGAAGGCTCCGCGGACGAAGATGCCCTTGATCGTGGTGGCCAACTCACCGGATAAGGACGCTGCGATCGGCGGGTCTGGAAAGATGGAAGAGCAAGTACGCCGAGGTCGCCGCGCTTTTAGCCGTGGATGACGTGCTGGTGGACTCTATGCGCGGTACGTCTTCTACCTGGACACGCATCCGGGTCAACCTGCGACACGTCCCCGAAGAGCAAAGACCGCCGCAGGAAACTCCAGACCCGGACGATGATCCGACGCGGGAATGGCGAACCATGCGTGCGTCCCGGAAAAAGGCGTGAGCACCGATTAGGGCTTAACGGCGAAGATCTCCATCAGCTCTTGCGGTGGAACCACTTCGAGTTGGGCATAGGTGCAATCGCTGGGCTTCTTGTCCGTGCGCCATCTGCGAAACTGCGCCATGTGGCGGAAGCGAGTCCCTTGCATGTGCTCGTAGGCTACTTCAACCACCAGCTCCGGACGCAGCGGTTCCCATGACAGGTCTTTGCCTTGGCTCCAGCGGCTTTGTCCGCCGGGCATCCGCTGCGGGCCTCCGTCGGTTACAGATCCAGGGTCGGCCCATCCGCCCCAGGGATGATTCGTGAGCGCGTTCTCTCGATAGGGCAAGAGAAATTCCACCAGTTCGCGGCGCTTCTCCAACGTGAAGCTGGCGCAGACGCCGACATGCTGCAACGAGCCGGCGTCATCGAAGAGCCCAAGCAGCAGAGAGCCAATCGCAGTCCCCTGGCCGTTCTTATGCCAGCGAAAGCCGGCCACAACGCAGTCGCAATCGCGCTCGTGTTTGACTTTGAGCATCACGCGCTTGTCAGGCTCGTAGGTCCCCGCGGCCGGCTTGGCCATGACCCCATCGAGACCGGCGCCCTCGAAGCGCTGAAACCAATCCGACGCGACATCCGCTTCGTACGTTGCCGGCGTGATGTGAATCGGCGGTGCGGCAGCGGAAAGCAGCGCTTCCAACTCCGCGCGCCGGGTTTCGAATGGTTCGCCGCACAGATTCCTGTCTCCCTCGCAAAGCAAATCGAAAAAGACAATGGATGCCGGCGTTTGCTGCGATAGCAGCTTCACCCGTGATGCCGCGGGATGAATGCGCAGTTGCAGTGTCTCAAATTCCAGACCATTTTCCGTGGCGATTACAATTTCACCGTCGAGCACGCAGCGTGCGGGCAATTGAGAACGCAGTGTTTCGAGCAGCTCGGGAAAGTAGCGATTCAGGGACTTTTGATCACGGCTCTGGATGAGAATCTCGTCCCCATCGCGGAAGACCAAGGCACGAAAGCCATCCCACTTCGGCTCAAAGATCCAGGTCTTGCCCACCGGCAATTCGCCCACTCGCTTGGCTAGCATCGGCAAGACCGGCGGATTCACAGGAAGCTGCATGACCCATGTTATATCGGCGGCCCGCTCCTGTACGGGTGCCTCTTGTTCCCTAACGACCAACAACCTCCAGCAGTTCATTCTCCGAACCTACCGGAACCCCTTGCTGCGTGAGCTTGCCCGCAGCGTCATCCCAGTGCAGTGTGGTGATGCTGCTGTTTCCCTTCTCGTAGGCGTAGGTCTTGCCGTCATCTTGATACAGCGTGAAGTCGCTGTTCGCGCCGGGATACACGCGGATCTTGGCCAGCTTTTGCACCTGGCCGGTGTTCTCAACCGGTTCTCCCAGGGGCACGATCGATCCCGCGCGAACAAAGAGCGGAAGCGTATCGATGGGCGCATCCACGCGGATCGTTTGCCCGCCAGTCACGCGTTCTTTTGTCCAGTAGTTGTACCAGTCAGTTCCCGCGGGCAAATACACCATCCGGCTGGTCGCTCCCTGTTCCGTAACCGGCGCAACCAGGAATGCGGGGCCGAACATATATTCGTCGCCCAGATCCTGCACCTTCGCATCCTGGGGGAAATCCATAAACAGCGCCCGCATATAGGGAGCGCCCGTCTGATGCGTCTGATAGCCCAGCGAATAGATGTACGGCATCAGCTGGTAGCGTAGCCGCAAATACTTTTCCAGGATCGGCTCCGCCTGCTTCCCGTAGGACCAAACCTCGTTGTACCGCCGGCTACCGTGAGTACGGAAATTCGGCTGGAAGGCCCCGTATTCAAACCATCGCGTGTACAACTCCGGGTAGTCGTCATAGCCACCCACGTTATCGCGCGCATCGGACGGATCGAGCAGCGGAGGATGAGCCGGATGATGCACCGCGGGCAGATACTGCCAGCCTCCAATGTCATTTCCCCAATAGGCAATGCCCGAAGCAGTCACGTCGAGCCCGGTAGGAATCTGTCGCCGCAGCGTGTCCCAGGTGGGATAAATATCCGAAGACCAGAAGATCGTCCCGTTGTGCTGGGCACCGGGATAGGCGTCGCGCGACAGGATCAGCGCCCGGTGATCGACATCGCGGCGGAAGCCTTCATATAGCGCCGCGGTATGAAAGAGCGGATAAACATCGAAGTAGCGAGTGCCTGGGCCAATCGAAAAGTAGCCGCCGTTCGGCGGTAGGTCAGGTTCGGTTTCGTCCGCCCAGATGGAGTCAAAACCCTTACTGATGATGTTTTCCCGGATCACATCCCAAAACCAGCGGGCGGCCGCGGGATTGGTTGTATCGATATCTGAGCCGGCACGGTCATAGGGCAGACCATCCATCGGCGAGCCATCTGCAAGATGCTCAAACCAGCCCTTCTTCAAAACCAGGTCGTAATAACGTGTGCCACGTTCGAAGCGCGGCCATACGCTGATCATGGTCTGGAAGCCCATGGAGTGGAGTTCTTTGTTCATGGCGGCCGGGTCCGGCCAGTCAGCGGGTACAAAATCCATCTGTCCCATCTTGCTGTAGTAAAACCAGTCGACCACGATGACGTCCGCCGGCAAGTGTCGCTCGCGATAGCCCTTGGCTACAGCCAACACCTCGTCTTGCGTGCTGTAGCGCTGCTTGCATTGAATAAATCCATATGCCGCTTTCGGCAGCATGGGAGTGTCTCCGGTCAGCAGCCTGAACCCAGAGTAGATCTCGTCTATCTTGTTACCCGCGATTACAAAGAAGGAGACCCGGTCGCCCACCTGGGATGTCCATCGCGTTTGTTCGTTGAAGCCCGGCTGGATCGTAGTCTGCGAAGGGTTATCCCAGAGCACGCCATATCCTTTATTGGTAACTAACAGGGGAACGCAGAACGTCGGACCTCCGGTCGCGGTGTAGTTGTTCCAGCATTCGACAGTGTGTCCGCGATGATCGAGAAAGCCCTCCTGGTTCTGGCCCAGGCCGTAGTAGTGCTCATCATCCGGGGACGCGAAGGTCGCGCCTACCTGGTAAAAGGCGGCATCTCCAGGCCGCTTGTCGTTGAGCACGCCGGCTGTGCCGTCCTTATGGTTGGGCACCGCCATCTCCCAACCCTGCATATCGAGCAGCCTGGTTCCGTCCCGCGTGCTGAAAGTGATGTGCGCTCCGGGAGCTGAGCCGTTGAAGTACTTCGCGATGTCCAGTTGGGTAGGCAGGGGCTTCCCTGGTCCTGGCCGGTTGGCGGCGACTGTCACAGTCATGCGGCTGGACTGGTAGGTGTCTCCCTGCTCACTTTGTTGATGGCTCCATCCGGCAGCGGAAGGGGTGGCCGTAAAACCGTATCCAGGAGGAGCGAGCGCCTGCTCCTTGAGCAGGCTGAGGGTAACGCGGAGGATGTTGGGTGCGTAGGGTTCGAGAACGATGGTGCTGCCGCCGCGGTCCAGCACCACCCGCGTCTCTTGCGCCGGACCACAGGCCGTGAAGAGCAGCGCAAGCACAAGCCACCAGGAAAGCCGCTGAGACAAGTTGACCTCCAAAAAGCCGCAGCGACTATGCTGCACTACATTGGGGTCAAGAGCAAGAAGTACCGTGGTATCCCAACGAGAAGGGCGCGAGCAGCTTAGCTAGAGGGATCGCTTAACTCATACACCACCTCCGGCGTACTTTCCTTTGGCTCCAGGACGGTGCGAATGACAGCCAGGAGCTTCTCATTGGGCGTCGGCTTTTGCAGGAAGATTCTCGCCCCCGCCTTGATCGCACGATCCCTATTGCCGACGCGGTCCCGCCCGGACAACACGATCACCGGGATCGAGGACAATTTCTCGTTCGCCTTCAACCTCTCCAGAACACTGAAGCCATCTCCTGCCGGAAGGCCCAGATCCAGAATCATGAGGTCCGGCATGTGCTTGCGTGCCTCAGCGATACTGGCCACTCCGTCGCCTGCAAAAATAACGTCATAGTGGTTTGCGTTGAGCCGAAGTTGAAGGCCTAGTCGCACGTCGGGATCGTCATCGACAACGAGGATTTTCTTTTGACTCACGGCTAGATTGCTCCTTGTAAGCAGACGTTGTTGATTTGATCTCGTACTCCGCTAGCCACCTCTTCCGCAAACGTTTCCATCGATTCGTTGGTGTCTCTTGTGAGTGGAGGCAGAAAGCTGTGCGAAATGACGAAGGTGAAGTTGTCCGATTGAAATTCGTGGTGGTGCCGGAGTTGGCTTTGAATACGGCGGCCAATGCTCTCTGCCCCATCCTGTTTTGTGTTGGCAATAACGTAGAAACGCTTGTGTTCGCCGATCGGTCCAATACTGGGCAGCAGCACGTCTGATTCGGCGCGCAGACACTGTTGCAGAACCATGCGTGCCACATCCAAAGTCTTTCTTGGCACATCGGGCGAGCCGTCCCGGCATTCGACCTCCGCCGTAATTAACGCCAGTGAATCGCCGGCACTTTTCTCGCGCGTCAGGAGCGGACGAATCACGCCTGCTAACGAGAAAACAGGCAAGGTAAAGAAGAAATGGCTTCCCTTCTCCAGCTCACTCGTCACCCAAATCTTGCCGCCCTGCCGTGTGACCAGGTCCTTGGCAATGTGCAAGCCGAGCCCGAGGCCTCTGCGGCCGGCATGGCCGGGATCCGTGACTTGGTAGAGGTGCTCGAAGATCCGCTCGAGAGCCTCCGAACCGATACCGCAGCCAGTATCGGAGACTTGTATCTGCATCATGCTCTCATCTTTCTCGTACTCGCTGGCTTCAACCTTTACCGTGCCGCCCACGGGCGTAAACTTGACCGCGTTGTCCAGCAGAATGGTCAGCACCTGCCGCACCCGTGTCGCGTCGGCGTGGACAGAAGGCAAACGTCCCGACGGTTGAAAAACCAGGTTAATCTCTTTCGCGGCAGCGGTTCCGCGAAGTGTATCAACCGCATACTCGATAGCCTCGTTTAGCGAAACAGACTCCAGCTCCACAGTGAGTTTATGGGCCTGCGCCTGGGTGACTTGGAGCAGGTCCTCAATCATCGATTGAAGCTGGCGCACATTCCTCAGAATGATCTGCAGGTAGTCATTTTGTTGTGGGCTCGTCTCACCCGCCAACCCGTCCGCGATGATGGTGCTGAATGAATAAATCGATGTCAGGGGCGACCGGAGCTCGTGCGACACGTGGGAGAGGAACTGATCCCTTAGCTCAACCTCGTTTTTTCGCATGAGATCGGCTTCCCTTTGCATGCGCTGCCGCTCTATCGCATGACGAAGGGCCCTTGGAAGCGCGCGATTCTCGATCTGCCCTTTAATCAGATAATCCTGTGCACCCTCCTTCATGGCTGCGGCGGCCAGTGCTTCATCCTCCATACCAGTCAATACGATCATTACCACATCAGGGGACGCAGCCCGCGCTCGTCGCAGGGTCTCGAGGCCATGCCCATCCGGCAGACCCATGTCCAATAGAACAATGTCGACTCCACCTGCCTTGAGCCGAACCTCGGCATCGCGCATATGCGTCAGGTGGGACAATTCGAAGCTGCCCGCTGTCTCCTTGCTGAACATCTCGCGCAATAAACGGGCATCCCCCGCGTTATCCTCGACCAGAAGAACCTGGAGTGCCTTCATTCTCATAAGAGAACTTCTCCCCGCAGCCAACCACTCATAACTTGCCAATACACCTCAGAGGATGTTGAACCAATGAATCGCCATTACGACCGGAACCGCTCTGGTCGGGGTGGGGTTGAAATTGCCGGCAAAGGGTCCGATTAACGTCGGGACCCTGGTGTCACTGAAGCTGGCGGCCTGGACCCACACCACTCCGTCCACTGAGTAATAAGCTATGTAGCCGACCCCCGTCCGGGAAAGCCGCAGGTACATGGGGTTTTGATAATCATTGAAATCGGCTTCCTCGAAGACTGTGGCCGCGACTCCATTGCTGACTGTGTGCACGCTCAGGCCGAGATGGGTGCCGTTTGTCATCAGTGCAAAGGTGATGAAGTTCTGGTTATCGGCCAGCACCATCAGACCCCGGCTGGTGTTCTGGTCAGTCGCTACGATGGGTGAATCGATCTTGATAGAAACGTCAAAGTCCTGGTTGCCGATCGGTTGCACCACGCGTACCGCCTGGTTCGACGGAATCAGTGCATCATGGTTGCTACCGCCGGGTACGTTCAAGAAGAGATGTTGGTTCGAGACGGTGGCTGTGCCACCTCGCGGCGCAACCACCTCCCAAAACGGGCCAGGAAAGCTGCTTGCCAATGGTGCTCCCGGAAGACCCGGAAGCGGGCCGTTGGCAGAGGCGGACTGCGCGGCCGCCACCAGGCCCAGCGAGGCAATGATAGCGAAGAGATATTGTGATCTATTTCTGTACATCAATATTACCTCCAGTGCCCCGCCGGGCCTAGCCAACGGAACATAGAATCTCCCTGCTATCTTTGCCCACTATCTTCTTAGTTCATATCAGTGGCCATTACCATTGCTGTGCATTACTGAAGTTAGTCGAGTCCCTCATTCTCATGCTCATTCATTGCTGAACATCGAACCAGTTCACTGACATGACTACGGGAGCAGCATTGGCAGGAGTCTCGTTGTAGTTGCTGGCGAAGAGCCCAATCGAAGTGGGAGCGGTGGTGTCAGTAAAGCTGGCCGCCTGTGTCCAATTCGTTCCGTCGACCGAGTAAAGAGCTACGTAAGCACTGCCCGCCTTCGTGAGCCGCAGGTACATCGGATTCTGATAGGCACTGAAATAGGTGTCGTCGAGCACGGTGGTCGCGACGCCACGGGCAACGGTACGGGCGTTGAGGCCGATCCCGGTCCCGTTGGTCGTTAAAGCAAAGGTGAGGAAATCCTCGTTATCGGCGAGGACCATGACGCCCTGGCTGGTGTCGCCATCGCTCGCCACCAGTGGGGAGTCGATCTTGACAGCGACATCGAAGTCCTCCTTGCCTATCGTTTGCACGACACGCACCGCCTGGTTGGACGGAAGCAACGGGTCATGGTTCGCGCCTCCGGGAACAGCGATGAAAAGGTGAGAGTCGGAGATGGAGGCTAATCCGCCGGCCGGAGACACTAGCCTCCAGAACGGTCCTTGGAAGGTGTCCGGAAGAGCAGCTCCCGGAGCCCCTGGAGCCGGCCCAGGATTAAGTGCGGGGGACCCGCTCTGCGTGGCTGGTGTTCCAGCTGCCTGGGGAGCAGTAGCGGCAGGAGTCTGAGCATCGGCGGGGGCAGGAGTCTGAGCGCCAGCGGCGGAAGGAGCCTGAGCAGCAGTGGGACCCTGGCCATCGGCGTTGACCGCTGCCTGCGCACGAGAAGCGGGGCTCTCTTCGGCAGCAGCCGCAGGAACAGACTGCGCAGCGGGAGCCGGAGTAGCGCCGACGGTCACTGGCCACGGAGTCAAATTAAGGGGGCCAACCATGGCCTCCATGCTGATCGGGCCCGACGCCAACGCTGTTACATATCCCTTGCCGGCGATTTTGGCCACCTTATGGTTGGTGGTATTCCACCAGGTCACCACGTTACCTTGCGCATCCGGCAATGTACCGGTTGAGCCGTCGGAGTACGTAACATATGCGGTCATCTGCATAGCGCCCCCCACCGCCATCGTATTCGCGCCCGACTTGGGGCGGAGATATCCGCTGGTTATAGTCTTCGCACCCTTGGTGGCGGGCGCCGCTACGCCTGGAGTGGATAGAGTCACGACATTGCTGGGAATGTATCCAAAGGAAGGAAATACTATCCCCTGGTTTGCCCCCTGTCCCCAGGAGGCGATTGCTTTCACCGTTGTTCCTGCTCCCACCGTGAACGGGGCGGTATAGAGCACAGTCGTTCCCGCCTTGCCACCCGGTCCAAAAGTGGCCGGCGTGCTTCCGTCCGTGGTGTAGAAAATGGAGAGCCGATGCAGCGTATCACTGTCGCTAAGCGTTACCACGGTCCCAGTCGATGAGGATACTGGTGCAATCGTAGGCGCAACGGTTGGTATCGCAGTGCTGATATGCACCACCGTATTAGAACTTATCACCAGCCCGGGATTCGCGGACGAAGCGCTGTCCTCATAGGTCAACGCATTGTTTAAACTATTAGCGGTGCCTGTCCATGCGTCTGATCCGGAAAAGTAGTTGCCGGTAATCGTGGCATTGGTAAATGGCTCGCCTACGACGAGATTCCACCCTGTACAGCCATAGCCGGCTCCGCACGACTCAGGGCCGTTTCCACCTTGGAATAGGCTGTTCGTAGCTACGCTGCCCGCACCCCACAGCTCCAGACCAATGCCATAATGTGCTCCCGAACCCGTTTCTCCAGTTATCGGTACGCCGCCGATGTAGACGTTATCATCCGCTATGTGTGTGGGAGATGTGGACGGAGTAAACTCCGGCATAGACAATTCGAAGGTGTAGTTATTGGGATTGTTGGGCTGATAAAAAGCATTGTGGCTGAAGGTGGCAACGCCATTCGTATCCTGTTGCGTCTCGATCATAATGCGTGAGTTGCCCTGCATGTTATTGTTTTCCACATCAGCATTGATGCTGGTCTGTTGTAATAGACCTTGTTCGAGGAACTTGAGTCCCTCTTCAATTGCATTAACTGTATTGTTTTTCCAGACTAAGTGATTATTGTATGCACTCACGATGGTCGCAGCGCAGTACCCACCGGAATCGACATTTCCATTTCCCCCGCCCTCGGCATTGATCCGGGCGCAGTTGTTATAGAAAACATTCCATAGAATGGATATATAGGATGCGCCCGTCGACGGATCGAGGCCTGCATTGTGATCGGCATCGAGATAGATGGCTTGTAGCGACTGCCCACCCCCAACCGGAGGATCATTGAGGGTGAAATAGTTGTACTCGAATGACAATCCCCGAAGAGGGATGGGTAACGTAAATGCCCCCCTGCGTGCCGGAAAATTCCAAATACTGGATCGTGCATCCCTGATCCCCGGTAAAAGAGGTACCATTGCTGTTCGTCTGCAGAGCATAACTCAATGTCGACGCGCTGGTCAGGACCGCTGTCGGTATATTGACTTGGGTAACCACACCCACGTTTGGCCCAGTGTAGACGGTACCGTTGGAGCAGGGCAAAATCACGGTGGAAGCGAGGCTATAAGAGCCGGCGGAGAACATGACCGTGTTGCCCGCCGCCGATCCGGCTGTATTCACAATTGCCTGAATGGCTGCTGCACTGGAGCCGGCCGGGACGGTGTAGGTCGTTGCTAACGCCGGCACGCCCATGCTTAAAACGAAAAGCGCCATGAACTTGTTCACTTGAGCCCTCCGCAAATCTAGAGCGATTATCTGTGGACACAGCGGTATTGCAATTGGCGCTCAGGCCCTGATTGCGTGCCGCTAGCAGGCGTCCTCAATTACCGCAGGGTAGTAAGACGAATTGCGCGCAGCGACGTGATAAATCGTATTTAAGCTAAAGCCAATATCCTATCGGCCGAAGGCAGTCACAATTACCGTTGGTGTGCATTACTGATGTAACAGAAAGTATGAGCGTACTTATAAATTGCGCGAGCCATTGGATTCGGGCGCATAAGTAATGATCCTGTCCCGCCGTACCGGCAGCCAACCGTGGGTACTCGATTCACGCCATATTTTGCCTTGGCCGGAGGCGAAGCCTCTCTGTTGCGAATGAGCGTCTGCCGGGGGCCAAATTCCTATCGGAAGAAGCGTGCGTACACGGCTTTTATCGGAGAAGCCGCGGGTCGCTGCTTCTAGAATCACACAGGGAGCTGAGAAATAATTAATCTTCGTCTCCACTTTCGTTTAATCCCGTCGCCCTAAGGTGTCCTCATACAAGCGTGAAACCATGAGAAAACTTGCTGTGGCAATAGTGATCGTTCCGAGCCTGCTCTCTATCGCCACCGCGGCGCAGCGTTTGTCTTCCCCCCAACCTGGGCCAGTCTCCCCTGCAGCACCTGTTGCCATCGGAGGCTCCAATCTGCCCTTCCAGCGGATCGGAGCCTCCGACCTTGTTCACTTGGCTGTTGACGATTCGCCGGAACTCTCGCAGACTTTCCGCGTTGACCAGCACGGAAATCTGAACCTGCCGCTACTGAACAAACCCATAGCTGCGGCGGGGTTGATGCCGGATGCGCTGCGCGACAAAATAGCCGCCAGCCTGAAGGCGCAACATCTTCTGGTCAACCCGGTCGTCGATGTTTCCGTTGTGGAGTATCGCAGCCGCGATGTCATTGTTGCCGGGGAGGTCAAGACACCCATGACCATCCAGGAACTGGGTGACCTGCGAGTACTGGGCGCGCTAAGCCAAGCGGGGGGTCTACTGCCCGATGCCGGGCCGGAGATTATCCTCGAGCAAGCCAACGGCAGCGTACAACGAATCTCAGTGCGCCAGCTCTTCGACGGACTTCACCCGGAGCTGAACATTCCAGTCACCGCAGGCGCGCAGATTCGCGTGCCGCAATGCGAACAGGTATTTGTCGTGGGCGATGTGAAGCGGCCGGGAGCATTTCCCTATCAAGATATGCACGACAGCACTGTGCTCAAACTACTCGCGCTCAGCGGCGGACTGGACTCATTCAGCCGTAGCAAGGCCTATATTTACCGGACAGAATCGGGCAATCTGCAAAAAACCGAGATAGAGGTTCCGCTAAGACGCATTCTGGATCGAAAATCCGAGGATGTAAAGCTCGCTCCCAACGACATTCTCTACGTTCCAATCAATGGAAAGCTGAAGGCCAGCGCGAGCGTGCTGAACCATGTGACCGGCATGGGCAATGCTGCGGTGTCGGCCGCCATCTGGAGCTCACATTGAGCCGGGCTCTGCACGATCCACCATCCCCCGGCTTCGCTGCCACCCTTTAGGTTGATAGAAACCTTTAAATCTACCCCCAGAACGGATGCAAGCATATGCCCGACTCCATCGTGACACGGAAGCCGCATCCCAGGCTGAGCGATCCCGCGGAATTTCAGCGGCCGCTCACCTTTTATGCGGAGATCGTACGCCGCCACTGGGAGATGATCGCCGTACTGAGCATAGGGCTAACCGCTCTGGTTGCGCTCGCGTGCGCCTTGTCGCCCGCTATCAATGCGGGCTCCGCGTTGATAGCGATTGACCGCCAAGCGGTGCCTGAGACCGTTGGATCCGACCACCTCATGACCACCGGGGACGACCAGTTCATGGCGACGCAGCAGAGCCTGTTGCAGGCCGACACCATCCTCCGACCGGTAGCAGAACGCTACAACCTGCTGGAGCGTGAACACCAATTGCAACGTTACTGGTTTTGGCGCTATTCACGCGAAAAGGAAGCCGCCATCCGAAGTGCGCCGATCATCCTAAAGCATCTGAAGGTCGAACGGAATCCCAATACCTACTTGTTGACGATCACTTATCGGGATACAAATCCTCAGGTCGCAGCTAATGTCGCCAACGCCATTGCCGATTCCTACCTGCGCGAAATTTTCGAGACGCGCACTAAGGAGGCGGGCCGGCTCACCTCGTCCATGGAGCGGCAACTGATTGACTTAAAGCAAAAGATGGAGTCGACACACAAGGCACTGATGGTGTACCAGCGAGACCTGGGAACCGCCGATCCGGAGCAGAAGACAAGCGTACTGGTGGCCAGGCTGCAGGCGCTGAATACCGAGAACAGCGTCGCCCAAGCGGATCGGATCACCAAAGAGGCGGTATACCGTGAAGCAATCGACGGTTCGCTGCCCGAGGTCGAGGTTTCTGCGCAATCGAGCGATCTCTCCAAAGATGTAGAGAAGTTGCAAATAGCCAAGGCAAATCTGGCACTGGTCGGCGCAACCTACGGCGATCAGCATCCGGAGTACCGCAAGGCGGCGGCCCAGGTGGAGGAAGCGACTGCTGCGTTGGACGAAAGCCGCCGCAACGTCTCCATCCGTATAGGCGTGGATTACCGCCAGACCCTGGCGCGCGAGCGCATGCTCTCGGCGGCCGTCGCCGAAACCAAACAGCAGGTCGACGACCTGACCTCACAGTCGTTTGATTACCTGCAGCTGAAGCACGAGGCGGAAGCAGCGGAACGGGTTTACGAAGCTCTCTTCGCCAAGATCAAGGAATCCGGCATTAATTCCGAACTGCAAAACAACATCATCCGGTTGGCGGATTCCGCGCGGCCTGCCGCCAAGCCGATCTTTCCCAATTGGCCGCTGATTGTCGCCTGCTGCATGGCCTTTTTTTCTCTTGCGTGCGCCGCATATTTTGTCTCCGCCGAGCTAACCGACGTGACCGCGAAAGAGATCGAGCCGATGGAGGAGGCGCTCGGCATTTCTGTGGTTTGTGCACTGCCCCAGGTGATGGACATGCATCTCCGGTTGGCTCTTGATTCTGAAGGCGTGCGCTTCGCTGGGAACCGCTGGCGCAGCATCCAAGGCGGATTCTTCGATGAGGGCGTACGTCACCTGCGGGGCTACCTGATGCTCTCCACCCAGGCGCATGTGCCCAAGAGCGTGCTGGTAACCAGCGCCGTCCCGGGTGAGGGAAAATCGACGCTCGCGCTCTCCCTGGCCATGGCCAACGCGGAGCAAGGCAAACGCACGCTATTAATCGACGGCGACTTACGCCAACCGGCGATTGAGAGGATGCTTCGCCTAGACCCCGATGCCGGCTTGGCTTCGGTGCTGGCGCAGACCATTCCTATGAGAACAGCCACCCGTGCGGTCGCTGTCCGCCCGAACCTTTTCGTTCTTGGCTCCGGAACGCCCTTGCCGGCGGCCTTAGCGCTGATCGGGCCGCGGATGCGTGTCATCTTGGCCCAGGCCACCAAGGAGTTCGACCTGGTCGTCCTGGATTCACCACCGTTGTTGGGGTGCGCGGAAACGCTGGAACTGGCCGCCGCCACGGATGTAACTGTCCTGGCCGTGCGCAGCGGACATACCCCGATGAAGGCGGTGGGAGATGCGGTAGAAACTCTTCGCCGTGTGAATGTACCGATCGCCGGCATCGTTTTGAACGAGTCGGCGATCGTAACCGATGCCACCTATAAAGCCTATGCCCGTTACTACACAGCAGTAGGCAGCGCCTAACACCGGACTCTGTCCCCCTTCTTGAAGATAAGGACTACACGTCATGCCCAATAAGCAAGAGAGCATGTTGCTGTTAGATACCGCGCCTTTGCCCCAATGGGCGGCTGCGTGACCCTCCCGCTCACAGTGATGTTACTCGCGCTGTGGAGCGCGGCCATGTACCGCTACGGGCACTCCGTCCTCTTTCCGCCGGCATCCCTGGGCATCGTGTGGACGATCACGCTCTTCGTTATCTGGGCGTGCGGGGATCGGTACTTCCCTCTTACCACCAGGGCAGATGAAATCGTCCTCGCCGGCGTTCTCGCCTTTTCTCTGGGAGGAATGATCGCCGTCATTGTTCCCTTACGGAATGGGCGAACACTGGCCGCGGTGAACGCAAAGCGCCGTACCCAGGTCGACCGATGGCTGACGATCGCCTGGTTACTCTTGGTGTTGAATATCCCTTTCTCCTACTTCTATTTCAAACAACTTAGCGAAACGATTGCCCCGCGGGAAAGTATGTGGAGACGAATCCGCATCGCGTCCAGCAAGGCCAACGTATCCGGCCACAGTGCCCTTTCACTCGAGTCCCTCATTCTGCCTCTACTGAGCATCGTCGCTCTGATCGCCGTGTACGAGTACGCCGATACCGGAAGGCGCAGGGGCCGCACACTTTTCCTGGTCCTGCTCGCCACGGGATATCAACTACTGAACGGCGCCCGCTCCGAGGTGCTCCTCTTACTAATCAGCTCGGTGGTAATGCTCTGGCTCAAGCGGGGCGCTGCCCCCATCCGCTTGCTGGGGATCGTAGGTCTTATATTCCTGCTCGTCTTTTCTGCGGGACAGATTGCCATGGGCAAATACGGGGCGGATGCGGGAGCGTCGTTGACGGAAAATCTTCCCCGCGTGGCCGAGGGTATCGGCACCTACTGGCTGGGCGGAATCATTGCCTTCGACCAGAATCGGCAAAATCCGGAGCTGCGGTATGGCTGGGATCTGGGTAAGTTCGCCAAGCGGATCGCAAATCGATTCGGCGCGACGTATTCTGAGCACGACCGCAATCTTGAATACACAAAAATCTCACCCAGCCAGATAACCAACGTCTATACCGTGTTCCTGCCTTACTACATGGACCACGGCGGAATGGCCGGAGTCATCGGGCTAATGTTTCTAGCCGGCTTTCTCAGCGCTTATGTATATCGCTGCGCTACCTGGGGCAAGTGCTGGGCCGTTTTCACCCTGGGAGCATTCGTCTACGCGACAGTCATGACCATCTTCTCCGAGGAGTACTTCGCCCAGATCATGTTTTGGGTCAAGGCGGGGGCGATCCCCACCATTGTCTACTTCGCTCCCAACATTACCTTGCACGGTCATCTGCGCTCGGAACACGGGGATGGAGTGGAGTCTCCATCGTGCGCGTAGCCGCGTATACCGGAGGCGTGATGGTGCCCAGCGCCCGGGCGCGCGTGCGCCAATACATCGACCCGCTGGGAAAGCTCGGCATCGCGGTACGCGAATACCCGCTGCCGTGGGGCAACATATTGCCTTCGCAACGCGGCCTGCGCCCGTTGTGGATGGCGGCGACAGCGGCGGCGCGCACGGCGGCCCTCACCTACTCCTGGAATGCCGATGTGACCTGGCTCTCGCGCCAGTTCCTCCCCGCCTTTGCCCCCCTTCAAGCGTTGGCGAAGCGGCCGATGATCCTCGACGTCGATGATGCCGTCTGGCTCAATACTGGTGGCCACCGCGCTCAGGCTCTGGCCAAAGCCAGCGACTTGGTGGTGTGCGGCAACAGTTTTCTAGCTGACCAATTTTCCCGATGGAACGCAAACGTCACCATCATCCCTACGGCGGTAAACACATCGTGGTATCGGCCGCGCCGTTCCCGGCAAGGCGTGCCCGCATTGGTGCTGGGCTGGACCGGCACCAGCGGCAATTTTCCATTCCTCTACTCGATCGAAGGAGCGCTGCTGCGCGTGTTCCAGCACTGCAGCCGGGCCAAGCTACTGATCGTCGCCGATAAACAACCGCGGTTCAAGCACCTCCCGGAGTCCCGGATCGAGTTTGAGTTCTGGACGCCTCGAACCGAGTTAGCTGCTTTCGCGCACATGTCGATCGGCCTGATGCCGTTGGCCGACACCGCCTGGTGCAACGGCAAGTGCAGTTACAAAATGCTGTGCTACATGGCGGCGGGACTGCCGGTGGTCGTCACCGCGGCTGGAATGAATCGCGAAGTATTGGCGATGGGCGAGGTGGGCTTGAGCGCAGGTTGCGAGCAGCAATGGGTCGATGCACTCACCACGCTGCTCAGCGACGCGGATCTGCGCCAGCGCATGGGCGCCGCCGGCCGCGTGGTGGTCGAGGAGCGCTTCAGCCTGCAGCGGTTGGCACAACAATACGCGGTCGTCTTTCACTCCCTTGGCGGAGACTTGCCTCGGGGTTCTGGTTCGAGAGTGGTTGCCCACAGCCGATGACCAACCCTGTCATCACCATCGCGATGCCCTTCTTCAACAGCGCCACTACTTTGGAGCTGGCCATCCGCTCTATCCTGAATCAGAGCTACGGCGAATTTGAGCTCTTGCTCTGCGATGACGGTTCCGACGATCAGGGTCTGACCATCGCCCGCAGTTTCCGCGACCCGCGCTTGATCTGCTGGAGTGACGGACGGCGGCTGCGGCTCGCGGCCCGATTGAATGAATGCATCGACCGGTCGCGTGGCCAATACCTGGCCAGGATGGATGCCGACGATATTGCCTATCCCGGCCGGCTGGAACAGCAAATCGCTTTCCTGGTTGCTCATCCGGAAATAGATCTGTGCAGTGCCGGCGCCATGGTCTTCGGCAAACACGGCCACCCACTTTGGCGCTTTAACCCGGCAACAGACCATGCCGGCATCACCCGCTCTCCTTTCCGGGGCTTTCCCTTATGGCATCCACTTTGGATGGGCCGCATGGAGTGGTTTCGCCGTTGGCGCTACGACCAAAGTGCGTGGCTCGCGCAGGATCAGGAGCTGCTGCTGCGCAGCTACCGGCTTAGCCGCTTTGCCAATCTTCCCCAGGTTTTATTGGGATACCGGAGGGAACGGATGACACTCAAGAAGCTCCTGCGTTACAAGCTGCTGCATATACAGTACGTCTGCAAGCAACCTGGCGGCTGTCCGCGCGGGTGGCAGAAGTTGCAACTGCTGGGTATCTCGGCCGCGAGGTTTGCCGCCAACTGCGCCGCCGTTTCCGCCGGCTTCGAGCACCGCATGGGTCATCAGGCAGCGCAAGCGCCTTCCGCAGCGGAGCTCGCTGAGTGGCGCACTCTGTGGAATTTGCTCGCGGTCTGGTATGGACGGCCTTCGAGCGAGACCTTCCTCCCTGGGTCGCTGCTGACACCCGAAAAAGATCGCAGGGGGCGGGCATGAAAATCGTTCATGTGCTCACCCGGGGCGATGTTCTTGGAGGAGCTCAGAGCCATGTGCGCGAGCTCTCGCTCGGGCTGCGCAACCTCGGCCATGAGGTTACCGTGATCACCGGAGCGCCCGGCATGTTCACCGACCAGCTTCGCCAGGCGGGGATTCCCTGGTTGCCGGTGAACAGCCTGGTCCGGCCAGTGAGGCCACATCGCGATGTGGCGGCCCTGGTCGAGCTTTGGTGCGCCTTGCGCCAGTTGAAACCCGACCTGGTGTGTGCTCATACCTCCAAGGCCGGCTCACTGGCGCGCGCAGCCGCGCGGCTGCACCACATCCCCAGTGTGTTTACTCCGCACGGGTGGTCCATCTTCGATCGCAGCTCGTTGCGCACCAAGCCACTCTTTTGCTGCGCAGAACGTCTGGCGGCCCGGCTCGGTACGCGTGTCATCAACGTGTGCGAGTACGAGCGGATGCTGGCCCAGCGGTTCAGCGTCTGCCCGGCCAAGGAGCTGGAGGTGGTGCATAACGGCATAGCGGAGATCCCATTTGCCCGCCTGCGAGCGATCGATGCTCAACCCCCGTTGATCGTGATGGTGGCGCGCTTCGCATGGCCAAAGGATCACGGCACTCTTCTGTATGCGCTCTCCGGTTTGCTATGCAAGGAATGGCGCTTGCTGTTGGTGGGAGCAGGAGAGCTGATGGCGCGCGTGGGCGCGCAAGTTGCCGCGCTCGGGCTTACCGGCCGGGTCAGCATATTGCCGCAGGAGAGCGATGTGAATCATTTGCTCATGGAAGCGCAGATCTTTGTACTCTCTACGAACTCCGAGGCGTTGCCCATCAGCATTCTTGAGGCTATGCGTGCTGCTTTGCCGGTGGTTGCTACCGACGTGGGGGGCGTTGCTGAATCCGTACGGCACGAGGAAACCGGCCTGCTGGTGCGCCGGGGCGACGTTGCTGGCCTGCGTGATGCCCTCGCCCGGCTGATCGCCTGCCCCGCATTGCGCGTCGCCATGGGCGCCGCCGGCCGGCGACTCTGGGCCGCTCAGTTCACCGCCAGCGCCATGACTGCGCGCACCGTGGAGGTGTACAAGCGCGCGCTGGCTTCGATTGAGAATTGAATGGATCTCAACACACCACTCCTTTCAATATGGTTCTACTTTTCTATCGGGCGCGCCTTTACAGTTGCAAAAGGAGCCGTCGGACGAAGGGCATGGCTTCAGCCGTGCCACACTCGACCCCAACGGAACCCAATTAGAAATTGGGCGGGTGCCCCACGTTCGCCTCAGCGTAAGTGGGCCGAAAATGACGGGCGAAGCCCTCGATCGCATTTACTGACCAGGAATTTCGCGACTAGGAAAGGGAAAGCATTCGAAACGTATCTTATTCGGCCCAGGTACGCTTTGGCGAACCTGGGCACCCGTCCAGTTTCTAGTTGGCCTCTCCCAGAAGCGGCCACCCTCTATGGGTTGAACTTTCTCCACTTCTCCCTGAGATTCTTGTCCGCGAGCGCCTTGATGAAGACGCCACCCACCACCGACCGGGCCTGGAAATGAAGCATCAGCCCCGTCTTGGTGTCATACCAATCCGTCAGCGGTACACGAGAAGGAGTCTCGTTCAGCCACTTACCAATTGGGTCCATCAAAGCGTTGAACTGAGACGCATCTTCGGTAAGCGTTCCAGTCCAAATCTCCCAATCGAGCTTGGTGTAATCGGCACGGTTGTCAAGCGGCAAGCCATACCGATTGAGATGCGTTAAATAGAAGGCCATCTCAGTCTTGCGAATCGACGCAGGAAAGAGATCCATTTCCAGCAACTGGTCCCAAACCAGGTTGTACTTCTGGCTCCATGTTCCAGGTTTATCAAAAGCCAGTTTGTAATGATCGCCTTCCAAAGCCATGCCTTGCCATTGGCCGGCCATCTTCTTTGCATCGGCGGCGTATTCTTTCGCGATATCGGTCTTACCCAGCTTTTTTGCCATCTGAGAGTAAGCCGCGATTCCCTCGATCGCCTTGATTGACAAGTTGGCGTTGTGGGCCAGATGCCCTGCAAAATCGTCGGTGCTGAGTTGATTTTCAGGATCGAGGCCGTTGGCGTGCAGATAGTCCGCCCATTTCGTCAATTGCGGCCAATACTCGTCAGCGAGATGCCAATTGCCCTGTGCAACGCTAAGCGCGTCCACGAGGATCAGCATATTCGCGCTCTCCTCGACTGGCATTTGATTCTCTTCGGTCAGTTCCCCGCCCCCGTACACCTGCCCATCGGCGAGCGGATACGTGCCCAGATCATGCGGCGCGAACGGCCAGCGCCATCGCGGAAGCGCAGAATACTCAAGAACTGGCTTTAGCTGGGCCTCGAGTAATGCGGGATTGAAGAACAGAAAAAACGGCGCTGACGGATACAAAACATCAACAGTCGAGATACAGCCATTGCTGAAGTTTTCCTTTGGAAAGAGCAGCGGCGTGTTGTCAATATCCGCAACGAAGCCATGAGCAGCGAGGGTCTGCCGGTACGCGAGCGTTCCCAACTCCGCATAAGACTTGCCGCCGACATGTTCCAGATCCGTCGTAAGTTCCTCATCAAAGCGGTTGCCACGCTCTTCAAGGCTGGCGTACTGAGCCTCCGATTCGGCTAACATAGCGCCGGCAGTCTTTCCATTTCTGCGCCAATAGGGGGGTAACTTGCGGTCAAGATATTCAATGGAGTGGGCCTCGTCATAGGCGAGGAGCACATGTCTGCTTACCGGCTTTCCTTCAGACACATCTGCGCGCAGGCGAACCGCCAGGTGCGACGCGCCCTCACGGGGCTGTCGCGGCATCTCCATATCATCCGATTGCGGCAGTTCGCCCGAAGCCATGAAGCTTGCGATTGCGCTATTGGAGGTGACCAGAGTTGTGTCCTGCTGGTCCGGCACAGCAAGATAGAAATATCCCCAGTCGATTCTTAGGTTATCGCCGCCACGACTCAGGACGCGCTGATCGCGTGACCCAACCCGCAGCACCTCCATTCCAGGCAGCTTTGATCTTCCCCACGTCACCTCCTCGTCATCGGTGTTCACGGCCACACGGGGATTCACATCGAGCAGCACGCTGACTGAATGGGGTCGCCCATCGCTGGAACTGATCTTCCAGGTGAGATAGTCGACAGGACGCGATAATGCTTCAAGGTCTTGCGGCAGCGCCGCAGTAAAGAACCTGACCTCCAATTGCACTCCAGCAGCCTCGAATACGTAAATGGTGTGCAGTGGGGTCACGCGAAGCGATACCTGTTGCATCACCGGAACTTGACGGGGATCCAGAACCCATAAACCGGTAAAGGGTGTTATCGATGCGCACCAAGCCGGTCAAGGGCTGATCCAAACCTGTCCAGTGACGTGTATTCACGTCCGTCAATCGGTCCGCCATCGACCAGATGCTGAAATATGGATCGTGCGTCACCAGTGGCACCGCCGGCGGCCGTTGTGCGTGGGCCGCGCTAGAAAAACAAACGATCGCTAAACACAATACGCCAAGACAACGGCCCAATACGCCTAAAGCAGACTCAAGTACTTCTTCCATTTGGCTCCCTTTTCGATCAATAGAAACCTGGGTTTGCTGCCGTCATCCAGCCCTGTTCTGTCCACATCCACCTTGACGATGGTAAACCGATCGGCCGCTCATCGCGCCGGCACGGTAGGAATTGCGCTTCGTCACTTTGCCCAAAAGACCTATTGGCCGCTACTTCGCACTTCAAGACACGGGTGGGTTAACATCGGTATCCAAGGCGGTAGGAGGTATTTATGAGAAGTAGTGATCGGCAGACGATAAGCCGCCGCCGCTTTCTGAAACAAGCCGGGGCACAACCGCAGTTGCATCTTTGTCCGGCGCCGATCGCGTGGCATTGGCCAGCCTAGCCTCTGCAGGATCTGAGAATCCGCCGCACGTTATCAAGAACAAGGCGCCGCTCGCGCAAAACTCGTTCTATCTGTTACCTCTGGGCGACGTACGTCCCACAGGGTGGCTGAAGAATCAAATGCAAATCCAGGCCAATGGCTTGAGCGGCCACCTCGATGAGACGTGGGCGGATGTAGACGGCAATAGCGGCTGGCTCGGCGGAACGGGTGAGTCCTGGGAACGCGGTCCCTATTTCGTGGACGGGCTTATTCCGCTCGCTTATTTGCTGGACGACGATCGCCTGAAGGCCAAAGCACAAAAGTTCGTCGAGTGGACTCTGACCCACCAGGCAAGCAACGGAATGATCGGCCCGAGCAGCAACAACGACTGGTGGCCACGCATGGTCATGCTCAAGGCGCTGGCGCAATACCAGGAAGCGACCGGCGATCCTCGAGTGATTCCGGTATTGTCGCGCTACTTCGCCTATCAGCTGGCTGCGCTTCCCGGGCGCCCTTTGCGCGACTGGGGTAAGTTTCGTGCTCAAGATAACGCCCTGGTTGCGATCTGGCTCTATAACCGAACCGGCGACCCCAAGTTGTTGGAGCTTGTCCGCCTGTTACGCGCCCAGGGACACGATTGGCAGGCGCAGTTCTCAGATTTCAAATTCACTCAGCCTGTGACGCGAGAGATGATCAAACTCGATGAGGATCAGGGACTAGCCGACCTGGCTCTCTCCACCCACGGCGTGAACAACGGGCAGGCCCTGAAGGCAGCGCCCGTGTGGTCCCTGGTATCCAACAGCGAGGTGGATCGTGCCGGCTTCCACCAAATGCTTGCGGCTTTGGATACATATCATGGTTTACCGAATGGCATGTTCTCCTGCGATGAACATCTTGCTGGACGCAATCCATCTCAGGGGAGCGAACTCTGCACGGTCGTCGAGACCATGTTTTCGCTTGAGCAATCGCTTGCCATCCTGGGCGATGCTGCGATCGGCGATCGGATCGAGAAGATAGCCTTCAATGCTTTACCTGGCACATTCACCGACGATATGTGGGCCCACCAATATGACCAGGAACCGAACCAGGTAGAAGTCAGCCTCCATCGCAAACCCTGGACGACAAACGGCCCTGAGTCCAACCTTTACGGCCTCGAACCGAACTTCGGCTGCTGCACCGCCAACTTTCACCAGGGATGGCCCAAGTTTGCGGCGAGTCTTTGGATGTTCAGCAACGATGACGGCCTGGTCGCGGCCCTCTACTCACCGTGCGAAGTCCGCACCACGGTTCGCAATACCGAAGTACGCATCCTGGAAGAAACTGAATACCCATTCCAAGGAAATGTCCGGATCACGATGGAGCCGGCAGTCGCGCTCAGCTTCCCTCTGAGACTCAGGATCCCGGCCTGGGCCAGCGTCCCAGTGATCCTGGTGAACGGACTACCGGTGAATACTCCACACGACTCTGGGTTTGCGAAGATTGAACGCACCTGGAAGGCGGGGGATGTCGTCGAGTTGCGGTTCCCCATGTCTCCCAGAGTCGTTAAGGGCTACAACGATTCGAGCTCCATCGAAAGTGGGCCTCTCGTTTTTTCATTGCCGATTGGCGAAAGCTGGGTGAAATTGCGAGATAGAGGAATGACCGCCGACTGGCAGGTCTTTCCCAGTTCGCAATGGAACTACGCGCTTGCGGTTTCTGAGAAGGAAATAGAAAGGCAGTCTGTTCAGGAACTCCCCCAACAAGGGTCGCCTTTTTCGCTCGCCGCTGCACCAGTCAAACTTCGCGTGAAAGCCCGCAAGTTGCCGTCATGGTTGGCAGTTGATGGAGTGGCCGATCCAGTCCCGCAAAGCCCGGTGGCCAGCAGCGAGCCGGAAGAGACGATCACGCTGGTTCCCTATGCCGCAGCAAAATTACGAATTACTGCGTTCCCTCAACTCAAGTCATGAACGCGATTTGCATGCTGTGAGCAACAGATCAGCCTGTTATCCAGCGAACCTTGAACCTGCTGAAGACCCAAATGCGGATGAGTTCAGCGCTTCATCCACAGTGTAAACATGCGGAACCTCGTTTAGCGACCAATTTATGTCTGAATGGGACGGTTATAGCGGCTACGGGATCTCCTGCACCTTGACGATGAAGTATTGGAAGGTGTCTCCCTTGGTCAGCAACAACTGGTGAGGAATATTCGCTGGTATGTGAACAATGTCGCCCTTCTTCAGCTTGGTTTCCTTGCCGTCCTGTATTGAGTCGCCGCGCACTTCGCCCGGCGCCGTGGTTTTGCCATTGACCATTTGGCCGCCGCTGACCAGCGTTGCTTTGCCATCGACCACTACGTAAAAGTCAGCGAACTTCTCGTGCAGCTCGGCCTTTCCGCTTTGCGTGCGATACGCCAGCATCGAGTAGTCGGTGGAATATTTCTTGATTCGTCTGCGTAGCCAGTCCGGAAGCGTCGGTCTTCTCCTTCAGCTTCTTTTCCATGCCCAGCAAGTCATCTTGTGAGTACACGTCCGGCGTCGCTGCGGCGCCCGAGCCGGCATCCTGCGCCAATGAAACGCGCGCCCGGAGCAATCACTATGCCCATCGCCAACAACATCACGGGAATTGCCCAGCTTCTCTGTTTGACGGTCATTCGATCTTTACCTTGTTCTTTCCTGCCGCGATGCGGCATGGATGTGAAAAGCAGTTTACGCTTTGGCTGCCGCGCGCGTCTTAGCAATGACGTCGAGATACGCGCGTGCGGCGATGGTGATGACCTCAGGCTTGCCCTTCGCCATCGCTGCGACGTTTACCAGGTCAGCGCCCACGCCCAGGGCCGAGGCGCCGGCTTCAAGAAAGCTGGCCGCCGTCTCCAGGGTTACGCCGCCGGTAGGCACCAACCGCAAATAGGGGAAAGGAGCTTTGAGCGATTTCAAATAGCTTGCCCCGCCCATCGCTGAGCAGGGAAACACCTTGACGAAATCCGCGCCGGCCCGCCAGGCGGTGATCACTTCGGTTGGCGTCAACGCACCCGGCAACGAAACTTTGCCTCGCGCCTTGGTCTCCTTGATCACGTCCATGTGGAGGCTTGGGACTCACTACAAACTCCGCGCCGGCCTCAATGGTGGCGGCGCACTCCGCGCCATCGGTCACGGTTCCCGATCCCAGCAGCAGCTTGCTGCCGTAAACACGTTTCAACTCCTTTAATACGTCGATCGCACCGGGCACCGTCATCGTGACTTCTATGACCGTGATTCCTCCGGCAACCATCGCCTCCACTACGCCCATGGCCTCGCTCGCCGAGCGGGCCCGCAAAACAGGAATAATTCCTGCTTCCTCCAGTTGCTGCTGCACTTCCTTCGACATGCTCTTCTTCCTTTGATCCCAGGGTCCGATGTTAACGGGCAATACGCGCGGAGCCGCCCAGCATCACGCGCTCTACTTCTGCGCGCGAAGCCATGCTGGTGTCCCCGGGGGTGGTCATGGCGAGCGCTCCATGGGCCACTCCGCAAGCGACGGCCCATGCCGCGGGTTTTCCCATGAGCATTCCAAAGACCAGGCCGGAGGCGAATGAGTCTCCACCGCCCACCCGGTCCAGGATATCGATATCCCGTTGCGGCACGTACAGAGATCTCATCTTTGTAGATCGCCATGGCGCCCCAGGCATTGCGCGAAGCCGTTTGCGCCGTGCGCAGAGTCGTGGCCACCAGCTTCAGGTTGGGATACGAAGCGGCGACCTCGCGCAGCATGGTCTCGTAGCTGGCAACCGGCAACTCGTCGAAATCTTCTTTCACGCCCTCGAGCTTGATCCCCAGCATGGCGGAGAAGTCTTCTTCATTGCCGAAGAGAACATCCAGCTTGCTCACCAGCGCTCGATTCACCTCTTGCGCTTTGGCCTTGCCGCCAATGGATTTCCAAAGAGAATCGCGATAGTTCAGATCAAAGGAACTGATCGTCCCATACTTGCGGGCTGTATCCAGTGCCTCGACAGCAACCTCCGGGGTTGAGGGCGAGAGCGCCGCGAAGATGCCTCCCGTATGCAGCCAACGCGAGCCATTCTGCGGGCCCAAGAATCGCTTCCCAATCGAAGTCGCCGCGCTTGGTCTGGGAGATTGCGGTGTTGCCACGGTCGGAGCAGCCGACGGCGGCGCGAACTCCATATCCGCGCTCGGTAAAGTTGAGGCCATTGCGCACCGTGCGGCCGATGCCGTCATACGGAACCCAGCGAATCAGCGACGTGTCGACCCCACCCTGCAGGATGAAGTCCTCCACCAGCCTGCCGATGGGATTATCGGCAAACGCGGTCGCGATCGCGCTGCGCATGCCGAAGCAGCGGCGCAACCCGCGGGCCACGTTGTACTCTCCCCCGCCCTCCCAGGCCTGAAATTGCCGCGCCGTGTGGATCCTGCCTTCGCCCGGATCGAGGCGCAGCATCACCTCTCCTAAACTCACGCAGTCCCAGCGGCTGGTCTCTGCGCCCTTGATCGATAACTCTTCCATTGGCCTCTTTCCTTATTTACGTCGATTCCGTGTGCCTAGCGTGCGAACGGTATGAATCCCAGGTCGTGTTGAATTCCCTTCACACAAGTCATCAGCTTACCGGCGATCGCGGGAATCTTTTGCATGGTGACGCGAAATGAGGGGCCGGAGATGCTGACCGCGGCGACGGCCTCTCCGCGTCCATCGAGGATAGCCATTCCGGCGCAGCGCACGCCCTCTTCCCGCTCTTCGTCGTCAACCGCGTATCCGCGGCGGCTGGTCCGATCCAGTTCTTTGAGCAATGCTTCCCTGCTGGTCATGGTTCGCCGCGTGAACCTTTCCAGCTGCACAGCCTGCAACATCTCCTCCACCCGGGGGCGCGACATGGTGGCCAGAATCGCCTTGCCCACGGCGGTGCAGTGGATGGGGCTGCTGGCTCCCACGCGCGAGATCATGCGGATGGTACGCTCCGGCTCCTGTTTGTCGATGTACACCATGTGCGTCTTCTCCAGGATGCACAGGTGAGCGGTCTCCTCGACTTCGGCGACCAGTGTCTTCAAATGGAGTTGGGCGCGGTCCCGCAGATCGTACTGCTCGATGGCGCGGCTGCCAAAGTCACATAACCGCAAGCCGAGACGAAATTTGCCCGCGTGCGTGCGCTCCACGATGCGGTGGCGCTCCAACACCATGAGGAAGCGATGCGCGGTGCTCTTGTGCAGATCGAGGGCAGCGGCAATTTCGGCCAGGCCCATCGGCGCCGAGCTGGAGGAGAGCAGATCCAGCACCGCGAAGGCGCGATCGAGCGCCTGCAATTTGTAAACGCCGTTGATTCCTTGTACCGCATTATGAGATGCCATGCCGTTTATTGAAAAAGCGAACCAGCGGGCATTCTTGCTTTCCGCCGCTGTTTTGTCAAGGTATCTGCGGAGTCTCGAGCTGCGCGGGCAGGATGTGGTCGCGGTGAGTCCGCTTTGAGTCCTCTACGATCGAATCGATGCGTGAGCTCTGGCGTAGGACTACGGCGCTCTTTTGGGAGAACCCCATCCGTTGGTCACGACAGCGATCGTGTCGACGACGAAGCTGTTTGCTTGGTTTTCCGGAATGTCGCTTACGAGCGTGTAGCGGGTACCTCTCGCTATCTCGTCGCGGACCGCGGTGGCCATTTGCAGGGCGAGGGAGCTCTGGCAGTGCCAGGGGAAGATGAGCTTTTGCTTGGCTTGCTGGGCCACGGCGGCCGCGCAGCCATCTCCTGCGGGCTTAATTTCGCCTTTTTCTTGTTCATCTTGACGAAGGCGACCTGCCACTTTGTCCGCCACTAGCACCACTCGATAAAACCGCTCCACCCTCCACCTTGTCATCCCGAGCGCCGGCGAATTTCCAAAGGAAATTCGGCAAGCCGAGGGACCTGCTGTGCGCCCCTCCCCCTAGAAAACGCCAACAGGCGCAAGTAGCCGCCCAACCCCATAGGAAAGCTTTCGCGGTTCTGGTGGCCCTGCTCCTGGCCGCGCCGCGCCGGTGTATCTGCTCGCGACGAATGAATCAGCAGATGCAGAACGCGACCAGCCGGGCCCCGGCGCCCACGCCGAATGAACTTTCTGCCCCTGAAGCTCAGGTCAGCAGATTTTGATCAGGCCTTCATCCACCAATTGCGTGAGCAACTGGAGCACATCACGCTCGATAACCCCGGGAGGGGCTTCGTAGCGTCCGCTAAATTCCTCAACCAGGTCCGCGACCCGCACCGGCGCTGCCAGCTTGCTCCAGATTTCACTGCCGATTCCGCCCAGTCCGTAACAGCGACTGCGCTCCAGGCTCATGAGCACCGTTTCACCGGCCACATCCGCAGCCACCGGGTTGGGCGTGTGACAAACGATCGATGTGAGGTTTAAATTCGCCATGACTGATGAAATGTTAGCAACATATCGCTCCACTACGCTGCAGGTTGGGAAATCTAGCTCCGCAAATGACTGAAAAGGCTGCCGAAAAACTCTCTGCACATATCGCAAAAAGAGCGAGAGGGGCGGATTTCCGACGCGCGGCCTCTTCCCAGCGCCGCGAGGGCGGCTTTCATTAAGGAAAGCCGCATGAAGTTCGTCAACGCCTGCAACTTCGCAGGAGATGCGGGGTGCGGAACCCCAATTTCAATTTTGTGACAGCGATCGGGTGTGACACCGGAAAGCGGTAAAACTATCCTTCGCTCGCGCTCAGGCCAAATAAGCGCAAGCTCCTTTAAAGTCAGGAGCCATCCCGTTTGCGGTGAAGCCAAATCTCGACCCCGGCCACCTCCGTTCGTCCTGGCATCTGCACACCGATAATCTCCTGATATCCGGTGTTCGTGGTGTTCGTCATGCGAAGGTAGGGACGCCACACGCCGCGTTCCCGCGCCGCCGCAATGTCCCAGACCGCATAGGGAGATTGCTGGTACCGCTGCGTGACGCCGATGCGGGTATGGACCATGTAGCCTGCTTTAAAAAGGTGCGCCGCTTCCAGGCCGGCATTGTTGACCGGGTAATTGAAGATATATTCCGATTGGAGGCCGTGGAGTGCCTGCTGCGCGCCCACAAGCAGGGTCCATGACGCTTTGATCTGATTGGCGCCGCTTGGTTGCCAGACAGCAGCATTCTCCCAGCCGGTGAAGTGCAGCCCGGAAAGGTTCGTGGCCTGCCAGGGCTGGCTGGCGTCTGTGCGAACATAGTCGATCGCGTCATGTTGCCGCGAGTAGAACACAGTAGACCGAAACATGATCGAGGTCGATGCAAACCAGTCAGCGCCGCCTTCCACGTTCCAGGCTGACTCGGGTTTCAGGTTCGGGTTGCCGATGGTGCTTGGATCACTGTAGTAAAGGTCCAGGTAGGTTGGAAGGCGGAAACCGTATCCTGCCTCGCCGCGCAACTTCAGCTTCCGTGTGACATACACTCCACCGCTCAGCATGGGGCTTGTGACGAAGTAGCCGCCGCTGATAATCTCCTGCCGCAGACCCGCGCTCAACGAGGCGCGGCCCCACTGCGCATCTACGTTCACGTAGCCGGAACCCCAGTTTCTTGCATGGGCGCCAAGGTTGTTGCTGTGAATGCCGTCTCCGTCGCCTTCCAGGCCGTACGAAACCGTGATGTGACGCCCTAAGGCATCATGACGGCGCAACGCAGCTTCCCAGCTCGTGTCGATATCGTTATTTTCATAAAACGCGGGGTCGTCGCGAATCAGGACGTACTGGTCGGTATGCCTGCGATAGCCAAACACGGCCTGCGTGTTGGGGTTGAAGATCTGGCTGATGGAGGCGAACCATCCTTTCGTGCGCTCCCAGGAGGGATAGTTTCCATAGAACTGGTTGGCTCCGAAAGCCCGGTCATCGCCGGCAAGCAGGATATCGGTGCTCCCCAGTGGGCTCGTCCAGCGCGTCTCTGCGCTTGCTTCCTGGTCGCGATAGTCGCGGTCGTACATGAAACCTGTGGACGAGTCACGTTGTCCGGCCAGCACCTCGGACCAGCGCGATCCCGCTGCAGTGCCGAGCATCTGCTGCTCCGTGGTGCCGTAGTTCCCTCCGCCTGCACGCAGCAGCAGAGAGGTATCTGTCGGAGTACGTGTCACGAAGTCGATTACGCCGCCGATGGCGTCCGAACCATAGAGGGTGGAACCGGCTCCATGCAGCACGTCGATGCTGCTCGTCGCGCCCAGCGGGACGGGAAGATCCATGTTGTGGTGCGAAGTCTCCGCGTCGTCGATGCGAAAGCCGTCCAGCAGCACTAGCGTCTGCTCGAACGACGTACCGCGAAGAGAGATGTCGGCCTGGCTGCCGCCGGCTCCACGCTGCTCCATAAAGACCGACGCATCGGTGTGCAGATACTCCTCGGGCTGCTCGAACAGCAACGGATTCGCCGTGGTATCAAGCACCGTCGTCGAGCGGTTGGACTCGCCCACGGTCACCGGCTCAGGGCTGCCGACGACTGTGACCGTGGTTGCAAGCGATGGGACCGGTGTGGTCTGCTGCGCTTGTTCGATGAGAGGCACGCAGGCCAGAGCGAGCATCGTAGCAAAACGAATAACCTTGGGGCCGCTTATGGCTGACCTTTGACTTTCTGCAGGAATGGCTCTTGCGGTGAGGACATCGAGGAGTTCGTCAAGACTCATGTGGGTAAGATCAAGTAAGCATAGTTTAGAGCTGTTTGAATCGGGAGGCGAGTCTCCTAGGGCGGCATCGGCCGCAGAAAGGAGATCCAATCTTGGGCGCGCAAGGATGGGGGGTTACTTCAACCTCGTCACGGAATCCCGCAAATTGACTTATTTAAGTCGTCTGCGCATAATGTGTGTGTATGAAGCCCAATTCGGTCCGGACCTCGATCGACCTGCCTCGCGACCTTCACCGCCGCGTCCACGAGGCCGCTGCACGAAAGGGCTGTTCCGCACGAAAGCTCATCCTTGCCGGGATCGAGCGCGCCGTGGAAGAGGCCAAATCGGCCCGCCCCAGCCGGCGACTCAGTCTGGATCCACCGCTGATCCGTCCTGCGGGGCGGCGCATCCGCATCACCAATGAACAGGCTTATGAACTCATTGAGCTTCCCTGACATCAACGTTTGGCTTGCCGTAGCGGCACCCGAACACGTGCATGCCCCAATTGCAAGGCGATGGTGGGAACAGGAAAACGGGATTATCGCGTTCTCTCGTCTCACGCAGCTTGGCTTCCTGCGTCTTGTGACGACGGCTGCGGTAATGGACGGCAAGCCGCTGACGATCACCTCAGCATGGCGAATCTATGACCGCTTGTACGAAGACGACCGTGTGACGTTTGTCTCGGAACCCCCAGAGGTGGAGAAGCGGTTTCGCGAGAAGGCATCGGGGCGAACTGCATCTCCCAAAGTTTGGGCCGATGCATGGCTGCTCGCGCTTGCCCAAGCGAGTGAGGGGGTTCTGGTCACGTTTGACAGAGCGCTTGCTTCGCGGGGTGCCTACTGCCTCCTGCCTTGATGAAGGGAAAACGTCTGAGGTCAACGAAAACTGGGGGCCAGGGCAGGCTCTGGTTTCGGGTTCGGAAATAACTGTGCCGCTAGTCACGTTCACGCCGGGCGAGTGCACACATGCATCCGTGTGGTTGAATTTCTCGTGTAGGTGAGGTTACTGCGGAGCAGGCGGTCCCTTATCGGGTACCTGTTCGAAACCGGGCAGGACTCGGAGCTCCGACTACCTGGGGACGGACTACCTGGGGACGGACGAAACGTACACCGTCAAGACCGGATCCTCCGCAGTGTCGTGTGCTTCACTCATGGAGTATTTTTCGTCCCCCGCCACCGATCGAGGTGTGCAGTACGCCTCGAGTGATTACACCGACCTGCTGGAGCAGGGCGAGATTCAGATCAGCATGAGCCGGCGCGGTAATCCATACGACAACGCACGCGCAGGGAAGACCAGGACACAAAACAGGAGTTGCGGAGACGATGTGGGACAGGCGAAATAGCCCCCATTTGCGCCGTTGTTTCTGTTCATTGGGGGCCTGTTTTCGTCCCGCATCTCCTCGCGTTGGGTCACGTGGTGGGGAAGTCCGGCAACCACCATGCGGACAAGGCGGGTCATCTTGGCTAACTACCACAGGAAAGAAAAGGGGGATAGGTTGAAGTGGACCCCTCGGTTGAGACAGTGCAATTGAGGGACAGTTGCGGTTGGCTGCCGAGAACTGGACAGCAGCAGGGTAGAGAGAGAAGCTGTTGACGGCCGGTGAAGCGGACGTAGGCTCTGCTGGAGAGCAACCTACGAAGGAATAACCGGCTGAAGACTCATCGCAACGATGGTCGATGGGGAGGTTGAACTGGTGTTCAGCTTTCCCTTGAACATCGTATCGATAGATCTTCTCATGCCTTATAAAACTCACGCTGGGACCTCAGACACCATAGCCATGGAAGCGGCCTCGGACTGCCCCAAGTCCATCAAGGACAGGCATCTGTACGTCCATCAGCACCAGGTCAAAGCTGGAGCTTTCAAGCAAGTCCAGTGCTGCGCGTCCATTCTCAACTACGATTACCTCGTGCCCACGCTTTTCGAGCGGCTTGGTAATTAGTTTTCGATTCACAAGATTGTCTTCGGCGACTACTATCCGCAATGGCTTGTCCGACTCCCGCGGTGTTGTCACGTCCAAGCCGGGCGCCGGTCGCGGTTGCAGGATGCCCATCGCACGCACAATCGCATCCCGCGACTCCGATCGCCGAGCTGATAAGCTTCGGTGACAGACGAAAGCGGCACTTTGGAAAACACGCTAAGAGACGACCCTACCTGATGCGATTTCGGCACGACAAGGGTCGTGGGAACAGACGACATGTAATCCACTTGAGAATTGCCTCCGTGCAAAAGCAGTCTCCGATATGCACCTGGGGTACTTTTCGTCAGTTCCCAGGTATTCCTGCAGCAGGTTCAGGCAGAGTTGGTTTCGCAGTTGCGGGTTCCCGACGAGGGAGGCGGCGTTCATCACACCATGCCGGAGATGAAGACGAGCCAGGAGTACCGCGAGTACATCCGGTCGCGCACCGCGGCGTGGGAGGCGGCAAAGCACTCGATGACAACTACCTGAAGGTTCTCCGCGCCCTCAGCGCTCTGCTCCATCCCCATCTTTGTTATGTAGCCCGACCCCAGTTGGAAAGACCGGCGGTAGATACTGGCTGCGCTATAGCTGCGGAGATGATGCCTTTACGCGGCGTTCCGATTATGATGGAGTCGACCGAAATCGGGAGAGCGATCAAGGAAGTGGTCGCATAGCTGATCGAACAGGCTATGCTTAAAGGCAACAACATTAATGGGAGCCGGCATGGACAAAAATGAACGGCTCATGATGGAGCTGGAGCACTGCCTGAACACCATCGAGTTTATGCATGGTTGTCTTACTGATCCAGCCCATTTTAAATACGCCCATCCCAAACTGACTATTAAGCGTATCAAGCGCCTGCGTAAGATTGTCGGCCCGCGCACCTACTGCCATCACAGCCCTGTAGAATCAGCTTGCCCGCAATGTCAGGAAGGGGTGCAGAACCGGGCCATTGCACTTCGGGTCTGCCCGGAGGAGGGAAAATGAAGATCATCTGTCTTAATCACGGGTCGGAGCCATTTGGCAGGTTCATCGACAGAAGCGCCATATCGCCGATCCGCGTCACTCAATCAGGCATGACACCGTATGGTCCACCTAAAACTAGAAGTCTCCCAGGATGTACATCCCGTGCTGAACCTATCTGCTTAAGGTTCCCTGAAGCGCAAGGTCCAGTTCCTGAGGCGGATCGGTTTGGAAAGGTATCCGTCCATGCCTGCGGCAAAACAGCGCTCCAAGTCCCCCTTCATCGCGTGAGCGGTCAAGGCGATCACTCGTTGGTGAAACGGTATGCCTGTCTCCCTTCTCCGAAGCAAGCGGACCGTCTCAAGTCCATCGAGGACAGGCATCTGCACGTCCATCAGCACCAGGTCAAAGCTGGAGCTTTCAAGCGAATCCAGTGCTTCGCGTCCATTCTCGACTAACAATACTTCGTGCCCACGCTTTTCGAGCAGCCTGGTAATCAGTTTTTGATTCACAAGATTGTCTTCGGCGACCAAAATCCGCAAGGGTTTGTCCGCGTGGTGACATTCTCCCGCGGTCTTCTCATGTCCGAGCCGGCTTCCGGCCGCTGTTGCAGGGTGCCCATCGCACGCACAATCGCATCGCGCAGCTCCGATCGCCGAGCAGGCTTTACCAGATAACCAGCCAGCTGCAACTCCCTGCATCGGGCCGCGTCACCCCTGTGCCCGGCCGAAGTCAGCATCACGATGGCGATCTGGGAGAAGCTTGCCGTCTCGCGGATGCGCTCCACCAGCCCGAAGCCGTCCATCTGAGGCATATGCATGTCGCTCACGACCAGCGTGTAGGGATCCGCAGAATTGCGGGTGTCATGCAGTTCCGCCAGTGCCTCTTCTCCGTCCGCGACGGAGGTCGGTCGCATCTGCCACTGCGCCAGCATGGCATCGAGAATTCGCCGGTTAGTCTGGTTATCATCCACCACCAGCACACGAATGCCTTGCAACATGTCGAGCGGGAAACGGTCGGGCGCGCTGAGCGGGCTTGGCCACAGCCACGCCTAAGCTGGACGTGAATTTGATTCGAGTGCCTTGGCCAGGCTCGCTCTCAAGCTCGATGCTGCCGCCCATCTTCTCCACCAGCCGCTTGGTAATCGCAAGTCCCAGGCCCGTGCCGCCATAATGCCGCGTGGTCGAAGTATCTGCTTGGGTGAAGGGGTCGAAGATCAATCGCTGTTTTTCGTGAGGAATTCCGATTCCCGTATCCGATACCGTGAAGCGCACAATGTAATGCTGATCTTGTTTGGACACGAGTTCCACTTTCAAGGCAACTTCGCCCTTGACGCGTGAATTTAATAGCGTTGCCCACCAGATTCAACAGGATCTGCCGCATCCGTGTGGGGTCGCCGCTCACCATCTCCGGGACGTCATGGCTCACGTCGCACAGCAGTTCCAACCCAGCTTCCTCGGCCTGCAGAACCAGCGTCTTCAGGGTGGACTCCACGCATGTCCACAAATCAAAGTCGACCGTTTCCAAGTCAACTTTGCCTGCCTCGATCTTCGAGAAGTCCAGAATGTCGTTGATCACGACTAGCAGCGAATGCGCCGACAGCTTCACCGCTTCAAGATATTCGCGCGGTTCCTTGGCAAGCTCGCAATCGAGCGCCAGATCCGTCATTCCAATCACGCCATTCATCGGCGTGCGGATTTCGTGGCTCATATTAGCCAGGAATTCGCTCTTGGCAAGGCTCGCCTGTTTGGTCAAAGTCGATCGCCTTCGTCAACTCGTCTTGCGACTTGACATACTTGACCTGCAGTGTCGCTGCTCGGAGCCCATAGATTGCGACGGCCGTAGAAACGCATACGAACCCCAACAAACGGTTCTGCGGCGCAACGCCAACTCCCATGAGCACGATAGCAAGCGTGAACAATACCGGGCTCAAATTATCGATCAGCAGAGCAACGGACATGCGTCCGTTGCTCAGCGCATCTTCGTTCTTGAGACTTTGTTGCCGAAATGCCAACGCGCCCAGGAGTGCCAGGTAAGGGATTCCCCAAGCCACATCTTGAACTCCGTCAGGCATACTGCGCTCAAGTTCCAGGTATCCAAGTACGAGAGCTACTACTGCATAGACCCACAGATATATGGACAGCGTCCGATAGAAGTGTCTTCTGGCGCCGCCGACCGGCTCAGAGAATAAGCGCAGAGTCACAGCTCCGACCAGAATCCAGTTTTCCGCGTTGTACAAATACATGAGATTCGTCGCGGAGATCGACGTCGCGCTTATGGTTGGATGGCAGTGCCGAGAAGATTTGCAGGTATGCGAGGAGCGCGGCTACTAGCGCTTGCGCCCCATCAAGCCATACGAAAATCCGCAGACCGGTATCCTTATCGCCGGAGCAGATGGCGAGCAGAATAGGAATTCCATAGGCAAAGAAGAAATAGTCGGAATTGAGGGCTGCGGTCTGTGTGTGCGTGTGCGACACCAGATCGTAGTAGGTCGCTCCGATTTGCCCAACCGTTGAGAGAATAAACCCCGATCCGAGTAAGATCCATAACTTTCTGGTCTGGGGAGACCCGATATAAGCGCTAAGGAGACATACTGTAACCGCCAGAACGGCCATTATGCTGATGATGAGATTGGATAAAACCGTCGCGCGGGAGTCCAGGACGAGGAGGGTCAGTTGTGCCGCTACTATCGTCGCACCAACCGCGAAGAGCCTTCGATACCCAGCCGTGCCAACGCTCATCAGTAGAAACCCTTAAAAATTGCAAATCTCTAGAACTACCTCTGCGACATCGCTGCTTACGCCTTTCGCAAAGGTCCGATTCTCCGTTTCAGCCGCACGTAATATCATTGTCATTCACCGGGGGGGCCGAGTTTATAGCAGTAAAGTTGCAGCGTATTCGCTCTAAAAGTCCTGACCTTTTTCCTTCCAGCCACAGCGACGAAGACTCTTCCGTGGCCAGACGCTTCTACATCGCATTTCCCATCCTTCAATTGTTCGGGTATTGTGGTTGGCCAGGAATCGATGCTAGAACGCGCGGCGGCTCAAGATCTCGCGAGTGACGGTCAGCATCATGATTCGAAGATCAAACCAGACTGACCAGTTCTCGATGTAGGCCAGGTCACAAGCCACCCGGTTTTCTATCTGCTCGACGGTCTTGGTTTCCCCACGCCATCCGTTTACCTGAGCCCATCCCGTGATTCCCGGCTTGACCCGGTGGCGGAAAGCATAGTTCGCGACCACGTCGGTGAACAGCTTGTCTGCCGCCTTGGTGTTGGGCGGATGTGGGCGAGGCCCGACCAGGGACATGTTGCCCTTCAGGACGTTGAATAATTGCGGCAACTCGTCGAGGCTTAGGGCGCGTAGCCATTTACCCAGCCGGGTGACCCGCGGGTCGCCCCGCGTTGCCTGTCGATCGCCCAGCAGATCCGTCATCCCATGGTGCATGGTGCGGAATTTGTAACAGGTAAAGAGCCGGTTGTTAAAGCCGAGGCGTGGCTGCCGGAACAGGACCGGCCCAGGGGTATCGAAGCGAATCGCCAAAGCAATGAGCGCGAGAACCGGGGAGAGGGCGACGAGCAGAAAGGAGCCGATGACGATATCGAAGGCAAACTTCTTTGCCGCCCGCCAGTCCTTGAGTGGCCGCTCGTTGATCAACACCACGGGATTGGAGCCGACGGAGGAAATCTGGCTACTCTTGTAGCGAAAGCCCGCGAAATCAGTAGTCAGGCAGATGTCGGCGACCGCACTCCCGATTTGCTCAAGAATACTCGATATCCGATCCACCGCTTCCAGCGGGAGCGCAATGACAATCAAGTCGATCTGCTCTTCGCGGCTGCGCTCCAGAAGGTCACGCACAGTACCGCGCACTCTAACCCCTTCCTGTACCCCAGGAATGCGTGAACCCCGGTCATCATAAAGGCCTACCACGGTGTAAGCGTGCGGCTCGGCGCGCAGGCGTTCAATAAACTCGCGGCTAAAATCACCAGCGCCGATCACCGCTACCTTGCGCGCCAGCTTACCCGACTCGGTCCACCGGCGCAGCAGCCGTGAAAGATAACATCGTGATGCGGTAAGCAGGACTGCGCTGAAGAATAGCCAGAGGAAAGGCGATTCTCTAAAAACCAGGCTGCCATCACCCACCAGGAATAGGCAGACGATCATGCTGCCTCCACCAACCAGCATCGGCAGGGGCAGCATCTGGAGCGATTTGCCGAGCGGAGAAAGGAAGCGCAACTGATAGGCGCCGCCACGTGAAAGAGAGACAGTAGCCACCACGCTGCCTACGCATGTCGCGAGAATAAGTGAACCATCGGAGCGTAGCCAGTGCAACGGCGTCAGCATGCTCTTGGCCAGCAAGCCACTGAGCAGCAACAACAGCAAGTCGGACGCTTGCACAATGTGCACGATGACCGCCGGCGACATCCTGCGCTTGTCGCCACGAGATCCTTGTCGAGCAGGCGATCTCCGTTCGATAGAAGTTGCGTGCCGCACGAAGACCCCAAGCTTCGCAACCTTAGACGCCAGCTTCAGCATCGCCTCACTCTCGCGAGCCTCTGGGCTCCCACTGCCCAGCCGTGTGCACGAATGCGATTGACCATCTCGGTATTCCCGGTGATCAGGGTCTTCGCTCGTGCTATGGAAGTTGGTCCATTCATTTGATTAGCGGCTCAGACAAAACCCCGTTTGAACGAACCCCTCCTTGTATGATTCTGTGTCCCTTCTACTTGCTACTAAAGAGCGAACACTCTGCGGGGGGTCGCTATTCTGAAAGAATGCAGCGGCTGGCACCACAACCCGTCCGAGTGTAGGCATAAAACCGGGGTTTGTGTGCAGTTCAATGGGTCATCGAAGCCCCGTCAAGGAGCCCTTCCCCAAGTAGGCGACGCAGGCGTCGAAGCTCGCCCTTCTGCACTTCAACGATTCGTAATAGGCGTTTGAGCTCAGTAGCCAGGTCGCGGAAAGGCAGTGGGCTGATCGGCCGTTTTGAGTCGATACCAGAAACGTCGTGCAGAAGGCGTACATAATCAATCATGGATCGCACCTCAGACTTGAGTATGCGCTCCAATGCCGTAGGCCCTTTACAACTTCCGTTGAGCGGAGAAATTCGATAAGGAAAGAGGACAATCGCCGTTCTTTACGTTCTCGTTCATTCAGGTTTCATGCGGCATGAGAGAAAGTTAAGACCTCAAGTTCACCGAAAAAAATAACCGAAGCCAGCCTAACTCGCATCTATATAGGTAGCAAATCAAAAACCGCCAAGGGTAGAGCCTAACGGACGTTCGTTGCGAACGATAGCGCAGTTCGACGATCGTGCCGTAACGGCATCCCTTGAATCATGGGGATCGCTATGCGAGGAAGTCGCTCCAATCCCCAGCAAAGGGTCACCGCGATGGAAACACGCCCTAAGAGCCCGCCCAACCCTAGAGGCTCGCCGGCAGCCGGCAAATACTGCTCTCCTAAACAGCTTATGGGGGCGGGAAAAATAAAATTTGAGCCCCTTCGTTGAAACAAAGGACTTAGCCGCCATCTCGAGAGAAACCAAGACGGGAAGATCGCATTCCTGAAACCAAACCGCTACCCAGGGCCGTCGCCCCTGGCACGCCCCTAGGGGCGGATCAATCGATCTTTCTCATTCCCAAAATTGTTTGATTCGGTGACAGCGTACCGATTGCAGGAAATCAACCGATCCGCTCCGCCCCCCGCCGAGTGAGTTGGAGGAGAAGGTATGGTGTCGCCGTGTTACCGCCCTCCTTGGTTTCGCTCCAACTGTGCGCGCCTCAGCCGATGGGTCACCGAATAACATCTGGAGCTGGGGCGCTCGCTTTTTAGCAATCGACTGAAGCCGCGACTTAACTGGCCTTGTGGGTATGAAGGGCGGCGCGGATCTTTTCCACGTGGGTTCCATGAGAGCGGATCGCTTCATGGAGCTGGGCGCCGGTGACACCGAACTCCTTGGACCAATAGGCGATGTCGGAGGCCATCTTGGGATTGATCTCTTTTAAGTCGTGAGGTCCTTTCGCATGTTCCTCGTGGATGGTGTGGGGCTCATGGACTTTTGGCGCATCACGGTGCTCAGACATGCGTGTTTTCTCCTTTAGGTTCTGTCAGGTGGATGAGTCTTAGCGGCTTTGAGATGTACGCAAGCCGCCGTGGTACCACGGATGGCAGGGGAAGCGTGGAAGGGGTCAGGGCGCTGGGTTGCGCGTTGCCAAAAACCGTGTGGTTGAATTTCTCGTGTAGGTGAAGCTACTGCGGAACAGGCGGTCCCTTATCGGGTACCTGTTCGAAACCGGGCAGGACTCGGGCTGCCCCACGGAACAAATGGTACTGGTCAAAGGTGAAAACATTCATCTGCGTTTCGTAGGGCCCCCAGGTGAGGAAACCGGCGTTCCACTGAAGAAGGTTCCCAACGGAGCGACTTCTCGTGATATTGACGCTGCGAAGTGGGACAACGTACATCTTGCCGCCGATCTCCATAGGACCGTAGCTGACCATGATGTCCGATCTTTTCTCCGGAACGAAGCCGGGCAACTCACTTTCCATTTGAACGCGGAGCGTTGCTCCCGTCCCAGGATCGATCACAAATTCTGCATGCGAATCAGCTGCAAATCCGACGCGGGCGCCCTTACTACCATTCGGGTAGCAGCATCCAGTAAGAGTCAACATCGGAGCACCCGCTAGCCGGTAACGAAATACAGCGTGGCGTCCGTTGGCGCCCTGCTCCCACGCTTTCCAGGTGACATCGCCCGGAGACTTCGATGCGAAATGCGGCAAATTGAGAATCGGGCCAAACGTGCCACGTGTTTGCAAAGGCAGCACGCCGGCGCCGGTTTGCGGTGATGCGCTACTTACGATCTCTTCGCCTTTGCGGTAGATTACGGTGTCTTGCAATTGCCTCTCGGCATGAAGAGGTTGCGACACATCAACTGTGGCAAGTCCGGGAAAAGAAGCGACCTCTTGATAGTAGACCGCCGTACGGGTCGCGTAGAAATTGGGCAGCCTGGGAATGAGGCGGTCCAAATAATCCGCCGCAGCCTTCAGTATTCGCTGTTGCTCAGCCTGGTCCGGCGGCGGATCAGTGGAGAGCTCCGCAGACGGAGGATCAAGAAACGTGGATTCATTTGCAATCAGCTCAATTGACTCGCGGAGCTTCTTGTCATGCAACTCTGCCAGGAGTGATTGCAGCTTTTCTTGACTGAGCCGCTCAGTCAGCACGATGTCGGAAAGCCGCCGCGCAGCGGAGGTGGCGCCGTGGCTCGTCCGCAGAATCTGCTCAAGCTGCGATACCGTGACACGCTGGATCCCCGGTTCGGGTGGGTCGTTGTAAAACGGTTGATTGTAGTAACCCTTGGATGTGTCAGCAGTCAAATTCGGCTGACTCAACTCCACTTTCAGGGAGTGATATTCGTTCGCGTGCGCCGCGAGAGGCGGGTCGAAGGTGAAGGAGTAAAAGATCCGGGCGCTCTCGATGCTGTCGTTCATCGGTCCAACCAAGCCGTCGGATGAAGGCAGGACTCGACCGCCGCTCTGCACTGCCAAAACGTTCTTGAACAGGTTCATCCAGCTTGCTTGCTGAGGCGACGGAACCACTTTGAGAAACCTGCTCCAGGCGTCCGCGGCGGGCTCGACTTCACCCATGGAAAAACAGTCGAGCGTGACACGAGCCTGGCGCAGGAGTAGGGAGAACCAGCAAATCTTTTGAAAGAGATCGCGCTTTACTTCTTCACCCTTCTTACCAGAAGCGTAACCAAACAGCGCGCCTTGAGGGAAATGTCCTAAAAGGCCCTTGCCATCGGAAGCAAAAGCTCCACTTCCGCGATTTCCCAGGCCGGGCCCGACCCAGAAGAGCGATTTTCTACCCGGACGGCTAGCCTCTGCAGTGGCGATCATCCATAGCGCCCTTAGTCCCGTTAAAGCGGCGATGTTGTCAAACGAAGGCTCGACCACCGCCTTCAACGGCGAATGTACTTTGGGAGCTAGAAAGTATGCTTCCACTTTCTTTTCCGAAGTAACATCCGTGGCGAGTGCTTCTCCGTCCGTCGACGACTTGGCAGTCAGGAAAAATCCCGAATCTTCCAGCGAGTAAATGGTTACTGGCTGTGCCAGCTTCCCGGATTTGTAACTCAGGAATTGCGCCACCTGCTGCCGCTCGGAGGCTGCAAGGTAGGGAGGCAAGTCCAAGGTATCCAGGAGGATAATGACCGTAAGCGAATCCTCCGCGCTGGCAGAAGGGTCCTTTGACGCGTGGAAAGCAATGATCTTCTGCGGCTGGCTATTGTCGAGCAGTCTGAAATCGGTACGCTGAAGTCCGGCCACTGCCTTGCCTGCCTGGTCAGTTACAGTTGCGTCGAGACGGATGAGCCCTTCAGCGCTGACCGCCTCACTTGGAGGCTCCTTTCGTAGTCTAAGGTCAAGATTTCCCGTGCCGGTTGCAGCCGGCTTATCCGTGGATTCGACTGAACGTTGTCCCAAAGCAGAAGAGAGGATTAACAGAAAAGCGAGTCCGGACAGAGTGAATCGGTAGAATCTGCGCACGGCCTTTTCGCCTCCAAATCGCAGGAGCGAGTATAGGGCTTTCGAGACAGTAATCCGGCGAAGTTTGGGCCGATGCATGGCTACTCGCGCTTGCTTAAACTTTGTCGAGAAATATTTCCATGAGAGTCTTAGGTCGGGAAAGGCGCACTGCAGGTCCCCGTTCGACTTCGCTCAGGGCAGGCTCTCCGCTTCCTCCGGATTTCCTGTCGGACCTCGTGGTTTCGGGAAGGATCATGCGGCTTTCCTTAACGAACGCCGCATACGTTGCCGTTGATGAGTGCCGCGTGTAGGAAATCCGGAGTTCGCTCCCACGGCACGCCGGGGCAGGCGGGATGACAAAGTGGAGGGTAGCGCTCACCTTAACAGCCGTTACATGGGATGGACAGAACCGCAGGTCCCTCCGCTTACGCTCCGGTTCCACGGCACGCCGGGACCGGCCCTCCGACCCCGGTTCCCTGGTTGACAATCTGCACGGCCGCCTGCCTCTGCTATCGTTTGAGGCATGCCGGCCCCCCGCAGCGATTCCCCTGCCACTCCTCTTGGGCAGAGGACTCTCGCCGCGCTCTCTGCGGATCAGTTGGCCGCCTCCAGGCGTCCCATACTGGAATATGTTTCCAGCCTGATCCGCACTGCGCGTTGGCAACTGTTGGCCGCCGTGCTCATCATGACGTTTACCTCCCTGACAGAAGGACTAGGCGTCGCCCTGCTCTTCCCCATCCTGCAGGTAGCCGGCTTCAACCTGGCCAACCAAGGCCATGTTGGCCACTACACCGGAGAGGTACGCGCCCTGCTGGTACGAAGCGGATTATCTCCGTCACTGTGGCTAGCCACCTTGCTGCTGATCTTCATGCTGCTTATGGCGCTGCGGTCGCTGTTCAGCCGGGTGCAGTCGGTGCTCACCTTTCGCACCGTGCTCACCTATGAGCTGACCCTCAGCAGGCGCCTTTACCAGGCCATCATTAACGCCGATTGGCTCTTCCTGGTGCGCCGCCGCTCCTCCGACTTTACTCATGCGCTCACCGCCGAGTTGACCCGGGTGGCAACCTGCACTTACCTGCTCATCGGCACCTTGTCCAACGCCATCCTCGCCGTGGTGTATATCGCCATCGCGCTGAAGCTCTCCGCGGGAATGACTTCGCTGGTGCTGGCCACCGGCGCGGTTCTGCTGCTGGTCTCGCGCCGCTGGATGCGCGCCGTTCATGCCAGCGGAACCGCGGTCTCGGAGAGCGTGAGCGAAGTCTACGCATCCGCAACAGAACACCTGCAGAATCTCAAAGCGATGAAGTTTTACGACGCGCAGAACAGCGATCTGGCGATGTTTTCCTCGCTCCAGTCCTCGGCCCTGCAGCAGAGCTTGGAGAGCACCAGGAGCCAGGCAGCTGCCGCCTTCTGGTTCGAAGCCGGGTCGCTCATGTTGCTGGGCGGGATCGTCTTCGCTTCGCTGCAGATTCTCAACGTAGCTCCCGCCTCCATTCTTCTGTTGCTGGCGGTCTTTACCCGCCTTATCCCCCGGCTGGCCGCGGGCCAAAGCCAGTTGCAGGCCTTCCTCAGCGAGCTTCCCGCCTTCGAAAACCTGATGACGATTTATCGGGAATGCGTGGCCAACGCCGAAGTTCCCGGCGGCGCCGGCCTGGGGCCAGCCCTGGCCCACGAAATCCGCCTGGAACGGGTCGGGTTCCGCTACGACGCGCAGCGGCCCATGGTGCTGGAGAATTTATCGCTGAACATCGCTGCGGGAAAAGTCACTGCCATCGTGGGCTCTTCCGGTGCGGGAAAAAGCACCGTCGCTGACTTGGTCAACGGGTTGCTCTCCCCCATCGCTGGACGGGTTCTGGTCGACGGCGCCGAGCTTACGCCGCAAAGCGCACGCGCCTGGCGGCGCCACGTTGGCTACGTTGCCCAAGATACTGTGCTCTTTCACGACACGGTGCGAGCGAACCTGCGCTGGGCCAAGCCCGACGCTTCGGAAGAGGAGATGAGAGAGAGCCTCAGCCTCGCCGCCGCCGAGTTCGTCTTTGAACTACCGCAGGGGTTGGATACGACTGTGGGGGACCGCGGAATGCTGTTGTCGCACGGGCAACGGCAGCGCATCGCGCTGGCTCGCGCCCTGCTGCGCAAACCCGGGTTGCTCATTCTTGACGAGGCGACCAGCAGTCTCGACCTCGACAATGAGAAGCGAATCCTGGACGCGATCGAACACCTGCGAGGGCGGACGACCGTTCTCTTGATCGCCCACCGGGTGTCCGCCATTCAGCGGGCGCAGATGATTTATGTCATAGACAACGGGAGGGTCGCCGAATTAGGCGACTGGGAGAGCCTAAGCAGAAGGCCCTCCCATCGCGTAGGTTCGCTCTTCCGGCTGCAGGACGCGCTGGCCTGAGGAGCACCGCTATTTAGGATCGGTCTATTTAGGATCAGACCAGCCGCCAACAGAGGCAGTCAGCTTGTCGGCCTCCGCAGGGCCCCAAGTGCCAGGCTTATACCGGATCACCTTGGGGTCGTCCAGGATCGGGTCCACGATGCGCCATGCCTCCTCGACATAGTCCTCGCGCGCAAACCAGGTCTGGTTGCCAGCCATGGCGTCGCCCAACAGCTCCTCATATGGCAGCATCTCGTCTGACCCGCACTCCTGGTCGGCGATGAGCTCAATCGGGCAGCCTCGCAATTGGTCGCCCGCAGTTTTGATGGAGGCTCCAATCGCGATTACCGGCTCGCCGCTAATGCGGAAGCGCACGTAATTGGCCGGCGGAGGTTCCGAGGAAAAGATCGCGCACGGTGGGCGCAATTTCGCCACCACTTCGGTCTCCGACTTGGGCAGACACTTGCCCGCCCGGACGAAGAAGGGCACGCCTCTCCAGCGCCAGGAGTTGATGGCCAACTGGAGCGCCACATAGGTCTCAGTGGTCGAGCCTTTCTTGACTCCAGGTGTGTCGAGGTAACCGTCGTATTGACCGCGGACCACAGTGTCGTCGGTCAACGGCTGGATGCTCTTCAGCACCTTCACCCGCTCGTCGCGCAAACTCTCAATGCTCAGGGTTGGCGGTGGCTCCATGGCAATGTTCGAGAGGATCTGCAGCAAATGGTTCTGCACCACGTCGCGCACGGTGCCCACGGCGTCGTAAAAGCTTCCTCGATCCAGAACATCGAACTCCTCAGCCATGGTGATCTGGACGCTTTCTACATACAGGTTGTTCCAGATCGGCTCCAGAAAGGAGTTGGCAAAGCGAAAGAAGATCACATTCTGCACCGTGTTCTTGCCCAGGTAGTGATCGATGCGAAAGACGTCTTCTTCGCCAAATACGTCGTGAACGGTTTTGTTGAGCGCTACGGCAGAAGCCATATCGTTGCCGAAAGGCTTCTCAATCACCACCCGCGCGCCCTGCGACGAACCCGACGCCTTCAGTTGCGTGAGGACCTGGGGGAACAGGAACGGAGGAATGGCCAGATAGTGGATGGGATGCTTGGCACCCCCTAGTTCTTTGCGGACATTGGCAAAGGTCTCCCCATCCTTATAGTCCCCGTCGACATAGCGCAGCTTGTCCAGCAGGATGGGAAAACCGACTGGATCGGCTCCCCCGTGTTTTTCGACACTGTCCTTGGCTCGCGCCTTGAATTGTTCAAGGTTCCAGCCCGCCTTGGCAACGCCAATGACCGGGCCGGTTAGCTTGCCTCGTTTTGCCAGTTTTTGCAGTGAGGGAAAGATTTGTTTGTAAGCAAGGTCGCCGGTAGCGCCAAAAAAGACCACAGCGTCGGAATATGGATGCTCCATGTGATTAATGTACCGCCTTCTCGGCACCCCTCAAAGAAGGCGGGGGCGCACTCCTTGTGTTTGAGTAGCGGGGCGCCGAAAAGAATCGTCCTGGCTGGTGTATGCGGGAAAAAAATTCGGTTACGAAGTTGTTACCACTGGGTAAATCCATACACAGGGAAACCCTGTATCGTTTTGCCCAAACGGTGATTTTCCGCAGACGGTTGATCCGGTTCCTCGGGGGAGGGATCCCAGGCGGCTATTTGAGAAAATCACCGTTTGCAGTTTCAATCCGGCTGCGCGCCTCGAGGTTATAAAGACTCTCCCTCAGCGGCTAAAGCCGGAGATGTTTTGAATCAGTTACGTACGGGCTGAAAGCCGTACCCTTCAGGAACAGTGCTTTCCGCAGCCTGCGCGGCGGCATCCACTCGAAGAATGCCGCCAGGCCCTTACCGGTAATCGTCAAATGACCTTCAAGAGCAAGAGAATGATCACGATGAGAATGATCAGGCTGATGCCGCCGCCGCCATAGTAGCCGAGCCCTGGTCCCAGGCGATAACCACCGAATCCGAAGACCAAAAGCAAAATGACCAGAATCAAAAGGATCGACATATCGTTCTCCTTCGCGGCGAGGGCTCCGCGTTCCACCTCGTAATAACCGCGTTTGCGTTGAAGGCTTATTGCACGCGGGACTCCCAATCACCGTTTGCAATGCAGCCCGATTTTGTGCCACCAAAACATTATATGAAGATTCCATTTACGGCTTTTTGGATGTCTGCATGCCCTCAGGTTGTGCCTAAGACACGAGGCGAAGCTAAAATACGGGCTGATATGTACCAGGCTGCAGACGCAGTCGGCGATAAGGAAGGCGGACGACTGCGTTGAAAGCACTCCTCTGTGCAGGATTTCTGTTGGCTTTAAGCCCTCTATTTGCCGCGGCGGAGACCGCCCCCTCTGGATGCTCCTCGCTACAGCAGGCGAACTACCCAAAGGCATCCATCTCAAATGGACAGGTCAAAGCCGTTCTCTACCTGCCGGATGCTAAGGATGGCTATTACCGCGCTTCAAGGTTTGACTGGTCAGGGGTCATCCCGTGCTTAGCCTATAAAGGCCACACCTACTTTGGCATCTGGTTTCCGCATTACGATCCGTTGCTGGCTGACGCCATTGCCGGCCCAGTCGAAGAATTCAGGTCGAGCGATGGCGCCCTTGACTACGGCCAGGCGAAACCTGGTGAGCTGTTCGTAAAAGTGGGAGTCGGCGTATTGCGGAAGAAGGATGACTCCGCCTACCAGTTCATGTACACCTATCCGCTGGTCGACGGTGGCAAGTGGACGGTTCACGCCAAGCCCAACGAGGTGGCCTTCCGGCAACAGCTCAAATCGCCTATTGGCATCGCCTATGACTACGAAAAGACGGTAAAGCTCGATCCACATGACCCGGTTCTCATCCTTGAGCACCGCCTGAAAAACACCGGGACGAAGACCATCGACACCGAGGTCTACGACCACGACTTCTTCATGCTGGATGGCGTTCCCAGCGGACCGGGGATGGTGGTCCGGTTTCCCTTTGCGCCCCAGGCGGAGAAATCGATGGAGCCGCTGGCTGCGATCGACGGCAAGGAAATCGTCTATCGTCAGGAACTGCAAGGGGAGCAATACGTGGAAAGTTATCTGACCGGCTATTCGAGCAGTCCCTCGGACTACGACATTACGGTCGAGAATCAAAAGACGGGCGTTGGCGTCGAGCAGACTGGGGATGTCGCCATGTCCCGTTTCAACTTCTGGTCTCCCCGCACCACTCTTTGTCCCGAGGCATATATTCACCTGGTGATAGCGCCGGGTCAAACAGCGCATTGGAACATCCGCTATCGTTTTTATGCCAAATAGCTGGACAGACATCGAGTACATGAGCCTATGGAGGGGAAGCAATTGAGCACGGAGCTTGCAGGAAAGAGCGGTGGCCGGGGCAAGGTGGCGATCATTACCGGGGCCGGGAGTGGAATAGGCCGGGCGGTTGCCCTGGAGATGGCTTCCGCTGGATTTTCGCTGGCGCTGGCAGGGCGCCGCGTCGCGGAGTTGGAAAAAACAGCAGCCATGGCAGGCGGCGATATGCACGTTATACCCACGGACGTGCGTCAACCCGATTCGGTGCGCGCCTTGTTTGCCGGCACCCAGAAGAAATTCGGCCGGCTGGATGTTCTTTTTAACAACGCCGGCGTGAACACCGGCACTCCGTTTGAAGATTTGACTTACGAGCAATGGTGCGAAGTGGTGAACGTGAATCTTACCGGTTCGTTTCTCTGCGCCCAGGAAGCGTTCCGCATGATGAAGGCGCAGCAGCCGCAAGGAGGGCGCATTATCAACAACGGCTCAATTTCGGCGTATGTGCCGCGGCCGCACTCTGCACCCTACTCGGCTACCAAACATGCCATCACCGGGCTTACCAGAGCCATCTCCCTCGATGGCCGCGCGTTCCACATTGCCTGCGGTCAAATCGATATCGGCAATGCAGGCAAGGAAATGAGCGGAGAGCCGGGATCTGCCTCACTGCAACCGAACGGACAGATGCTGGTAGAGCCAAGAATGGATGCAAAGCACATTGGGGAAGCCGTTGTTTATATGGCGAGCCTGCCGTTAGACGCGAATGTTCAGTTCATGACCGTGATGGCGACGAATATGCCCTATATCGGGCGCGGCTAAGGGGCCGGAAGAGAAAGCCCGGGAAATTCTGATAGGAAAGCTATGCTCTCTGACCGTTTGAAGATGGCTCTGTTGCCTTTTCTACTCTTGAGCCTGATGCCTTACGCTCAAGCTCAAGAGACTGACAGAATTGCCGGACCGCTGGTGGTCTCCAACAACCCTCACTACTTCAAAGATGCAAATGGCAAGGCTCTCATCCTGGCCGGGTCCCAGACTTGGAACACATTGCAGGATTGGGGCAGCGGTGGGTCCGTTCAGGCCCTGGATTTCCCTGCCTTCGTCAAGTTCCTCACCGCGCATGGACAGAACTTCACCCTGCTGTGGCGGGTGGAAATGCCGAAATTCTGTTCCCTGCCCTCCACCAGCAGCGCGCCTCCGGATTTTACGGTGAGCCCGCAACCATGGCAGAGGACGGGGCCTGGCAACGCGACCGACGGCGGCTTGAAATTCGACCTTACCAAGTTCGACCAGGGCTACTTCGATCGCCTGCGAGCCAGGACGCAGGCTCTGAACAACGCCAGCATCTATGCCGGTATCTACCTCTTTACCGGAGAGTTCATCAACATCTTCCGCTGCGCCAGCGACGGCTATCCTTTTACCGGCGCCAACAACATCAATGGCATCGACGACGGCTACTCCAGCGGTCCCAAAGGGATGGCGTCCATGACCATGACGGCGCCCAACGACATCACCCGCTATCAGGACGCCTTTGTGGAGAAAGTAGTCGACACCCTGAACGATTTGCCGAACGTGCTGTGGATCGTTTCCGAAGAAGCTCCGAGCGATACGGCGTGGTTTAACTACTACCAGATCGCGCACATTCGAAAATACGAGGCGGGAAAACCGCACCAACATCCGATCGGGTTGGCCGGGCTTTTGCCCGCGACTGCGGCCACGGATGCGATTCTCTACAACTCCAACGCAGACTGGGTCGCGCCCAATAGCACTATTTCCCCAATCACTTCCTGCGGGAGCGGCACTCCGGCCTGCAAGGTGAACGTCAACGACAGCGACCATTCCTACTTCGGCGCAGCGTGGAAGGACACGCCACAACAGAATCGCAACTACGTATGGAAAAACTTCGCCAACGGCAGCCAGGTGCTGTTCATGGATCCTTACCTGCTCTACTACCCGCGCGAGAACAGGAACCTGTGTGCTGGGCCAATCAGGCGGATTTGTGACGCTCCCGACAAACGCTATGACAACTTCCGAGATAATCTTGGCTACACGGTGAAATATTCCCGCAGGTTGAACCTGGTGAAGGTGAACCCCACACCAGCTCTCACTTCGACAGGCTATTGTTTGGCGCAAACCCCGCCAGCCGGGGCGGAGTACCTGGTGTACGCGCCGTCCGGCGGATCGTTTACGGTCGATCTATCCGCCATGCCGCGATCGAGAAGCTTGAGGGTGGAATGGTTCAACCCGGCGACTGGCGCGGCGATGGTCGAACATCCGATCCACTCCGGCTCCTCCACCCAGCCATTCACCGCGCCGTTCAGCGGAGACGCGGTGCTCTACCTGGTGGATACGGCCGGGCATGCAAGCTAAGATAAGCTTTCCAATCACCCACCAGAAAGCAGGGCAATTCCTTTGTTGAAATCGCAGATCAAAACACCGGCTCTTGTGGTCGACCTGGACGCAATGGAAGGCAACGTCAAGAAGATGGCTGCCTTTTTTGCCCAGGGCACCAGCCGGTTGCGCCCCCACTATAAGAACCACAAGTGCGTGGCCCTTGCCCGGCGGCAATTGGCGGCCGGCGCCATCGGAATCACCTGCGCCACACTGGGCGAAGCAGAAGCACTGTCCAGAAACGGGATCGGGGGCATCCTGCTGGCCAATGAGATCGCGGGCGCAACCGCGATCGAACGCCTGGTGCAGATCGCCCGAGTCACGGACATCATGGTGGGCGTGGACAATGAGCGGACCGTCGCGGCGCTCTCCGCGGCGTCGGCCCGCGCCAAAGTGCCGCTGAGCGTGGTCGTCGATGTGAACACGGGGATGGGCCGTTGTGGAGTACTCCCAGGAGAGCCGGCTCTGGCTCTGGCCCAGCTTGCGGTGGCCCAGGGTCTGCGCTTGCGCGGGGTGATCGGCTATGAAGGGCATTGCGTACGCCTGGCGCCCGGGCCGGACAAGGTCAAGGCTGTGCACGAGGCGATGGGGAAGCTGGTCGATTCAGCGAATCTGATCCGCGCGCACGGTCTCGCATTGGAAATTGTCAGCGCCGGAGGAACCGGAACCTATTCCATCTCCGGCAGGTTTCCCGGGGTCACGGAGATCCAGGGAGGATCGTACCTGTTGATGGATACCGACTACCAAACCGTATGCCCGGACTTCGACCCGGCGATCAGCCTGCTCGGAACCGTCATTAGCAGGAGCGGCAACGAGCGGCTGATTCTCGACATCGGCCTGAAAGAAATCAGCGGCGAACGCGGACTCCCCGTGCTTAAGAATGCCGACGGCGCGCGTCTCAAAAGGCTGAACGCCGAGCATGCCATCGTCGATATCGTCGATCCCAGTTTTCCCGCGCAGGTAGGCGACCAGTTGGAGATTTGGGTCCACTACAGCGATGCCACGGTCAATCTCCATCGCCATATGTACGGCCTGCGCGATGGTCACGTGGAGGAGACATTCCTCTTCGAGAGCTGAGCACCTGATGAATGCTTTGCCCGATTTCCTTGAAGATGCAATCGATCTGCACGTGCACAGTGCGCCGGACGTGGACGTGCGGCGATTCAACGATCTGGATCTCGCTCGCGAAGCGGAGCGTGCCGGCATGGGCGCCATCCTTATCAAGTCTCATCAGAATTCCACGGTCGAGCGCGCGTGGCTGGTGTCGAAAGTAGTCACCGGCATCCAGGTCTTCGGCGGGCTGGTTCTGAACGAGACGGTGGGCGGGCTGAACGTTGCCGCGGTAAAGCTCGCGCTGGCCATGGGCGCGAAGGAAATTTGGATGCCCACCCGGTCCGCGCTGAATCACCGTTCGTATCACGGTGAGTCTGGCGGCATTACCGTTCTCGATGCCTACGGCGGCCTTGTTCCCGCGGCGCAGGCCATCCTCGAAGCGGTCGCGCAGACCGATTGCATCCTGAGTACCGGGCACTTGAGTCCCCGTGAGGCGGTCGTCCTGATCGACCAGGCGCGGCAATGCGGGGTGCGAAAGGTGCTGGTGACCCATCCGGAATGGGCGCCGACCTTCTATCCCTTTGAACAACAAAAAGAGCTGGCGGCGCTGGGCAACGTGTGGTTCGAGCGGTGCTTTGTTTCTACCACCCATCTTTGCGGATGCGTGCCCTTCCCGGTGATCGAACAAGCGATTATCGAAGCCGGCGTGGAGACAACCATACTCTCCACCGACCTAGGCCAACCGCAAACACCTCCGCCGGCGGAAGGCTTTCGGCTCTACGCGGAGCGGTTGCGCAGTTCGGGCTTTTCCGTCGATCACATTCGCCAGATGATGTGTGAAAACCCAGCCCACCTGCTGGGTTTCAAAGAGCGCCCTTGAAGGTATTCAAGGGTGGCCTGATCGGATGCGGCTTCTTCTCCCAGCATCACCAGGCGGCTTGGTCGCGCATACCAAACGCCGAGATCGTAGCCGCGTGCGATCTATCGATCGAAAGAGCCCGGGCCGCGGCCCCACGAGCTTATACCTCGGCGGAAGAGATGTTGCAGGCTGAAGAGTTGGACTTTGTCGATATTGCCACTCGCTCGACCACGCATCTGGAATTGCTCTCCATGGCGGCGGAGCGAGGGCTAGCAATCATTTGCCAAAAGCCCATAGCGCCCGATTGGCAAACCGCTCGCCGCATGGTCGAGGTTTCTGAGAGCCATGACGTCCGGGTCATGATTCACGATAACTGGCGATGGCAGTCCTGGTATCGCGAGGCGGGGGCGATGATCGCCCGCGGCGATATTGGAACTCCGCTGGCATATGGATTCCGCACCAGGGTCAGCCATGGCGCAGGCGAGGAGCCCTATCCAAAACAGGCTTCTGCCCCACTCGCAGGCTCTCTGCGCTTGAGCTACCCTGAGAAATTGTTAGTGCATATTTACGTACAATACTAGTGTAGAAGCATTTTTGCACAACATTATACGCTAAGGAGGTTGCGCAGCAGTACACTTGACGCAGTCTGGCGCACTGTCAAGCGGCAACAGATCCTGATATATATAAGTGATCCAAGATCCAATAGTGCGCCAGAAACCACTATGCTTCACCATAAGCAAACAAATGCTGCCTTCGATGTTTGCTCACAAACGAAATGCTGCGGACATGGTATCTCGATAGATGCTGGTACTGCATTATTTATACTGCGTCACCCAAGGTTGCATAACGAACAAAAAATTTCGATTAGACAGCATTTTTCGCAATTACATAAACTTTCTCCTTCGGGAACTCATAGTTATTCACGCCAATAAATGCTCCGGTATATTCATCATCCGACAAAAGATTAGGAAGGACCTGCCACGCAGCAAAGTCCGCCTTCGCCCCACTATGGACGTCGTTCCAGATAAGCTGACCAATTCGCCCTTCTACCACAAGTGTCTGGTTGACGCACCAAATTTCGTTGACCGATGGCTTATCGTGATTCCCGCCATGCCCGACCGCCCCAAGGCACACGAAACCCTCTGGCGGCACCGGCCGCCAAATTCCCACGTCATCCCTTGCTCCCGATCCAGCGTCGTTCCAAATCGGCGAGTAGTCTTTCGGACGAGCGAGCGCCTCGGGCTGCACCGCTCGAACGCAGATACTATACTCGCGATCGCTAGGGCTAACACAACCTTGACCGGTCGTGTCGAAACCGAAGTCGCCAACGGGGTAGTAAGACGGTGGGCATAGAGGTCGCCAGAACCCGCCGTCCATATAAGCGTGGCTGTCAGTGTCGCACCAGATGTACGAGAACTTCTTCGTTTTTTGAAGCTGGAGCTTGAGGTCAGTGGCTTGGGCCTCAACGAGGACACAGCCGATAAGTAGCAGAGCTAGTATCATTACAGCTGCAACCAGTGCTCAATGCGCTACAGCCTTTGCATAAAGGTTCGTCCGTTAGTCTGGTAAGGATGCGTTCGTTGTTTTAGGCACACTACGTTTACACGCAGTGTAGCCTTCTGCGATGACACGTTTTTGCTTCCGGGCAGGTCGGAAAAATTTCTTTTCCGATTTTTTCCTTTTCCGGGACTGGTCGGAAAGGAAATTTTTCCGTTTCCGCCCAGCTCGAAAATGATACTATTCTCAAGAATTTTTGAAGTTTACACTGCTTGAGCACTACTGCAAAGGCAAAAACAGCAAGCTGGAAGCAACTCACACAACGTAAGGCAATTTTAGAAGCTTATGTTTGCAAAACCGCAATTTCTGCGCTTAAAATTCAAAAACTTTTGCAATTTTGAGGCGGAAAAAATATTTTTCCGATTTTTTCCTTTTCCGGCAGGGTCGGAAAAATATTTTTCCGTTTCCGTTTTCCGGCCAAAAACCCGGAAAACGGAAAAATTTCCTTTCCGTTTTTTTCCGGAAAAAACACTAGTTTAAAGTAGGGTAGGGTATTGAGTTTAAACATTTGCGCCACTGAAACGTGTGGGAGGTGTCATGCAGTTGGAACATCTGGAACATGTTCTGCAGTGTAAATTTAATGTTGTACGCAAGGTATTGCGGCCGTAATAAGATGTAGAGTTGGCTGAAATTTCTGCGATAGATACATAGCCTTTCGCTTGACTCAAGGTCGAAAGTAGGCCTTTAGGTTTGAATGTCGGTACATTGCAACATGTTCTACAGTGTTGAATGTTGGAAAAGTGCTACACAGTTTGCCTACGGAGCGGCACGCCAAACTTGTTTCCTTTCCCAATCAGGCGACATTTAGGCTCCAAAGACGTCACGTGAGTGAAGAATATCGCAAATGCGCCGTGTTTCAAAGACGTCAGGTGAGCGAGGAGTGTTGCGAGTCTTGTCTGGGTTTAGTAATAGTGGCGCGACACACAAAGCTTATTAACGGCCTGATAAGCCCATAAGGTTGGCTATTATTAGACCCATTGGGCTACATAAAGTGGAACCTACTTGCGATTACCTTCGTGTGTCTGTGTGTACATGTGTCTGTATCTGTCACCAGGTTATCTCGATCTACGTAGAAGCAACGAATCGAGACGCGCCTTGCTACATCTGATAGCCTGTGTCTCGACATTATTATAAACCTTTCGAAGACGGGTTTTGTAGTTCAATATTAGAAGCAGGGAAACCGTTTGAATATGAAAAAGTTTATGCTACAAGCATGGAAGTAATTTATTTCGTAATGCATGCAGTGGGCATTACGAAATACGCGCGCGTGCTGGCCGCAGGCGCACACAGGCAACGAGTCCACTCTTTAATCCAAACCAAAAACAAAAAAAACTCGCTTATTTAATCTTTCGTGAGGCCTTTTAATACAGAAATTTTGTCCGTTGTCGGTTTTAACCGTGCGTGTCTTGCACCCTAGTGTGAAAGCTCACGAATGCTGTTCCGCATTTTAGTTATTTTTGATTGAATATTTAAACTCTAGGGACAATTCTTAGTTGTTTATTGCTTTACATATTTGGTGCCGTCTAGCT
>CAWCAZ010000009.1:0-80266 GCA_963793525.1 uncultured Acidobacteriaceae bacterium
GATGGCGGAACTTTCTGGGGCAGGCAGGTGGGCACGGACAAGAAGCTTCCCGCATCGTTTGCCTTGCTGGAGTGTTTTGACTACGCCTATTACGGCACCTTGGATGTTCGCTTTTATGCCTCGCTGCCCTTGCTGAAGTTTTGGCCGGACATAGACAAGCAGGTGCTGCGGGAGTTTGCGGACACTGTGCCGCGGGAGTGGCCGGAGAAGGGCCTGTGGGTTTGGAAAACCGAGCAGACAGGCGAGCCCGTTCTGCACAAACGGAAAAAGAAAGGCGCGGTGCCTCACGACCTTGGCGTGCCCGAAGGCGATCCCTTTATTGCCGTCAATCAGCCCGGCTGGCAGGATACCAACGACTGGAAAGACCTCAACTCAAAGTTTGTCCTGATGATCTATCGCGACTACGTCTTTACCGGGCGAAAGGACACTGCGTTTCTGCGCGAGACCTGGCCGGCCGTGAAAGAAGCGATCACTTATCTGCGCCAGTTCGACCACGGCGGTGGAGTACCCGAGAACAGCGGCTATCCTGATCAGACCTACGACTCATGGGTCGTGCGCGGGGTGAGTGCTTACTCCGGCGGCCTGTGGCTTGCGGCCCTGCGTGCAGGAGAAGAGACGGCACTGATTCTGGGGGACAAGGTCACGGCGGAAGAGTATCGCCAGCTTTTTCAGAAGGCCCAGCAGACCTACATCAGCAAGCTCTGGAACGGCGAGTATTTCCGCTACGACACGGAGAGTGAAAACCAGAACGCCATCCAGGCAGACCAGCTAGCCGGCCAGTGGTATGCCAACATGCTTGGCCTGGGAGACCTGGTTCCGCACCAGATGCAGCTTTCAGCGGCAAAAAAGATATTCGACTACAACGTCATGAAATTTGCCGGCGGGCAGATGGGCGCGGCAAATGGCATGGCTGCGGATGGCTCAATCATCAACAACGAACAGGCAAGGGAAGTGTGGGCGGGAACGACCTTAGGCTTTGCGGCGTTGCTGTTGAGCGAAGGGATGAACGACCAGGCTTATAAGACCGCCTGGGGGCTCTATCACGTCATTTACGAGAGCAAAGGTTATTGGTTCCGTACGCCGGAGGCCTGGGACATCACGGGAAACTTCCGCGCCTCCATGTACATGCGGCCGGCTGGTGTTTGGGCGATGGAGATGGCGCGGCCTCCAGCGAAACCGTAGCCTACTTATAGGCGTGGATCAACTCCACGCTCACGCCGCCAATGGAGTCGGTATCCATGTAGTCGTACTGGCCAGAGTCCTTCTTGCCTACGTCCCCCCAGGCTCCGGACTGCCATACGTGATAGCCGAGCTTTTCATACTCGGCCACCGCTTGATTCAAGTCGTCCACCGGCATGCCCAGATGCTGAATGCCTTCCGTGTGCTTTTTGAGGAAGTCGGCATAGATGTTGGGGGGCGTCGCGGGCGCGCAGATCCATTCGTAACTGAACTGGTCGTAATTCTGGTAGCCGACTTCAAACGCAAACCACAGTGGTTTGCCGCGGTAGGTAGAATCCTGCCGCGGAGTCGCATGCTCCATGCGAAATGCGGGAAAGCCCAGCTTCTGCCAGTAGGCGGAGACGGGCTCTAATGCGTTGACCACCGGCGCGAGGTGAGAGACCTTTCCCGGCGGCCCTGGAGCAGGCGCGCCCCCGGGCCAGTAAACCAGCCCCAGGACAAACTTACCCTGCGGCTCGGTGTCGAAGTAGGTGTAGGTGACCCGCTTGCCGTCCCGCTCGAGGCTCAGCTGCTGCAGCACGCCGACGCCGAGACCACGCATGCGTTTGATTTCCTTGTCCATCTCCGCCTGGGACTTCACCTCGTGCACGATGGAGAAGATCCCATCGCCATGCTTGCCCAGGAACTCGTTCCAGGCATTCAGCTGCCCTTCTGCCGGCTGAATCATGTTCACGGTCAGGTTTCCCAGGTGGCCCGTGATCTCCCAGGCCCACATCTTCACTGGCTTTCCGTGGTCTTTTCCGGTCAGCACGACATCCGGGTATTCCTGAATGTCAGACAGGCCAAGCGCGATCCAACCCTTTTTTGCCAGGTCGACATTCTGCACCAGCCAGGTCACGCTGTTTACCGACTTGTAGAAGGCGGGCATTTCCCCATAGGCAGTGCCTGCCAGCGCGCAAAAAACAGTGAGATAGCGCAAGAGCTTCATTCCGATTTACCCTTCAGTCAAAAAAAGATTGCCTGGCGGATTGCACCCGGTCCATACTTGATGGCACATACTAATGAATCGTTCCTAATTAATCAAACGAGTGGAGTCGGCATGAAGCGGGCACTGGCAATAGTAGCATTGCAGCTTTCGACTGCGGCATGCCTGCTGGGGCAAATGGCCGGCATGGCGAGCCACCCGCCAGACCCGGCTGCCAAGATTCCCGTCACCCATCCATCGAATGTGACCTTCTCCAAGGATGTTGCACCCATTGTGCAGCAGCACTGCCAGGGCTGTCATCGCCCGGGAGAAGGCACGCCCTTCTCCATGCTGACCTATGAAGATGCGCGTCCGTGGGCGCTGGCGATGAAGCAAATGGTCGTTACTCGGGCCATGCCGCCATGGTTTGAGGATGGGCACACGGAGAAGTTTGAGAACAACCGCTCGCTGACCCAGGCGCAGATCGATACCATCGCCGCCTGGGTGGATGCGGGTGCGCCCAAGGGCGACCCCAAAGATCTGCCGCCGCCGCTCGACTTCGTCACCGGATGGACCATTCCCAAGCCAGACAAGGTCTTCCAACTGCCCCGGCCGTTCCCTATTCCAGCGACCGGGATCCTGGAATACCAGTACGTGATTTTGCCCACCGGCTTTACCAAGGACACGTGGGTTCAGGATGTGGAGGCCGCGCCGAGCGATCGCTCCGTCGTGCACCATATCGTCGCCTATGTTCGTAAACCGGGATCGAATTATTTCAAGGGACAACCGGAAGAACAATTCTTTGAGGCTCCGCCCGCCAAGACAGGAGAGAAGGCTCCCCAGGATGACGTGCCCAATGACTGGCTGGTGGGTTACGCTCCGGGCCAGCCGCCGGACATGTTTGAGCCCGGCCAGGCGAAACTGATTCCGGCCGGCTCAGACATTGTGCTCGAAGTGCACTACATGCCTGAAGGGAAAGCCACGACAGACCAGGCGAACGTGGGGCTGGTGCTGGCGAAAGAGCCCCCGAAAGATCGCGTGATGACGTTGTCCACGGGCAATGAGAAATTCAAGATTCCCCCGGGAGATCCCGACTACCGCGTGGATGCCTCCTTTACCGTGCGCCGTGAGGTGACCCTGTTGGGTATGCATCCCCACATGCATATGCGCGGCAAAGATATGTCGTACCGGCTGGTATTTCCCAACGGCGAGACGCGCGCCATCCTCAACGTGCCGCACTATAACTGGCGCTGGCAGCTGTGGTACAACCTGGCAAAACCGATTGTGCTGCCCGCGGGCACCAGGATCGAGTGCACGGCACACTACGATAACTCGGCGAAGAACCCGGAAAATCCTGATCCTGCCAAGACAGTCACCTGGGGCCAGCAAAGCTCCGATGAGATGATGGTTTGCTTTTTCAATGTAGCCTTTCCGGCCGCCACGCCGGCCAAAGAGCTGCTGCCGCTGCCCACAAACGAAACCGCTTCACGTACCCAGTAAAAACACTTCCCGCCTATGATCACGCGCAGAACCTTCGTTAAGACCACGGCTGTATGTCTTGCTGCGAACGCCTTGCCCCTTTATGCGTTAGCGCCGTTGACGATAGGCATCGGCACTTTCAGCTATCACGCGCTCTCCTTCGACGACATGATGGCGCAGTTGGAGATTCTGCTGCCCACCAATGGTCTGCACAACCAACAGATCGAGATGTCGCGGGGCGAGTTCATGGTGATGAGCCATCCCAGCGACGAGCTGGTGCGAACGTCGCGAGAGAAACTCGACAAAGCGCGCATCCGCTGTGTCTCTTACTACGCGGCCACACTTAAAAATGAGCAGGATGTAGCTAGTGCAGTTCGCGTATGCGCAGCTGCTGGGGGCGCACAACATCACCGGCGACGCAACGGGCAGTGACCTGCTCAAGCATATCGATCGCAGCGTCACCGAAGCCGGACAGACTTTTTCCATCCACAACCATTTCTTTCCCGGCGTAAAGTTTCCCTACGAAAGCCCGGAAGACGTGCTCAATGCGCTTGCACCCCTTTCGGCGAATTGCGGCGCCACGGCGGATACAGGCCACTTCGCGGCCTGCGGATACGATCCGGTGGAAGCGGTCCGCAAGCTGGCTCCGCGCTTGAACCTGGTTCATCTTAAGGACGTCAAGGCGGTGCATAGCGGGGAAAACGTGTTGCTGGGAAGCGGGATCGCCAAAATCCCGAAGTCGAAGCGGAACTGCACCGGCAAAACTTTCGCCGCCTGGTCGCTATCGAGTACGAGAAGGAAGGGGACGACGATGTCAGGGACGACATGCGTACCAACGTCGCGTTCGCCTGGAAATATGGCTTCTCTGGAGCCTAAAGCATTTTTGCTAATGGTGTAGACCAGGAAGCTGAACTCGACGCGGCCATTCCGCTAAAGAATGGCCGCACATAACTGATCCCATCGGACCACCGTATTAGCAAAATGCATTAGTAGAGGAGTGAGGAATGTTTAAGCAAAAAGCGATTTGGGGCTTGCTTGCTTTGCTGGTTTTGCCGCTCAGCTCTTTTGCCGCGGAGCATCCGATCCTGCCATTAGGTTCGCCCGCAACCGAACTTCGCATTACCGGGCGTCGATGGAAAGATCCACAAGTTGAGCGACTACGCGTCCAGCAAGCTTCTGGTCGTGGTATTTACCTGCGACCACTGTCCCAACGCGCAAATGTACGAGGGCCGGGTCACCCAACTCTATAACGACTACAAAGACAAAGGTGTGGCTGTCGTAGCCATCAGCCCCAACGATCCCAAGGCCATCCGCATCGACGAACTCGATTCTTCTGATGTGAGCGACACCTTGGAGGAAATGAAGATCAGGGTAGCGTACAAGCATCTTCCCTACCCCTACCTCTACGACGGAGAGACCGAGGGTGTCTCCCAGGCCTACGGCCCGCAGGCATCTCCGCACATCTTCATCTTCGATCAGCAGCGCAAGCTGCGCTATGAAGGAGCCATCGATGACAGCTACCGCATTGAGTTCGTCAAGAGGCACTATGCGCTGGACGCGATCGATGCGCTGCTGGCGGGCAAGGAAGTAGCGGTCAAACACACAGGAGCATTCGGTTGCTCCACCAAGTGGAGCGATAAAGAAGCGGCCAATGTGGCCTTTATGGAGAAGCTGAATGCGCAACCTATTTCGCTCGAGATGGTCGCTGCGGACGCGCTGAAGTCTCTGCATACGAATGCGGATGGGAACGTCAGGCTCATTCAGTTCTGGTCAACAAAATGCAGTGCATGCCTGCAGGAGTTCGTCGGTATCCAGGACATCTACCGGATGTACAGCGATCGCAACTTTGAACTGGTGGTCGTGTCGATGGACCGGCCGGGCGATAAGTCGGCGGTTAAGCAGTGGTTGAACAAGACGCACGCTACGAGTCGCAACCTGCTCTTCGACTCGGACAACACTGCCGCATTGCAGAAGGCATTCGATCCCAAGTGGGAGTCCGGCCCTGAGGTTCCTTATACGATCCTGCTGGATGCCGACGGCAACGTCCTATACCAGTCAGACGCGCCGGTCGATACGCTTAAACTGCGCCGCACGATTCTTGCCAATCTGCCTTCGGCCTATATCGGGCTAAACAATTACTGGCTGCAAAAATGAGGGCTCTTTTCCCAACAGGAATGGCTATCCTCGCCACCGCCATTGCTCCACTGATGTCGACGGCACAGACGGCAATCGCGACTGTGCCCGTAGGCAACACGCCAATAGGCGTCGCGGTGAATCCGGTAACGCATAAAGCTTACGTGGTGAACCATGGCAGCAGTTCAGTGACTATCATCGACGGGACGACACACGCAACCTCCACCGTGAATGTGGAAGATCGCCCCGAGGCTATCGTCGTCAATCCTGTAACCAACAAGGCATACGTAACCAATGCGGGCGCGGACTCGGTCTCGGTGATTGATGGAGCCACCAATGCGGTCAGCGCGACCGTGCACGTGGGGAGCTATCCCCAGGCGCTCGCGGTCAATACGGTCACCAATAAGATTTACGCGGCCAATAATTTTGGACATAGCGTGACGGTCATCGATGGCGCCACCAACGCAACCACTACCATCCAGGTGGGGCAGGGCCCCCGCGGTATTGTCCTCAATCCCGCAACCAACAAGGTGTATACCGTCAATTACGGGAGCCAGGACGTAACCGTCATCGATGCGGCAACCGGGGCTACGACCGCCGTGCAGGCGGGAAAACATCCCTGGGCAATCGCAGTCGACACCAAGTCAGACAAAATCTATGCTGTGAACGAAGACAGTGCAAGCGTGACGATCATCCAGGGCGTAACCAATGCCACGACTACCGTGGAAGTGGGGCCTATTCCTTTTGCGATCGAAGTGAGTCCAGTAACAAAGAAGGCCTACGTTCTGAGCTATGGTAACGACACCATGACGGTGATTGACGAGGCTACCGATTCCGTAATCAAGACTGTTAGTCTGGGGACGCATCCGCAGGCGATGACGATCGATGAGCAAACCGATCAGATCTATGTGGGGAACCAGCGCACAGCCAGCGTGACCGTCATCGACGGCAAGACGAATCTTCCCGCCGTGAAGGTGGATGTGGGTACGATTCCATACGCGTTCGGGATCGATCCGGTGGCTCATATGGTCTACGTCGCGAATTTCAGCAGCAACAACGTTACGGTGGTTCGAGGTGTGGCTAAGCGATGATCGTATGGAAGAACTTATCTTTGAAGTTGCTAGCGTTTGTCGTGGTTGCGATCGTAGCTGTGACGGTGCATGCTCAGGATACCCCTAATCACCCGGTCAAATTCCGCGTGGTGGCGATCGCAGAATCCGGCAACACGCCACACAATGACTTTGTGGTCGCAGCCAAAGTGTGGCTGCAGCATTTGGCCGACGAGAATGACTTTGCCGTCGACTACATCACCAACACCGATCCCATCAACGATGCTTTCCTGGCGAAGTACAAGCTATTCATTCAGCTCAACTATCCGCCGTATCGCTGGACCCCGGTGGCCAAGAAAGCTTTTCAACGCTACATCACGCGCGGCACCGGCGGCTGGATCGGTTTTCACCACGCCATGCTGCTGGGCGATTTCGACGGTTATCCTATGTGGCCATGGTGGTCGCATTTCATGGGGGATATCCGGTACACCAGCTACATCGCGCAGTTCGCTACCGCGACCGTGAAAGTGGATGACCCTAATCATCCAGCAACGAAAGGGCTGCCCTCCTCCTTTGTTGTGCAGCAGGAGGAGTGGTACACCTGGAGCAAGTCCAATCGCTCGACCGTACACGTTCTGGCCAGTGTCGATGAGTCGACCTACGACCCCAAGAGCATGATCACCATGGGAGATCATCCCGTAGTTTGGACCAACGAACACGTCAAGGCCAGGAACATCTACATCTTCATGGGCCATCACCCGGACCTGTTTCAGAACAAGGACTTCACACAGCTATTCCGGAACGCCATCTTCTGGGGTGCGGCCCAGTGAAGAAGTATATCCTCGCGTTGACCTTGTGCGTTGCCTTGCTGCCGGCAAGTAACGGCGGCGCTCAGGAAGCCAAAGCTTCGCAGCCAAGGGTATTGATTTTCTATTCGCTGAACGTAGAGAACGATCACGTTCTGTTCGCGCTGGACGCTCTGCGGTTCTTCGCGGCGCTGATGCAGAAAGAAAACTTCGCGCTGGAAGCAACGACCAATTGGGAAGATCTGAACGATAAAAATCTGAAGTCCTACCAACTGGTGGTGTGGCTCAACGAGTTTCCGCATAATCAGGCGGAACGCGAGGCGTTTGAGAGATACATGAAGGGAGGCGGCGCGTGGCTTGGCTTTCACGTATCCGCATACAACGACAAGACCACCCAGTGGCCATGGTTTATGACGTTTATCGGCGGAGGCGTCTTTGATAACAACAGCTGGCCGCCCTTGCCGGCGAAGTTGATCGTCGACGACCGGGTCAGTCCCGTCACGCGCAATCTACCGGAAACATTTGTCTCGCCCACGAATGAGTGGTATCGCTGGAAGCCCAGCCCCCGTCTTGATAGCCACATCCATGTGCTGCTTACGCTTGACCCTGCGAACTACCCACTGGGCATCAAGAGCCTGTTGACGGACGGAGATATTCCGGTAGTGTGGACGAACACGCAGTACAAGATGCTCTATATGAACATGGGCCACGGCGACAAGATTTTCACCAGCCCGGTACAGAACACCCTCATTGAAAATGCAACCACATGGCTGCTGGGCAAGAACTGAAACCGAGACTTTTCGATCCACTTAGAACGCTTAGGGAACTGGACGGGTGCCCCAGGTTCGCCCCAGCGTACCTGGGCCGAAAAAGACGGGCGAAGCCCTCGACAGCTTTTGCCCTGAGTGTAGCTGTTCCCGTTACGGGCCATTGGTCGTTACTATTCCTCGTCCTCATCCTCGGATCGTCAACCGTGCTCCACGCTGAGGCGTGCAAGACCAATCCACAGCCGCGCCAATCCGACTGGCCCGTCTATGGCGGCCAGCTGAAGGTGACCACTACTCTCCTCTATCACAAATCAATCGTGGCAATGTACATAAGCTCAAAGAGGCATGGAAGTTCGATGCCGGCGAAGAAGGCGGCCTGGAAACAAGCCCGATCATTGTCGGGAGGACGCTCTTCGCCTACACCGCCTCGCAAAAGGTGATTGCGCTCGAAGCCTCAACCGGTAAGCTCCTCTGGAAATTTGATTCTGGCGTGCCCAGCAAGCAACCGTCCCGCGGTCTTGCCTACTGGACGGACGGCCTGCATGGTCGAGTGCTTGCCGGCGTAACGCATTATCTCTATGCGCTCGATGCACAATCGGGCAAAGTCATTCCCTCGTTTGGCGAGCAAGGAAGGATCGATCTGCGCAAGGCTCTTCGCGGAGACTACCTTACCCAGTCCATCGACCTCACCAGCCCCGGCATCGTTTACCAGGACTTGATCATCGTTGGTGGCCGGAATCCCGAGACCTATCCCTCTCCTCCCGGCGACATTCGCGCCTTCGATGTGCGCACCGGCGCGCTTCGTTGGAGCTTTCACACCATCCCCCATCCCGGCGAATTCGGCTACGAAACGTGGCCCCCGGATGCCTGGACGACCGCAGGCTCGGCCAATAATTGGGCGGGGATGGCGCTGGACGAAAAGCGCGGCATGGTCTACGTTCCCACCGGATCCGCGGTCTTCGATTTCTACGGAGCCGATCGGGTGGGTGACGACCTCTTCGCGGACACTCTCCTCGCGCTCGACGCAAAGACCGGCAAGCGCCTTTGGCACTTTCAAGGGGTGCATCATGACATCTGGGATCGCGACTTTCCGTCGCCCCCTGCGCTGCTCTCGGTAAGACACAATGGCAGCTGTGTCGATGCAGTGGCACAAACAACCAAGCAGGGATTTCTCTATCTCTTCGATCGCACTACCGGCAAGCCGCTTTTCCCCATCGAGGAACGGCCGTACCCTGCGAGCCAGGTTCCAGGGGAAGTGACTGCGCCCACCCAGCCGTCGCCCACGATGCCTGCGCCCTTCACCCGGCAGATACTTACCCAGGATTTACTGACCGCGCGCACTCCGGAAGCGCACGCAAAGGCAGTGAAGGAGTTCGCCACATTTCGCAGTGGTGGACAGTTTCTTCCCATCGGCCTGGATCAGGAGACCGTCGTCTTTCCTTGTTTTCTTGGCGGCGCCGAATGGGGAGGACCGGCAGTCGATCGCACCCGCGGTGTGATCTATGTGAACGCGAACGAGGTGGCGTGCGTTCTAGGCTTGACTGAAAATCATCCAACAGCAAGCACCGGCGAGAGAATCTACCATAACCAATGCAGCCTTTGTCACGGCAAGGATCTTTCAGGTTCGCCCCCTAACTATCCTTCTCTGGTCGACGTGGGCAAGCGTCTCTCGCCCGCACAGATCGAAGCCAAAGTCTCCCAGGGCGGCGGCCGGATGCCATCCTTTCCTAATCTTCGCGACGAGCACTTGCGCGCCCTCATCCAGTTTCTGACCAAACAAGCCCCGCAAGAGGCTGAAGCGGATCCGGACAAGGGAGCGATCTACTCCAGCGCCGCCGACGGCACGACGATGAAGTACGAAGTCACCGGATCACGCGATTTTGTCGATGCTGAGGGCTACCCCGCGATCACTCCGCCGTGGGGAACACTCAACGCAATCGACCTGAACACGGGCCGCTATCTATGGAAGATTCCGCTGGGAGAATATCCGGAACTCGCCGCCAAGGGCATGACCAACACCGGTTCAGAGAACTATGGCGGCCCGATCGTCACCGCTGGAGGTCTTTTGTTCATCGCGGCGACGGTCCACGACAAGAAATTCAGAGCCTTCGACAGCAGCAACGGCAGCTGCTTTGGGAAACCGTCTTGCCCTTTGCCGGCACTGCGACTCCTGCTACCTACATGATCGATGGCAAGCAATATGTGGTGATAGCGAGCGGCGGGGGCAAAGATCCTAAGGCCCCTTCCGGCAGCACGTACGTCGCCTTTACTTTGCCTTGAGGTTCATCAGCTCGATGGCTGGGGCAGCAATACCGAGGGAATCATCTCCAGCGCGATCGCAATGGCTCCCCAAAGCACGGATGTGTTGCCAAGCTTGCCTACTCCAATCTTGGTGACCGCGAACTCGCTCTCCTGCAGTTGCTTTTGTACCGCACTGATGAGCGCGGGATGGCTGCCCACTTCTCCCTCCAACAAAATAAGGCCGGGATTCAAAATGAGCGAGAGGTTCACGATGATGTCCGCGACGATGCTGGCCCGGTGCTGGACGATTTTTTCGGCGCGAGCATCCCCGGCTTGCGCCAGATCGAGAACACCCAACGCGTCCATCTTCTCCAGTTCCGTTGCATCCGGGCCGGGCTTCTTTTTTGCCTCTTGCCAGCTCTCGAGAATTCCCGAGCTGGTCAGCAACGTATCCAGCTCACCAAACTCATGAAGCGGTAGGGCGTTTGCGCGAAGTATTCGGCAAACGAAGGTAGGCGATTTCACCCGCGGACCACTGTGAGCCATGGTAAATCTGGCCGCCCAGAACGATCCCCGCGCCCACGTTCGGGCCGATATGAATCAGGATGAAGGTCTCTTCTGCCTGCGCGGCGCCACAGTATCGCTCGCCCTGGGCGGCGAGGTTGGTATCGTTTTCAATGATGACCAGGCATTCTACGATTCTGTTCAGCTTGGCGCGCAGCGGGACGGAACGCCAGTTTTCCAGCGTACTGATCGACAGCACGACGCCTTCGTCGACATTGGTAATGGCCGGCACACCCACTACCACCGCCAGCAACTGATCCCGCTTCTTGCGATGCTTGCGCAGCAGCCGCCGCACCTCTTCCCCGATGTAGATACAAATGGCGTCGGGCGTTGTTTTCCGGTCGGCCAGCGGGATGATCTGGGTGTCCAGTTCGCGCCCGTTCAGGTCCGTTAGCAGGAACGAAAGGCTGTCGGCGGTAATTTTCACGGCGAGCACGCAACCACGCTCCGCCTTGAACGAGATCATATCCGGAGGCCGGCCCCCGTTGGACTCACCCTCGCCCAGAGGTTTGATCAGGTCGGCCGACAACAGATCGCCCACCACGTTGGTGATGGTCGGGAGCGCTAAGGCCGGAAGCGCGCACCAGGTCCGCTTTCGAACAGGAACCGCTCTCGCGCAGGAGCTTCAGGACGCGAAGCGCGTTGGTATGGCGAAGAAGTGAGGGCCTGCCGACCGGAATACTTTCGTTCTTCAAAGAAAACCGACTTAGGAATATAGGAGAAAATTAACGGCGTTGTGGGTCCAGGGGGCGTTAAAGGGGGCAAGCGGCCTCTCCGTTGCCCAAAACTTAACAACCCTTTATACCATCTGGACAAAATCAGAAGCTGCCCTTACCTCGCCGATCATTGTAACTAAAGATTATGAAGTGTGCTACGATTTGGATTCGCGACGCGGCCCCACTCTGCGAGGACATAACACCCCTAACCACTGATGATGAGCGCAAAGACTTCTCTCTATAGCCTGATCGCATTTTTCGCCGCACTTCTCGTTACGACGGCTTCACTTTGTGCCCAAAGCAGGGTGCCGCACCATCCGCTGGATGCTCTCACCACAGACGAATACTGGACGGTTCACGATGTTCTTGAGCAGAGCGGCCATCTGACCGATAAGACACTCTTCTCCAGCGTGCTGCTGCACGAGCCGGACAAAGACAAAGTACTGGCCTGGAAGCAGGGCGACCCCATCCCGCGCGAGGCCGATGTCATCCTCGAGGACCAGGGCAAGACCATCGAAGCCCGGGTCGACATCGCAGCGCACAAGCTCGAGTCCTGGAATCAGGTTCCTGGCGTGCAGGCTCCCATTACCGAGTCAGAGCTGGACACCATGAATGACGTGGTCAAGAAAGACCCGCGCGTCATCGCGGCGCTCAAGCGCCACGGGGTCACCGATCTTTCGGGGGTGCGCTGTGAGCCAATTCCCATCACGTGGATGATTTTTCCCGAGCAGACAAGCGGCCGTATCGGCTTTGGCGATTGCACCGATTCACACGGCGTTTACCATCCCTGGGGCCGCGCGATCGAAGGGGTATATATTCTCGCCGACCTTACCAGCGAAAAGGTCCTAAAAGTGGTCGACAATGAGCCTGTTCCCATGTCGTCGGGAGATATCAATTACGAAGAAGGAGAAGCTACGCCGCGCGCAGGCACCAAGCCGCTGGTCGTGACTCAGCCCCTTGGGCCCAGCTATACGATCGACAAAGGCGAGGTCGTTTGGCAGAACTGGCATTTTCGTTTTCGCCTGGATCCTCGCGTTGGCCCCGTGATCAATCTCGTGCGCTACCAGGATGGGGACCGGCTGCGTTCCGTCATGTACGAGGGCTCGCTCTCAGAGATGTATGTGCCCTACATGGATACCGATGCGGGGTGGGATTCCCGCGCCTTTGTCGATGCCGGAGAGTTTCTTCTTGGAGGCCTGATTAAGCCCGTCGGTCCGGACGATTGCCCGGCCCATGCGCAATACTTTACGGGGCTGGTGCCTTCGGATTCAGGCGCTCCAGTTCAGAGGCCGCAACTGGCATGCCTCTTCGAGCATGCTACCGACGGCCCGGCATGGCGGCACCTCGAGAACGGAGGGGACGTGATCAGCGCCCGCCCCAGCCGCGAGCTGGTGCTGCGCACGGCCGCGGTCGCGGGAAACTATGATTACCTGCTCGATTGGATATTTCAGCAGGATGGCACCATCCGGGTCGCGGTGGGCGCGACCGGTATCGTCGAGACCAAAGGGGTGAAGGAGGAAACGGTAGCGCACTCCATGGGCGAGGAGCCCGGCAAGCTGGAGCACGGCACACTGGTTGCGCCCAACCTGCTGGCCGTTAATCACGATCACTATTTTTCTTACCGGCTCGATCTTGACGTTGACGGCCCGAACAACAGCTTTATGATTGACCGCCTGGTGCAGGAGCCGCTCTCCGGCCATTCGCGCAAGATGATCTGGGCCGCTCAGTCCTCTATCGCCCAAACGGAAAAGGACGCCATTCTTGACCTCGATCTGCGTCATCCGGCGATGTGGCACTTCATCAACCCAACGCAGCACGACGCGCGTGGATACCCTACCGGATGGGAGATCATGCCCGGAGCCACGGCGATCTCGAGCATCCCGCTCGACGACCCGGCACAGCGCGTAGGAGCTTTTTCAGGGCATCAGATGTGGGTTACGCCCTACCGCCCGGACGAGCGCTATGCCGCCGGCACTTATGTCACCAATAACGAGGGACTTCGTGGACTGCCCGAATGGACCAAGGCGAATCGTTCCATCGAGAACACAGATATTGTCGGCTGGTACACGCTGGGCTTCCACCACGTTGTCCGCCTGGAAGACTGGCCGGTGATGCCGACTCTCTGGCACGATTTCCTGATTCGCCCAGTCAATTTTTTTGATCAGAACCCCACGCTTACCTTGCCACATGAGCCATAGAAACCGCAGGGACCTGCGGTTCAATCTTCACTTCTAGTGGGTGCTCTATCACTGTTCCATAACACCGTACTGAAAGCGCGGAGTAAGCCGGCATCCAGTACGCTCCACCATCGCCAGCGTCAACGCCTGCGGGACCAGCAGGGATGTGATGCCCTCCCAGGGCTCTGGAACAGCCTCGATCCTCACGGGAAATAATTTGTCAGTGGCCTTGTGCTCATCGCTCGAAACCAGCACTACTTTGCCGTCACGACGGTTACATTCCTGCGCCAGCTTGATGCCCAGCTCGGCGGCCCGGCCGAGGGCAAAGATGATGGCGACGTGCGATGCATCCACGTCAAGATTGGGCCCGTGCTTAAAGCCGGCGCCGGTGTGTGCGGCAGCGCGATGGCCGCTCATTTCCCGGATGCAGAGCGCGCTCATGAAGGCCCCACCATACGCCGCGCCGCGGCCGATGATTTCGGTATTCGCCGCTCCCCTGCAGAATCTCTCCAGGTCGCGCCGCATGGCAAAGATGGGACCCAAATGCGCGGAGAAAACCTCGGCAGCGCGCTCGGCCTCCTGTTCCCATGGCCGGCCTACCATCTCAGAAGCCAGGATGATGGCGGCAGCCGTAGCGTTGGTATAGGTCTTGGTAGCGTTGCCGTATTCCGGTCCCGCCAGAATGGGAAGCTTGTTTTCCGCCAGATGCCAGCAGGCGCTTGCGGGATTGTTGCAGATCAGGCCCATCGCCCGGTTTCCACCTCGCTTGAAGAGTTCCACCAATTCCGCGCTCTCACCCGAGGTGGTAAGGAGGACTGAAAGCGCCGCGTCATCCCACACCGAGGCCGCATAATGCAACCACTCTCCGGCATCGACCGAGAATGCGAGGCGCCCGTGGGACTGCAGCAGTACCGATCCGCTGATGGAAGAACAGTAAGAAGCGCCCATGCCGATAAACAGCACAGGACCCTTTTTCAAAGCCAGTTCGCGAAACTTTTTGAGCTCAGCCTGGATGGTAGAATCGCCCGCGTATGCCTCGAGCAGGCGTCGAAGCTGTTCCGGTTGCTCCCGGCACTCGATTTCAAGGATCTGGGTTCCCGTCGCGGTGAGCAATTCCTTAGCCGGCTCGATGCCGGCTATCCAGCGCGGCGCGTCCTTTTTGTTTTCTGCCATGACACCTTCCTGGGGATCAGAGAAACAGCACTTTGTTAGAAAAGATTCGTTAAAAAGACGGGCCAATCTCGGTGCTTAAAGGTTATCATTCGGCAAGGTGAAGCGTATTGAACGACCCATCCATTAGCCAGCCGTACGTGAACCAGGCCTTCATCCGCAGGGTCTCTTTCATCGCTGGATTGGGCGGCATACTTTACGGCTTTGACATGGGCGTCATCGCCGCCGCATTGATCTTCGTGCGCGACTCGTTCCATCTTTCGACCGTGATGCAGGAAGTTCTGGTCATTTCGGTGCTGGTCGGCGTGATGATCGGCGCGCTGATCGGCGGCACGGTCGCCGATCGCATCGGCAGACGCAAAACGCTGATCTGGGGAGCAGTCCTTTTCATCGCCGGTTCCATCCTTGCGCCCCTATCCCCCAACGTCTACGTACTGTTCATTGCCCGCGGACTGCTTGGAGTCGCTGTGGGTTTTACTTCGGTTACGGCGCCCGTATATGTCTCCGAGCTTGCTCCCCCGAAAACGCGCGGGATGCTCATCGGCTTATACCAGTTTGCCCTCACCTCAGGGATTGCCGTGGCCGACCTGGTGGGTTACTGGTTTGCCGGGCCGCAGGGATGGAGGCTGATGTTTGCTTTCGGACTGCTCCCCGCGCTGCTGTTTCTCTTCATGGTCCTTACGGTGCCCGAGAGTCCTCGCTGGCTGTATGCGCAGAACAGGTTGGCTGAAGCCGAATCCGTACTCAAGTCATATACAGATGAGGCGGGTGCGAGACTGCTCCTGGAAGACATTCGCGTCAGCCTGCTAACGCCGATGGAACGCCGATGGAGCGCGCTATGGAGTCCGGCAGTACGCGGTTCACTCTTCATCGCCGTCGGCTTTATGCTGTTGACGCCCGCGACCGGTATCAATGCTGTTCTCTACTACGGCCCCCAGATATTCTCGCTCGCCGGCATCAGTTCTGATAAAAGCGCAATCTTCGCTACGCTTCTGGTTGCCATTACGAATGTGCTCGCGACGGTGATCGCCCTGGTGTTGGTGGACCGTCTGGGCCGGAAGCCCCTTCTCTATGCGGGCATCGGCGGAATGACCACCGCGCTCTTCGTGCTTGCCGTTTGTTTCCACAATCAGGCAGGGCTAGGCAAATCGCTGGGCATCATCGCTACCATTTGCCTGATGTCTTTCATCGCGTGCTACGCCTTCAGTATCGGGCCTATCGCATGGATACTTGTCTCCGAGGTATTTCCCTTGCGGTTGCGCGGCCGCGGCGTTGCTGCCGCCACGCTGAGTTTCGGCACTTCAAATTTTCTGGTTTCGCTTACGTTTCTGTCTCTCATCAAGGCCGTGGGTAATTCGCTCACCTTCGTGATCTTCGGGGTGTTCTGCATCCTGACCCTCGTCTTTGTGCGCTTTGTCATCCCAGAGACCGCGGGACGTGAGTTAGAGAGTATTAGCGCGCGGCAGTCGGTAGTTGCGCCATAGCACCCTGAAGGTAGGCCCAGCAGTGAATTCATCCGTACCCGAGGTTATTGAGTCGATGTGGCAACAAGAACCCTCCAGCGCCAGTGGGAGTCCGCAGGAGATAGCGATGGCGCCAGAGACGGGCTATGTCGTAGGCGCCGATATTGGAGGCACCAACCTGCGTCTTGCTCTTGCCGGCATGAATGGCGAAGTCTTGGCCAAGTGGAAGGTCTCCACCGCGGGCATTCGTGACCCGGAGGTAGTGGTGCGCCTGATTCAAGAAGGCGTGGAGGATCTATTACAACAGAAGCATTTGTCGCGAAGCTCGTTGCGTGCGTTTGCAGCCGGCGCGCCCGGCGTCACGGATGTGGACGAAGGGTGTCGTGCTGGCTACGTCCTATCTCATGGGTTGGCGAGACGTTCCGCTGCGCGCGCTTGCTGGAAGCCAGCCTCGGCGTGCCGGCGGCGGTAGAGAACGATGTGAATACGGCCGCGATTGCAGAGAGCAAGATCGGCGCCGCAAAAGGAATACGGGATTTTGTCTTTCTTGCCGTCGGCACCGGCATCGGCGCCGGCATCGTGCTCAACGGAAGGCTTTTTCACGGCATGAGCTTGGTCTGCCGGCGAGATCGGTTATATGCTCGTCCCCGGAACCTCGGTGAAGCCAGTGGAAAGTGGGGAACCGGGAGCCCTCGAGAGTGTCGTTGGAGGCGAGGGCATCAAGGCGCAATGGCAGAGTGTCTGGCGCGAAGACCGTACCCAGCTTCCGAAGGACCTGGTCGCCACCGAGATATTTGACCACGCGCTTGCCGGTGAAGCATTAGCGCAGACGGTTCTGCAAAGGTCCGCGCAGACACTCGCCTATGCGATCTACAACATGGCGGTTGTTCTCAATTGCCCGCTGTTCGTTCTGGGCGGCAGCGTAGGCATGCATCCCGCCTTGTGGAAGCTAACGCAGGAGATTCTTGCGCAGAGGGATAAGCGAGTGCAGCCCAAGTTGCTGCGCAGCACGCTGGGTCCCGACGCGCAGGTAAACGGAGCCATTCACCTGGCGATTGATACCGCGTCGTCGCGCATGCTTTCTACCTGAACTGAGTCTTAAAGCTCTGTCCCAAGCGCGGACCGACGGGCCCCAGGTTCGCCATGTTTTCCGAGACGAGGAACCCGGTCGAGCTCTCTGACTTTCGATTCCCCCGTGCACAGGGAACAGCGGTTTTAACCCACGCATCGGTCCGTGCTAGGACGAGTTCCTAGTTGTTCTTCCAGTATTGATTGAAGCCTTTGTAGTCTGATGGCAGGTTCGCCAGAATCATACGTTTAAGCTCGAGCATGTCCGCAGAGCCCAGCTGCTTGTATAGCACCTTGCCGTCTCCGGACAGGAGAATGGTATAAGGCACGGCAGAGTCCCACTTGGGATCAAACGCAGTTTGCAAAGCTAGCGGTATCTTGCGAATCGAAGAGATAATTGCTGCTGGTCGCATGCTTCTTCTGGAGAAAACGCAATACGCTTGGCTGCTCGTCCGGCATATTCGCCGACACCGTTACCACAGAATAATCGCGCGCCCCATACATGCGCAGAGTATCTTGCAAATCGGCAAACTCCACGATGCACGAGCCACACCAGGTCGCCCAGAAGTCAATCAACATCATCTGATGGGTAGGGTTGGTGCGCAGTTTGGCTAGCTCCGCCTTCGAAATCATTTCGACAGTAACCGGCTGCTCGTTAATTTTTTCCAGCGCTGCTTGCTCTCCCGGCCGCTTTCTCGCTCCACTTGGTGGAGCATCCAAAGACGCCGGTGTGCTTCACCGCTACTTCCTTATGGGCAAGCAGCGCATCGATCGCGTTGCGCGCGTCCTGCGTCTTGACCAGCTCCGTTCGGTAACTGTTATCGATACGGCCTTCATAGCGAAGGTGCCTTTGTTGATCGAAGATGAAAGCGTGCGGAGTAGCCTGCGGTCCGTAGGCGCGCGTCACCTTTTGCGTGTCGCCGTCATAGAGATACGGATACGTCAGGTGCTTGTACTGCACGCGGATCTTCATCTCCGGCAAAGTGTCGCTCACGTCGGAAGAGTCCAGTTCGTCGATGCGGATGGCCTGGGGATCGTTACCCTGGATCGCGACTACAGCTACACCCTTATCCTTGTAGTCTGTCGCCAACTGCTGGATGCGCTTCTCGTACATCTGCGCGATGGGGCAATGATTGCAAGTAAAAACCACCACCAGGATCGGGCTGGACGCATAATCGCTCAGCTTGTGTATCTGGCCATCCACACCGGGGAGTGCGAAATCGGGAGCAGGCGAACCGAGCGCAAGAGTCGGATGAACCTCCTCTGCCGAAGCAATTCCCAGAGTCATCAATACCACGGCGAGCAACTTCCACATGGGTGTCTCCCTCCCCTTTTACTAAATTAGTTTAGCGCTACTTGCAGGCCATATTGGCGGCTGGCGCAGGCTGCGGCGTGATGTCAGCGGATTCCAGTCCCATCGCCCACTTGATGGCCTCGGTGTACATCTTCTGCAGGCGGGGATCGTCCCAATTGTCTTTCGGGTGCCCGAGGGTCGAGTAGTAGACGCGGCCTTTGCCGTAAGACTTGGCCCAGGTAACAGCAAAATCATGATCCTGTCGATGCACCTTGGGGTTCTTAAGGTCCAGCTTGCAGGGATCGAGACGCATCAGCACGCGTACCTTATCGCGAGAGAAATCTTTCATCTGGTAGATCTCGTCGTGCAGGACGAACTCATGTGGCCATTGCTGCATGCCGGGAAACGCGGGGTCTTCGACAATGATCGGCGCATCGAAGGTCAGCCACGGATGCTCATCGAAATCCCCTCCAAGCATGTCGACAAACTCAGGCCACTTGACCCAGGTGATTGCGGCGCTGTGCACACCGATCAATCCTTTTCCATCGTCATGGATAAAGGAGAGGAAATCGGCTTTCTGCTGCGCGTCCATTTCCGGGTCGCCGCCGGTAAACATCAGGATCGCATCAAAGTTATTGAGATTCTTGGCATTGTATTCGAGTTTCTTCTTGGTCAGCACTTCGGTGTCAGTGCGAATGGTCGTATCCCACAGGCCAGTCTGCTCGCCGAGATGCTCGATGACCGCCATGGCATGAGAGACCGACTCGTGGCGATATCCCTTTTCCTCACCCAGAACAAGCAGGTGCTTCTTAGCAGGCGCCTGCCCAACTGCGAGGTTACACATCAACACAGCAGCAGAAAACCACAGCCAGACGAGTCATTTTCATGAGAAATATTCTTTCATAAAACAATTCGCAGGCTCCCGATGGTGACCGGGAGCCTGCGTGATCTGCGAACACATCCTTGCAAGTACGCGGCTTAGAAGATGATCTTGCCGCTTATCTGACCGATGCGAGCGGATGCGGTGTTAGTGGCCTGACCGAACTGGCTGCTGTTCGCATTACCAATCACGTCAGTAAAGTTGGCATGGTTGAAGACGTTGAACATCTCGATGCGCAGGTTGAGGGCTGTTCTCTCGGTAATCTTCGTGTCTTTCTCTACACCCATATCTGTGTTGATCGTTCCCGGCCCATGGAAGAGGTACTGCTTCGCGCTGCCAGTCACGCCACAGACTTCAAAGCCGCAGCTGAGGTTACTGGCGAAGGCCGAGGTGTTGAAGTAGTTATGTCCAGGGAGGACGTGGATTCAACTTCTGCAGGGGAGCCACCTGGTTGGGATAGTCGAGACCGATGTTGGTCAGAGCGGCGTCGCCGCTGCTCTGCAAGGCTGACTGGGAAGCCAGTGTTGAAGCGGCTGATGCCCGTGATGTGCCAACCGTTGCTGTACCGGTGGGGCCCAAAGAAATGGGCAAAGGGAAGGTTCCAGGTGTAGCTGGCTACAAAGTTATGGCGCATGTCCCACGACGATTGGCCATAGTCACGGAGGGGATCGCGAGGGTCCCAGAGTGCGCCCACGTCATCCAACGATTTGGAGTAAGTGTAGGAAAGCAGGTAGGTGACGTCGCGGGCGCGGCGTTCCGCCGAGATCTGCAGTGAGTTGTAGTTAGAGTTTCCCGAGTTCTGCACGTATTCTGACTCGGCAAAGGCCACAACCGGGCCTCCGGCAGAGTTGTGATAGTTCGGGCTGATGGTCTGGTTGTCGATCGGTCCCAGCTAATGTGCCGTAGATATTCTGGCCGTTCTGCGTAGTAGACGCCGGCTTCGCCATACGGTCCGCAACCCGCCAGCGACAGGCAGAGCGCACGAATCGCCGTAGAGTCATGGGCACGTCATGCTCAATGTGGTGGCGCCAGCGTTCCCACGTAGGCCACCGTCAGCACCGTCGACTTGTCAAGTTGCCGCTGGATAGAGAGGTTGAAGTGCTGGGCGGTGTCGGTCTTGTTGTTGTTGTAGTAGCCGGGCACGTAGAGAGGCATGAGGTTGCCGAACTCGAAGTTCGGGAAACGGTCCGGGACCCGATGGGAAGGTAAAGGGAAAGTGCTGACCTTGGGAGACACCCGTCGGCCGGGTGATGTAGGGACTTCCGAACTCGGCCGGTTGTGGCGAATCCCAGTAGAGGCCCCAGGGAGCATCGCCGAGAATGCCGAAGTTGCCATTATCCGCTACGCCCAGGTAGTAGAGACCGAAGGCCGCGCGAATGCTGGTCTTGCCCGCGGCTCCCCACAGGCCGCCGGAAGGCGCGTAGGCGATACCAAGGCGCGGTCCAAAGTTGCTCCACCGGGTGGGAGAGATGGTGCTTGGAACTCCCGGATCACCCGGAACCAGGTTGCCCGGGGGCGAGTTGGGAAACTTGACGGATTGTACTCCCGGAACCGGAGTGGTCAGACGGCCATAGACATCGCTCCAGGGCCGGGCGACATCCCAGCGGAAGCCGGCATTAATGGTGAGATTGGGAGCCGCCTTCCAGGAATCCTCGATGAAGAGCCCGCCGTAACGGGTACGGTTGTCGAGCAGCTGGATGGAGCATTGGATGAAGGAGGCCGGAGCGCCGATAAAGTAAGTCAGAGACATCGGCCCCTGTCTCGACGCCGTTGAAGTTGAAATATCCGTTCGGTCCGCAGGTGTTGCGAGCATTTAGCTGGTAGTACCGGAAGTCGCCGCCAAAGCTGAGCGAGTGATTGCCAATCGTCTTGCTGACGTTGTCGCCAACGCCGTAGTTGGTTTCAGGCTGATAGAGATTCAGCCAGTTGTTGCCGATGGCAAAGCTGTTGAAATAAATGGTCGGCACCGACGATGGGTATCCCGGAGGCCCGGAGTTGACCAACCCGCCGGTCGCGCCATTGGTATTGAAGCCGTACTGGGAGTAGGACGAAATCGCCGAGGACGGCGGAAGGCTGTGCCGTGTGAACCGCAGTCGGAAGAATTGGATGCGGGCGACGTTGACCGTAGTCGCCCCGATGGTTTTGGTGTTGCTCATCACGAACAACTGGTTGCGCGACGGCTGAGTGACTGGAAAGCCGGGCAGGGTCGGCAGCCCAGGGTTCGTGGTGGCCTGCGCATAGACGGGATTAACCGCCGTCGCGTCGTCGTAGTGATAGTAGAACGACCAGTCCCCGGTCTTCTGATTCACGAAGTCGATCCGCTCGGCCATGTTGGTATCGACGATGGTTCCCACGTGGCTCGAGTCCTCGTAGTTGAAGCCGCCGGCCTGATTTGCCGCGGGGATGAGCGGCAAGGTCAACTTGGACACGGGGTCCATATAAGCCGGAAATATTGCGGCCAGGCACTACATTGCCGTTGCTGTCGGTGGTCATCACCGCCGTACCGAGTTGGTTATACAGCGTCGGGGTGCAAGCCGGAGGCTGGCATACGCCTCCCGCACCGTTGATGGTTCCGCCGCCTCGAGCCTGGAGGGTCGCGGCCCAGGCGTCTCCCTGGACCGGGGTGTCCAGGATGGCATCGGAGAAGATTCCGTTGCGCTCATCGTTGCTGAGAACCTGCACCAGGCCAGTGCTCGCTCCCGCGTTCTGGCGCGTTTGCTGAAAGTCGGTGAAGGTGAACAGCTTATCTTTCCAGATCGGACCACCGATGACGCCACCGTACTGGTGGCGCTTCAACTCCGCCTTGGTGGTGTCGAAGTAGTTGATCGCGTCCAACTTCTGGTTGCGGTAGAACTCGAAGAGCAGTTCCATGAAAGCTGTTGGTTCCGGACTTGGTCACCGTGTTCATGACGGAGCCGGTGAACTTGCCGTACTCCGCGCTGAAGCTGTTGGTGATCAGGCGAAACTCGGCCACCGAGTCAGCGTCTGGAATCAAACCGGCGCCCATATTCTTGGTCTCATTGACCTCGGCACCGTTTACCAGGAAGGCGTTGGCCCACTCGGGCTGGCCATCGGTGGAGACATTCCCCGACGAGCCGTAAAGGCCGGAAGCAGGCGCGCGATCGTTATAGGTGCTCACCGTGTTCGAAGGGGCAACACCGGGCTGAAGCGCCAGCAGATCGAGGTAGGAACGGCCGTTGAGCGGCATCGCCAGAATCTGCGAAGACGTGATCGTCGTGCCCATCGAGGTCGTTGTCGTGTCGACCTGCACAGCGCTTGCGTCGACAGAAACGGTCTGGCTTACGTTACCTACCTTAAGAACGAAATCGAATTTCAGCGCATCGTTAACGTTGAGATTGATGTTCTCGACGACTCCATTCTCGAAACCAGCGTTGGAAGCAGTCAGGCGGTAAGTTCCCGGAGGCAGCGCGAGGAAGGTGTATTGACCCGACCCATCCGTGGTCGCCGTGCGGGTATAGCCGGTTGAAGTCTGGACGACGGTCAAGTTCGCGTTGGGAAGTACACCGCCGGAGCTGTCGCGGACGTAACCAAGGATAGATCCGGTTACGTCTGCCCGAGGGGAGCGGTGCTGATGAGCACAGCCAAACCGACACAACACAGACAAAGGAGCGGCCAACCAGCACAGCGAAGGAAGGGACAACGAGCAATCTCTTCAGCTCTCGGAGAAGTGGCATGTCTAACCTCACAGAAGCGCAGGATTCTGGGGGCCGGCGGGCGCGCTTTCGCGGCCCGCAATTACTTTGTAAAGTTCCATAAGGATGTATTAAAGACCCTGCGTTATGCAACTACTTTTTTACAAGCTTTTCAAAATAGCCACGCCGGGGGTGCGGTTCCAGGTAGCTTTAGCAGAGTGCCCACGGCGGCCCCCTGCACTCCGGTCACAGCGGCTTCTGCTTTTGCCGGGACGTCTGAAAGGGCCTTTGCTTATGGCAAAAAGGGGAATCAAAAAATAACTAACTATTATTAAGCCCCTGCCGGTTGCCCACTCGGGTTGTATCGAGAGGCAGAGGGGACGAGCAGTGGTATCCCGCAGCTCACGAAAAATGAGCGAGATGCCCGCATTTCCTGTCCGCGGCTTTCATTGAGGAAAGCCGCAGGAAGCTTATCAACGCCAACTACTTCACAGGAAATCCGGCGGGGGGACCCGTCGATTGCGGTCGGGACAGATCCCGAGGCAAACCTGGGCCGGATCAAATTCTCTAGTCAGTATCCGATCGCGCGGACGAAGCTCTCCGGCGTGCCGTCTGCGGGATTTACAAAGATGATGTCCTTGGGGTCGCGTCTCGGCGTGTCGATGGCGAGAAAGACAACCGGCCCCTCAAGGATGGTGGGTAGAGCGTGCACAACGCGGCGCTTGAAGAAGAGTAAGTCGCCCGGAGCGAACTCCGCTCCGTTCGAGGCGTCTCCCATCCAGAATGTGCCTCTTCCCGATAGAACATAGAGGTACTCGTCGGAGCCCGCATGATAGTGCGCCGGGGTTTCGCGGTAGACCCGGAAAACTCGTGCGCTTGCGGCCTCTTCATCGGTGAGATAGGTATCCAACAAAAGGGTCTCCGCGCTATCTGGAAAGGATCGGGCGATGTCATTCACATGAAACCGCTGGAAGCTTTGTTGCTCTGTCATATAGGTCCTCCACCGTCAGCTTTGATTCCATTCGATCAACGCGAAATTCTCGCGGAGCGCGGCCCTTGCCGCCTCCAGCATGGCAACCCGAACGAGTACGTAATCCGTATCGAAGGTAGAGACCGACAAAATGCTGATTCCGGCTTCCGCCAGCGGGTTGAGGATGGCCGATAGAATCCCCACCGCCGAAAACTCGAGCTTGCCCACGACCGTGAATACTCGCCAGCCGGGTTCGCACCGTAGCGCCGCGGGCACCTCCCCAGCCGGGCAGATAATAGACAGTTCATACGCGGTGCGAGTGACAGACACCAGGGGTTCGGCCGGAGAGCTCAACCACGAGGGAATCGCCGCGTCCGGCGGAAGCCGCACGATTGCCAATTCACCGTCGAGCAGTCTGAGAACCCGCTGTTCGCCGGGGAGGCAACGGGACTACCTCGGGGGCGCGGCGCAGGCCTCGCAGGTGTACCCGCGGGATTGCCGACCGCATTGGCGTTTCCTGGTCCCCCCACCTGTTGCACCACCGGCAGCCTCTGGTCGACCTGGCGGCAGAGGAGGAAAGGGAGCATGCGGCTCTGCCTGGTACCAATAGGCAACCGAGTAGTAATTGTCGGAACGATGATTGGCGTGTCCGTGCTCGATCGTAGCCTTGAAAGACCGCCTAAAGGGGATGGGAGCGTCAAGATGAAAACGGTAAACGCTCGATCTGCTGCCCGCCAGTTCCGGGCCGACCACCGGCGCCCCGTACAGCTGATACGAGAAAGGCTTGCCTCCAAAATCCCACGCGCCCAGGAAGTAATCCTCCGAGCCGGTGCCGGAAATCGCAGGGGTCGCGTCATCATCGACAAAGAACATGTCGTCGCCTTCGCCCCACCAGCCATCCTGGTTTTGCATGACCGACATGGTGACACCTACGAACTGGCCGGCTGCCTTTGGCCTGCATCCACACGTAATTGTCTTCGCCATTGAGGTTCCGCTTGTCATCCACCAGCGGATCGCCGTTGCTCGTCCAGTTGTTTGTCCATCCGTGGTTGGGCTGGGCCTGGCGATATTGCGCGTGGAAATATAGGGTGCCGGGGGCAGCGGATGGGAGTCCGTCTGGTAATCGATGTTGTAGTACAGGCTGCCGATCGGCTGCTTGCCCTCGTTAGAAATCGTGACCTTGGCATGCCGCTGGAAGGGCATGGGGAAAAAGCTGTTGAGGCTGTTTTCGCTTCCTACCGAAAGCAACTCAGACTGCCAGGAATAGTAGTCGCCCAGGCCCAATCCGAAGAAGTCGCCGATCGGCGCTTCCACACTGGGCGTTGCCTCGCCATCCCAATAGATGCGCAGGACGATGCGTTTTAGATGGTAGGGCTCATCGCTCGAGATGGTGAACCAAAGATGGGAGATCTTGCCTGGGCCGTCGGTGTCCAACAGGGTCAGCGATGCGCCGGGCTCAACCCTGCGGGCATCTGCATTGGCGCCGGTTGGATCTGAACTGGAAGCGCGGTGCGAGGTGTAGGTCTGTTGGCGAGTCAGATCCGGTTGCCACGTTCCGCTCTGATCTTGAGCCACGAGCGACAGACTCGTCGCCAGAAACACAAACCCGATGAATTGCCTCACAATAGCTTCCTCATTCTGAAATCCCGCGACGGCGTCCGTTTACTCAGCGATCTCCTGGAAAGCGAGAATCGGCTCAAGACGCTTATCTGTCAAAATCTTACCGTGCGGTCAGCTTCCCAGGGCAATTATGTGTTGCAGGATCACCTCTCCCGTCCGGGCGTCTGCACTGTTGAAGCGGAAGGAGCGGGCGCTTTTCTCGAAGCGCAGATTTCTTACTTCCTCGATCTTCCTCAAGATGGTCAGCTTGCCATCACGCTCGAGAGCCGCATCGACGCCGCCGGGTTTGCCCGCAAACAGGCTATAGGCAGGGGTCCCAAGGATCGCGGCTTCGCGGGCCATGGTGCCGCCTCCGCTCAAAACGGCGTCGGAGATGTGCCATCAAGCTGAGTGCGTCCACAGATTTGTCGGAAACGTGGAAAGGGGCAGAGCGCATTCCGTAGGAACTCTTCAGCCTCTCTCCCTGTTCCTGGGTGCGGGGCAGGACGATGACTTGCGCGTCCCGATCTCCACGCAGACGCTCCACCAGCGCCCGGAAGAGAACTTCGGAAAAAGGATCCTGGTAATGCGCCCAGGTGGCGGGAGGACGGACGGTGATAATCAGCCGGCTGGGATCCAGTTTCAGCTCATCCATCACCCCGGGTGAATTGTGCCAGCCGCTCAGATAGACGTTTTCCTTGAAACCCGGATAGCGGATCACCTTTTTCATGTTCACGTGCTGGCGCTCGAGGGTGACGGCGGGAATCGTCTCCGGCAAGAGAAGTTTGGTTGCCATTCTCGAAAAGAGTCTCCGAGTAAACGAATTCGTAGTCGTAAATAGTCATGACCGGAATGCGCAAGAACCACGCGGCGAGTACCTGGGCGCGCGAGCCGTGATTCACCGCCATGGCAGGACGGTTCTTGCGACCGTACAAGGCAAGGCGCACGCCCCGCACGACCGTAGCGAGTGCCCGCGTCACAAAGAAATGAGGCGTCCGGTGCCGGCCGATGACCACGCAATGCAGCCCATGCGATTGCGCAATCTCTTCCACCTGGCCGAAGCGCCTGGCGGTCAGCAGCACTTCGTAGCCGGCCTCTTCGAGTCTCCTGATGAGAGGGGGGAAGAAGTGGGCGTGTGGCGAGTTATCCAGGTCGATCCAGATGCGCATTTTGCTTCCCGGGAGAATCATAATCCAACCGGCCTGACAAATCTCACTAGCTGGCGATCCTGACCGGATCCGGCGAGGCGCTTGCCAACACCAATTTGGCAAGTGCGCGCAGCATCCAGGCCTGCCCCCACCGCATATACGGCGCGCGATTCGTCCAAAGGCGGTGGCGCTGATAATAAAACGCGCCACTCGGGTGCCGCCATGTTTCTCATCGTCCAGTGGAAGGTTTTTGAGGCAAGCTCCAGGGCATACGGGTCGATCGAAGAAAATGCGATGAAGTGCAGGATAGCCTGCGCACATGCGTGAATATCGATGGGAAAGGTCCGGTCATGGAAGTACTTCGGTGCTCCGTCATCGGTGAAGAATGTGGCCTTGTAATAGCGATGGCCCAGGAGCATAGGATCTTGGAAGGTGCGGTCGCCGGTGAACCGCTCATAGTCGAGCAGCGCGCACACATTGTAAGAGGTGTGAAAACCGTCGACCCAACGCTGCCGGCGCAGGCGTCCGTAGTACCACCCGCCGCTTTCCAGCTGGCCCCTTTGCAGAAAGACCATGCCTTTGCGGGCCAGCGAAAGATACTCCGGGTCTTGCCGCAAGCTGCCTATGCGTGCCAGAAAAACAGCGGCCAGCGCGCTGCTGTTGTAGATTTGCGTTCTGTCCTCTGGCGTATAGCTGAAACAGAGTTCGTCCGCGGACTCAAAGGACCGATTCAAACGGGTAGCCAGAAAGCGAGCCACAGACTCGGCAATCTCCAAAGCCTCCACGTCGGCGAAGACTTTGTGCATCTCCATCATCGCCGTGCCGCAAAAGTACGACGCGATACAGTTCGGAGCAAACGCCGGCAGCCGGCTCCCGCGGAGCGAGACGTAGTCCCAGTCGTAGCCCCAGCAGTATTCCGCTTCGTTTGGCGAACGAAGATGGATCAGCTCGTTTTTGAGCCACACTGCCTCAGCGGAGACGTCGCAGCCGGCTTGCGAGAGATCGCAATAGGCTGAAAGGCAAAGACCCAGGGCCTTGGGGTTGCGGCTGGGAGGGATTTTCAACGCTTGACGAAGTCGTAGACCGGCGAAACGCTTGCCGGCTTGTATAAGAAGGATCCCGGGCAAGGCCTTCCGTGCCCAAGCCCCGCTCAGGTAGGGTGAGTTGAGCAAGTCAAAGGGTTCATATCCAGCAAACTGCCTGGTTTCGATCCACGTGCGAAGTGTTTCCAGCGCCTTTGGCAAACTGGGCGGCTCGCTTGAGGCGCTCTGCGTCACAGAGGAACGGGCTCCGCGGCGCAGGCCCGATGGGCCTGCCAGGCCTCCTTAAGGATGTGCACAATTCGTGGAGCTGTGTGGCCATCCCAGAGCGGGGGGCGCAGGCCGTTAGACTTCCCTGGGCCGCCGTTCTCGAGGATATCGAGAGCATTGTCCAGTAGGCGGCGGGGATCGCATCCGACCAACCTGTTGGTGCCCATGGAGACGGTGATTGGCCGTTCTGTGTTTTCGCGATAGGTCAGGCAGGGCACGCCGAGGAAGGTCGTTTCTTCCTGCACTCCGCCCGAATCAGTGATGACCATGACCGCGTGCTGGATCAGGTCAAGAAAGTCCAGGTACGAAGCGGGTGGCATCATCCATAGGCCTGGTCCGGGGATTTCTCCCCGAGTCCAGGTTCTTACAGTCCTGAGGCCAGCCGACTTTCGTGCCGCTTCGATGTTCCTTGCCGTTCTCGGATGGGCTGGGAAGACGACGGGAATATGCTGCGCAACCTGCGCGATGGCGTCAAGTGTGCGGGTTAGCTGATCCCGGTCGTCCACGTTGGAAGGGCGGTGGAGGGTGAGCACGGTGTAGGCTCGAGTGTTGAGGCCCAGTTCCGAGCGCAACGAGGACACTAGCGGCTGTTTCATGGCGCTCACCAGGGAATCAATCATCAGGTTGCCGACGAAGAAGACCTTGCCCGGGTCGACTCCCTCGTTCGACAGGTTCTGGTTGGCGCTTTCCTCGGTGGTGAAAAGGAGATCTGACAGGGTATCGGTCAGGATGCGGTTGAGTTCCTCAGGCATAGTCCGGTCAAAGCTGCGCAACCCCGCCTCGACGTGCGCGACTGGAATTCTTTCTTTTGCGGCCACCAACGCGCATGCGACGGTTGAGTTTACGTCCCCCGAGACCAGCACCATGCCTGGGCGGTCGAGCTCGACCAGCTCTCCGAACTTGCGCATAATCTCTGCGGTTTGCGCGTAGTGCTTGCCTGATCCGACTTCCAGGTTGTAATCGGGATGCGGCAGGTGCAACTGATCGAAGAAAACCTGGGACATGCTGTAGTCATAATGTTGGCCGGTATGCACCAGAACCGGCTCTATTTCTTTATGCAGGCGTAACTCGGTCAGGAGCGGGGCGATCTTCATCATGTTCGGCCTGGCGCCGACAATGCTCATGATTCTCAAGCGGTTGTTGCCCATGCTGCTCGCTTCCACGTCGCGGACATGCTCCGACAGGCGAAGTTGCTCTATTTGCTTGAGATTAAGTGTACCCAGAGATGCCAACCGAGAACACCGGCAAGTGGTTCTAGAAACGATACGGGGAGAGGAGGAGCATGCATGTGATCCTGATAGCTCTTCTCCAGCTGGAAGGCTGGAAAGTCCTCTTTTACAGTCGCCAGACCATAGACTTTACTGTACGGATTGAATGGCCCGTCTGTGTTGGCGTGAATGAAATTGGACATCTTGAGGTACTTCCATAGCCCCATCCTGTGCGCGTTTTCGATATGGCCGGCAATGATGCCGGCTCCTTTTGCGCGAGTCAGGTAGAGAGCGGCGATACCCAACCGGCGCACGACTGAGATGGAGAATTGGTAGTTGAGCGAGCGGCGTGCGTAGAGCATCACAATGAGGCGCCCGCCCGGCTTGAGCACGCGGGCAATTTCTTCTTGCACCTCTATAACGTCAGGGATGTGGTGGAGGACGCCATGGGAGAACACGATGTCAAAGCTGTTGTCACGAAAGGGCATCGACCGGGCGTTGCCGCGTTCCAGCCGCTCATAAGGAAGCGATCGAAGGCGTAACCTGGTTGCAACCCGGCTTACGGATTCGGGCGACAAGTCGAGGCCAGACCAGATGGCGCCTCGACGGATCATCTGCTCGGAATCAGCCCCTTGTCCTAAGCCAATTTCGAGAACGTGCTTGCCCTCAAAATCAATCGCATCCAGGCGCCGCAAGATGTGCGCTTCCCGGCGATAGCGAAAGGCGTCATAGCGCTGAAAAAATGCCTCGTGATCCGCGTTGAGGCTCTCTACCTGGCTCTCGCCGCAGGGGTGAGTGTCCCAGAATTCGCGAATCGCCTGCTCGGTCACTTCTTCCAACACGGACAGGACTCTAGGATTATTCAGGGCTGACAGTCGACGATTTACCGCCACCCAAGCCCAGAGCTACTCCGACGACGGCTCCAGCTGCGAGGGCCACGATGACGATGACTTTCGTTCTATCGTTATGCTGGGGCAGGGGAGCAGTGGCGGGGGCGTTGGTCGCGTCCGGAGGGGCGTTAGCTTCTGGTCCGGCACCATTGGAAGGATTGGAAGGAGCGGTTTCAACGGGAGGTGCCGGTGGGACCGCTGCGGGAGCGTTTCCGGCCGGAGTGTTTCCGCGTATCTCGCTCATCGGCATCTGGTGAATATCGGAGACGGCCACCACCTTGGAAGCCCCCGCCGCAGCCGCGGTATCGAAAGTGCTGCCTGTAACCTCTACCGACGCCCCAACCAGATCGTCGAGATTGGTTCCCTGCAGTTCGTAAGTAGTGTTCGTCGCTACGTCGGTCAGCAGAAAGTGCCCATAACGCCCGGGATGGTCCTTACGTAGAACGCCATGCAGCGTTAGTTGTACCCCTGACGATGGCGGTGCGGCTTGTCCCACGGTGGCTGGGGTTGAATTCTGCTGCGCCGGCGTCGGGTTTGCGTTCTGCGGCGGAGCCTGGACAACAAAGCTGAGTGCTTTGCCCGGCTCGAGTCGAGCCACGAGCACCCCCGCCGGGTTGCGAACCTCAGCCGATCCCCCCTGTGCCGCTACCTTAAGGTGAGACCTGTCTTGCAAGTCCACAAAGACCGCACCTTGGGGAGATAAGGAAGATACCTTCAGCCCATCCGCAACCAGTACGTGGGCGCCACGCTGGGTGGCCCCTCCACGCTGGAGAACGGCATATTCGCGGTAGACCTTGACTGCAGAGTCTGGTTGAAGGAGGAGATTGGAGCCTCCGGGGAACATGAGGTCTGACGTTACACTGCCTGCCTGGACCACACTTCCCTGAAACAAGGTCGAGTTGCCCTGAACGGGTGCCCCATCGACCTGTGCCTGTCCGTTGGTTACGACAAAGCCTACGCTCGAGGGGGAGGCAGCCAGGCTAACCAGGCAGCTGGAAGTGAACAGCGCGATAGCTGACTGTAGCTTGACGAGCATTCGTGCCTCTGGGGAAACCGGCCGCAATTGGCCCAAGTTTATCCTCAGGGGCGAGCAGTTCGCAATGACATTCACGGCACACCCGGAGCCATGGCGTTACTTGATTGCACGAGCGAAGATGAACCAGCCAACGTGCCTGCCCGCTCGCTCAGCCAAGGACCCAGGAACGAGACGCCCTAATCTGCCGAAGTCGTTTGGGGTGAGATGCCTGACGTCAAACCGAACGTCCCGGAAGTCCTCCAATATATGCCGCAGCTGGCTCCTGGAATATGTCTTGACTAGCGGCATAATCTTTATGCCATCGGCCCCGGATTCAATGCGTGACATCAGACCCCGGTACCCCAGCCGGCGAAGCTGTCCGCGCATGATGCCATTGACGAGAATCGTGTAGGCGTGGAAGAAGCTGAATGTGTGGTACAGGCCAAGAACGAACTCGCCACCGGGCCTTAGTACGCGGTGGCATTCCGAGATGCAACGCACCGTATCGTCGGTATGGTGCAGGACGCCAAAGCTGTAGACAAGATCGAACGAGTCATCCTCGAATGGAATGGCAGCGGCGGTTGCGTACTGTAGGTTAGCGTGCAAGCCGCGCACCTCGAAATTCCGCGCGGCAAGCTCAAGATGACGCTGTGTGATGTCGATGCCGAAAACCTGGGCACCTGCTTTAGCGAACTGCACAAGATCGGTGCCCTGTCCGACCCCTACTTCGAGGATCTTCTTTCCTGTGTATGCGCTGAATTTGATGAATTCGCGCATCCACGGAGCGAAATCTTCGTAGCGGTTGCGCTCGACGGCCTCGAAGTAGGCAAGGCTGTGTTCATCGAGGCCATCCAGTGCTCCACATGGACGATTCGTCCACTGCTGGATCGCGGCGTTGTTGGCCGCCGTCAACCCCGATTTCATCATGGGCAACATTGTACGGGTGGGCCTCGGTTATCAAAGAATTGCCTGCTGGCCAGGGTCTCTCACTTCGCGCATAACAGATCCTGGTATAGGGTATAAGCTCGGTATCTACGATGTGTGGCATTTCCGGCGTATTGGCATTCAAAAACAGCAACTTCCAAGTGACTGCGGAATATCTTGTCCGCATGCGGGACACGATGATTCATCGCGGTCCCGACGGCGCCGGCCTATGGGTTTCAGCGGATCGGCGGGTGGGATTGGCGCATCGCCGCCTTTCCATTATTGACCTTTCCAGTGCTGCATCGCAGCCCATGAGCAATGCGGACGGCTCGCTACAAATCATCTTTAATGGCGAGATTTACAACCACGCAGAGATAAGGCGCGAGCTTGAAGAAAGCGGACGACGTCACTGGAGAACCGATCACTCCGACACCGAAGTAATTCTGCAAGCTTTTGAGGAGTGGGGCATCGCATGTCTGGAAAAATTTCGTGGCATGTTTGCCATAGCCCTCTGGGACGCAAGAGTCCACCGCCTCTGGTTGATTCGCGATCGGATCGGCGTCAAGCCGCTTTACTACAGCATTCATCACGGCCGCATCACCTTCGCCTCGGAAATCAAGGCTCTCCTTGAAGACCCCGACCAGCCGCGAATGGTCAACGAAGATGCGTTCTTTCACTATCTCTCGTTCATCACCACGCCTGCGCCCGACACACTGTTCGCTGGGATTCACAAGCTTGGGCCTGGGTCGTTCCTGACCATCGACGCGGACGGGACACGCCGCGAGGAGCGGTACTGGGATGTTCTTGATCACACCACACCACTCATAGGCATTTCAGAAGAGGATATTGCTGAGCGCCTGATAGCGGAACTCCGTAATAGTGTCGCTCTGCGTACCGTGAGCGATGTGCCGGTAGGAGTTTTTCTCTCCGGTGGGATCGACTCCAGCACCAACGCGGCGCTCTTCTCCGAGTGCGACGCGGGAAGGGTGAATACCTTTTCCGTAGGCTATGACCAGGATTATCCTGGCTGTGAAAGCGAATTGCCGCTAGCTAGAGAATTCGCAGCTCACATCGGATCGGCTCACCACGAACGAGTTCTCACTCAGGCGGACTTTCTTGACTTCCTGCCGCGCATGATCCGCTTGCAAGATGAACCGATCGCCGATCCGGTTTGCATGCCGGTCTATTTCCTCTCCAAACTGGCGCGCGATCATGGGGTGATTGTCGCGCAAGCAGGGGAAGGGTCGGACGAGCTATTTTGGGGTTACTGGCGTTGGAAGGTGATGCTGAATCTGATTCGCTGGAACAACTATCCTTTCCCGCGTTTCGCAAAGAAGCTCGGGCTGCCGATGTTGAGCGCACTGGGTAAATCGACCGGCCTTCCTTACGAGCTGCTAAGACGCGCAAGCTTGGGCGTGCCTCTCTTTTGGGGAGGCGTGGATGCCTTCTCTCAGCGCGCCAAACTCGACATACTTTCGCCGCGCCTCCGGCTCCGTTTCAAGAATCAGAGTTCGTGGAACGCGATACGCCCTTTCCATGAGCGATTCATGGAGAAGGCATGGGAGAAGACTCCAGCAAAGTGGATGACCTACATTGACCTGAATATGCGCCTACCGGAACTGCTGCTCATGCGCCTGGACAAAATGGCGATGGGCGCCAGCCTCGAGACCAGGGTTCCATTTCTCGATCATAAGTTCGTGCAACTTGCGATGAGCATTCCGGAAAAGGTAATCACGCGGGGCGGCGTATCGAAACACATCCTGAAGAAGGCCGTTCGGAATATCATCCCCGATCAAATTATCGACCGCAAGAAGCAGGGTTTCGGGGTGCCGATCTTAGACTGGTTTCGGGGGCCCTTCGGTGAATTTGCCCGGCGCGAGCTTTTGGAGTTTTGCGACAAGACCGACTTCCTGGATGGAGTTGCAGTCGCGAACCTCATTCAATCCGGCCGCGTGTGGGATGCCTGGTTTCTTCTGAACTTTGCTTTGTGGTGGAAGGAGTTCATTGGGGAAAACAGCGTTTCCACGCAGAACCATATTCAACTGCAGCTTGACAGCTTACGATCCGCTGTATGACGACGCCCTTGTCCCGCCATGGTGAAATCAATGCTTGACGCTGCTGAGCTAGCACAATCTCACTGGAACGAGACTCCCCTATACCTGAGCGAGCAGGAGCGGTACTCGACATATCCATGGCTTTGCGAGGCGGCTGAATTCAAGACACACGCTGGCGAAAGGGTTCTCGAAATCGGATGCGGGACAGGCGCCGATCTGCTGCAATTCTCAAAATATGGAGCAGTCGCCGTGGGGATAGATTTGACTGCGAAACACGTCGAGCTGGCGCGGGAACGCGTGGGTGGCCTTGCGGAGGTTCACCAAGGCGACATGCGGCATCTTCCCTTCAAGGATGAAAGCTTCGACTACGTTTATTCGCATGGTGTCCTACACCATTCCGATGAGCCGGAGAAGGTAATACGAGAGATGCTCCGTGTTCTTCGTCCGGGAGGTCGATTCAATGTTCATGTCTACGCGCTATGGTCCTATGTGACGCTTTGGGGTGTGCTCCGGCATGGCAGGAACTGGAAGCGGCATGTGGAGAACAGTCAAGCGCCAGTCCACATGGACCTCTACACCGGACAGCGGCTGCGACAACTGTTCGGTCCCGGTGTTTCCATCGAAAAACATCAATGCCTGCCTTTCGAACGTTTGGCCCGATGGTTCGGCTGGTTCCTGGTAGTCAAGGGTCGAAGGCCTTAATCCCAGGATATGGAACTCGTATTCTGCTATCGATATTCGCGCATTAGCGTTGCTGAGCACTTCTGGACGTTAACGCCATGATCACGAATGAGGAGCCTGCTTACAGGAAGTTCCTCGCTACCAGGAATGCATCACTTATATCTTTGATGGTGCTGGCCCTTTTCATGGCCACGCTCACACTCTGGCTCCCGGCATACTGGCCGGTCGCCCTGTTTGAGATATCTGTTTTGTTGGTTGCGGGAGTAGCCGTTGTCATGGGCAGAGTACCTGCTCCGGGAACACAATTGCCCCTGTTTGCTCTAGGTTTCATCGTTTTGTGGGGATGCTTCCAACTGATCACTGACTTAACCGTCAACCGCTTTGCCACCGAGCGCGCAACCTGGCAGTGGATGACCTGGGCGGCTGTGTACTATGCGGGCGTTTCTCTGTTAGCAGAAGAGGGCGTGGCCAGGAGGCTGCGGATCGCCATGGTTTGGTTTGGAGTTGTGCTCTCGGTGGAAGCGATCCTCCAGGCATATCTCTCGCCGGGAAAGGTGTACGGTTTATTCCCCACGGGCTACCAGGATTTCGTGATGGGGCCGATTGTCTATCACACTCACTTCGCCGCCCTTATTGAGGTATTGCTGCCCATAAGTCTCTTCCTCGCACTCAGCGATACAAGGCGACGCTATACCATGTTGGGTGTTTCGGCTGTGTTTCTAGCTGCCCTCGTCGTCAGCGCTTCGCGCGGCGGCCTGGTGATCGCCGGTGCTGAGGTCATCGCCGTATTGGTCCTTTCGCATCTCCGCAAGCCCTCCGGCGGCCCGAGAATCACCCTTCTGGCGTTACTGCTCGTCGGGCTTACAGCTGTGCTGACTGTAATTGTGGGATTTGAAACAGCCTCGCAGCGATTTTCGACGGAACCGCTGAGTGCGGGGCGCCTTCAATTCGCCATGTCCACGTTGCACATGATCGCCCGGCATCCGTGGGTCGGCTGGGGATTGGGTTGTTGGCCGTCGGTCTACCCAGCCTTCGCCACATTCGATCCGGGAGCAATCGTCAATCAAGCACACTGCGACTGGTTGCAGTGGATGGCGGAGGGTGGCTTGCCGGTTGGCATTGCCACGGTCTGGCTTGCTCTGTGGGGGGTAAAGCCGGCGTTACGGTCGATCTGGGGAATCGGCGTGATCGCAGTCTTCGTTCATGCGGGGTTCGACTATCCGTTTTCGCGTCCGGCAGTCGGCGCTTGGCCCATTCTGATGCTGGCTATGGTAGCAACTGCTCAGCAAAGGGATCATTCAAATGCGTCAACTCAGGGCAGAGGTTCAAGTACGGCCGATTTTGACTGATATCGCGCTCTGCATAGTTTAATGGCTGAATATAGAAACCCAAGGCAAAGGAACGTAAGCAAATAAGAAGTCCTTGGAACCGCCGCGATCGCGCTCACTGCACTCATTCCCATCGTTAGAACCATGGCAGCATCAAGCCAAAGAAGCGCAGGCTCAGCAAACATCAACCGTCGAACAGGATAAAGCAAGATCAAGAACAGACATGTAACGATGCCCGCTTTGGCGGCGAGAATTCCTATTACCAGAAGAGGCTTTCGCTTCGCGAGGCTCCACACCTCATGCTTGATGATCGCCTCGTACCTAGTCGATGCGTACGTCACAGTGGGATCGATGGAACGAACTTTATCCCCCGCAACACCGTCTCTGTACTCTGACACTTCAGAGTTAGGGATAAATCCGAGACCAATGTAGACCGTATGCCAAAGCAGATGGCTATTTGGTGATGTTGCCGATTGTCCAATCCTGGCGAGCGCTTCGTGCTGTCGTGCAGTGAGGGACTGTTCGAAAATAACCGACGGGATACATGCGAGGGCCAAAAGCAGGTATGGTACGAAAGGTCTTTGGATCCGCCGGCGGATAAAGAACATTGCAATCAGAAAAGTCATACAAATCGGAAGGGTTCCGGCTCTAAGCAGGGAGCACCATGAGCACAAGAACGCAAGCGCCGTTGCCCCTGCCGTTAGCGCATACGGCCTTCGAGCAAGTGCAAAATAGAGCAGCCAGGGAATCCCTGCAATCAGTGGAGAGATTTGAAATATATATTCGTCGGCTACTCGAACCTCTGCGAAACCGAGGCAAAGAAAGATCCCAACCCCTATCCAGCGCAACAGTCGATCTGGATATAGCTTCCAAAAGGCGGCATAACCGATGAAGACTCCGCCAGCGATAGTCAAAAGAATAGTGATGTCGTAAGCGGCTGCAAGGGAGAGCCCGGTAAGCCGCGAAAGTTTCGGTACCCATTCCATTAAGCCGGGGTCGTCTCCCCGGGCCGTCTGGAAGTAATGGTATCCGTCGAATCCAACCGAGACAGTCCCAACGCACTGAAAACCTCTCGCTGCCCGCACCATTGCGACATACCGGCTCGTCATCAACGTGAAATGGGTGGGGGCTTCGGGAGTGCGCATGAGAACCGTGTCGCGATCGTGTATCTGACTTGAGCCCTGGCAGTCAGCCGGGTCTGTCATAGCTGTGTGGCTCGTGGCTAAACCGTGAGCCAGCGAACAATTGCCCACAATTGCTAAGCAGACAAGAACGAATGCAACTACCACGCGCCGGCGGAAGATATATAACCGCGAACTCGCGACCATGATCATTCCGCTAGCGACATTCGAAGATCGGTAAAGTGGATTCATCTGCTTTGGGTGAAAATACTGGCGCCGCCTACCGCACCTCCGCGACCATCTGCGGCGAAGCGAGATCCGCTGGCACTTCGGCACGGCTAATTCGCAACTGCACCTGGTAGATTATGCAGATTATCAAGACGTAGAAGAGATTAATGTCGGAGTAGTACACCGTTGCGTAGTCCAGGCCAATCAGCAGGTAGACAAGGACACAGTAAACGAAGACCAGCCAGCCGAGTGGGAACGCCTTACGGATTCTCCACATTGCCAGTATGAGAAAAACTTGTGACGAGCAATAGAGAATTAGCCCGACGATTCCCTCGTCTGTAAGGACCGTCATCAAAACGTTGTGTTGAACTGTCATTGACTCGATGCCTTTCCATCTCGTCATATACTGCGGATTCTGAAGAGCAAAATCGTGGTACAGAGCAAAACCAACCCCAAAGAGCGGGTATTCACGAAAGACGCTCAATGTTTCCTGGTGCTGAGCTATCCGCTGATAGACATTATCCGGGTTGGAGACGCGATCCTCGTAAAGGAGTGGGTCGAGTGCCTTTGCGGCCAGCGCGGCCAGCAGCACCAGTGAGAAAAATGCTGCCCATGTGCGGCGGGAGAGCAAGCGACGCCTCGCGAAAGAGTCGATGATGGCGATCGGAACCAGCGCGACGATGAGGCCCCGGTTGAGTGTAAGCAGCGAGCCTCCAAGTGACGCCAGACATCCCGCCTTATGAAGTAGCGTAAGCCAAGTGGGCCGATCACTCGAGGTAACGCGCCCTAAATACAAGATGAAGAAGAATGTGAGGATCGCCACTACCGATAAAACGACCTGTTGCTCAAAGGGACCATCCGCTCGCCTAAGGTGGGTCTCGGTAAACAGTGGTTCCGACCCGCCCCAGGGGAACAGGTCAATACCGGTTGTCAGCTCAAAAAGCCCCGTGGTAAAGAGACCTAGCCCAAGGATGCATGCGCATATGTGTAACTTTTGAAGGTCTTCGATTACAGGAAAATAGCGGATTGCATAAAGACCGAGCAAAGCAGGCATGACCATCCCCTCCACCAATAAACGGTAGAGGCTCAGTTCACGAGACGTAGAGTGCAACGCAATGGAGAGAAAGCAGACCACCACGTAGAGACACCAAATAAAGCCGCTGATTAACACATCTCGGGTCAACGGGACCGCCGCTAAATCCTGCCGCGAGACGATAAGCATTTCAATGAGCAGCACCAGGATTATTGCGCGGTCAACGGTGAAGATCGGCCGGTCTTGTGGGAACGAAAAAAGGGAATAGCAGTAAGGGTAAAATGCAACCCATAGAGGAACTACATAGTGAGTTCGACCTCGTACGAAGCTGATCGCGACCCAAAGCAGAATTGTCCAAAGCACAATAGCCCCCACACCCACCCTCGTAGAGGCTAGTGGGAGCACGAGGCAAAGCGGCACCAGAGAAATCAAGGAGACGACGAACCAGAACAGCGGCCGAATCATAGCCGGCTGCGAAGTTCTCGTTGCCTCAAAGTCTCTGAATGATTCCATAGTCATAAACTTCGCAAGAAAAATGAGCGTGTGCCCCTTCAATTACGAATTAAGCAGCCTCTCACGCTAAGAGTGTGGAGCAGAATTTTGCTGATAGTCGTCGACCGACCGATACGCTCCTCCGGCGTCCAGAGTCACGGTGTTTCTTGACCGAATCGCTTCTTCGACGGCGAACGTTGCTTCGGTGACCTCAACCAATTCCGAGAATGGGATTGGCGCGGAGTTGCTTCGCTTCATGGCGTCGATCGTCAGCTCCAGCTCTCGACGATGACCCTTGTCGCGGCCACCTTTCGATGTCTCCGTTTTTCCGTTACGCGAAAGAGACAAAGTCTTGAAATCGTCGATGCGAGCAACCGCGCCTTGGCAAAATACCTCGAAATTCTCTTTGCCCACCGTTCGGTCGCCATTGGCAACGTACAACAGATTGGCCACCGAGCCATCTTCAAAACCAAGGGTGACGCTGACATTGTCACGGCTGTAGCGCCGGGCGTCCGGCAATGCGGTAGCAGTGACCGTCTGGATGGCGCATCCAACAACGGCCCGAGCCCAATCGACGAAGTGGCATAATTCACCAACAATCCGCCCCCCATTCTCGGGTTCCTGCACCCAGCTGTCGCGGGGGATAAACCCAGCGTTGCAGCGGATGTGTACCAGCATAGCTTCGCTGCGCCCGGCGAAGAAAGCCTTCAGCCTCTCCGTTAGCGGTGAGAAGCGGCGGTTGAATCCCACCATGAGAAAAGGCGACCGGCCTTCTGCCAATGCTGTTGTGTACGCGGTTCGCACCGTCTCTAATTGCTCGCGACTAATCGCCAACGGTTTTTCGACAAAGACGCACTTATTCTGTTCGAGAGCGGCTATGACAAAGCCGGCATGGCTATCGTGCCGGGTCAGAATGAACACTGCGTCCACTTCGGGGTTCACGATCAGACCGGAAGGCGGCTGAGCGATCTGAAAGCCAAACCTGGTACGAGCCGACTCGGCAGCGGCGCCCGTGCTGCTCGCGACTGATTGCAAGACAACAACAGGTGAGGGACGGAGAAAAGGAAAGATGACCCCACTCGCAAATCCGCCCGCGCCGATGCATCCCAAGCGCAACTTGTCTCTCGTTCTCGTTTGTGAAGTCTGCGCCGGAAGGAAGGGCTTCTCGGCGGGCTTTTCATCCGGGGTTACGTGGTAATCAATGATACCCGTGTATGCCCCACCCTCCACGGCGGCGTATGCCTTCCCGCCCTTCTCGACAGGAAAAGACGCTGCGAGCAAGGGATCCACCTGTAACGCACCGGAAGCCACCAGATCAAGGAAAGCCTCCATGTTCCGCTTTTCCGTCCAGCGCACAAACCCTATCGGATAATCGTGGCCACTTTCTTCATAGCTAGGATCGTAGCGGCCCGGGCCATACGAGCGGGACATCGATAACGAGATCTCTTTCCTGTACATGTCTGCGCGCGAAACGCCCATGCCGACGTCTCCCACCACAGAAATCCGCCCGCGGTCCCGCAGCAGTTTCGCGGCCAATTCCAGCGGTTCGGCCGACTTGGTCGCTGCGGTGATCAGCGCCGCATCCACACCGTAGCGTGAGAAGGACGCGATAGAACTCTCGAGCCTGGGGTCGTTGGTGCTCAGTCCCAGGTGGGCGCCCAGCTCGATTGCTCTCGCAGCCCGCTCGCTGGAAAGATCGATCGCGATCACGCGGCATCCGGCAGCGCGCAAAACCTGGATCGCCAGAACACCGACCAGGCCCACACCAATCACCGCCACCGTCTCGCCAAAGGTGACATTGGCTTGGCGAACGCCATGTACCGCGATGGCGCCAATCGTTGTCAGGGAAGCGGCCTGGAGGCTGACACCGTCGGGAACGTGAACGGCAAGATTTGCGGGAACGAAGTTGATCTCGCTGTGGCTCGCGTATCCCGCGCCCGCGCAAGCGACGCGCTCACCAGGTCTAAACCCTGCTGCATTCGCGTCGAGCACAAAGCCGGAGCAGGAATATCCCAGTGCGGACAACGTCTCCAGGCGAGCCTGCACCCTCTGATGAGCGGCCTTCATGCCATTTGATCGCGCGTGCGCGAGCACCTGCTTCACCAGGTCAGGACGCGCCATGGCCTTTCCCAGCAGCGACTTTCGGCCAGCCTCAACCGAGGCTCTTTCCGTGCCGGAGCTGATTGCGGAAAAGGCCGTGCGCACCAGGATTCCTCCCTCCCGAAGCTCCGGAGCAGGCACGTCATACACGGCAACCTCGCCGGACTTCATGTCCTCGAGTAAAGCGCGCACGGCACCTCCTTTCGCTCCGCCGCGGGATGGGAATACGGTTGCCCCTGCAGCAGTGAGAGGATCAGTTCCGCAAGCTGGCGAGCTCTTTCATCCCAGGTACCATCTTTCACCACGGCCTGCCGCTGCGCGGCTCCTGAGGGGGTGTCATTCTCCAGCGCAGATTCGACTTGCTCGATAAACTGCTGAGTCCCGCGATAAAAACGCAGCCCCGGAGTCTCCAGATATTCGTAAAGCGGCGCCATCACCACTGGTTTTCCCGTCGCCAGATATTCTCGAACCTTGATTGCGCTTCCATAGCCGGTGAAGGTGTTGCTCTCCCGCCACGGCAAGACGCAGACATCAAATTGCCGGATGTATCGCGGCAGCTCGCTATAGGGCTTAGATCCCAGAAAATGGATGTTGGGAGCAGTGATCCGCACCAGGTTGGATTTGAGGCCGAGTAGCACCCAATGCCAATCAGGCCGCAGCCGGGCGACCTCCGCCATAAGCTCAGTGTCCATTACATAATCCATCGTTCCAAAGTAGCCCAGAACCGGATGTGGGATGCCGCTCAGTTCCGGCGCCGGTGGAACATCCAAATTCGAGAATTGTTCAAAATCCACAGCCTGTTCGAGGAAATAGCGATTGGGTTCTGTCGCTTCGCGAAAGAGCTTGCGGCCGGAGTACATCACCACAGCTGCTGCATCTTTGAGATCACGATCGTACTTGCGGATGACCTGCGCGGATAATGCGCTGTCTTCGTTGGCCTCGTACTTGTCCGATACCTGGTACAGGAGCAACTTCTCGCCCAACCGTCCAGCCATTTCGGCCGCCGTGGGAATCGCGACCCACAGGATCGGCCGCGAAATACGCAGCAGCAACATCGCCGCCCGGAGTTGTGCGACCAAAAGTATTCGGTTGAGCCATCGGCCGATCCGCGATCCGTACAGCGGGAGGTTCACCGGCGTCATCACCCACAGACCCTCAGGAACCTTGCGCAACCAGCGCGTGTAGCTTTTGAGCTTTCGCCTGATCTTGAGGAAAAAATCAGGATTCGCCATGGAGGGCAGCCCCATGCTGATGGAATTGACGAACAGGACTTTGTTCGTCCTCGCATAGCGCTTGAGGAGATGGTTCTTGGAGTGAGGATGGTGATACCACCAGTCCTCGCCCGCAAAGCAGACGATACTCTCTCCTTCCAACCGATCGCTCATGCCCTCATTCCCATTCCACTCTGGTCCGTATGCTCGCGGGCAGAGACGCTGTATTACGGATCAGAATACAGCTCACCGGTATGACCGCGCCGTATTCGCGCGAGATCTCCGCTGGTTGAACGTGGAGCGCGAGCCCACTCCGCGCCTCGCACACCAGGGTAAGCCTTCGCGGCCCCGCGATCTCGCAGCGCACAGTCTCTCCATTCATCATCTCAGATGAGGCGCGCCACTCGGGGCCGAGCACAAAGCGCAAATCCAGGGCGCGCTCGCCTGTCCCGCTCACCTCGTCTGTCAATAGCAGCGACTGCTTGTTCAGTTGCACCGTCCTCTGGTGCCCGATACCGAAGCGGGCATAGCCCTCATGCGAGGCCCGCACCGAGATCTCAACGCCCTTTGTGATCGCGATTTCTGACACAGCCGCTTCGTTCCCGCATTGGAAGAGCAGGCCAGGATCGCTGGGAATTGTGTTTTGATCCATCTCATCGATCACCAGGGTGTTGTGCGCCTTGGTGGAGCGGTCAAGATTTCGCTGCTCTGCCGAACGCGTGTAGCATCGGCTACCGGTATCGCAGAACACTTCGTGCGGTCCGAGGCGAAAAACGACAGACAATTTATCGCAATGGGTATGGCTCCCTCTTCCTCCAAGGCCATTCGGCATGGCCGCAAAGGCAACCGAGGCCTCCCCAGCACGGAGCACCGCAAGCCCGGATTCCCGCAGTACCACGATCGGTTTGCCGGCAGCCGCCGGTAGTTTGAGCAAATCCGTTGCACGAGCATAAACGGAGCCCGTACGGAGGGAATGACGGCAGCAGGCCGGTTTCAGTGCCTGCATAATATCGTCTGGCAGCAGTTCGACCCTGCCGTTATCGCAGTCTCCAAGGTGCGGCAGCTTGCCCGATTCGTCAGCCATGGCCGCGATCCACGCAAACATAAGCCGCAGGCGAGCCTCAAACTCCGGTGCGCGCGCGCACCCGCTTCGTTGCTGCACGGCAAAAGAGTGCAATCCCATCTGCGCGACCAACAGGTGATAGCCGGTCGAAGCTTCACGGTCGCCTCCGTCGGCATAGGTTTGCAGCAGAATCTCCCGCTGAACGGCGCGGGCTGATTTGTTCAGGCGCCGCCGCATGCCGGGGCCGCGGAGAAAAGCCGAAAGCGTGGTTAAGCCTGCAATGTTGCTCAGATAGTGATTGCTGCGCAAACGGAAAGAAAACTCACTATGCGCCTCGATAAAACGAAGATGCTGCCAAAGAGCAGTGGTCAACTGATCCAACCAGGCGTGTTCCGGTTCGCTAAATGGCCATAGCAATTCCATCGTGAGGCAGAGGCTTATTCCGCGCAGAGCTGCTTCCATGGCGATGGTCCAGTTCACACCGGTGCCCAGCGGGTTGTTCATGATCCAATGAGAAAGCAAGGATTTTAGAGAGTCGCGATATTTCCTCTCGCCAGTTAGGGTCCATGCTTTGGCGACAATCGGGGCGAACTGCAAACGCGAGAGCTCCCATGGAGCCTTGACATCCGACCCGTCGTGGCGAACGATCTGCATTTTTTCCGAAGCCTCAAGCGGCCAGCGTTTTCCAGAAACCCAATCGCAATGCCAGTCCGGCGCAACTCCGAGACGCGGGCATCCGTAACCCATCAGCGGATACTCTCCTCGCAAAACTGCGTCGGCAAAAGCAATGATTGACTCTCGCTCGTTCCCGGAAGCACACTCAGTCTGTGATTCAAAATATCGGATGGGATGAAAGTGGACGCGGCAGGATCCCGGCCCCTTCAGTCGAAATAGCCACTGACGTACAGCCCGGACACCACGCCATGCTGCTTCTCCCATAAGGACGGGCAGAGGGTCCTCGTGTAAAGCGCTTGCGACGGTGTGCAGCTTCACTCCGAATGTCCTTTATAAGGAGTTGAGCACAGAAGAGTTTTCCTCAGCTGCAGGCCTCTCGAGTTGCGGTTGTGGCACGAGGATGTCGTCCAAAGCGAAGGCCACGTTCTGCGCCCAGGAGTGGCGTTCTATTGCTGCCCGCCGCGCTGCGGAGCCAAGTGCTTTGCGCTTTTCCGGGTCGAGGACGAGCCGCAAAATCCCCTTTGCAAGCTCTTCCGCATCGCCGGGCTTCACTAGCCATGCGGTACGGTCATGCTGCAAAACTTCGGCGAGTTGCTCAAGCCGGCTCGCAACGATACCCTTGCCCATCGCCATATACTCGAAAAGCTTCGTGGGCGAGCCGAAGAACCGGCTCCCGTCCGGCATTGGAACATGGGGCGAAACCAGAATGTCCGCGGCATCCAGATATTCCACAACCCTCTCGCGAGGCACCAATCCGGTAAAGATCACTGCGCCACTTCTCTCGTATGCGGCCAGCGCAGATCGCATCTCTTCATGAAGCAAGCCGTCGCCCACCAGGATAAATCGCAGGCGGCAAGGCTGCTCGCTGCCAAGCAAGCTGACGATCGCCTGCTGCAATACTTCAATTCCATGCCAAAAGCTGAATGAACCAACAAAGCCAATCAAGACTTCATCATCTTTTACATCAAGCTCTCTGCGCGCTCTTCCTCTCCCGCGCCCGGGACAAAAGAAATCTAAATCCACTGCGTTGGGATTGACACGAACTCGATCTGCCTGAATGCCTCTCTTTATTAAATCGTCCCTGAGGGCCTTGGAAACTACCACGATCCTGGTTGCGGATCGCAGTGCCACCATCTCGCACAATCTGATCCAGCTACGCAGTGGCTTTGGATCCCAGTGGTTTGCAATCCAAACTTCCGAGCCGTTGTATTCCAGGATGAGTGGAACCTTCAAGCGTTTCGAGAGGAGAGATCCGGCGATCGAAAATGCAAAGTGTCTCTGATAAAAAGCGCCCGGAACATCGGAACCTAGATACGCCTGCACGCCCCGCGCAAATGCGATGTTATAAGAAAGCATTACGGCGCCCCAGAAGAAGTAAGGGCGGCTTTCCGCCGGGAGCAACTCGTTTTCAAAAGCATCCTGCGCCAGGGCTGTGCCAGTGAAGACACGGCAGCTTTTCCCGGCGCTCTCAAGGCCATAAAGGAAACCACGGATGTGGCTGATCGCCCCGCCCCCGGAACCCATGCTCGCCGGGTTGGGAATCAGGTATGCAATCTCCGGGCGCCCAACATCCATGCAGGGAGCGGCCGGAACGCGCTTTGGCCACATTTGGAGGTAGATCCACCATTTGAGCAAGGTCCATCCATCCAGCCAGAGGCTGGTGAAAACTCCCGGAATCGACCGCAGGAGAGACGTGTTTCCGATGGACTCCCAACGCCCACTCTGATCGCATAAAGCAGTCTCTCGACATCGATGCAAAAAGTGGAGGCACTCAACAATCTGCTTGTGCCTGAAAGTCGCGAGAGACTCAAAATAAAAAATAACCACTCGTCCGCGTAACCCACGAAGCAGACGAATCCGCTGCATGGACGAACTCACTCTAAGCATGCGATGGGGAAATTCTTCGACCTGAACCCCAGGATAGCGATTGCGCACGAGCTCACGAGCCCGTGCCGCCTCTCCCGACCAGATACAGAGATAAACCACGCTACCGATTGTCTTGGAGGGGGTCATTAGGAATCTAAATCCCTAACGATCCGGTTTGGCGTAGTGGTTGTAATAGCGTGGGCTGTAGTAGTAATACTGCGAACTCATATCAGCCCGCACCCCATTGAGAACAATGCCAATGATATTAGCCCGCACGCGTTTAAGCTTCTCCACCACGCTTGCTACTGCGCTGCGGTTCGTCCGCCCTGCACGCGCCACAATAATCACGCTGTCCGCCAAAGCTGCGATCTCCAGCGGCTCGGCAAACCCAAGCAGCGGAGGCGAATCAATGATCACCAGGTCATACTCCCGCTCGGCCTCATCCAGGATCGATCGCAAAACCAACCCAATCCGGTCCGCCACCCGTCGCGACGATGGCCCGGCCGACAAGACATCCAGATCCGGATAGGCATACGTTCTCTGCACCGCCTCTTTCCAGTGCATCGTTCCATTCACCACATCGGAAAGGCCACGATCGTTGGAAACCCCCAGCTTGATCACTGGCCGTCGCATGTCGCCGTCAATCAAAAGCGTCCTTCGTTGCTGCTGGCTGTGGGCCGCCGCCAGGTAGAGCGCGATGGTTGACTTGCCTTCAGCCGGTGAAGCGGAAGTAACCAGAATGCTCCTGGGGTGATGCCCCAGACCCGCAGAGAGCAAAATCGAGCTGCGTAACGTGCGGATCGCTTCATCGAACGCCGCATTCGGCGCCGCCAGCGTCTCCTTGATTGACGCGCCATTGAACCGAGCATCCGGATCTGTAATTAGATCCAGCATGGGTAAAGTGCCCATCGCAAATTTACCCACGGGCAGTGAAGGCAGCAGGGGAACCCGCAATTCGCGCTGCAAATGTTCGCTGTCGACCACCGTCGTGTCCAGGGCATCCATGAGGAAAATGATGCTCAGGCCGATCATCGTTGATCCAATCAATGCCAGGAGCGCATTCAGTGTCGTCTTGGGAAACGACGGGTAGAGCGCGGGACGAGCAACATCCGCCAGCCGGATCGAACTGCTTTCAAAGCTGGCATTGATCCCAGCCTCGCGAATCTTTCGGATAAGCTCTTCGTACAGCGCCTTATCCGTATCCGCTTCCTGCTTCAGCGCTTTGTACTCAAACGACCTTGCGTTCATCTGGTCGAACTGCGTCTTCGCCTGCGTCATGTCCTGGCGAAGCAGGCTTTCCCGGTTCACCGCTTGCTTGTAATCGACTCCCACCCGTTCCACGATCCGCCGCCGCAGAACGTCAACCTCCCACTGCAATTGGCTCACCTGCCCGGCGGCCTTCTTGTAGACCGGATGTGACGATCCGAACTGCGCTTTGACATCGGCGAACTTTTCCGTCGCATCGTTCAGCTTGACTTCCAGGTCGCGCAGCTGCTGCCCTTGCTCCGATGCTTCGGCTGCGGGCAAGGAGCCGTTCTTCACCGCGTTATATGCCGCCTCTTTCCCTGCCCGGTCGACTTCGGCGGCAGTGAGGTCGTTATCGAGCTGCAGCAGCCGGGCGGAGAAAACGTTCGTCTTCTCTTCAGGGTTGATTACATCCAGATCTTTTTCCAGGTTGGCCAGCGCACCCGCCGACCGCTCCATTTGTGCCTTCAGCTCTTCCAGCTGCCTTTCCATGTAGCCCGTCATCTGGGAAGCGGCCTGGTAGCGAATGTCATACGTATGTCGTATGTAGCTGTGGGCAATTTCGTTGACGACGTCTGCGGACAGTTGCGGATCCGGCGACCGGTAACTGATCAGAAGTAGAAAGGTGTGCAGAGGGCGGGTGATTTTCAAGGCCGGTAGTTTAATCGGCGCGTCCTTGAGCCGCGAGGAGAGCAGCTTATCGTTCGCCAGCTTGCGCATCGCAGGCGTCAGCAGATGGTACTTCTCGACCACCGGACGCAGAACCGCGTCCGATTGCACGATCTGCTCCTGAGTAGTGAGGTAATTTTCTACATCCGCTGAATTGACCGCGTTCGTACTCTCGGCGCCCAGAACCGCGGCCGGCGTTTGCCGGTCGATGTCAATCACCGCGGTCGACTCATACAGCGGAGTCAAGCGTTTGGAAATAATCACTGTGGCGATGACTGAGAAAACTACGAACCCAAGCAGCTTCCAGCGGTGACGCTTAACCACCCAAAGATATTGAGAAAGTGAGGGCCCATTGAGTGGCGTCTCCTTTTCGATTCCAGAGAGAATGACACGCGGCGAGATCGGCCTGCGCTCCAAGCCGTTTGCGCTCTCATCGTCTCTCTCATTTGGGATCGCGATCTCTTCTTTACGCATGCGGTGGTCTCAATGCCAGATAATGTAGTCGGTAGCGGTTGCGGTCCCTAATCCAGCGATCCGGTCCAGGGTTTCTGCTGTGAGACGTTTTCCGTTGTTATCCGGGATGTAAAGGATGTCGTTCGCCTGCAGGGGCACGTCTGGCGATTGGCGCTTCATGATCTTCGCCAGCGGAACGGGCACTTCCGTCTTGCTGCCTCCTGGCGACCTGCGATACACATAGGCCACCTTGGCGGAGTAGGGGGTCAAGCCTTCGGAGAGAGCCAGCAGCTGAAGAATCGTAGTCTCTTCATCATTTCTAACCGGGTACGCTCCCGGTTTCTTCACGTTGCCGACAACGTAGATCTTCAGCGCCTCGGGAACCAGCACTTCCTCGCCGCCATGCAGCATCACGTTGAGCGCGGGATCGGCATTGTCGATCAGCTTCCGCACCGGTATGGTCTGCGTGATGCGGGCCGGCTTTCCGTCCCGCATCACTTCCTTGCTGATGACGATATCGGAGCCGGCATCCTCTCTGATCCCCCCTGCCCGCGCGATCGCGTCCAGCAGCGGAATGGGCCGGGTCGCCTGAAAGACCAGCGGGTTCTTTACCGCCCCCACCACATTGACCGGCCGGCTCTGGTACTCGACGATGGTCACGGTCACGATGGGGTCAACCAGCACGTTGCCCTTGGTCAGCGCTTTGGCAATCGCCGATTCCAACTGTGAGGGAACCATACCCCGCACCTGAACGGGGTCTTTAAGCATCGGCAGCCGGATATTGCCATCGGCGTCCACCCGCACGGTGCGCGTGAGTTCCGGGGAATCGTAGACGGAGAGCGCCAGCAGATCGTCGGGCCCCACCGGCTGGGTGGGCAAATTGGAGTAGGAGTAATCGAGATTCGGCGCCGAAGAAACGGCTCGCTCGGACTGTTGAGCGTAAGCGGTTCCGGCCAGAGCTATAAAGCACACGGCGACCAGAGACGCTTCCATGCGAACCACAGACCGACCCCAGCGGCGAGCGCTATCGCAACCTCGCAGAAAGGCAAATTGAATGGCGGTAATCTTTAGCTGCGTCATGACGGATGCGGAAGAACGTCTAATCCAGTCTTTGGCGGGCCGCTGGAAATTGCAGGTACCGGTTGGCGCAGTTATACGCCTCATGGTCCCGAATGTCATCACGATCCCTCCGCCAGGTAGACGATCAATCACCCTCCACTCGCTGTGTCTTGAGTGTAGCCTCAGAACGCGGGAGAATCAGCCCCGGAAGTTGAGATTTTCTGCCCCGGGCAATGCTCTGCCGTGGCGCCCGTGAGCCTGACTTCTTTGAGCGCAAGCTTTCCCTCCACCCGCACCGTGCCCGGCTGCCGTTGGTAAAGCAGCGATAGGCGCACGAATGCGGCTCCCTCCGGGACGGCAAAGCAGGCGTATGCTTTCCCTCCTTGCTCTGCGGAAAGACTCCCCGTCCTGGCCAGCACAGCGCCCGATCGATCGTCCGTCACCGACCATTCCAGTCCGCTGCCCGGAGCAATGCCGGTGGTCCCATAATCGACAACCAGGGCATAGTCCTTTCGCTCCTCGACCGGGGCGGTCTGGTCCATCAGTAGAAAACTGTCCGGTTCGTCGCCGGAAAATTCGAAACCAAGCGCATTCGGGCTGACATTCAGAAAGGAGCTCACCCCCTCGACCGTCTTGAGGTGCCAATCGAAGCCTTGGGAAATGGGCGATTTTCCAAATCTGCCGTTGGTGACGGCGTTTGCGGGCGCAAGCGGGGCATACGATATTTGACCCCGCGCCGCAATCCCGTTCCACAGGGGTAACGCCAGATCAGGACGTTTGTTCGCGATCAGCCAATCGCAGACCCCCAACAGGGTTTGGCCCTCGCCATTTGTTGTCAGCAACTGCGATGCCGCCTCCGTCACCGCCTTTGCATCGCCCTGAGCCATTAGAAAATTTACGAATTGGCCGGCGAGCGGCGGCTCTTTTATTTGCAGGCGGCTCGCGATCTCTCCTGCATTTGGACTTACATACCAAGCCAGGCGGAATAAAGGAGTCGCATCACCCGGGTCCATCTGGGCGGCTTTTTGCGCCCAGTACCAGAAACGCGCAGGGTTCTCCCGGCGAAAATAAAAGTTGGCTAGCGACCAGCTGGGAAGGAAGGTGGCATCCACGCTCCCTGCCTGCAACAGAGCTTTTTCGGCCCCTGGCAGATCGTCCCCAGCCTCGGATAAAAGTCCCAGCTGGACCCAGCTGGACGCATCATAGCGATTGAGTTGCACCGCCCTTTGCAGCAGCGACTTCGCCGAAGGCGGGTCGAGGGCGTAAATCTCGCCGGCCAGCTGCGCCGGATAGGCCCCATTCACGGGCATCCACCGCATGGCCAAACGGGTGCTGTTCGGTTGATTCAAGCGCGCCGCAAGGTCGGCCACGGCAAAACGCACGTTCCAGACGACACCCAAAACCAGCGCCGCCAAACAACTGGCCTCGGAGCGCACAGAACACCCAGCTTCATTTGCTTAGCTTGTCGATCTGCCGATCGAGTTCGGAGATCGCGTCAAAAGGTTTGGCAAACATGTTTTCCCAAACGATATGCGGAACTCCCGGAGCACTATCCAAATTGATCACGCTGGCCACGATGAGATCCTTACCGAGGGGAAGGTAGACGGCCGCCAGGCATTTTGTATATTTAGGCGAATAGAAAACGGAGTACACCCGAGTCTCCTTCACCACCGCGGTAAAGGTCCTGCCGACCCTTGCTGTTTGAGCATCGCAATCGGCTTGCGCTTTGCGCGCCAGCGTCTTCTCAGCCGCTTTCTGCTGTACCGTCTGCCCATGTGCAAGAACGCTAAATAAAAGTGCCGCCATGATCCAGCGCGTGCGCATACTCTGCAACCTCTCCTGGAAAGCATCCAGGGAACATCCACATATCATACTGATCGAAGTTTTCTGGTGGTTTTAGATTGCGGCGGCCTGTGGCTGCAGGCAGGGGTGGTTCTCGCGCCGAATCAGCAGGCCGAGAAGGATCCAGTTGCCGGCGGCCAGGCCGCCATCCGTCACCAGGCTCGACCAGGCCGCTCCGTGCCATGAATAGGCGGGGATGAGCCAGAGGTTGAGGCCGAAGTTGAGCCCGGCAGCGCCCAGCTGCGCGGCGGTGCGGTAGCGCTGGTAGCCGGCGCCGGTAAGCGTGTCTCCGGCTCCGAGGTGGAGGCTGCGGAAGACCGGCAGCAGGCACAGCCATTGCAGCGCGGAGATACTGCCGGCGAAGCTGGGGCCTACCACGTGAGGAATGATGGGCGCGGTCAGAAACATGACGGCGGCCGCCAGCAGCCCAAAGGGTAAGGTCTTGCTTAGCAGTTTGCCTGTGAACGCAATCGAGCCCCGCGCGCCGTTCCTGCCCATCTGGCAAAAGCGCGGGAAAGCGGCCGAGTGCAGCGCGCGGATGGGGGTGCAGCTGACGTCGATGACCCGATAGGCCATGCTGTAAATTCCATCCGCCGCCAGCATGCCGTAGCGGCTGAGCATGGTCTTGTCGATGTCGTTGTAGACCGAAGTGGTGCTGGCGGCGAGGGAGAAGCCAAGACCCTCCAGGGCTCGCTCCCGAAGCAGGCGAAAGTCGAATTTAGGCCAGCCCAGACGGGTGGTCACCAGGACCAGCGCCATCGCCGCGGAAAGGCAAGAGACGAAGAGCGAAGCCGATCGCCCACTGGTGCACGGTCGCACGGTGCAGAACGAGCACCATACCTGCCGCGGTCACCAGGCGCGCCATGTTTGTGAGCGAGGTGAGCGAGGCCGTAAGTTTGAGCTGCTCAAAGGCCTGGAAAGCCTGGCCGGCAGCCTCGGCGATTCGCGCACAGGTACATTCGCCCACGGCGACGAGAACGATGATCGATGCGCTCGCCGGGCCGGCCATCCACTTGCCGAATCGGGCCAGCGCCAGGATCACAACAAAACCAACGCTCAAAGTGGTGATGAGCACGTTACCCCAATATTGCGGGAATTCGCTCTTATGGCGGCTCACCTGGCGAAGCATCACCACGCCTGAGCCGAGCATGCTGTATTGGCTTAGTAGAGAAACCGCGGCCGCGGCGCCCACAAGAATTCCATATTGGTCGGCCCCCAGCAAGCGGGCAAGCAAAATGAAGTAACATGCCTGCACCGCGAAGTTAACCCCCTGGCCGAGAAACATCCAGCCGGCGTTCTTAGCCAGCCGGCTTCGCAGCAGATCGTGCATCAAGCCCTTCTTCGTATCTGGATATACACCTGCATCGGCCGAAAATCGATTGTGCGCGAACTGCATTCATCCCCGGTTGACCACGCACCCGAAGGCTAAGCGTGGCAGACCAGCTCTACACGCATTCCGGATCAAGCGCTGCGAAACGGGGATTTCCTGGATAAGGCCGATCACCTCTATCTGGCACAATTGCCACCATAACTGCGCGTGGTAATCAAAATGCATCTTAATCGGACAGCGGTGCTTCAGATTCGGACGTTGTTACTTACTTGCGTCAAACTTACGTCAAACTAAAGTTGATTTCCACAGCGCATTCTGTCAACGTTTGGCATGGATCATCACCAAGGTAATCGCGGGTCGGTAAGGTAAGCCTTCGGCGCGAGAGTAACTTTGCAGTCGATTTGTGGTGATCTAAGTGAAAACCAATAAACAAATTGGATAACTCCAACATCGGAAGTCCAAGCGTCTCTACTAATCGGGTTAACTTAAGCGGGGATAGCTCTTGCTGCCCGCCAACGGAAGACCTGTTGTCGTTTAGTCTTCAGCGCGAAGAATCTCCTACGTTCGGGTCCTCGTGAGCGCAGAGGCAGAAAACTGCGGACTCACGTTGCGGCAGGCAGTTGATCGAAGTCTACTAGAACCACAGGCGGCAGTTCATGGTGACCGGCTTTCCTCTACCCTCTGCAGAGCAGATGGGCCTACGTCCTCCCTCACTCCTCAAGCAACCCTTCCTGATTTTGCGCGGAGCCGTGGGGGCGGCGATTCACGCGCTGCTCGATCTCTGTTGCATCACGATCGCGTGCATCGCCGGCATCTTGCTCTATGAGTTGTATCGGCCATTAGATTTGCGCGACGCATGGCTTCTGTGTGCCGAGCTTTCGCTTAAGTATGGGTTGGCGTTTGTAATTCTGGCCCAGGCCCATCACCTCTATACGCAGCGCGCCACCCTGCTCCAGGTAGGCGACACGGCCCGTATCCTCAGGATTTCTGTCTGCTGCCTGACACTTCTCTCGGTCGGCAACTACTTCACCAAGGCCGACATGCCGCGCTTGCTGTTAGCTTACTTCTGGGCTTTTTCTACGCTCCTGCTGGTGGTGCAGAAGTACTCAACCAGCAGAATCATTCGCGATTGGAGTTCGTTTGCGGCCCACCAGCGCCGGGTCCTCATTTGCGGCACAAATCACGAAACCCGCCGCCTCTTCTCTTACCTGCTGCACTCTCCCCACCTGGGCCAGCTACCCGTTGGGTTTCTGGATGAAAGCGGCTTCGACAGCCGCCGGGTCATCTATAGCCACGATTACAGCCTCAAACACCACGCACCTGTCATTTCCGAGCCGCTCTCGCAATCTCTTCTGCGCTCTTTGGACGTGCAAGAAATCTTCGTGACCCAAACTGTTTCTCAGCCGCGCATGCACGAGCTTCTCGCGCTAGCCGGCGCAGCAGGAGTCAGGGTCTCCCTGGTGGGCGCAGGTCACCCCAACTTTGCCGAGCGTTCCACTTCGGTGCAGATGATTGACGGTCTCATGGTTACGACCTTCGACGGCGACGGTGATCACCCGCTGCCTTACATTCTTTTCAAACGCGTCCTTGACCTGGTCTTGTCCTCTCTGCTCATTCTGCTCACGCTCCCGATGTGGCTGGTTGCCGCCATCATGGTCAAAGCAACTTCCCGCGGACCGGTCTTCTTTCGCCAGGAGCGGACAGGTCAATCGGGCAGACGATTCGTCATGCTTAAGTTCCGCAGCATGTATGCAGACACGCCGAAATACGGGCGCTCTCCGGAAAGCTCAGACGACGCGCGCATTACTCCAGCGGGAAGATTCTTGAGAAGAACCAGTATGGATGAGCTCCCTCAGTTGCTGAACGTCCTGACGGGCGAGATGTCCCTGGTCGGCCCTCGTCCGGAGATGCCCTTTATCACAGACACCTATACCCCGCTCGAGCGTCGCAGGCTCTCCGTTCCTCAGGGTTTGACCGGTTTGTGGCAACTCAGCGGCGACCGCAAGTTCACCATCCACGAGGCGCTTGAGTATGACTTGTACTACATCGAGAATCGCGGCATCTTTCTTGATTTCGCCATTCTTCTGCACACCTTGTTTTTCTCGATGAAGGGTCTCTAGCCAACTTGTAAATGCCCGCAGAGCGATCAATCGTTCGCCACGAGTGCCTTAGGGTTTGACACCTGCAGGTATGAACTACATCCAATACCACGGAGCCAGCACGCGGCCTACACTGCGCACATAACACTTGAGAAGTTCGCTGCCCTTGGAGTAATTGTTGTTGTCCCAGCCGCGGACGCCATCGATGAAGGGTTCCTTCGAGAAGCGCGGAACCAGTCGCGCGCCCTGCGCCCGCTTCGGCAAGTACTCTCGCATAAGCATCTCGTGTGTCTTGGAGTCGAGATCGTCGGCAACGCCGCGGAAAATGCGATCGTATCCAGTCGAAGTCCAAGCCATCAGACGCATATCCATCCAGCGCCTCGGATGATCCTTCATGTCCACATACGCGTCAAATCCCCGCGGCGCACTGGCAATCATCGAGGCCAGATTTTTCACTGTATATCGGCCGGTAATCTTCCACACAACATGGTTTACCCCGGAGTCGATCACCATCACAGAGGTTGCCATCGCGTAATCCAGTAGTTTGAACTCACCGTGGGCGCGGCCCTTTTCTGAATAAAGGTGAACCCCATAATTGCACAGGAACTCAACCCGCCCGGTCAACCCGCGGGAGGCAACTAGCTGCCGCAGAGTGGTTACATCGCTGTCGGAATTTTCGACGAAGACGATCCCGTGCAGCGGACGATCAATCAAGCCAAGGTAGAAGCCGAGCGCCTCCTTGTAATCCTTTAACCGCGCAACCGGGTCGGTGCGCGCCAGGTTCCGCGCATTGTGAGGTGTGATGGTCGCGGTCATCAACAGTATGTGCCTGGTTGGGCTCGGCTGCTTAGCCGCCGACCATTGCTCGCAATCATCTCCGGTGGAGTCTGACTGTGAGTTCGATGGCCCGTCGACACTTGGACGAGGGTCGTAAGGGATGCGATTTAGCATACTGTGCTTTCAGGTGAGTTGAGAAGGTCCAGGAGAAGGTGACCCGCAGCAATGCAGCGTCGAGTACGAAAACCTCTTCGTAGTTGGCGCCTCATGTCAGCGAGATGGAGCACTATTCCCCAGACAAATCTAGGAGAGGTGACGCGGAGTGTCCAGAAAATTTCGCACAGAACCCAGCGTCGCAGTCCCAAAAAGACACGCGCAACTTCGTGCACACCCCATCCGGATCAGGTGATGCTGATAAGCGCGGCGGACAGTGCGGGGATGAAGCAAGTTGTTTGCGAACCGGTCGCAGTCAGCGTACCGGGGCTGACGGGGAAGAAGCTACCGTCCCGATTCACGGTGGCATTCTGGATCGCAACACCGGAAGTCGCAGCCAGGCTCGGGCCCGTCATCGTTTGTAACGTGGCTGTCTGGATGTTTTGATTGGTTTCGATGCTCAGGATCAGGTTCTGTGTGTCCTTGTTAACCAGCATCAGGTTCAGGCCACCGGTAACGGTCCTCACAGCGTATGCCGTGGCGTCGACGCTGCCGGCTGAAAGTTGAGTTTCGAGCAACGTGCCCGTTCCCGCGAGAGTAAAGAACAGCAGACCATAGTACTCGGGCCGCGCTTCCACCACCCCGCCGTCGTTATCTGAGATCGGAGTATAGCCGGGCCCATTACTGCCGCCGTGCATGTTCACCCCGGTAGACCCGCCCAAAGCTACGCTAAATAGAAAATCAATCACCCACAGGGAGGAAGCGTAACTGTCGCTGACGCCGGGCGCACCCCCATTGTAAAAAGAGTTGCACTCACTTATCCGGTAGGGAATGCCCAGTTGCTCAACCCCGGCGTCGAGCAGTGTTAGTTCGCCAGTGAGTTGGGGATCCGGGCTGATGAGGAAGGAGGCGGTGGCGGTCGGGCTATAACCGCTTGCTCGATAGTAGTGCTGGGTCAGCAAGGTAATCTCTGCCGCCGTAGTCGCCTGGCCGAATGGGAAGGTCCAAGTCGTGATGTGGTTCCCCCCACCCGTTGCCGGGCCGGTGACGGCTAAGTGGGGCGCCGACTGGAGAATCGCGGAGCGAAACATATTCCAGCGTGCAACAAAGTCCTCGAAGGTCCAGTTGCCGGCAAAGAAATTACCCGGTACACCGTACTCGTCAGGCTCATTGCCGATTTCGATGCCGAGCAGATTTGGACCGAGAACCGAGGCTGCATACGCTACTTCCTCGGCAGCCAGGGCCGGAGTGGAGGTAGCGAGATTGACACCGTAGAGGCATAGCCAGCCGGTTGCTTGCAGAAAGCCGGCCAAATCCTTGATCTCGACCGGCGTGACCTGCAGATGGGTTCCCGTAGACTTAGGTGTCCACAGGACATGGTCGACCGATCCGCCCCCGATGCGAAGAACGCCCTCGCCAAGTCGCCGAAAGAGCGCAATGAGATTCCGATTAGACACATGAAAATAGGAATAAGTCATCGCTGACTTCTCATAACTCAAACCCATGAAGCGTGACGGAATGGTCCCGATCGAGGTCGCTGTCACCGTCAAGGAAGCCTGGGAGACAGGACCGGAAGTTACCGGCAGAAGAATGCCGTCAGGTGGCGTGTAGATATAGTTGGAAGTGTAGCCGCAACCCTGAACTGACGCGAGCGCTGCCCACGAAGCAACTCCCCCAAGGAGCCTGCGCCGGCTCAGCCTCAAACTGTTTCTATTGCACACCATGGTTGTGTAAGTGCTGCGTTCATCGGCGAGGTTCCTCACCCGGTTGAATAGGTTGCGGTGCCGCGTCCGCTTGCTGTCCCAATTTGGCACGGCATTCGCTATTGGACGCGCACATGCGCCAAAGTGGGCGTCTGAAAAGAGACTCCGTTCGCAAAAGGCCGGTAAGTTGCCAGAGGTCTTTAGTGGTAATCAGACGTGTTCAAAGTGGGACACCGGAGTTGCAACTTGGAACATTGTTCATCGTCAGTACAGATCTTTAAAAGGTCAAGGTTGCTTTGCGCCATTTGTTCTGTCACCTTTTGCAAAGATTAAAGAACGAACGTAATTACCCGATAGCACTATTGTCTTTCGCACTATCTCCTGTCGTGGCTTCCAAGGCCGTGATGTTAGACATAACCATTCAACGTCTGCAACTTCACTAGGAGACTCCCCCGCATGAAGGCTCTCAGTCCAGAGTCAGAGACAACCACAGAGACGATTGCATTCCTGGGAGTGACGCTACAGCCCAGATCGATGCCCGAAATGAATAAGCTCGTGGAGCTGGGAATTCGCGAGCACCGAAGCTGGATTATCGCGAACCACAACCTGCATAGCGTGTACCTGTTCCATAGGCATCCAAAGCTGCGCGAATTCTACTCCCATGTTCACCATACTTACCTGGACGGTATGCCGTTAGTCGCTCTGGGCCGGCTTTACGGTTACCCGCTGCAGCGCAAGCAACGGGTAACTCTTGCGGACTGGATGGGTCCGCTGATGGAACTGGCTGCCGGCAGAGGGTGGCGCGTCTTCAATCTTGGTTCGCCGCCGCAGGTTGCGGAGAGGGGCGCCGCGCAGTTACGTAAGCTCTACCCGGACCTGCAGATAGAAGTAAGTGACGGATACTTCGACGCGCGCCGCGACAGCGAGGAAAATGAAGCGCTGATAGCGCGCATCAATGACTACAGGCCTGACTTGTTAATGGTAGGGATGGGCATGCCGAGGCAGGAGTTTTGGACACAAGAGAACTGTGCCCGGCTGAAGGCGCATGTGATTCTATCGTCCAGTGGGGCCGCTTTCGAATATGTCGCCGGTGCGGTGCCAACTCCACCGCGTTGGGCGGGCCGGATGGGACTGGAATGGATATTCCGGTTGGCCCATGAGCCGCGCCGTCTCTTTACCCGCTATCTCATTGAGCCGTGGTACATCCTGCTTTTACTCCTGCAGGATTATCCACGTAACCGTCACAGTGTCAAGTTGCGGACCAGCGCACAAGTAGGCGGCGATTGATCGTGTCGAGCTGCGCAGCAATGGAGCAACGGGAAGCGCAATGAATGAGGGTAGAAAAATCGATCGGAGAGAGTTCATCCGGGGAGTGGGCGCGCTGGCCTTGTCGGAGTCAACGTGGCGCCAGGCGGCCGCCCAGGCTGCGGCCGTCCCGCTGCAGCGGCTCGCAGCAGAAAAGGGGCTCATGTTCGGTTCGAGCCTGGCGTTGAAGTACTTCGTTCAATCCACGGCCTACCAGCAACTGTTTGTATCTCAGTGCGATATCGCGACACCGGAACTGCATATGAAGTGGGACTCACTCTGCAGTCAACCTGGGGTGTACAACTTCGCAAATGCTGACAGGTTTGTGGCATTCTGTGCCGCCAATCGGATGAGGGTACGAGGGCACACCCTGGTCTGGCACGACGCACTGCCTGCGTGGCTGGCCTCACGGCTCACAGAGGCCAACGGGCCGGCGATGATGACTGACCACATCCACACCGTAGCTGGGCACTTTGCCGGTAAGTTGTACTCCTGGGACGTCGTGAATGAAGTATTGGACCCCGCGAGTCGCCGGCCGGATGGCCTGCGCAATACCCTTTGGCTCGAGAACTGCGGCGTCGATTACCTGGAGCGAGCCTTCCGGGCGACCGCTGCCGCTGATCCAAACGCGCTGCTGGTGTGGAACGAGAACTATCTCGAGCTCTCGAATGGCTTCGGCGCCGCAAAGCGCACAGCCATGCTCAACTTGCTCGATGGCATGCTGGCGCGCGGTGTTCCTATCCATGGCATCGGCTTGGAAGCGCATCTGCGCGCTGATCAGGCCACAGTCTTAGGAGATGCGAGTTATGAAGCGTTTCTCGGCGAGTTGGCGCGACGCGGAATGAAAATCTTCGTGACCGAGCTCGACGTGCAGGATGTGACCTTACCCGCCGATGCCGGAGCGCGGGATCAGGCAGTAGCCCAAATATACAGTCGATTTCTTAGCGCGACCCTGCGCCAACCGGCGGTTCAGGGGATTGTCACCTGGGGGCTTGCGGATTCCTTCAGCTGGATCGCCGGATACCGTCCGCGCACGGATGGTTTACCTGTGCGGCCGCTGCCGTTCGGTGCCGACTTCCAACCCAAAGCGGCGTATTACGCGATCGCCGCCACACTTCAGTCAGCGCCTCACCGCGGTTAAAGCGGCATAGGAATAGGTGTCATGTGAACCACAACTCCCAACCAGCATTCGACTCAGGAAACGCCTGCGCCTTTCTTCTCCATGCCGCGGGCTCTACCCATGCCTCGGTTTAGTAAACCGTGAACCTGCTTGAAGGAGTTTCAGCAATGATCGTTGTTTCTGCCGTGATCCCCACTCGTGGACGGCCTGAGCTCTTATGCCGGGCGGTGCGTAGTGCCCTGGCCCAGACTCTGCGCGAGATCGAGGTGGTGGTGGTCATCGATGGCGAGGATCCTGCCACCAGGATCGCGTTGGATGAGTTGACGCTGCAGGATGGACGTCTGCGTGTGCTTGCCTTGGCGGCCAGCGTGGGAGGATCGGACGCGCGTAACCGCGGCGTCGATATGGCGGCAGGGGAATGGGTCGCGTTTCTCGATGATGATGATGAATGGCTGCCGGGTAAGCTGCAGGCTCAGATCGACGCGGTGAGGGCATCGACGGCGTCCATCCTGATCGGGACCTGCAGGATGATCGCCCGTACCCCAGGAAAGGACTATGTGTGGCCGCGGCGCCTGCCGGGCAGCGATGAACAGCTGGGCGAATATATTATGGCGCGCCGTTCGTTTACTCGCGGCGAAGGATACCTCCAGACTTCGACCTTCTTTGTCCGTCGCTCGGTGATGCAGACGCAGCCGTTCAAGAGCGGTCAATTGAAGCACCAGGACACCGAGTGGGTGTTGCGCCTGGGCCGCCTGCCCGGCGTCGAGGTGGTGTTTGCCGATGAGGTGCTGGCGATTCACAACATAGAAGAGGTACGCGCCTCCGTAAGCAACAAATCCAATTGGCGCTATTCGCTCGATTGGCTGCGCCGCGATCGGTACCTGTTCACCCCGCGCGCTCTGTCCGGCTTTGTCTTGTACCAGATTGCTGCCGAAGCGTCCGATCAGCGAGCATGGCGCGCATTCTATCTGCTTTTGCTCGAGGCCTTGCGCCACGGTGAAAATACCCCCCGCGATTATGCAATCTTTCTGGCCATCTGGCTGCTGCCGCGCCGCACTCGCCGCCGCCTGCGCGATTGGATGGCGCGCTGGCCCGCGTTTCGTTTGCTGGTGCCTTCGTCATGAGAATCCTGCAGCTTACCCGGCAATTTCTTCCTGCCCAAGGCGGCTTGGAGAGCGTCGTCGAAGGCCTGAGCGTTGCCCTGCAGCACAATGGGCACAAAGTGCAGGTGGCCACACTTCGCTTGCTCTTTTCGACCGGAGCACTGGCGCCCAGGGAATCGGTCGAAGCCGGACTCGCGGTGCGCCGCATGCGCCACTGGGGGCCCCGCCGCTATCCGCTGGCGCCGGCCGCACTGCAGGCGATCCGCGGCTACGACCTGGTGCACATCCACGCCATCGACTTCTTCGTGGATTATCTCAGCCTGCTGCGTTTGTTCCATCGCATCCCGCTGGTCGTTAGTACGCACGGCGGTTTCTTCCATACCCAGCGCGCGCGTGCGTTCAAAGAGATTTACTTCAAGACCGTCACCCGCCAGTCCCTGGGCGGGGTGGGGGCAGTGGTTTGCGTGAGCCAGCACGATCGCGAGATGTTCGGGAAGATTGTGTCTCCACAACGCCTTCGGCTCATTGAGAACGGGGCCAACATCGATCGCTTTTGGAGCTTGAAGAAACGAGTCGAGCCGGGATTGATCCTCGGCATCGCGCGTCTGGCTGAGAACAAGCGGGTGGAGAAAGTATTGGAGGCGATGGCCTTGCTGAAGCACCGCTACCCCCGCATGCGTCTGGAGTGGGTCGGTGCGGATTCTGACGGGCTGCGCGCCGCCCTCGAGCGTCGGGTAGCCGAACTCGGGCTGAGCGGCCGGGTTCGCTTTCATGGCGCTGTCAGCGGCGAAGAGTTATACCGCTTGCTGGAGCGGGCACACCTGTTCGTGTCTGCTTCCAGTTACGAGGGCTTCGGGCTGTCAACCATCGAGGCCATGAGCGCGGCCACTGTGGTCGTCGTCAGCGCGGTGGGTGCGCACCCCGACATAATTCAAGACGGGGTGAGCGGCTTGCTCATGGACCCGGATGCGACTCGGACTCGCGGGGCAGATGGACTGTGTCCTTTCCATGCCGGCAGAGAAATTGGCCACGATAGGGGACGCGGCGCGGGCGGCGACGAAGCGGTTCTCCTGGAGCCAGATCGCACCCAAGTACGAGCAACTGTACCGCGAGGTGCTTGCCACCGGAAGACCTTCTGAGGCCCGGCCGTCATGAGCCAGGGAACCATTTTGATCTTCCGCATCCACTTGCTGGCGCCCTCGGAGACGTTTATCGTGGCGCAGGCAGCAGCCATGCGGCGGTTTTCGCCTTATTTCGTGGGCTGGCGCAGGACGGCCGGGATTGCGCTACCCGAAAGACACCAGCTGGACGGTCGATGGCGGCGGCCTGCGGGGAAGATTGCGGGAGCTGCGCTTTCGCTATGCCGGCCCCACGCGGGAGCAGATTGCGCGGCTGCGGGCGCGTGATCCACAGCTCGTCTATGCGCACTTCGCTCCAGATGGCTACGCGGCGATGCAGCTTGCCGAACAGCTCGGCGTGCCGCTGGTGACTGCCTTACACGGATATGACGTGACCATCAGCGATCGGGCGATGGGGGCAAGACGGCTGGGTCGTGAGTATCTGCAAGGCCGGCCGCGCATTGCAGAAGAAGGGTGCGCTCTTCATTAGTTGCTCCGCGTATATCCGCCAGCGAGGTCTGGAAATGGGATACCCTGCGGAGCGCACCATCGTGCATTCGATCGGCGTCGATGTGGAGCGGTTCAAGCCGCCGGCGGTGCGGCGGCGGGAGAAAATTGTCTTGTTTGTCGGGCGCCTGGTGGAGAAGAAGGGTTGCGCCAGCCTGATTGAAGCCATGGCCAGGGTACAGCACCGCGATCCAGCAGCCGAACTGGTGGTGATTGGGGATGGTCATTTGCGCCCGGACTACGAGGCGCGCGCAGCCGCGCTGGGCGTGCGCTGCCGCTTCTTCGGCACCCAGCCAAGCAACATCGTCCGAGACTGGATGGCCCGCGCTGCCGTCTTCTGCGTTCCCAGCGTGATTGCGGTCTCGGGAGATACCGAAGGCTTTGGCATCGTATTTATTGAGGCGCAGGCCATGGGCCTGCCCGTCGTAAGCACACTCAGCGGAGGCATTCCAGAGGCTGTGAAGCATGGGGAGACGGGTTTGCTGGTGAGTGAACGCGACCCCCAGGCTCTGGCGGAGGCGATTCTGCAACTGATGCAGGACGAGGAACAGTGGCAGCGCTACAGCATCGCCGGCAGGAGACATGTCGTAGACAACTTCAATCTGGCGCGGCAAACCGGGCGGCTCGAAGATGTGTTTGCGCAGTTGCTGGAAGGACGCTGACCATGGCGCAACTGAGTCAGGCGCTGGTCGAACCTCTTCCGCAGCATCATGCGCGCCGCTTCTATCAGCCGGAGCTTGATGGATTGCGCTTCTACGCCTTTCTGGGCGTATTCATTTATCACACCTTGCCCGAGCAGCCGGCCTTCTACCGTGGGCTGCACCTGCCCCTGCCGTCTTTGTGGGGAGCGGTTGTCAAATCGGGTGCCTCCGGGGTCGATCTGTTCTTTGCTCTGAGCGCTTTTCTGATCACGTCATTGTTGCTGCGGGAACGCCAGCAGACTGGCCGCATCGCGCTGCGCCTGTTCTACATACGGCGTATCCTGCGTATCTGGCCGCTGTACTTTGTGGTGATGGCGATGGCCATCGTGTTGGCCCATATCGCTGCGCAGCCAAGACCTTCCCTGGTACTACGTGCTCGGCTACGTGCTCTTCGCCGGCAACTGGTTGAATGCAGCGTTCGGTCGCCGGATTCGATTTGCACTCCCTTGTGGACGGTTTCCATCGAGGAGCAGTTCTACCTGGTATGGCCGATGCTCATGCAGATGTTGGAACGGCGCGGCATGATTGTCGCCGCAGTGGTTACCTTTCTGCTCGCCACCCTAAGCCAGATCGGCGTCGCGCTCTTCGGCCTGAGCGGGGGTTACATCTACTACGGCAGCCCATCACGCAGTGGTTCGCTGGCGCTGGGTATTTTGCTGGCGTTGTTCGCAGACCGACTGCCCCGGCCTAGGTGGGGCATGCGATGGCTATTGCTGACCACCGGACTGGGGGGCTGGGTCGCCGCCTCCGCTTGGCTCAACGACCGGCCGGGACCGGTAACGATGCGCATGGTGCTGGGACGCGTGGTGGGTTCGGTAGGCGCGGTCTTAATTCTCTATGCGTGTCTGCATAGTCGCAGCCGGTTGGTGAGCAACCGCTGGGTGGTACGGCTGGGCAAGATCAGTTATGGGCTTTATATGTTGCATGCCATCGCGATTCTCATCATGCTGGGCCTGCTCCGGCCGGTCTGGGGATGGCACCTGTTGGCGGCCAAGGCCCTGGGCTTTGTAATGACGGTGCTACTCGCGCTGGTGTCGTATCGCTGGATCGAGTCGCCGTTCCTGCGACTCAAGGACCGTTTCGCCACCGTGCTTAGCCGGCCCGTCTGATGAGTGTGATTTCGTTCTCCAGCGTGCTTGTGGCCGCGAGAGTCCTGCTCAAGGCGACGAAGGACCTCCGCCTTAGTCAGCTTGCTAATCCCAGCGGCCATTTGTTTTGGCCCAGTGTAAGTGGAGGTCTCATATCCTCGATAAGCTAGCGTTTCAGCCCTCGCACCTCGTGGTTGCGGCGCCCGCACCGCCTCCCGAGCTCACCCTGCGCGAAGTCGGTATGATGCTGACTCGACGGCGTGCCATCATCTACGTCAGCCTTTCCGCATTCTTTCTGCTTGCGATCCTGGCGCTCTCCATTTCCACTCGCCGCTATCGGTCGATGGGAGAGATCGAAGTACAGAAAGAGTCCACCAGTGCTCTGGGCATCCAGACGGATAGCGCGGATACCCCGTCCGACGCCCTCGAAGTAAACATGATTATCCAAACTCAGGCGCAGATATTGCAGTCCGATTCGCTTGCCCTGCGCGTGATCGAAGATCTTCATCTTGAACAGACTGAAGATTATCGGCCGAAATGGTCGCCGGTTGGTTGGTTGTTCGGGCTGCTGGGGCCGCGAGGTGTAGCCGACTCACCGGGCGCTACGCTCGAGAACTCACCCCATCGGCGCATGCGGGTACTGAAGATCTTTCATCGCCGGCTGACAGTGAAGCCGGTGGCTGGAACGCGCCTGATCGACGTGTCCTATCTAAGTCCCGACCCGCAGCTCGCGGCATCGGTCGTGAACCACCTGCTGCAAGGCTTGATCGAGAAGGGCTATCAGGCGCGCTACGACGCCACCATGCAGGCGTCTTCCTGGCTGAGCGGACAGCTGGGAGAATTGCGTGCCAAGACCCAGGAGTTACAAGCGAAAGTGGTGAAGCTGCAGCAGGAGTCGGGTGTCTTCGCCCTGGGCGAGGTCGACCGCGAGGGCCGGGACCAGGTGTATAGCCCAACCCTCGAGAAGCTGCAGATGGCGACTCAGGCCGAAGCGCAGGCGCAGTCCAACCGCATCCTCAAGGGAGCGATTGACGATGTAGTGAAGAGCGGCAACGCGGAGCTGATTTCGGGGTTGGGCGGAAGCGCGATAGGCGGAGGTTCTTCCGCCGCCGTCGCCACCTCCCTCAGCTTGATTCAGAACCTTCGTCTGCAGGAGGCGACTCTGCAAGGCCAGCTGCAGGAGCTCTCCGCCAAGTTCGGTCCAGCCTATCCCAAACTGGCCGAGCTGCGCGGCAACATAGACGGCGGTGCAGGCCGCCATTCAAGCCGAGGTGGGACGCGTGGCCGGGCGGGCGCACAACGACTTCATGGTGGCCGAGCACGCGGAGGAAAAAACACGCCGCGATTTCAACGCCGACAAAAGCGAGGCCGAAGCACTCAACAACAAGACCATTGAATACCAGATGGTCCGCCAGGAGGCGGACCAGACCCGGTCGCTCTATGACGATATGCTGCGCCATCTGAAAGAGTCGGGATTATTGGCTGGCCTGCACTCTACCAACATCTCCATCGTCGACTGGGCTAAGGCCAGCGATAGTCCGGCCAAGCCGGTAGTGATGCTCTATCTCTTGGGATCGCTTCTCGCCGGTCTGGTCTTCGGTGTCCTGGCCGCACTGCTGCGCGACGTAACTGACACCAAAATTCACGATCTGCGCGAGATCTCCCGTGAGCTGGGCCCATTGCCGCTTTGTGTGCTGCCCTATCAAAAGGAGTTGCCTGTCTTGTCGGGGGAAGCGGCCCGGATCGAGAAATCGCCATTGCCCGCGTTAGACCGCCCGCAGTCCCTGCTTGTCGAGTCACTGCGCTCACTACGCACTTCTCTGCTCCTCTCGCGCAGTGGAGCGCCTCCACGTTCGGTGCTGATCACCAGCCCCTGGCAGGAGAGGGAAAAAGCTTTCTCAGTTGGAACCTGGCCATTCTTTTTGCCCAGCAGGGAAAGCGGGTCTTGTTGTGCGATGCCAACCTCCGTCATCCATTTCTTCATCGCAACCTGGAAGTTGACCCGCAGCAGCGGGCTAAGCACGGTGCTCGCCGGTCTCTCGCTCGACTACGGCGCATCCGTAGTGATTCCGGTGCTCGAAGTTCCCGGGCTATTTCTCATACCCGCTGGACCACTCCCTCCTTACCCCGCGGAGTTGCTGGCGTCCAGTCAGATGGCGGAACTGTTGAAGGTTTGGGAATCGCAATACGATCTTGTGCTGCTGGACGGACCGCCACTGTTGCAGTTTACCGACTCGGCGGTGCTTAGCTCCTTGGTCAACTCGGTGCTGCTGCTCGCCCGGCACGGCAAGACGCCTCTGCCGGCGCTGGAAAAAAGCTACCGCATGCTCGAAGACGTGCAGTCCACCATCGGACGCAAGATCAATATTGTCGTCAATGGCGTGAAAGAGCAGCCGGCGGAAGGATTCGCCCCGTTTCGACAACGGGAAAGGGAGGCTGCGAAAGCCTGATGAAACATCCACCGCGGTTTTGCACCCTCGTTCTCTTGCTCTCTTCGCTTCGCGGCCAGTTCACCCGCGCAAAAGGACAGCCTGCTGATCGGACCCGGCGACCTGCTCCACCTTCAGGTGTACGATACGCCGGAAATGGAACAGCACGCCCGGGTCACCGATACCGGGACCGTTCCCTTCAACTTTCTGGGCAACGTCAGCTGTATCCGGCTTGACGCCAAGGCAGGCAGCCGAGCAAATCGAACATGGACTTCAGGCTGCCGGTATCATGCTGCACCCCCAGGTCACGGTGATCGTGGACGCATACGCAACCCAGTACGCTTCGGTGATGGGGGAAGTGCAGAAGCCGGGGACCTACGAGATCGATACACCGCACCGGGTGGTGGACGTCCTCGCGATGGCCGGCGGACTGACCCCTCTCGCGGATCGAAACATTACCATTCAGCGCATCGGTCCGGACAAACAAAAAGTGGATTACTACTATTCCAATGCGGGCGAAACAGCTTTGTCCAACGATCCCATGGTCTACCCGGGCGATTCGGTAGTCGTCTCCAAGGTCGCCGTTGTGTATGTGCTCGGCGATGTTTTCCGGCCGGGCGGCTATCCGATCAATACCAATAACTCGAAAATGACGGCGTTGCAGGCTATCGCGCTGGCTGGCTATGCCAACCATACGGCGGCCGTCGGCAAGTCAAGGCTAGTGCGCGAGACACCCAAGGGAGTGCAGGAAATTAACTTGCCCGTGAGCGCGATGCAAAAGGGCAAGATGCCGGATGTGGCCTTGCTGCCCGACGATGTGGTCTATGTTCCGTTCAGCTTCATGCGCAACCTGGAAGTGAATAGCCAGGGGATTCTGGCTTCGGCTACCTCCGCTGCACTATACATCCACTGATGGATTCAATCCTCTTTCCGCATCAGGAGTCTGTCTTGGCAACTGCCCCACCGCTCGGTGAAATTACGCTCAGAGACGACCGTCCAAGAATGGAAAGGGTGGCGGCACCGTCCGCAGGTATTTGGAGCCGCGCTTCGACCTGGGGTCTGTTGCTGCTGTTGCTCTATTTTGCTCTGGACGGCGTCTCGCCGTTTGTCAATTCCCCCACCGCCCTGCGCGCGGTCGCAACCAGTTCCGAGGGCGGGATTCTTGGCGAGCGCCTCATCAAACTGTTGATGTTTGTGATCTGCATGATCGTGGTCGCTCAGCGGCACCAGGCCGTTCGCCGGGTAAGTATGCAGATGAAGCTGGTGACCAGTTTCCCTATCCTCGCGCTTCTGCTCTTTCCTGTCTCGCAACAAGCAACCCGGACCATCAGTTCCGGCGCCTTGCTTCTGGCCGCCATTCTGCTTATGTACTACATCATGTCCCGCTACCAGTTCGATGAGCTACTGGAACTGTTTCTTATTCTGGGCACGGGGACGATCGTTGCCAGTATCGTGTTTGCCCTGGCTCTACCTCAGTACGGACTGGATAGGATGGGAGGGCATTCCACGGCATGGAAGGGTATCTTCAGCGCCAAGAATTACCTCGGAGATATGGCGGTATTTTTCCTGACCATGGCGGTGTCTTACCGCGGGCGCACCTCGTTTCTCCGTTCCGTCCGCGCTTCACAGATCGTCTTTTGCCTGGTTGCCATTGCCTTTTCGCGAGCAGCGACCGCGTACCTGCTGACCGCCATCTACGTTGTCTATTTTGTGATCATGAAGACGCTGCATCGCTTTCGCAAGAAGGACTACTTTGTCCTATGTATCCTCCTGCTTGGGGTTCTCTCCGTCGTTGCCGTGATGATTGTGGCTACGCCGGATCTGCTGTTGAGCGTGCTCGGAAAAGATTCGAGTCTAACCGGGCGCACCGGGATATGGAGCGCGGTCATCGATTCGATCTCCCGGCGCCCGCTGCTCGGCTACGGTTACCAGGCGTTCTGGCTTGGCCTCGAGGGCGAATCCTATCGCGTGATTCTCGCCGTGTCGTGGCTTCTGGCGCAGGCGCAGAACGGGTTTCTCGACGTCACGCTGGAGATGGGTGCGGCCGGGCTGGCAATCGTGCTGCTGGTCTTCGGCTTCGCCTTCCGTGACGCCGGGGTTTGTCTCTTCCGCTCTCGTGACCATGCCCAACTTCGCGCCGTGGAGTGGTATCTTGCCGTCGTCATCCTGACCCTTATTTGCAACTTCGACGAAAGCTTCCTTTTTGAACCGAAGCATCTTGGCTCGATGCTCTTCGTCATTGCCTGCGTGGGCCTCAAGCAGGAGTGGCTGCGTCTGCAGGCCTCGGCTGCGCCCCGGCCCCTGGGGATCTCTGCTTGATTGCCTGTGTCTCCCGTTTGAGAAAGGTCCGTGCATGAGCGCCGAGTCCATTCCCCAATCCATGGCGGCGCTGCCTGGCGCTGGCCTGCGTGTTGCTTACGATGCCCGAGCTCTCGTATCCGGCGATGGGGGAACGGGAAAAGGCATGCAATTGCGCAACCTGATCGACAGCCGATGGGCTCAATTCCAGGGTTATGCCCCGCCCTGCGGAAGGCAGAAATCGACCGCGGGCATCGTGCAAGGCGGCAACGGCCGCTATCTGATCTGGCAGCAGGCCTCCTTGCCCCGCCTGCTCAAACCCTGGAAGCCGGATGTGTTTCTCGCTCCTTACAATACGGCGCCTCTTTGTTGCCCCGCCACACCCAGCTTGTGCTGGTGCTTCACGACCTGATCCTGCTGCAGAGCTTCGGGGCTACCACCGCCCGGGCAAGGATCGTGAACAGCTACCGCCGGCGCCTTATTCCGTTTTCCGTCGCCCGCTCCAGCTATGTGCTCACAGTATCGGAGTTCTCTCGCAATCGAATCCTGGAACACTTTCCTAAAGCGCGCGTCATCGTAATCCCTTGTACCATCCCGGAGTCGTGGTTTGTCGGGCCGCGGCACCAGCAGCAGCGCGACAACTATATCCTGCTGGTAACCGGCCCCCCGCCCCACAAGAATACTGCGCGCGCCCTCAGAGCCTATGCCCGCTACGTCGGCATGGCAGGAGCCGGCGCTGCGAATCTGCGCATCGTCGGGCTTGCCGGCGCGGGAGAGGCGTTTCCTGCAATCGTGCAGGAGCTTCGGCTAAACCAGAGAGTAACCTTCGAACCATTCGTTTCGACCGCTACCCTCCAGTTGCTTTACCGCCGTGCCAAAGCAGTTCTGGTCCCATCGCTGATGGAGGGTTTTGGCATTCCCGTGCTCGAGGGCATGGCGTCGGGAACCCCGGTGATCGCCTCGCGCGGCAGTTCCCTTTCAGAAGTCGGTGGAGAAGCAGCTCAATATTTTGACCCACTCGATGAAGTATCGATCGCTGCATCGATCTTTGGATTAACTGAGAATCCGGCGCTGTCGATAGACAAGGTAAGCAGAGGGACACGCGCAAGCAGCAAAATTCCATCCCCGGATCGTACACCGCCAGATCGATGAGTTCTGGTTTCAAATCGCGTCCGAGCATGCGGCAGCGCAATAACTTCCACCCTACATCGGAAAGTTGAGAGACAGCCCACGATGTACACATCCAGTTTGCAAGCCAGCCGGATCGTCCGGGCAGTGAGCAGCCGCTGGCAGAGATGGCAGAAAGCAGCTTACTATAAGCGGCTATCTGTCAGCGAAGCCTTTTCCGACATCTACCGGACACGCGCCTGGGGATCATTTGAGGATCGGCCCTTTTGCTCCGGAGACGGATCGATCCGTGAGGAAGCGGTCGGCCCCTACTGCGCGATGGTCCGTGACTTCATTGCGGCCAACAATATAAGGCGCGTGGTGGATCTTGGCTGCGGAGACTTTGCTGTGGGTTCGCGATTTGTAGGTCCCGCAGTTCACTACGTAGGCATTGACGTGGTGCCCGATCTTATTCGTTACAACCAGGAACACTTCGGCGCCCCTGGGGTCGAGTTCCGCTGCATCAACATCATCGATGAAGAACTGCCCCCATGGCGATCTCTGTTTGGTGCGGCAGGTGCTTCAGCACCTCTCGAACGCGCAGATTCTGAAAACGCTGAAGTCGCTGCGCCGCTACCGCTACGTCATCGCGACGGAGCATGTATATGCGGCGCAGGTTTGCGCCGCAATCGCGACAAACCGCAGGGTCCCGGGACTCGCATCCCGCGACGATCTGGCGTCTTCCTGGAGTCTTCGCCGTTCAACTGTCCAGCCAAACTCATGCTCGAAGTTCCCCTGACAGAAAACCAGATCTTACGTTCTGTCGTCCTCTAACCTGCCTCGGTAACGGAATCATGAGATTTACCATCATCACCCCCACGCTCCAGAGAAGCAGCCTGGTTCGGGCATGCAATTCAGTCGACAGCCAGTCCTATTCCGATTGGCAGCATATCGTCATGGTCGATCGAGCTAAGCTCGACCACGCATTGTTAGCCGGGAATCCATCACCCCCAACGCTCGGTCATCAAATGCCCTGTTCCTCACCATAACTATGGCAATACCTGCCGCCATAATGCCTGGGGACTGGCTACAGGGGATTATTGCCTGATGCTCGATGATGACAATTACTTGACCGACGACAAAATACTTGAGGATATAGCGGCGAATCTCGAAGACAATCCGCATTGGGCGCTCTTTCCCATTCTGCGGCGTGGAAGGCGGTTCTTCCATGATCCGCCCGGCCTGAAGGTGACCGATACGGCCAATGCTGGTCGTGCGAAGAGAGATTGCGCGTTGGCCGGACATCCTGGAGTATGCAGCGGACGCGCGTTGGGTCGAAGGGCTAAAAGCCTATCCGCACAAGTCACTTGCCTGACTTTCGGCCGATCGTCGATATGCCCATCCAGAGCAAAGGCAGATCCTCCGCGAAAAGGTGGGACATCCGCGAAAAGATGGCTCGAACCTGGCGCGATCTCGGGCTGCTCTACAGCAAGCGCGGCAGCAGTACGCCGCTATAGAGCTTGCGTGAGGACTGGAAGAGAACCGCAGGTCATGGAATCCGCGTAGCTCCGGTCGGGATGACAAATGTGTTGCGGACAACTGATGCTCGGTATCCGGTCAACCGAGCTATCAGTCGTGGCCGCAACAAAATTGTCATCCCGACCGGAGCGTACGGAGCTGGAGGGACCTGCGGTTTCTTTTCCAGTGTCTGGACGTAGGCCCTTTCCGCTACACGATCGCCCGAACACTCTTCGACACCCGAGGTTATCACTATGTCCCCTAACTTATCAGCACCAATTGATGCAGCATCCTACCGCAGATACAACACGCGTCCTGACGTGGATCGTACTCGTCGCATCTTCTCTGATCTGCCTCTCCATCGATTACCGCCTGCGCATTTTGGCGGCCGACGATTCCTATATCCATTTGCGTATAGCAACACATCTCATGACCACTGGGCATGGATACTTCAATCTAGGCGAAAAGGTGATGGTGACCTCCTCGCCCGTGTGGACACTTCTGTTGGGTGTGAGCGCGTGGCTTTGTCATGATTTTCCAGCGGCTCTGGCACTCGAGGCAGCGAGCATGGGTCTCGCGTGCACTATGAGTTTCCTGTTGATCTCCCGCAATTTACCTCTGGGCACTCTTCGAGCGATTCTGCTGTCTCTCATTGCGCCGGCAGCGGTCTTCCTCATCCTGCTGCAAAGCACTATCCAGCAAATGGAATCGACCCTGGCAGTTGGGCTTGTCCTGACCTCGATTTACCTGTTCGATATCGGGAACATTTGGTGGCCAAGCCTCTTAGTACTTGCAGCTTTTACTCGATACGAATACTTCGCGGTGTTAGTAATCATGGCTGGTGTTGCTCTGGCCGCAAAGCGCCTAAAGCTCACGCCTGCCGTCATCGCAGCCACTAGTTTTTTCCGTGATAGCTTTGTATCTCCTCTATCAATACGGGACGTTAATTCCGAATACACTAAGGGCAAAGGCAGCCGTGTATGCAGGCTCTTACACCCGAACAGCCGGATCCTTAGGACTCGGATTCGACAAACCTCTTGCCGTAGTGCGCACCTGTCTGCTGTTGGCCGCGCTGATAGCGCTTGCCACAAGCAAACTCCAGCGAAGACTCATTGTCCCTGGCGTTATGGTCTCCGCCGGCGCGCTTTTGGAGCTATGCTACATTTGGAAAAAAACCTTGATATTCCCGTGGTACCGCCCTCTCGCCTCCACGCTCATCGTGCTCGGGCTTATCTTGAGCGTACCTGGCTTCGAAGGCAAAGCGTGGAGAAGATACGTTGCTATCGTGGCCCTTTTGGCATTTATAAACCCTATGACCTCCGGGAGAGAACTCGCAGCCTACGCTCTCAATAACGCTTCGTCCGACGGCGCTGACCAGTTTGATATCCGGACGATCGAGTACCTGGCTGTCGGACACTCCATTTATCAGGAGTGTCCAACGGCCAGACTGATGAGTTCGGAAATTGGCGGTTTGGGAGAGGGCTTTGAAGGCGAAATTCTGGATGCGGTCGGCCTGGCAACGCCAGCGGCAATTAAGTATCACCCCATGCGCGTTCCCGATGAGAGAAGTTCCGGCGATCTGGGAGAAATTCCAACCGGCTTTGTCAGCGAAATGCGCCCGGACGTAATCGTGAGTTATGACGTGTTTGCGGAGTCGCTCTTGAAGAACCCCGATCGATCCACCTATACGGAATTTGTCTATCCGGCGCTGCCCGCGGCCGAGATGCCACGCTACAGGGATTGGAGTAAACATCGTTTACACATCCTGGTGGCAAGAAGCGGATTATGTTCTTCAACGGCCCTTGATGCCAGGGTCAGGCAGTCTCTTCTGGTTCGTTAAGCGTGAATCGCTCGGCCGGCCCTCAGAATCGCGTGGGAGCGCTGAATGCGCCCCCACCGAATCAACAACGAACATCGCGGGCTGCACTATTTCGCAAGCGCAGCTTCGATGGCAGCTGTAACCTGGGGCGAGTCGGGAGTGACCGCCGGTTCAAAGCGCTCCACCGGCTTGCCGTTGCGGTCGAAGAGAAACTTGGTAAAGTTCCACTTGATGTCGCCGCCAATTTGCGGGTTTACTGACTTATCCGTCAAAAAAGCGTAGAGCGGAGCTTTATCCTCGCCCAGTACGCTGACCTTCGACATCATCGGAAAAGTAACGTCGTACTTGTTGTGGCAGAAGGTCTTGATCTCTGCGTTGGTGCCCGGCTCCTGCGATGCGAAGTTATTGGCTGGAATACCGACAATCACCAAACCGCGGTCCTTGTACTTTTTATAAAGCGCTTCCAGGCCGGCGTATTGTGGAGTGTAGCCGCATTTGCTGGCGACGTTTACCAGCAGAAGAACCTTACCCCGGTAACTCCCCAGGCTGACCGGCGGGCCATCGATGGACTTTAAGGTAAAGTTGTAAACACTCTCCGCCGGAATGGCCATGCAGACCCCAGCGACCAACAAGGTGAGACCAAGGGCTAACTTGCGCACACACACCTCCCAATATGAGCCAGATGATACAGCACCCGCTTCAATTGATTGTCAATCGATTGTAACTAAACGTCGCAGAGATCGACCGCCTGCAGCAGCGAGGCGCGCGGATCGCCGGTAGGGACGAACTCATGCGCAACATATCCCTTATAGCCTGATTCCACGATCCCGCGCATTACGCCATCCCATTGCACTTCCTGCTTATCGTTCAGCTCGTGGCGTCCTGGCACACCGCCGGTATGGAAATGGCCCAGCCATTGAATATTCGCCTGGATGGTTGCAATCAGATCGCCTTCCATAATCTGCATGTGATAGATGTCGTAGAGCAGCTTCACATGAGGGGAATTGACTTCTTTCATCACTGCCACGCCCCAGGCGGTGTGGTCCGCCATGTAGTCCTTATGGTTGACCTTGCTGTTCAGAAGCTCCAGGCAAAGGACCACGTTGTTGTCTTCCGCAATCTTCTTAACCCGGTTCAACCCCAGGATCACATTTTTGGCGCCCTCTTCATCCGACATACCACGGCGATTTCCAGAAAACGTAATGACATTAGGCACGCCCGCCTTTGCCGCCAGGGGAACGTTCTTCCGCAGTCCTTCCTCGATCTTGTCGTGATTGGCAACTACGTTGAGGGCATCGGGAATCGTGCCCGCCTCGACGTAGCCCATGGTGCAGATCAATCCATACTTCTTGGGTGTTTCGAAATCCGCCGGTTCCAGCAGGTCGACTCCCTTCAACCCGATCTGCGCCCCGTAGGCGCACAATTCGTCCAGGCTCATCTTCGGATAGCACCAGCGGCTGACAGACTGCCGGATGTTGCCCTTCCTTTGAGTGGCAGGCGCCGCGGCCTTCTCTTGAGCCCAGGAAATAGAGGCACTGGAGGCCAGTGCCGTGCCGGCGATGGTGCTTTTAAGCATCTTGCGACGGGAGATAGATGACATAGGTAAACGCCTTTCGGACCTTCTTGAGTGCACGCACGTATTTAATCATCTTTTGCTTCCACTGCACCAAAGTGCATTCGGCGCGCAGTCCGGATGTACAATTTCAGCGCGGACGCACCTATGAATCACCCAGCATCCCCATGCGCACACTCTTTCGCCTCACCGTCTTCCTTTTACTCCTCTCTTCTCCGCTTGTGGCGCAGGTAACGGTCTTCTGGCAGGCGGGATTCCCGACCGTCGCCAGCCAGCCGTTGGATCGTTCCACCCTCTCCACCGCGCTCAATGATCCCCACCTAGCCTTATTGGATTTGAAGGCACTCCAAGCCCCCGGAGCGCTCGCCCGTACCGAGCTCCTTGTGCTTCCATACGGCTCTGCTTTTCCCACCGATGCCTGGGTGGCGATCGAAGCCTATCTGCAAAACGGCGGAAATCTTCTCGTCCTCGGTGGGCAGCCATTGCGTGTACCGGTCACGCAATCTGAAGGAACCTTCGTCCAAGGCCGTCCGCAAGACACCTACGCCCGCGTGCTGGATTTGCGCCACACCTATCAGGTACCCGTACCGCAGGACGCTCACTATACTTGGAAGCCCGGTTACGCCTTCGACACAACTCCCAAGGTGCAGGCAGAAAAGTTCTTCACCGTGGAGGGCCATCTCAACGGGCTTGGCTACATGGTCGACGCCACCGGACTGCTGGTAGCGGCACCCGTGATCGTGATCGACCACGCACCGGGTGCCGCGATGGCCTGGAGCCGCATCGTCTGCCTCGACTTTCAACCCGCAACCGGATACTGGGAGAGTCGGGACGGCATGGCTCTCATTCGCGAAGCTGCCGGCTACGCGCGCCAGGGTTCCACCAGCCTCTCGGTGGAGACGCTTTACTCTGTCATCAGGCCGAACGAGCCTCCCCAGATTACGGTGCATCTGCTCCAGCCCTCGCCTGCAAAGGGCGATATACGAGTGGAGCTCTTGGCAGGGGATAAGGTCCGCGCCGCCGCTACGTTAGCGACTGAGAATGGCCAGATCGCCGATCTCCCGGAGCCCTTTCATAAGCCGCTCCCCGCAGGGTTCTACACGGTCCGCGCCACCTATCGTCAGCAGGGAGACTTTCGTGAGTTCTACGAAAATGGTTTCTGGGTCACCGACCGCAGTGGGCTGGACCAAGGCGAAGCCCTGGGAGTCAATGGCGACTTCCTCACCCGCGGTGGAAAGCCTTTCCTTCCTGTAGGCACCAATTACTTCACCACCGAAGAGAATGGCTGGGATTTCTCCGGCCCGCGCAATGCTTCCGTGTGGGAGAAGGATTTTAAGGAGATGGCCGCACACGGTGTGACCCTCGTCCGCACTGGCGTGTGGATGAAGAATGCCAAATTCATCGAGCCTGCAACAGGCGGCCCGAACGAACGCTTCCTACGCAACCTGGAGGCATTTCTCCTCTGTGCCCATCGCTACGGCATCTCGGTCAACTTCACCTTCTTCGCCTTTTCTCCCGTTTCCGGGACAACAGCCCAACCGGCCGACGCACCGTCGAGCAATCCCTATATCGATGAAGATGCTGTGCGTGTGCAACAGGCCTACGTGCGCGCCGTGGTGCAGAGATTCGCCAAAGTCCCGTGGCTCTGCTGGGACCTCATCAATGAGCCGAGCTTCTCCAACCCTCTGCAGATATTCAAAGGAAACGTACCCAACGGAGATGCGGCAGAAGTAAGTGCCTGGCATGCATGGCTGCGCGACCGGTACAAAGACCTGCGCGCCCTGGCAGACGCATGGGCACAGACGCCGGAACAGCTCGGCAGCTTCGATAGCATCCCGCTGCCCAGCGTTGCGGACCTGACCTATGAGCGCCACGGAAATCCCCGCCAGGTGCGCGCTATAGACTACAACCTCTTCGCGCAGGACATGTTCAGCCGTTGGGTGCAATCCATGGTTGCAGTGATTCGCCAGTCTGGCAGCAGCCACCTCATCGACGTTGGGCAGGACGAAGGCGGCGTCACCAATCGCGTATTGAATCAGTTCTATGGCTTGGCGGGTGTTTCCTTCACCACCAACCACACCTATTGGCAAGATGATGCCCTGTTATGGGACTCAGTCGTGGCCAAGCGCCAGGGCATGCCGAACATCACCGGTGAAACTGGATATCAACCTGTCTGGGCTCCCGATGGAACATGGCGCTACGACGAGCTCACCGGGCTGCCCCTCACCGAACGCAAGTGGGCCTTGGGTTTCGCGGCAGGTAGTTCTGGAGCCATGCAGTGGGATTGGGCCCGCGAAGTCGACTTCGGCATGCAACGCAGCGATGGTTCGGCCAAGGTATGGGAACCCATGATGCAGAGATTCGGAGAGTTCGCTGAGCATGCAGCGCCGTATGCGACGGACTTCATCAAGCCCGATATCGCCATCATCCTGCCTCAGTCCTTGCAGCTCTCCGTCTCCAATGCGCTGTCCATCGAGGCGCAGCAGAATGCCGTTCGCGCACTCTATTACTACGCGCGTGGAGAAGCTTACGCAGTCGGCGAATACCAGATTGAATCTCTCGGATCGCCCAAGCTCATCATTTTGCCCTCACCGTTTGCCTTAACCGAAAGTGCTTGGCAGGTAATCGTAGACCGGGTGAAAGCGGGAGCCATACTGCTCGCGACCGGGCCGTTCGGTGCAGATGCACACTTCCACCCCACAGGGAGGCAGGATCAGGTCGGATTGGCCTACGTAGATGCTCCACTTACTCTGCGCAACAACACATTCAAGTGGCCTGGTGGGGAAGAGGAACTTACCTTCGCGGGCAATAAGACTACGATTCTGAGCCGTGCGCAAATGTCCGGAGACAACGATTGGGCTGAGCAGCCCCTGGGAAAGGGGAGGATCCTCTTCGCCACCCTGCCCATCGAGCTCAACCAGAATTTGAAGGTCGTGGCAGATATCTATCGTTACGCAATGAAGGCGGCGAATATTTCGCCAACCTACACCACCACCGTGACCGATGCGGGCCTGTTGATCTGTCCAACCCGCCTGCCCAAAGCCACACTTTATGTATTAACGTCCGAATCCAACCAGAAGGCGATCTCTTTCCACGATGTGCGCAGCGGCAAGGACTTCTCCGGCCACCTAGAAAATGGCCGCGCCGCCCTCCTGCTGATTAGCGATGAAGGAAAACTGATTACGTCCTACAACTGGCCAGCGAACTAACTAAGGCCGAAGAGGAACCGCAGATCCCTCCACTCCGCTGCGCTCCGGTGGGATGCCAATTCTGTTGAGCTATCTGCTGCTAGTTCCGTTAACCGGAGTCGAGGCCATTTCCTTCAACAGAATTGTCATCCCGTCGATAAACCGAAAGGTGTTGTCAAGGGCGTAAAAATGCGTAGAGTTGCGGTGAGCAACTCGTTTGCCATGAGTTTGGAGACCTGGCGGCACGCGAGCCCTCTCAGGGAATCATTTTCAGTGGAAAAAGATCTTCCACCAGCCATCGATACGGACGAACGAAGCGTCCATGATTAACTTTACGAACATCGCGCCTATTGCGAGATGCGGGGGTGCCCATTCAACTGAACGGCTTTAGCTTTCGCCGCCACGGGATGACGCGGGCTGCCCCCGTTGAGAAGAACCTCCGGATAGGGCTTATTGGACTTCAGCATCCAGTAAAGCCGTACGGCTAATTTGCGAGCTGCTGCGACCTTGGCGATGCCTTTTAGCTTGTGGTGGCAGCGGTGTTGATACTCTTTGCGAAATCCCGGATCGTGGCGTACGGCAGACTGCGCCGACTCCACCAGCAGGGTGCGCAGAAAGACATTGCCTTGTTTGGAAATGCTTCCCAATCTTCGTTTGTTGCCCGAGGTGTGTTCTGAGGGGATCAGCCCGAGATAGCTGCTCACCTGTTTGCTGCGCTTAAATCGAGATACCTCGCCGATGGTGACGGCAAAGGCGAGTGCCGTGACGGGCCCAACTCCTGGCTGACTCATCAGCAGCACGGCCTGGGAATTGGCCTTAGCGGCTTGAGCGACGGCCTTGTCCAGTTGCTCGATCTGGGGCTCGACGACGGCCAGCAGTTGGAGCAAGTCCTTGCGCCGCTGCTGTGTCCACCCCTGCAGTGGAAGGCTCTGCAACAGAACTCGACCCTTCTCATTCCATAGCTGGCGTTTTTTCTGTACGCCCTGATTCAAGGCCAGATGTTGGAGCTCTGTCTTCAACCGGGTGCGCACACCGACCAGCTTATGGCGATGGGTGAGCAGCTGACGGATATCGCGTTGCTGTGCATCTGGCAGCCACAGGCGGGGGAAGCGCTGCTCCACCAGCAAGGTCAAAATATGGCCCGCATCTCGCTTGTCCGTCTTCTGCTTGCGAACGTAACTGGCCCGAATCTTGGCCGCATCCCCAACCCACAGGGTGTGGCCGCACTTGTCTACCAACAGCTCAAACCAGCGGGCATTCCCAGTCGCTTCCATACCAATCAGCGCCGGCGCTTCGAGCTCTCGGTAAAACTTCTCCGCCTCCCCACTGGCATGCATCAGCTTCTTCTCCTGGACCTCCTCTGTCTCTGTATCCAAAATCGCAATTTGTTGGTAGCTCGGGTGAAAATCACAGCCTACAATCTTCATAAGGCTCCTTTGCTCCCGCGCCCGACCAGGTCTCCAACCAAAGTCTATCGCCGGGGCCACTGGGGCCTTTCGGTTTATCCCATCAACCGGAGCGCAGCGGAGTGGAGGGACCTGCG
>CAWCAZ010000010.1:0-76556 GCA_963793525.1 uncultured Acidobacteriaceae bacterium
GCCTCCATTGGTGGAGCGGTCGCAAGTTACGCCGGAATATTTTCATTTGCTGGGGATTCCGGTGCTGCGGGGGCGTCTGTTCAACGACGGCGACGACGACCATGCGCCGCTGGTCGCGGTGATCAACCGGACCATGGCGGAGACTTACTGGCGGGGCGAGGATCCGCTTGGGAAGCGGTTGAAGGTTGGCCCTGGGAGGGCCGGCGTTGGCCAACTTGAGAGCAAGGCCTGGGTCACGATCGTTGGGGTGGTCGCGGATGCGCGAACGGAGTCGCTGGCCACCGCGAGCGTTCCGCAAATCTATCTGAGCCTGTACCAGGAGACGCCCAAGGAGCTGGCCATCTTTCTGCGTGGAGATCTGAATGGGCGTGCGATCCCGGAAGAGGTGCGGGCGATGGTGCAGTCCGTGAATCCGGAGCTGCCGGTTTATGGGGTGCAGACGCTCGATGACGCAGTGTCGGCCTCTTTGGCCGAGCGGCGATTCTCGATGGAAATAGTGGCGTGCTTTGCAGCGACGGCGTTGCTGCTGGCGGCGCTGGGAATTTACGGAGTGATTTCCTATATCGTGAGCGAGCGCACGCAGGAGATCGGCATTCGCCTGGCGCTGGGGGCGCGGCGGGGAGAGATCCTGCAGATGGTTCTGCGCCAGGGGCTGGGTCTGGCGATGGCGGGTGCCGCGCTGGGACTGGTGGGATCGGTGATCGTGTCGCACCTGATGGCAGGTTTGCTCTATGGCGTAATGCCCACCGATCCTCTTACCTTTGTGGGCGTCACCCTGGTGCTCACCGGTGTGGCGCTTGCGGCCTGTTATATTCCCGCGCGGCGAGCCATGCGTGTCGACCCGATGATCGCACTGAGGTACGAGTAGTTTTTCGAAGTCCTCGATGAGGCTCGGATTGGCCGGTAGGATCAAGCCCCTGGCCGGTTGACAAGAATGCCTGCCGCATCGAGACTCTCGTTATGCGACTGCCCTTCCTCTGTCTCGTAGTAGTGAGTGCCATGTTGTGCGCGCCGTCTCGGGCGCAGGTGCCTGTCTTCCAGGTGACTCCCATCCAAAGCTCCATCCGGTTCAATATGGGATCTTCGAGGGCCCTGACGGGCAATTTTGACAAATGGAATTCGACCCTGACCTTCGCGTCCCCCGACCCTACGTCGGCCGCATTACAAGTCGAAATCCAGACAGCAAGCGTACATTCCGGGAACAGCAAGAACGATGACGAACTGAAGAGCAAGGACTTGCTGAACGTCGCACAGGAACCGGTCATTTCGTTCAAATCCAACAAGGTGCTCCAGACGGGGAAAACCACCTACGACCTTATCGGCACCTTCAGCCTGCGCGGTGTTTCCAAGCCGGCAACACTGAATTTGGTAATCGCCGACCAGGGTGGTGGCTCGGGATACATCCAGGGAGTGGTACGCTTCGACCTCAAGAACTACGGGATGACCAGCAGCAGGAAGATCGACGAGCGCGGGGAGGTCGATCTCAACCTCAAAGTAAAGCAGGTGAGCGGACCGGAACTGATTCACAAAAGGTTTCCGTAACGCCGCTTGGGCAGCCAGGCCCCGGGTAAGATGGGGCCGGCTGAAGGAAGAAATCCCTGTGACGGGACGTTTACCTTACGGCCGCGTGTGAACGCAGAAACGTCCCATCGGTCATCAGACTGCAGGCCTACATGGCTGCCAGGACCTCTTGAAAGAGATGCTTTGCGCCCTCCACCCCATCCCAGGGGCCGGCTTCGTACTCCAAGGCAAAGACGCCGGTGTAATGGTTGTTGAGCATGATGCGCACATTGCGCTGAACGTCGGGCTCGCCAAAGCGATCCCAGAACTTGGCGTGAACGGTTGTGTGCGCGTAGGGAGCTAGATCGTTCAGAGCGTGATAGAGAAGGTATTTGTGTTCCCAATTGCAGAAATCCGGGCTGGCTTCGCAGAAGGGATTGTTCACCTCCTCAATGATGATGCGAATGTTGATGGGGTTGGCGGTGAGCCCCCAGTGGTTTTCCAGCGTCACCTTGACGCCGACCTGGGAGCCGTAGTCCGCCATCTCCTTGAACGATTCGATGCACTTCGCCAGGTACTCCTCGATATGAGCGTTGGTTGGGTAACCGCTGGAATTGTTTTCCGCACCAGGCGCGACGCGCGGGCCGCCGCTATTCACTCGCATGGACTTGGCACCTAGGATCGCGGCGCCGTCCAGCCACTTCTTCGCGATCGCAACACCCTCCTGGCGTTTTGCGGTGTCGAGATCGCAGATGTTGCGCGGCGCGTTGTTTGAGATGTGATGACATTTCGTTCCTGTCTTGACCAGGACGGTAGCCATCTGCTCCAGCCACTTTTTCCCGGACGGGCTCGAAGGGTCAAACTCCCGCGTCGCGTGTGTTTTTCCGTCGGAACCCAGATAGCTCGCGTCGACGAATTGACTGGCATCATCGCTATCTCCAAACAGCGACGACCACAGATCCATCTGGTAAACACCTGGAAAGGTTTTCTTGGTGAACTCCGGGAAGTCCAGCATGGTAATTTCCCCGTACTTCTTCTTCATCGCAACGTCCTGATCTTCGGTGTCTAGGATCGGTTCCTTGGACTTGAAGATGTAGCGGATGGGATAGCTGTTGGATGCGATGCGCACCAACTTCTCCTTCTCTGACATGGGAGGGGACACGCTGGCGTGCGTAATCGATTCGGGGCTGACCGCCTGGGCTACGGCCGATGTTGCTGAGGATCCTGCAAGTAGACCGGCCCCCAGACTGACGCCTGCCCCTTGAAGAAACCTACGCCTATCCAGTTTGCCCTGGGCCACGTACGGTATGGTCATTACAGGTACCTCCCTTTGTGCTCTAAGTTGGGTGTCACGTTCATTTCGATCCCGGAGTTTGTACTTCTTTCATCCAGAAACGCTTCGCCTTTCACTCTAAACGGTAGATAGGCAGTTCTTGGGTTACTTTTTGCGTGCGCTTCGACCTCAGGAACTACGGGATGAGCAGCAGCAGGAAGATCGACGAGCGCGGCGAGATCGGTCTCAGCCTGAAAGCGAAGAAGTGAGCGGACCCCGATTGAATCGCAAAAGGTTTCCGTAACAACATGTGGGCGGCTCGTTTCGGGCAGCCACGCCCCGGAAGGATGGGGACTTATCGGCTAAAAGTTGGAAGGTGCACTACATCGGTTTCGGGCACAGTCTCGAGCGGATTCCCTGCTTTGCGCCAGGCTGCCAGGCCGCCGACGATGACAAATGCCTGAAACCCCCACTCCCGTAAGAGATGCGCCACGCTCGCGCTGGTCGCTTCCTTCTGGCAAGTGCAGTACAGGTAGATGTCCTTGTCTCGAGGGAATAGTGCTGTTTCGGCGGTAAGATTGTTGGGCTCGACGCGAATGGAGCCGGGAATGCGGACAGCGCCCGCGCTGTAATAACCATGGCTGCGCACATCGGCCAGCAGTATCTTTCCCGGGCCGTCTGTCTGCAGCTTCGCGGCCAATATCTGTACCTCTACGCGTGGTACAAGCCGATCGGCGCGTTGCTTCCAGTACAACGACATCCGATAACCGATGAACGCAATCAGGGCAATGATGATTACAATCTCGACCGCATGTCCTGCTGCGCGAAATCCACTGACGATCTTGGCCACGAAATCGCGAAAGATGAATCCGATGGCGCCATATACCAGCGCATAGAGGCAGGCGCCCAGGAAGTCCAGCCCCAGGAATTGAGAGAACCGCATTTTCATGCTTCCAGCCAGCGGCGCGGCCATCGTGCTCACCCCGGGAATGAACTTGTCGAACAACAGCGTGAGCCGGCCACGTTTATAGAACGATTCCGCGGAGCGCAGAACGCATCCTTCCGGATCGACAGCGACCTGGCACAGGAATTTCAAGATCGTCCATCCCATATGGCGGCCGAGGATGTACAGGAGTGAGTCGGCCGACAACATCGCGGCGACCGCACACAACGCGACCGCCGGCCCATATAGGGTTCCCGCGGCAACAGCAGCTCCGCCCGCAACCAGAGCCACTGCGCCCGGTACGGGCACACCGATGGCTTCCGCAAAGACAATCAGGCAGATGACGAGGTATCCGTAGTGCTCGATCAATGAGGAGAAATCATTCATGGGTCAGGTCTCAAGGCTAGCATGCACTGACTTCCAAGAACCGGGGATATCGACCGAGTGAAAAGTTCCCGTCGAATTTGCGAACATTCACGGCTTCCAGAGTTACTTGGGAGGTGTATAGCAGCGGGTCGGGTCCGCTCCGGTTGCTTTCCACTGCCTAGAGAAATCATCAAACCACCGCACAGCCGCTTCATAGCAGGGTTTTAATCGATGATCGGGGGCATCCGGATCAGAGGACCTCGCGACCTCCGCACGCTCCCGCGGAGTAAGCGACCATGACAGAGGATCCTGAGGGTGATGCTCTTCAGGCACGGTCTTGTCGTCAAAGATAATCTGGTGCAGTTCCAATACGTTTTCGTGCCCCTGCAACAGAAGATCCAATCCGTTCCGGTCCCGGCCCGTAACGCTGCCGTGTCCAGCGTTCCAAAACCCCTCCAGGGGAAAACCAAGCTGCTCCAGAAGCCCGGCGTTCTTCGGTTTTCCCTTGGGATCTGGTTGTTGTGTTGGATGCAGTGCTTTTGGGGTGAGCGCGTGTCCGGGAGCGTCGGTGTCGGCGCTGTTGCGGATCTCGATGTAGAGGATCCTCAGCGGAGACTGCTGCAGCTTCTGACCAACACTTCTTGGGCTGTCGAGGTCCTGGGGGTTGCTGGACCCGGGCGATGACCGATCCGGCAAATCGATGGCGTAGCGGAGGAACTCCATGGCGGACGAGGTGCCGTCGTCATCGTAGTAGCCGCCATCCACGAAGTGAACGCTGTCCGTGGTGTATGGATGGGGTATGCGCACTGCGGAGGAGACATAGGGAAAGGTGGCGGAGAGTTGGGAAGCAGAGGCGAGAGGAAGGTCAGGATGCTGCGCATTGCCGAAGAGAGAAAGGAATGACTCAGCCGGCGCGCCCTCAACGTGACCGAGGATATAGCCTGGGAGGCGATAATTTGCAAGCAGGAAACGATCTCCCCCTTCCACTGTGGTCGTGTTCATCGTGAAGGCCGGAAAGTTCTGGCCAACCGTCAACTGTTCGATAGTGAGTCGTTCTGTCCTGCTTAGCGCTGAGGGGAAGATGCGGTCATTCCAGGAAATCGTCCCCGGAGAGTGGTCAAGCTGCAAAGGATGGGGATCGACTTTGTCGGGATCATCCAGCTTGGCGGACTCGTAACAGTAGTCGTCATAGCTATTGCGTTCAAACGCTTTACGCAAAGCCCAGGTGCGGTCCTTCAATAACGGTGACTGATCGAGATCTTCATTCCCACTGGAAGGTGGAAAGATCAAGGGCAGACCGGGGATGATCGCGTGCATGAAATCGTTATAGACAAGCCCCCATCCGACGGCTTCCAGACTCGAGCACTGGGCTGCGACCACCATGCGGTCAAGGTCCGGATTTCTGCTGTTGTTATGAATCGCCTGGAGGTAGTAAGAGAGGCCAACGCTGCCACCGGAAACGGTGCTGAAAAGTAATAGGTGGCCGGTGAAGGTTGGACGCTCCGCGGGAGACAGGCCGAGATACAGCTGACGCAGCACGCGTGCGGTCCACGCGGACGCATGGAGACCGCCGCCAGTGGAGGTTACGACGATGAGCGGATAGTGATCGTTTGCGGCGCCTGGAACCGAGAGGCGGTTGTTAAGGATCTGGGCGGGAGTGGGTAGGCTTGCAAGGCTCGGGGCGTGCGGGATGGTGGACACATAGCGTTCTTCGAAGCCATTGTGCCAGTCATACACGTGGAAGATACGGGGGAGAACGGCGGCAACCAGCACAAACGTAAGTACCGGAACCCGGTAGCGATCCAGGAAAAATGCGAGGCCCCCAAAGATCCATCCGAGGACGATGACCATGAGAAGAATAGAGGCTATGGTGGGAAAGCGGTCCGGGCTGGTCAGCAGCCAAAGCACCAGCACCGCAAAGCCGAAGAGCGCTCCCACCACGCCTAGCCGCAGCTTCCATCGGATAAGCATGTTCCGGTCCCGGCACTGGCCGCTCCAGATGACCTTGAGTACCCAACCCAGCACGGCGAAGAGGCCGAGCAGAGCCACGGGAGCCCAGCGATTGAACCGCGGGGCCGTCAGTGGGTACATCACCAGGAAGAGGGCGATGAACCCGAAAGCAGCGATGATCGAAAATAGCTGTGCCTCGAAGATGTCGCCGGTGTCGTAAACATAACCGTAAAGTCCCAACCGTTGATTAAACCAAAACCCGAACTTGCGCACGAATGCCGCTGTGCGACCGGTACGGAGCGAGGTCGTGATGTCTTCGAGCGTGAGCCCTACGCCTGCGGCGTTAACACCGGGTCCCGGATCCACCAGGCCAAAACAACGGCGGGGCAGGAGAATGGTGCGTGCGGCGTTTCTTCCCAGGGACAGGGGTTCCATGGGATTGAAGGGATAGGGCCGCTCATACGCAAGGTAATAGAATGCGTTAACCCCATACCAAAAGAGGCCCCCGACTAATGTGCCCGATACGGTGCCGATAAGAATACGGTGCAAAGGGACAGACTCAAAGTAGCTATCGAAGACCAGATAAAAGAACGTGCTGAGCGCGGGGATAAGTGCTACGACGAAGGCTTGCAGTTCCTGACGCAGGCCGCTCCCCACCAACAGGCGTAATAGCCATTCTGGAGGTAGATTGATCTCTTTGTTGGCAGCGGAACATTCGGGATCGTGTTGATCGAGGATGTCATCGACACAAGCGGGACACTTCGCGGTGAATCTCTCTACCCCATTGATCACCACCGTTCGAGCCGTTATGAGAGCGACGCAACCAGTGGCGGTAACGAAAAAGGCAGCGCAGAGGTATCCGGTCAAATATTCGGGAACAAAGATGCCACGTGTAAGCGTGTTGGTATTAAACAAGAGTAATCCTGAATCGAGTAACCAAAATATAAAGGGAAAGACCCAGAGCAGCAGGCTGAAGCGGAGAAAGTACAAATACTGAAGGGTGCGGGAAAACTGACCTTGCATAGACACTCACCTCTGGCGGCGTGACGGCCTGGTTTGTGGGTAAACGAAGCAGCAGAGCATGAGCTGCCGAGCCTGTCCGAATCGGCCAAATAGTAAAGCACTATGTCTGTGGAAACAATAGATAAGTTGAGTCTTGCCGCTGAGAGTAATGCGAAGACAATAAGATAACTTTGTATGCTACGGAATGAGAGCTTGGTTCACTATTTTTAAATGCTTTGAGATTTGAGGCCAAGATGCTCGGCTCTGTGGTCAGTATCCCTTGGAGATAAGGGGAAGATCATCCCCGTCTGATTTCTGATCAGAAATCCTGGCAGGACAGATAACGAGAGAGACCAAGGATGATATGGCTATTGCAGTAACTTTAGCTGCCTGGCGCTAATGCTAGCTGCCGACGGTGGGTGCTGGGACACGCCGTGCAATCCGCCGTCCGAGTATGCGTTTAAGCCCGGTGGTTTCGGCGCGCCATCAAGAGACGTTGCAGCCCCCCGCCACCTGGTAAAGGCCCTGCAGCGCCAGATCTATAGGATGGCGCTGGGGCCTACCCGAAAGGTCCAGCCTGTTCCACCGCATGAGGTTCACCATCACGGATACTTGTCGCTTGCCGTCTGCTCGACTCATGGAATTGCCCCCGCCCCCCAGACTGTGCCATCGTGACCCCAAAACGTGCCCTGGTCAGGAATCTCCATCTTGTGCAAGCCTAAACCATAATCGGCTCGAGGGAGAAACCGTCCCCTCAGCGGCTAAAGCCGGGCCTGTTTGCAAACACTTACGTACGAGCTGAAGCTCGTACCCTTCAAAAACTCTGCACCGAGTAGAAAAGCAAAACCTCAGGGGCTAAAGCCCGTCCTTTTGTCCACCGGTTATGGCGCGGCTAAAGCCGTGTCCTGACACAAAGCATTAGCTTTTCCGCGACCTGTAACCCCGTACCCCTCATTGAGCGGGTCTTTCCGCAGGCTGTCAGACAGGTGATGGTCGACGGTGAAATAACTCAGGTGAATATGTATCCTGTCACCGCAGTTAGGAACTGTCACCGCAGTTAGGAACCGAGGGAGAAAACCGTCCCCTCAGCGCTGTAGTAAAACCGGACCTGTTTGCAAAGACTTACGTACGAGCTGAAGCTCGTACCCTTCAAAAACTCTGCACCGAGTAGAAAGGTAAAACCTCAGGGGCTAAAGCCCGTCCTTTTGTCCGTCGTTTACGGCCCGGCTAAAGCCGTGCCCTGACACAAAGCATTAGCTTTTCCGCGACCTGTAACGCCGTACCCCTCATTGAGCGGGTCTTTCCGCAGGCTGTCAGACAGGTGATGGTCGACGGTGAAATAACTCAGGTGAATATGTATCCTGTCACCGCAGTTAGGAACCGAGGGAGAAAACCGTCCCCTCAGCGCTGTAGTTAAACCGGACCTGTTTGCAAAGACCTACGTACGAGCTGAAGCTCGTCCCCTTCAAAAACTCTGCCCCGAGTAGAAAAGCAAAACCCAGGGGCTAAAGCCCGTCCTTTTGTCCGTCGTTTACGGCCCGGCTAAAGCCGTGCCCTGACACAAAGCATTAGCTCTTCCGCTACCTGTAACGCCGTACTCCTCATTGAGCGGGTCTTTCCAAAGGCGGTAAGACAAGTGATGGGTGACGGTGAAATAACTCAGGTGAATATGTATCCTGTCACCGCAGTTAGGAACCGAAGGAGAAAACCGTCCCCTCAGCGGCTAAAGCCGTAACTGTTTGCAAACAGTTACGTACGAGCTGAAGCTCGTACCCTTCAAAAACTCTGCACCGAGTAGAAAGGTAAAACCTCGGGGGCTAAAGCCGGTCCTTTTGTCCGTCGTTTACGGCCCGGCTAAAGCCGTGCCCTGACACAAAGCGTTAGCTCTTCCGCAGCCTGTAACGCCGTACCCCTCATTGAGCGGGTCTTTCCGCAGGCTGTGAGACAGATGATGGGTGACGAAATAACTCAGGTGAATATGTATCCTGTCACCGCAGTTAGGAACCGAGGTAGAAACCGCCCCTCAGCGGCTAAAGCCGGACCTGTTTGCAAAGACTTACGTACGAGCTGAAGCTCGTACCCTTCGAAAACTCTGCACCGAGTAGAAAAGCAAAACCTCAGGGGCTAAAGCCCGTCCTTTTGTCCGTCGTCTACTGCCCGGCTAAAGCTGTGCCCCGACACAAAGCATTGGCTTTTCCGCGACCTGTAACGCCGTACCCCTCATTGAGCGGGTCTTTCCGCAGGCTGTGAGACAGGTGATGGTCGACGGTGATGGGCGACGAAATAGCTCAGGTGAATATCCCTACTCTTGGGCCCAGGCCGATCGGCAAGCGCGGAAAAAGAGCCCTCCGGAAAAAGAAGAACACGGTCATTCCAGAAACGCATGCACCTTCTCTACCATAGACTCGATCACCGCGGCCTGATCCAATCCGAGTGACTGGATTTCTCCCTGACCAATCGCGTCGTACACCCGCTCCGTCAGGCACATTAGAATCGCGTCTTGCTCGCTGGTTTGCGGCGGCAACGCAAGACGCGAACGCAGTTCCACAATATGATCAAGTTGCCGGCGCCTCTGCTTTCTGAAGAATCTTCGCACTTCGGGGTCGGAAAAGACCAGTTCCATCAGCGACGCCCGGAGACCGCGCCACTCTGTATGAAACCTGATTGCCAACTCGACGAGCCGCTTGGCTGTCTCCTCTGCATTCTTCATCTGGGATAACTCAGCGTCGACTTCTTTCCACTCGGCCGCAAGCCAGCGCTCGTATGCAGCAAGGAACGCCTCCCGTTTGTCGGAAAAATGTTTGTAAAACGTTCCGGTCGCGTATCCCGCCTCTTTTGCGATGCTGTTTGAGTCCGTTCCGTGAAATCCGAAACGATTGAATTGGCTCGCGGCAGCGGTAATGAGACGCTCCCTCGTCTGCTCCGGAGTACCGCGACGAGGGCGATCGGCTGCCGTCTGTGCTCCTGATTTTCGCGACATAAGCTTGTTGACACGGCCTTTTCATAATGATATCAGTATCACTACTAGTGATACTACTTTCACTAGGGGCTATTGCCCGAAGGGAGCTCTGCATGAAATTCCTGTTTCCTCTTGGAAGGGTACTGTTCGCCTGGAATTTCGTTTTTGCCTTTCCATATCACTTCACCCAGGGAGCCATTCAGGATGCCGCCGAACAAGGCGTGCTACTTCCCGGCGTGCTGGTTCCGTTATCAGGTGTATTGGCTTTGGCTGGCGGGCTCAGCGTCGCTCTCGGGTATAAGACGCGATGGGGAGCGTGGGCGCTGGTCGTCTTTCTTGTTCCCGTCACCTTGTGGATGCATGCATTTTGGAGGCTGAGAGATCCCCATACTGCTTTTGTAGAGCAGGTGTTGTTTTTGAAGAATATTTCTACGCTGGGCGGGGCCCTCTTGATCTCTCAGTTCGGCGCCGGCCCTATCAGTGTCGATCAACGGCATATGCCGCGTTGACGGTGGCTGCACAGATTCGCTCTTGGGAAAAGGCGGGGATGGGATGTCCTAGGTTGCTGTAGAGAACTCCCGGCGGCGTTTGATGACGTGTGGTAATCTCGCCTGTCCTGGATCTCTGCATCTCCTATCTCACAGATCCCAGATATTTGTCGAGCCAGTTGAGCGATTCCTTGATCATCTCCGTTCGCGGTACATCATGTCCCGTGTTGTAAACCACGCGGCGCTTGTGCTCTGTGGGCGTTCCTAGCAGACGGAACATGGGCTCTTGAGAGATTCTGGGCGGCCAAAGGAAATCGTAACGGCCATTGAGCATCAAAACAGGAGCCTTCACATGTGGGGCGAAGTTGAGCTGATCCACTTCCGGCAATTGCTCTTGCAAAAAGAATCCTGGTGCTATGAGAATTAATGCTTTGAAGCGAGTTTCCACAGCCGGGAGAAGTCCACCCATCGCTGCGCCCCAACTCTGACCCTCGTAGGCCAACTCGTTGGGGTTGATATCCTGGCGTGTCTCAAGGTAGTCGATCGACCGGCTGAGGTCCTTAGACCAAAAGATGACATTGTCGCGATAAGTACTGCTGGTGTTTGGCCAGTAGATCGGCTTCGATCCGCCGCCACGTTCAAACGTTCCTTTGTAGATAGGGAATAAGACCGCTCGTCCACTTTTTATAATGAAATCGAAGTCTGGAAGTTGGTCTGGGAACCCTTCTGCGCTCGATCGCGTGTGAGCGGCTTCAGCGCCGGGAAAGTACACGACGACTTGAAAAGGCGGTGACGCTCCTTTGGGCAGGTACAAATACGCTGTAACTCGCTCCCCGCCGTAAGCCGCGTCGAAGGAGACTTTCTCTTGCCTCCAATCCTCGCTCTGTTGAACGGATTCCACCTTCGCATGCAACGGCGTCTTGTCATAGGAGTATTGGTTCTTGTATGCCCGGAAAAGTTGATCAGAAACAGGTTTTTCGGGGCCGTAGTTACGTAATTGAACGGTGATCGGAGCGCCTGCTGCTTCGGCCTCCTTACCAGGCGACACATATTCCGCGCAACGAAAACCAAATCCAGGGGACCGCTCGAAGGGTGAACGAGCGTCGGGAATGTTGAACATATAAGTCGGATCGTCCCATGCGCCGCCCATGGTATAGCGCCTGCCGGAGGTCGCTTCGTTTGCGCACCACTCCTTCACGTTGCCTGCCATATCGTAAGCGCCACACCAGCTCATACCGTGGTAAGTCCCGGCCGGCGAAGGTCCCTTGCCGCTGAAGTTGCTGGCGGGTATCAGGCTGGAGCTGTCTGTCGGGGATGCAGCAGCCGCCCAGTGATAAATGGTCGGAATCGACTTGCCTACAAAGTCAGCATAAGCTCCAGCCTCAAACCAGCTCACACCTGTGACCGGGTATTCGCCCTCATCCTGCGGATATTCACCTTGTATCCAGGTAGAAGGTCCTGGCCGGTTCGTTTTATCGACAAAGAGTTTCATCGCGTCGGCCCACGGAAGCACGCGTCCATCCTTTCTGAATTCGTGTTTCCAATATTCTTGCTTCTTGTAACCTCCCTGGTCCACGAAGCGTTTGAACTCGAGATTGGTGACCTCGAACTTATCGATCCAGTATTTCCCAACCCGGACTGGAGGCAAGATCTGAAAGCCTGCAATGCCTGCAATCCCCCATAGGGTGAAAGGGTCGCTCTCAACAAATTCCTGGTCGAACTCAACCGGAACCATTCCGCTGGGAACCTTGCCGACTTTGTGCAGTGGCACCATGATCGGGCCGGACGGGAAGGTAGCGCGTTCGAGCGTCGTATATCCTTGCAATTCGAATTTCCAACTCGAATCGACAGCGGGAAATCTCCCTTTGAGGATGGGCGAGAGGCCGGCAAATTCCCATTGGGCGTTCGGAGAGTTGTAGTTCCTGCGGTAGACGGACGCCCCCGGAGGGCTGGTGATGATGGAATCGGACCAGGAAATATCGGGCCAGAATCTGGTCAGGGTTGGGTCAGCCGGAATGTATCGCTCGGCCTGAGCAGCAAGTGCAAAGGCTTCGCCAGTTTTGCCCTGTTCGATGAGCTTGCCGATCCGCGGTAACGCCTGCTCCCTGGCCCATCTGACTTTGGAACTGTGGTGAACCCCCCAGCCAATCAAGCTCACTAAGGCTAAGAGGATAATCAGTGCGGGGATTGCGACACGGGGCTGCCTGCTTTGCCGGAACAACACTCTTGGGTTGACACCACTGGCAGGTTCCGAAATCAGTTCGAAGCAATCCTTGAGCTCCTGCTCAACCTCTATCATGCTTGCATAGCGTTCTTCGGGGCGCTTGCGTACACAGCGACGAATGATTCGGTCCAGTGCATTCGGGAAATCCTTGATGAATTGATCCAGCGGGGTCGGCTCCTCCCGCTCGACTGCTATCAATGTTTCACCGGTGGACTTGCGCTCAAATGCTTTCTCTCCCGTGAACATCTCGTAAAGAACCGCGCCAAACGCAAATATATCGCTACGGGCGTCCACCCGTTGACCATGCAACTGCTCAGGAGACATGTACGGCAGCGTGCCAACTACCTGGACGTCGCCAGTAAGTTCTGCAGACACGAGAGGCCGTTCGTACTTCGCCAGCCCAAAATCGAGGAGCATGGCCCCGCTTTCGGTGAGCATGATGTTGCCTGGTTTGAGGTCGCGATGAACGATGCCTTTACGGTGTGCCGTGGCGAGTGCATCCGCAACCGCGATCGCGATCTTCAGAGCCTCGCCCGTCGAGAGCCGGCCCCTCTGGATGCGCGCAGAAAGTGTCTCGCCCTCCAGGTACTCCATGGCGATGAAGGCTCTCGCGGCATCTTCCCCAAAGTCGTACACCCTGCAGATGCTTGCATGATTTAAAGCTGAAGCAGTTTTCGCTTCGCGCCGAAATCGCTCCAGCGATTCCCTATCTTCAGCTAGCTCCCTGGGCAGGAGTTTCAGCGCAACCGTTCGGTCCAGCAGCAAATCTTCGGCTTTGTAGACCTCACCCATACCTCCGGCAGCGACAAAATCGACGATGCGGAACCGTCCTGCTAACACCTCACCGGGGGTCAGTCGTTCCCGGGGAGTTGCGCCGGTCCACCGCGGGTCGACAAATGGCGGGCTGGATAGAAAGCTTCCCAAACGATTGTGCACGCCAAGCAGGCGGCGCACTTCGGCGCGGACCATTTCGTCACGCTCGTTTTGTTCGAGAAAAGAGGCTCGCTGTGCCGGGCTGCATTCCAGCGCGCTCTGGTACAGCTCTTTAACGAGTTCCCACTGTTTTGCCGTCATCTCCATGGTCGGGCCTCAGTTCGCCGTACAGCCAGACTTTCGCCACCGCCCAGTCCCGCTTGACGGTGATCGGGGAAACGTTCAGAAACCTGGAGGTTTCCTCCACGCTGAGGCCTCCAAAGAAGCGCAATTCGACGATGCGGCTTTGGCGCGGATCGAGTTTTGATAAACGGTCGAGAGCTTCGTCCAATTTCAACAGATCTTCAGAGTGTTCCGGGGTAAAAGTCAATGCGTCTTCCAAGGGGAGCATCACCTGTGTTCCGCCACGTTTCTCCCGTAGGTGCCGGCGGGCATGGTCGATCAGAATGCGCCTCATCAGTTGGGCAGCAATCCCATAGAACTGAGCGCGGCCCTGCCAATGGGTCGAATGCTGGCCAATCAGCTTGAGGTACGCCTCATGAACCAGGGCGGTGGTCTGAAGGGTATGGCCCGCCCGCTCACGCCGCATATACCGGCGGGCCAGCTTTTTGAGCTGGTCATAGACCAAAGGAACAAGCTTTTCCTGGGCGGCCTGGTTCCCATTCGCTACTTCGATCAGCAGGGCCGTCACGTCTGGTTCCGGGACCAAGTCGCCACCCTCCAAGCGTATCCGGTTCAAAAAACAGCAGTTACCGCAGCACTAATGGTCAGGATTCTACCTGCAACGCACAATCTTTGCACTTTCTCACTTCTGAGTGATCCCTTTTTTCTGCAGATGTCGCGTTCCTAAGTAAAGCCCGATTTTCAGGCAATCATTTCACTGCGATCTAGGAGGATACTCATGCGTAACACGACTCTTGCGACTTACACACGCTTCGCGGCATTGCTCACTGCAGTGGCCGCGGCCTGTATGGGAACTGGCTATGCAGGCGGTTGGCAGCACGACCAGGAAGAACTGGCCCAAATGGCCGAGCTGCATAATCTCCACGCAACCTTTCACGCGGCCGTCAGCGTGCACGATCCTGTCAATGGCGATTCGGCGGCCGAGGTCACACAGCGAATTAAAGACGCACTTTCAGTCTGGGCGGAAGATGGGATGCTCACGGTAGTGAACACCACGGCTACGCAGGGGAACTATGTCGGCAACGGTGATCCGGACGATCCCGCAACGTGCCCAGTACCCACGGGCAATACTTCTGCCGGCGGGAAACAGGGCACGCTGTGCACATTCTTTAAGTATGTCTCCGGAGGGTTACAGCAGGCGAACAAGTTTGTCTCGCTTTCCCCTGAATATAAAACGAAGTTTGTCCCTGTGTTTGAAGACGGGCAGTGGAAATCATCGGTATATTTTGAGTGCCACTACTTCGATGTGTCCGTGAATCCGGCGACTGGCCTCCCCAATTGGACGGCGAAGAGCCACGTAGATCTCGACGGTACAGCGAAAAAGATCAACGGGAAGTGGTTGTTGACAAAGGTCAGCTCGGCGTCGGTTGGAATTCCGATTCCGTAGCAGGCTGCCTTAGTGGAGTTGGATGGACAGATTCGAAAAAGCTAATTTGGACGAGTCTGACTGTCAGCCGCCCCTTCGGGACTGATCGCGATTTACCTGATGGTTGATTTGTTTTCAGTGAGGGCCGTAGCGATCAACCGATCGAGATAAAAAGCTAGTTTGGACAAGACTGGGACGAAATAACCCCTAAATGAGCTTGGACCACTCACTCGGGAGTTGCGTGACGAAATAACCCGCGAATAGCTCGCGAAAATACTTCGCCACGCAACTCCTGTCCTGCAACTCCTGTCCGAAACTCCTGTCCGATAACTCCTGTCCTCCCCGTTCCCTTAGTCTCCGCTTTGCAGAATGTGACAAGCTACGCTTGACACAGATAAGAGACAAGCTATACTTGTCACAGTGATCGAAAGCTTCAGCCACCGAGGGCTAAAACGCCTTTACCTGCGTGGCGACAGGAGTGCGGTGGGCGCCGATATGATGGACAAGATCGAGCGCATCCTAACCCTTCTCGACGCGGCCGACCACCCGGACGCTCTCGATCTGCCCGGCATGGCCTTTCACCCGCTCAAAGGTGATCGGAAAGGCTTTTATGCCGTGACCGTGCGCGCCAACTGGCGCCTCATCTTCCGCTTTGAAAGCGGCAACGCCTACGACGTCTCGCTGATCGATTACCACTAAGGAGAGGAACAGAGATATGCCCATGAAGAACCCGCTCCATCCCGGTCGCATCGTCAAGCACGAATGTCTCCAACCGCTGAACTTGACAGTCAAGCGTGCGGCGGAGATCCTGGGGGTCACGCGCCAGGCACTGAACAACATCGTCAACGAGAAGGCAGGCATCAGCGCCGACATGGCGATCCGCCTGGAAAAGGCGTTTGGCGGAACCGCGAACGCCTGGCTGCAGATGCAGAACAATTACGACCTAGCCCGTGCCCGCCGTCACGAGGATCAATTGAAGGTGCAGCGTGACGCCCCGGAACTTGCCCGCTCGGCGTGAGCCCGGCATCGACTGTGACGGTGATGCGTGGCATGTGATTCCGCGCCGCGCCAAAGTGAAAATACCGCAAGGCCTTGACTGTCGCGAACGTGGTAATCAGGGTAACGCGAATGCGACATAAACTCCCTTTGCGGGAGCAGGGTTAAACCGTACCGCTCCAGTGGCCACAACGATATATTGCTTTCCATCCACCATATAAGTTGCAGGAGTGGCTCGGCCCGCGTAGGGCAATTGGCCTTCCCACAACAGTTCTCCGTTTCGGCTATCGAAGGCGTGGAATTTGTGGTCGTAGAGGGTGGCTCCGATGAAAAGGAGTCCACTGGCAGTCACAATCGGCCCACCGTAGTTTTGCGAGCCAGTGTTCTTCATCCCATTCGCTGCCAGTTCTGGATACTCACCAAAAGGTATCTTCCAAAGATAGTTCCCTGTGTTGAGATCAATCGCGCTTAGCGTTCCCCATGGCGGAGCGATGGCCGGGTAGTGATCAGGATCCACAAACATCTGGTAGCCGGTGAAGCTGTATTGCGGCGGCTGAGAAGTTGCCTCGTGCGCAGCATCCGGGGCCGAGGTCGTCTCCGGCTTATCACTGGTTTGTTGTGGTTTGCCCGTTGGGCTTTCCCCCTTCAGGAAATGCAGGAGAGTTTCCAACTGAGTATCGGAGAGGCTGGGAAAGCCCGGCATCCGGCCCTTTCCTTGACGGATGGTCGCGATGATCTGCTCATCGGGGAGTCGTTTGTTGACTTCGATCAGGGAAGGAAATGCCGGTGGCGATCCGCTGCGATCAGCCCCATGGCAGACGCTGCATTGGCTGCGGTAGGTAGCTTCTCCCGGGGAATCCGTCGCCTTATTCTCGGTGAGACCGCCTGTCCAGGCCATTTCGTTCGCATTGATATAGATGACTCCGGTTTTCGGATTTACTGCCGGACCGCCCCATTCGGCTCCGCCATCAAACCCTGGGAAGTTGACGGTTTGCTTGTTAAGCGCGAAGGGAATGAAGATCCCTTCACTGCGAAAGGTCTGGAACTTCTGAACTGCCCATGCATGAGCCTCCGGTGTCCGGTTTGTCAGCATGTCTTCGGTAAGCAGCTGCCGCGCATAAGGATCAGGTTTGAGAGGTCTCGGCTGCGTTGGTGAGGCTAGTTCGCCCGGAACTGTGCTTGGCGGGTAGTTTTTCTCTTCAATCGGAAACAGTGGCTTTCCCGTCACACGATCAAACAGAAAGACATAGCCGGTCTTGGTGGTCTGGGCGACCGCGTCGATCCGCTTTCCGTCGTGCTTCACCGTCAATAGCGCAGGAGGCGAAGGAAAGTCTCGATCCCATATATCGTGGTGTACGCCCTGAAAGTGCCAGATCCGCTTGCCGGTATTTGCGTCTAATGCCAAGAGCGTGTCAGCGAAGAGGTCGTCGCCGGCCCTGTTGGCTCCATAGAAATCGAAGGCCGCCGAGCCGGTTGGAGCGTACACGATCCCGCGTGCCGCATCGAGTGACATGCCGGCCCAGTTGTTGGCAGCGCCAGAGGTCTTCCATGCGTCGGGCGGCCAGGTGTCGTAGCCGAATTCTCCCGGATGCGGAATGGTGTGGAAGCTCCATCGAAGCTCTCCCGTGCGCACATCGTAGGCCCGGATATCTCCGGGCGCCGCAGGCAGGGTCTCAGGCATTTCCCCGCCCACGATAATCAGGTCCTTGTAAATAAGGCCCGGCGTGTCCATGGAAATGTAGTGGGCTTGAAAGTCTCCGCGAAGGCCCTTTCTAAGGTCGATCCTGCCATTCTCACCAAAAGACGAAATGGGCGTTCCCGTTTGAGGGTCAAGTGCGTAAAGATAATTCATGACGCCGGCAAAGATTCGTTTTTCTTTTCCGTCGGTCCAGTAGGTGACTCCTCGTGCCCAGTGTTGTGCCTTGACCCCGCTATCAAACTTCCACAGCAGCTTTCCCGTGGCGGCATCGAGAGCGATCACCTTTTCTGAGGGTGTATAGGCATAGAGAACTCGCCCAACGACCAGCGGATTCGTCTCGAGTATGCCTTCTTCCCCGGTGTCGTAGGTCCACTTCACCTTGAGTTGCGTCACATTGTGGCGGTTGATCTGGGTCAGGGGTGAATAGTGCTGACCCTCCACCTGCCCCAGGTAAACCGGCCAATCGACATCCGTCCGTTTCGCCTTCGCAAAGGAATGCCCGACGGCATAGGTCAACATCCCACACAGAGCGATCACGGTCATTAGCGGCGTGGATAGAAGAGACACTCGTCGGTTGCGCTTCATGTGATTTTGAATCTTCGGTTCCCTTCTTGTCTCTTACTCGAATATCAGATCAATCCACATTCGTCCAGGATTGCCGAGCTAAACCCTCATCAATGGCGTTGGCTACGGCCCGGATAAAGCCGCGCCCTGACACAAAGCATGAGCTCTTTCGCAGCCTCTAACGCCGTTCTCCTCATTGAGCGAGATTAGAGAAAATCGCGGGGATCAGTCCGTCCCCTGATCCCCGTCAATAGAAACTTCAGGCTGTTCTGTTACCAGCCGGTCATCAGCCGGTTACTCAAAAAATATATCTTTCCCTAATTGCGAAGGTAGAATCTGCGGGGGCAGGGCCGTGCGCTCCAAAACTTCCAGGTACAGCTGGCTAAAAGATGCCCAGGCGGAAGGTACATTGCAGTGAAGTACGCAACAGCATACCGGGCTCGCATACGATTCGTTTGGCTATTTTTAATGATCATTTTTCCGCTTATCCTCGGTGGGTGCGGCGGTGGCCAAGGTTATTCAGATTTCAGCTTGCAGTTTGGTTTAGGCCAGGAGGCCTTCATCCAGATTCCGCCCGGTAAAAGTGCCACAGTGAGACTTGCTATTGGATTCATTGAGCGCAACCCGGGAGACATCCACGTCTCCTGGGGGGCCCTTCCAGTTGGCGTTAGCGCAACACCAACTTCCGTCACCTTTACGACGACAGGACAGCAATCCGTTCAGTTCGCTGCGACCCCCAATGCTCCCGATACCTCCAATCCCCTGCCGTTGACGATCACCGGCGTAGCAGGGTCTATCACGCATTCCATAACGCTCAACATAGCCGTAGGCCCAGAATAGTAGGAAGCGTTAGCTTCTCGCCGGCAGATCAGTGATGAGCGCGGGGATGCATTTGGCGATGGGTGACGAAATAACCCCTTCAGATGCTGCCGGTGAGGACCTTCCGGGCCTCGCTCTACAGTGGTTACCTTGACCCGAATGGGCTGGGAGAAAGTGGGAAGTTGAAGGGGCAACCTCCGCGGTCACGATTGCGGAGAAAGGAACTTTTATGACCGAGGAAGCACCCACAGAAAGCTTTGGAGCGTTGGTTATCCACACCTGCGGTCACCAGGCGGCTTACAGACGCGATACTCCTGAAGCCCTGAAGTATGTGACCGAATATGCCCGGACGACGCTATGTTGGCCGTGTTGGATCGCTAAACATCGTCCGGATTCAGGATCACGTGGAAAATCGCTCAAATGAACATGCCAGCAAGGGCACTTTCGCCTCATTTCGATGGGGGCGATCTCTTCTTGATTTGATCCAGCAATGTTTGAAAGCGCGGGTCATTGTGGAGTGGCTTCAGATCGTCGTCGGAGGTTAGTTGGCGAGCATCCGCAAAGCCCAGATCCACGGATTGTTGCAACTGGTGGAACGCCTCATCGCGGCGACCGAGGATCGTCAAGCCAACGGCGTATTGATAATGGGCTTCCGAGAGGGCGTTGCCCTCGCTCTTGGCCGCGTTCTTCAACAATGTTTCGAATAGGGCAATCGACTCGTCCGCGCGCTTTTCGTAAGCCAGCGTTTCGGCCAGGTTGATCATCGCTTGCCGGGTCAGCGTATCCGTTGGCCCCAAGACGCGCAGGCAACGTGCCAACGTTTCGTGAAGCAGCGCTTCCGATGCGGTCAGCTTATGTTCCATACCGTAGACGATGGCGAGATTATTCATACAAGCCAGCATGTCCGCGTTATCCGGACCGGAAGTCTTGCGATAGCGGTCGAGAAGGTCGAGGTCCACCGCTTCCGCTTCTGCCAAATGACCCTCAGACTGCAGGTTCATGGCCAGGTTGTTGAGAAACACAAGCGTGTTTGCGTGGTTCGGGCCGAGCACTCGAGCGCTCGCCGCAACATTTTCACGAAAGAGTTTGTCCGCCTCCGCGTACCGTCGTTCGTCGCTCAGCGTGAGAGCCAGCGCATTCCTGGAATGAAGAGTGCCTGGAGGGTCCTCGCCCAGCACTCGCTCATGAAGCGCCAGGCTTTCGCGGCCAAAACTCTCGGCTTCGGCGAGTTTGCCCTCGTTCTCCAGCAGTAAGGCAAGCGTGCGCATGGACTCCAACGATTCCTGCCTCTCCGGTCCAAGGGTTCGCTGCTGACTGGCCAAGGTGCGACGGATGAGACTCTCTGCTTCAGCAAACTTGCCTTCCTGGATCAGCGTGTCCGCGAGGCGCCCCGCAGTGTCCAGAGTCGCCGGATCTTCGGAACCGAGTACGCGCTGTTGCGTCGCCAATACCTTACGGAGAAGTTTTTCAGAATCGTCAAGATGGCCTAGATTTGTCTGCGCTTTGCCCAGGGCCGCCATGGAAGCCAACGTATCCGGAGCATCGGGTCCCAACACGCGGGTTTGCGCCGCAATGGCGTGGTCCAACAGGGTGACTGCCTGGGCATTCAGGGAAAGACCGATGTAGGTTTTTCCCATGGTTTGCATCAGGCGAGCTTGCACTTGCGGGTCCTGCTTGAGGTCTTTCTCAATGTCTTTGGATGCTTTGTCGAGCAGTTCGCGCGCAGTGACGATATTTCCGCGAGACTCACTCGGATCGGAGACCAAGAAGATGCTGGTCATAAAGTCGGACACCCGTTTGGAAGCTTCGGCTTCCCTGCGGGCACGGTTGCGCTCAACGGTCATGCTGACCGCAAAGCCGATCAAAAGCACCACCAACACGGCGGTGAAGGCCACAGGCAGACGGTTCCTGCGGACAAACTTGCCGCCACGATAGGCAAGGGTTGGGGGCCGAGCCGTCACCGCCTCGTCGTTCAGATAACGGGATAGATCCGCGGCTAGATCGGCAGGCGAACTGTAGCGCCGATCGCGATCGCGCTGCAGCGCTTTTAGGGTGATCCAGTCGAGATCTCCGCGCAACTGGCTCACCAGCTTGTTAGCCTCTGTGCCGCTGTTCTCCGCTGCTGCCGTAGAGCCGGTGCTGACTCGCGTGCTGGGACGCTGCGGATCTTCGTCATGCAGTTGGCGCAGTACTTCGTGCAGCGGTTTGGCCCTCCACTCTTTGCTGTCGAAGGGCAGCGACGCAGTGAGTAGTTCGTAGAGAACCACGCCTAAGGAATAAACATCGGTTCGGGTATCGACGTCGTGTATGCGTGGATCCGCTTGCTCGGGGCTCATGTAGCCCAGGGTTCCTACGGCGACTCCCCATTGGGTGAAGCCATCGATAGGCGCAGCGTCGACGCTTTGCGTGGCCTTGGCAATGCCGAAATCGATAATGCGCGGAACGGGTTTGCCGTCGACTTCGGTGACCAGAATGTTCGATGGCTTCAGGTCGCGATGGATAATCGCCTTCTGGTGGGCGTGTTGCACGCCTTTGCAGACGGTCACCATCAGCTCGATCCGCTCCCGGGTGCCGAGATGGTTTCGATTGCAGTATGTGGTGAGGGGCAGCCCGCTGACGTACTCCATCACCAGGTAGGGGTTGCCGTCTTCGGTGGAACCAGCGTCAAAGACTTTCGCGATGGTGGGGTGGTCCATCATGGCGAGTGCCTGGCGCTCCAGATCGAAACGCTGGAATGCTTTGCCGCTGATAATTTCCGCCTTGATTACCTTGATGGCGACCTGGCGTTTTACCGGAGATGTTTGCTGGGCGAGCCATACCGAACCCATACCGCCTTCCCCGATTTTTCTCAGCAGGCGGTAGGGACCGATGAAGGTTACTTTGCCGGCGAGGGTTGCTGCGGTGGTGTCCGCGGAGGTCGCGGCTACGAGAACATCCTCGTGGGTTCCGTCGGTTGGCGGATTGGAAGGAAGTGCGTTCTCAGCTTCGTTCACCTGAGCGCCCCGAGCTGCAGTGAGTTTCTGACAGCGAGAGTACACGAAGGCCGCGAAGCGCGACTACCAAGCGCAGGAGACGTTGGCTTGGGGCGGAGCGAGTTGTCGTGGCAGACCGATTCTGTTGGACACAGACCCCCGCGGGACTGTCTTGTTGCGAGAGCCGAATAACTAGCTTAAATGCGGTTGCAGGGTTCAGCAGCAAATGCAATCGTGGGGGCTAACGAGTCTGCGTGAGAACTGCAGAGCTTGATGGAATCTCGCAGAAGCCCAGGACCATGTCCTGGGACATTCTCAGCCGTCCCTTCGGGACTGGTCCGTGATGCCAAAACCTACCCAGGACTCACGTCCTGGGCTACTCTCAGCCACTCTCAGCCGTCCCTGCGGGACTGAATTCTGGACAGACAGGTTTTCACGCAGCCTCTAACGCCTCGTCTTTTCAACCCGTCCAGTTCTTGTTCAGTTCGTAAGAGTTCGAGGGTTCAGAAGGTGCTGTTCCAATAGGCGTGCTGCCCGAGGTAAAGGTCGTCGGCAACGTTCTTCAATATGGCTCGGCGCACGTCCAAAACATTCATGGCTCCCTGCGTTCTGTAGAGCACTTCGCCTTTGGTTCCAATCAGAACTGTGTAAGGAGCGCCACCCTCCCACCCCGTGCCGAGAGCTTTTACCGCATCTGCCGCATCGTTGCTGTTAAAGAGATAGTTCTTATTGAACGCGTGCTGTTTCTGAAGAAATGCTTGGACCAATTGCTTCTCATCAGGATTGTTGATGCTTAAGGTCACGATATTCAATGGCCGGTTGGCATACATACGGACCATGGTTTGCAATTCCGGAAATTCTTCGACACAGGGCCCGCACCAGGTGGCCCACACGTTCACCAGCAAAAGCTTGTCTGTGCCGGCGTTCTGGCGCAAAGTCTTGAGCTGATCGGCGGAGATCAAATCCAGGGCTACCGGCCTCTCGTTGAAACGGGTCGTCTCATTTTCAACGTTGGCCGCTTTGTAGGCCCACTTGGTAGAGCATCCAACCGCGGGCGTATCTGTGACGGCGACTTGCTTTCCAGCAAGCAGAGCATCGATGGCATCTCTGGCCTCGTGTTTCGTCGCCAGCTGCTCACGTTGATTGCTATCGATCCGTCCCTGGTAACGCAGAATGCGCTGCTGGTCAAAGATGAAGGCATGGGGAGTTGCCGTCGGCCCGTATTTCAGCGCAACCGCCTGCGTAGCGCCATCGTACAGGTAGGGATACGGAAGGTTCCGATAGGCCGCGCGGGCCTTCATATCCGCAAAAGAATCGCCTACATCGGTGTATCCGTATTCACTGAGTTCCTCTGCTTTTGGGATCATTCCCCATGATCACGACCACGGCTACGCCACGGCCCTGATAGTCCGTGAATAGCTGCTTGATTCGTTTTTCATACATCTGTGCAACCGGGCAGTGATTACAACTGAAAATGACAACCAGGATCTTGCTGGACGCATAGTCTTTAAGGCTATGCGATTTTCCATCGACTCCCGGCAGGTTGAAATCCGGCGCTGGCGAGCCGATTTTTAGAATTGGAGGGACATCGCCACCCGTGTGCGGAACGTCATCCTGCCCCCTTCCTGTAGGGCATGAAAGAACGGCTAAGCCGAGAGCAATCATTGCCAGCCAAACATGCGGCCTACGCCTGGCCCTGGCTGGTGTGGATGCAAAGTGATCTAAGTACACGGAGCCTCCTTGCGAACAGCTGCAGTCGCAAAAGATGATGAGCGTCGCCGCCTTCCTTTTACTGCCCGACGGCTGGCGAAGTCAAACCCATGAGACAACAACGGCCTAGTTTGCGGTGGGGGTCTCCTCGATGTGATCGATGACCAGGACGGGGTAAGAACGTTTGGTCTTTTCGAGTTTGAGACCCAGCTGCTTGTTAACGGCGTCGAAGACGGAGAGGGCTCCGTTGGGGTCGGAGTTGTTGGCCGCATCTCCGGCGGCGGGGGTGGGAAGGATCTTGTCGGCGGAGCTGAAGCTGAGCGTGAAATCGTAGGAGCCCTTCAGACCTGTGCCGTCAGTTACCGTGTTGTAGATATAACCATTGGCTACGTGCTGGAGCTCGTCGCCGATCTGGGCGACGGTCATGTTCTGGCAGGTGAGGAGGCGGTTGAGGACGGGGTTGGCGATGCGGGGATCTTTGCCGTCCGGACCCGGGCCTTCCTTGCATTTGGTGCGTTCGGTGGGATCCGTGGTGGGCTTGAGTTTGGGGTTGGCAGCTACCAGAGTGTACGCGGTGATGGGGCGATCCTCCATATGCCACTTCATCTGAAAACGCTCGCTGATCATGGCCCGCATCATGTTGCGGAGGTCTTCGTAGTTGATTAAGCTGCCGGAGGAAAACTTGTCCACCCGAACATTGGCTCCAGCCTTGGCGGTGATGTCGAACTTGGCGTCATCGAGCCATTTGGGCGCGTTGACGATGCCTTCCTTATTGCCAGGGTTGATGTCCCAGGCAAAGTGAATGAGAAATGTGAGGGGAATGGCGCGGGTCTCGATCTGGTTACCGGTGATGCGGCCGTAGCCCTTCTCGTCCGGGGCGCTGGGCTTGATGACGCTGACCTCGAACGGGGCCGCGGGCGGCTCGGGAAGGGCCTGGTCAATGTTGGCGGCGTTGGGGGTCGGGATTTGGTCAACGCTGGCAACCTGGAAGACGGGGCGGGGGGCGGTCTTGAGATCCAGCTTGAGTCCCAGTTGCTTCTCTACGGCGGCAAAGATGGAGATGCCATCGGCACCCTGCTTTTCAAGCTGGTTGCGAGGGCTCCATTTGATGGTGAAGTCCCAGGCGCCGGCAAGGTTGGTTTCGTCCACAACCGGTTGATCGAGATACCCTCCGGCGAAGTTGTGGAGGGTGTCGGCGAGAGCGGGCATGGTTAGGTGCTTGCAGTTGACGGTGATGTAGAACGGTGCGCCGGGAGGATTGTTTGGGGGCGGAGGAGCAGGGACGCAGGAGCTATCGCCCGAACCTTCCGACTCCGTCATCTTCGACTTTCCGGAGGGCGCGGAGAGGATGTAGGTGGGCATGGGCGTGGTAGCAGTTTTGACAACGAGGTGAAAGCGGTCGACGAGGAGAGCGCGCAGCATAAGCTTGACGTCCTCCGGTGTGGTATTGGGCGGCACTTTTGCGCGGATGTCGTAGTGATTGCGCTCCAGCCAAGTGGGGCCTCCCTGCACATTGGCTACATCGACGCCGTAGGCGGTGGCAATGAGTTCAGCCATGTTGGCCTGGTAGAGGAAATACCGGTCGCCCTGGATGGAGTTGCCGTGCATAAATGGATTGGACGTGAATGGGCTGGGGTGGACGTCGGCGATGACGAAGGACTTGGGGGCGGCCGTGGTCTGAGCGTGCGACGAGATGGAGAGAATCGCGAGAAGGACGAGAACGGTTCGCATCTGTAAGCCTCAAGGTGGCGCAGATCGCGTGCTGATGCTACCTAGGTTATCGCGGAAATGAGGGTGACGGTATCAGAGGTTTCGCGGACCAGACGGCCAAAGCCGATTACGTACAACTTTCGCCTCACCTGGCCATCATCGGCTGGCACCGGATGTCGATATAAACTATTGCGGATGAGTGATCGATTGTTTTTGCTCTTTTCTCTGCCTGCCGAGGTCTCTCGCACGATGATCAGGAGGAAGTATGCACAGTCATCTGCCCGAGAAATCCGACCCTTTGCGGGAACTGAGTGAAAAATTGCGCAGTGAATCCCGCGAAAGCTTTCAATTGCTGGAGAATTTTTGCGACAACCCGGTCTGCTCTATCAGGCACGATGAGGCCAATCATTGCCTCATCGTGGTCTGGAGACAGTACGCGACGCACATCCAGTTTCGCTATATCCATGAGAAGCTGCTCTCCCTCATTTGCAAACACCGCGTTTCCAGAATTCTGGGTGACGACACGGCTCTCCCTGCCATCCCTTCGGAAGACCGATTCTGGATTATCGACGAATGGTTTCCCCGGGCAGTCCAGTGCGGTCTGCGCTTTGCAGCCAGCAAACGGCCGGACGCCCACTTTGGCAGGATCGCTGTCACTCATATCCAATCGGCGGCTCCGGCAGGCCTGCAGTGCCGAATCTTCGAGAAGCTGGAAGAAGCGAGGGAATGGCTCGCCCATGACGGTCCGCAATGGGGACAGCTGTAAGAGCAGCTCGCCTTCCCTACATTTGAACCGGTAGACACGCTCTAAGAAATCTGGGGGCTGAAAATCTGGGGGCTGACCGTTCCAGCTGTCTTTCAGCGGTCCGGTCCCCAGATTTCCCCCAAAAGGTAATCCACCGTCCCTACTCAATCCGCTCGAAGCGCACCGCGTCCGCCACCACGATACCGTTGGCCGCATTACTCAGCTCGACAAATCGCGGATTGTCGAACGTCCCCAGCAGATGCCACTGTCCCGCTCCTTGCTGCTGGTTCACCATCACGGTCTGAGTCTCATGCTCCGCGACGATCTTGTAACGCGCGTTGGTAGCCAAGGCGCCCACCTTAGGAGCGCCGGTATACACAGAGACCTTATACTTCCCCACCAATGGGCTGTCGCCTCGCCAAAGCGCGGTCCTCGACCCATCCCCGCCCTCGGTCCAGAAACTGGCTCCCGCGTAGTTCCCGCTCGCCGGGTTCTCATCGGAGTGCCATTGCTGCCGGTGGCTGATCAGGAACGCCGCGCCGATGCCGATATCGTCCACCGTCACCACCTTTAGCGGCTCGGTATAGATCTTCCAACGCCGTAGCTGCACCTCACGCGATGGCTCATTTACCTTCATCCACGCATCCAGCTGTGCATCCGAGCCGTTTCACCACCTCTGGATTCGCCTTCGCCACATCATGCAATTCCCCAGGATCGCTCTGCAGGGCAAATAGCTGCTCTTCTCCCGTCCACAGACTGCGAATGAGCTTGTAATCGAGGCTACGGACAGATCTCTCCGGGATCTCCACGTCTTCTTCGCCAAAAATATATTCGTTTACCGACTTCACCTTCCCCTCAACCAACGGCGCCAGGCTATGGCCTTCCGCATCGTCGAGTGCCGGAGCGCCGGCCAGGTCGAGCAGCGTGGGCGCAGTATCCAGATTCGAAGCCAGCGCAGGATTGACCTGTCCCTTGGGGATCCCAGGCCCCGCCACAATCAACGGAATATGCAGCACCGGGTCATAGAGCGACCGATGGTCGAAGGTAAGAAAGTCATCCGGATGGGTGTAAGCATCTCCCCATGGTCCGACGTCAGCAGCACGTATGTGTTGTCTTCCAACCCCAAAGACTTCAGACGATCGAGAATCTGGCCCGCATACCGGTCCACATAGTGAATCTTTCCGTCGTAAAGCTGGTACAGCCTCTCCACCGCCTTCTCATCGCCGTTCACTGCCAGGCGCAGCAACCCGCCGCGCACCAAATCGTAACCGTCATTGGTAAGGTAGGGATAAGCATCCGATTTGAACAGGTCATCTTCAGGCGGAGGATTATACGGGGAGTGCGGTTCCAGCAAGTGCACATACAGGAAGAACGGCTTCCCGGAATCGTGATGGCTATCCAGCCACGCCAGCACTCCAGCCGTGGTGTAAGGCGCGCCGATTTTTGCCCGGGCTGCCCGCTCCGTAATATCCGGAGCCGCCGCGCTGCCATCCACAAAATCATCGAAGCCATTCGCCCATCAGCGGCTTGCCGCCCAGCGAATTATCCACAAACGCCGCCGTACGGTATCCCCCATTCTTGAAGCTCTCGGCCATCGTCGGCACATCCTTGTTCAACAACGGCATCCCCGGTGTCCAGAACAAGGTCACGCCATGCTTCGAAGGGAACAGCGAAGTATGCAGCGTTCCAAACGAGGGCGAAGTCCACGGCGCGACCGTGTAGTAGTGCGACAAGATCACCCCGCGGCTCGCCAGCTTATCGATGTTCGGGCTGGTCAGACGCGGGTTCCCATAGCAATGCAATTCATCTGCCCGAAGCTGATCGAGCACCAGGACAAGAACATTCGGCTTGGCATTTTGCGCATTCAGCAAACCAGGCGCCAGAGCAAACGAACCAGCAATCCCGCCGTAATACAGCGGAGAATTCTCTTCCAACCCTTGTTGAGCATGTTTTCCGGTCCCTTTTAGTAGATGAATTTGAGAGAAAGCTGAACGATTCTCGCTCCCGTGATGGAAGTGATGCGGCCGTAGGTCGAAGCCGAGACCGTCGCCGACGGAATCCCCAGCAACGGATGATTCAGCGAATCAAAGAAGTCCGAACGAAACTGCACTGACTTCCCTTCCCGAATGGAAACAGCCTTGAAGACCGACAAGTCAAGATTCGTGGTGCGCGGGCCGATGATGTTGTCTCTTTGTTCGTTGCCAAACTGACCCACGCCGGTCTGCACATAGCAGCTGGTATTGAACCACTCAGCAATCGATTGGTTAGGCGGCCGGTTCCCATTGCAGACCTGGTTTCCGCGCTGTGCATGGTCTCCTCCCGTATCGGAAAGATCGGTAGCGGTTACATTGAACGGGAGGCCGCTCTGCACGGTAAGGATACCGCTTCCCTGCCATCCGCCAACCAGCGCGTTGGTAAGCCAATTCGCCGAGCCGAGAAACTGTTTGCCTTGTCCGAAAGGAAGCTCGTATACCCCGCTGAGCTTGAACACCTGCCCGGGATTGAAGTCAGACTGGCCGTACTCCGCCTGCACATCTGGCCCATACTGCGGATTTGACGCACCATTGTTCAACGCGTCCATCGACTTCGACCACACGTAATTGGCATGCATCGAGAGGCCGTTGGTAAACCGGCGCTCCAGTTCCCCTTCCAAGCGCATTGTAGTTTCCATATCCGATACTTGCGATCTGGTACACATCTCCAACATAGGCGTACGGCCGGCGGCTTTGGATCGAGCCCGGATTGCTGGGGTCTGCAGGCAGCGACGCCTGGTTGGGATTCTGCCTGATCTGCAAATGGTCTGACTTATTACCCAGGTACGAAATCGTCGCCAGCCAATGCGGTCCCAGGCTTTGCTGCACGCGATAGGTTCCACTGCTGCACGTAGGGCGTCTTCATATGCAGTTGAATGGTGAACGGGGCTTCCGCACTCAGGGTGGGATTGGCCAGGAAAGTATTCGTCACCGGCATCAGCGTCCCCAGCGCATAGGTATTCAACTGCAGAAAAAAGTTCGGCTCATTGATCATCAAAAACTGCAGCTGGTTGTATTGGAACGGAGAATAGTAGATCCCGTATCCACCATGCACTGTGGCGTTGTTGTTCAGCAGGTAGGCAAAGCCGACACGTGGAGCAAAATTGAGGTATTGCTGATGAAACGTGCCCGGGTGGTTGGTGTTGGTCGGCAGATCATAAACGTTGGAGTGGCCATCGGCATCGGATGGCGACCCATAGTAGTCATAGCGAATGCCGCCGTTCAACGTGAGCCGGTTGGTGATTCTCCAATCATCCTGAATATAGGGCAGTACGTTCCACTCCCGGAAATTGGCGATCGTGACTCCCGTTCCTCCCTCGGCCGAGGATGGAAAACCAAGCAGCAGGTCGGCCAGGTCGCTTCCCCCGACCAGCTTCTTCGCATTGTGATTCGAAGTGTTCTGGCCGTTAAAGGTAAATTGGCCGCTATTCCAAATGGTCCAGTTGGCATTCATGTCCAGCTGGTCGAGTTCTCCGCCAAAATAGATATTGTGCTTTCCCCGAATCAGGTTCCCTTCGTCCGCAAATTCATACAGCCGCTGGTACGTGCCCTGGGGACTGGTAGGGCTGCCCAGCCCGGTATGCGTCGTCAGCGTCACCGCTGGGGGCGCATACTGGGCTTGCGCCGGATCGAGATTCTGTATCCCGAACTGGGTAACAAAGTCTGCCGTTCCGGTGCCCGTGGTCGAATAGAAGATATTGCTGTCGTTGTATCCAAAACGGGCAACGTTCAGCGTGCTTGGGTTAAAGCTATGCGTCTCCTGCACGTAGGCATTCTTGGCCGTCTGCATATTGATGTAGTTGAAGATCGAAGTCGCGCTGAAGGTAGGCTGAAGAATGCTCGGATTGGTGCTTTCATAGGCGCCATACAGCGTGTCTTGCGGGCGCAGATTGTAGTCTACCCGTCCCAGGTAAGAGTCGTAGTTGGTCGTGTTGTTGACGCTCTTCTGGTAGTTGTCTCCGGCAATTACGCTGCCCGTGGGCAGCGGATAGTACGCCAAGAAACTTCTGGGCAAAGGTGCTGATCTCGCCCGCAGGGATCGTATTGTTCGGGAACGGCGAGATCGTCCCGGCCTGCTTGTTATAGGTGGTTGGGTCGTAGATGGTAAAGCTATCCGCCTGAAAATTGCCTTGCCGTTCCGCCGCCGTAGGAACGTTGGCGAAAAGCGTCGTGCCCTGCGACTCTCTCAATCCCGAATAGTCGAAGAAGAAGAACAGCTTGTTGCGGATAATCGGGCCGCCGATATTGGCGCCGAACTGGTTATACCGCAGCGGCGGCTTAGGCACTTTGAAATATCCCACCGTATTCAGCGCGTCGTTTTGAAAGTAGTCGTACACCCGGCCGTGGAAGCCGTTGGTCCCGCCCTTGGTCACCACATTGATCACGCTCGGCTCGTCATACCGTGCGGATGCGCCGTTCTGGATGATCGAGACCTCCTGCGTCGCTTCGATGGGGGGCTGAAAGTTGGCCGTCTTCGTGAGCACAGCAAAGTTGGTTACGCCGTCCTGAAGGTAGCTGGTTGTGCCCGAAGCGGATCCGCCGATCGTCAAACTATTGCTGGTGGTTTTGAAGTTCGACTACAGGCCCGGCAGCGTTCTGGAACGGAGCCACATTGGTAGCCGCCTGCAGCGTTTGGAAGACGTTCCTCCCGTTCGCCGGAAGGTTCTCAATATTGTGGCTGGGAACCAGGGTTCCCACCTGGTGGTCAGTGGTTTCCAATTCCAGTTGGCTACTCCCTGCATTGACCTGAACATTTTGGCTGGTGTTGCCCGGGGCTCAGATGGAAATCAAAATTCGCCGCCTGCCCCAGGGCCTACGACGATCTGTGCATTGGTCACAGCAAATCCTGTCGCGGATGCCGTCACCTTATACGGATCCGGAGGCAGCGACAGGATCGTGTAGTACCCGGAACTATTGGTCTCCACTTCGCGAACGGCCCCGGTTGCAACATCTGTCGCGGTCACTGTGCTATTGGGAATCGCGGCGCCACTCTGGTCGTAGACAACTCCCACAATAGACCCGGATGTCACCTGGGCATGGAGCGCCGCAAAGGAAACAAGGCCCAGGAAAGGAATCACCACAGACAGCCCGTAGCACGGCTGAAATGCTTTTGGTTTTCTTGATATTACGCATGGATTGCAATGCCTCCCCGGCAGAAAAGTCAGCTGTTCGTTTGCGCGATAGGGAAAAGCCCCAAATTCCAGGCGGCGCAGATCATATCGCCGGAGGTAGTCGGGAACATGGCAGCTAAACAATGCCGTGCGTCCCGCCTTGGATTGCTCCCCAGGCACTCTCGCCTATTTAGTTTTGAGATGGAAAGAAGGGATCAACAACAACAACGACAACAACAGGGCATGGCGCCCTTCTCGATGGTGCAGAACTGGTAGCAACCCGTCGACATGTAGCTATTAAGGAGCATTGGCTCATCCATTGTCAAGCCTAGCGAAGGGGTCCAGACGGCGCAGGGCGGTTTTCAGCGTGGTTCTGTTTTCCAAAGCGCCGGCGGCGCCTGCCCACAAGACTGCAAAATAATTGTCGATTCGTTTGGCCTCCTTTGCCGCGCCAAACCGCTTTCTCTAGTGAAGGCGGTTAACACGCCGCTCACTTACAGGAGAAACCGCCATGAAATCGATCGTTCGCGCCCTTGCTCTCTCCGCCGCGGTTGCCAGACGGCCTCTGGTCGCAACCAACCCAACTGGGAAGCAACGTACCTTCCGGCTTAAGAAAGCCCATCTATTGCTGGCGCTGGGTCTGATGGCCCCCCTCCAGAGCTTCGCCTCCTCTGAGGCACCGTACTGCATCGCGGTGGGCGGCGGATACGGCATTGGGACCGGCGCGACTTTCGTCGCGCGCAATTATTCGCTGCCTGGGGAGGGCAAGTGCACACCGTGGACGGGCTACACCAAGACCGCTTCCACCGTTATCTTGATGACGAGCGGTGTCAGTTGCCTTTCCAGCGATAGCAAAGCGCTGACGGTCAGCCTTTCCAGCGCCGACCCCTCGTGGTTGGGTGTGGGCCGGCCCTCGTTGTCGGATTACATCCAGTTGTCCCGGGAGGATTCGACAGAGCCGTTTAGGGGCGAAGACACCAGTGAGTTCGCTCTCCCAGGACAGTCAGAAACGGTGACCTGCACGAGCGAGCTGTTGAATCTCCCGTCGGTACACGACTAGGTGGTCATGGCACGCGTGCGGTCACGTTTCAACCAGACTACGATGAAACTTAGTTCGCACATTTCTACACAAGGCCCAATAAAGCAAAGGTTAGTGCCCGTTCGGAAACGGCCGTGGCATGCCTGGCTTCCAGTTGGGTATGGCGTATCCGTCTCGATTCGGCATTTTCACTTGCGGCAGCGTCGTTTGGGCGAGGACTTCATCCTCCTGAATCACACCGTTCTTGTAGAGCAGGAACGCGGTGAGCGAGTACACCTCGTCCGGCTTGAGCGAGCCTTCCTGCCTGAAGGGCATGCCGCGATTGATGTAGTCCCAGATGACCGTCGCGTAAGGCGCATGCAACGCCATGACACTTCCCGGTCCAATGCATGGCTCAAGGCATGGCGTCGAGCTCTTCACCGGCGTTTCGGGCTTGATCAACATCGGAGCAAGGCCGCCCGAACCGTTCTGCTCCGTGGCACATCGCGCATTTCTGGGCGTAAATCGCCGCGCCCTCTTTTGCCGTTCCCTTCCCCGGTGGAAGATTCTTCCCGTCCGGGCTGATGGTGATATCCTCGGCGCGAATTTCTTCCGGCGTCGGCGTCTTTCCGACGCCATAGGTCGGCGATTGGGCCCACGCAGCGCCGCACGCGCACAAAATCAGCGCGGGAAGCAGAGCACTAAATCGCATTGTGCACGCTCCCATCGCCCGCTACCCGCCACGGCTGAATCGTGTTGTCCGAGCCTTGGACGCCGTGAGTCTTGTAGTGGTCCGGCGGCACTTTGAAAAACGCGGCCAGTTCCGCGCGCGAAGGTTGCACCTGGCCAAGTTCATCGGTGCAGCGCGACTGCAGCACGCATTCTCCCCCGTCCCACTTCCAGTCCATACCAAATCGAGTATGCGCTTTGGGATGGACCGGCCCGCGGATCTCCGCGTCTTTCCAGGTGTGGCCGCCGTCCGCGGAAACTTCCACGCGCCGCACCGCGCCTCCGCCCGACCACGCCAACCCTGTCAGTTGGTAGAGTCCAGGGCCGGCGAGCTTCTGCCCTCCTGAAGGAAACGTGATCACCGATTTCGGCCCCCACTGGAAGGTCAACGCGGCCACTTCTTCATCCTTCGAAATATGTCCATAATCGTTGTACGTCATGTAGTAGCGGTCCACGACCTTGATTCGCCGCAGCCATTTGGTGTTGTAAATCCCTTCGAATCCCGGAGCCACCAGGCGCAAGGGGAAACCTTGCTGCGGACGTATAGGCTCGCCATTTTGCCCGTAGGCAACAATGCAATCGTCCATCGCCTTCGCCAGCCGGATACTGCCGGCGCCCTTTACCTCCTCCGAGCCTTCCGACACTACCCAGGAGGCGTTCTTCTGTACGCCGCACTCTTTGAGCAAAACCGAAAGCAGCACGCCTGTCCATTCGCTGCTGCTGGTCAGCCCGTGAGTCTCCTGCACCGTTTTGTCTTCCGGCTTGGAATGATTGCCCAGGCACTCGATGAAATGAACGCGCGATACCGAGGGAAAGCGCTTCAGATCATCCATGCTGAACTCCAGCGGACGGTCGACCAGGCCGTGAATCATCAGCCGATGCTGCTGGGGATCGATATCCGGCACGATCGCCCCGCGATGCGTCCCGATGAAGTGAAGCGACGACGGCGTGATGGTGCCCACGAAATCCTGCAGCGGCGCCAACACGTGAAACGTCATGCCAAATTCGTCCGGCGAGGGTCTGCCGTCTACCGCTACACGTTCCGAGGTCACGTAGTGCGACCGATCGCCATACGCGACCTGGTCCTTCAGCGACTTTGTTTCGGCAGCCGATGCCTGGCCGGTTGCGCCTCGCACGGCGCCTAACGCGGCTGCCGCGGCGCCGGTAGTTAAGAATCTCCTTCGGCTGGCCTTGGTCAGATCGGCCGGTTTTTTCGATGACGGGTTTCTCTTCGAATCCATGGGGTCTCGCCTTCCAGCGCGGTTTTACTAGCGCAGATCAAGGTTGGATGAAGTCCGATGACAGCATACCTATTCCCGTGACGTTTGTCGCAGGAGAAGCACAAACAATACCTGCCGTAGAATAGGCCCATGACCATATGGCCACCTACCGATCACTACTTTGCAGCAGAGTACGTCAGTGATGGAAAACCTATATTCCGTTGCTTCGTGCAGCATCTCACGGGCCGTTGGCGGGCGGTGGTCGTAGACGCAAAGCAGGCCGATGACACTCCACAAGGACCACGAGAGCTATTCGGCGAGTATGTTGCAGACCCGGATGCCGGCAAAGCCGCCGTCGAGCAGATAATACCAAAGCTGCTTGACCTTCAGCGTTTACCCCATCAGCCCCTCACCAACTGGATAGAGGTCCGGCCGGGGGAAAAGAAAGTCTGGCTGGATCCGTAGTAACCATCGTCGACGTTTGGGGGTTTCTTGGAAGAATGTTGGCGGGAGAACGTCCGTGCAATCAAGGTTTCATTTAACCGCGAATACCAAAGGGCCGAGGCTTATGGCCGGCGTGGCGCCTCGAGTTCAATTCCATTCTTACCGCGGACTTCTATTCAGTCTTCTGCTGTCTGCCTCCTCTCTTTTCGCGCAAAGCAGAACCCTTAACATCTCGAAACACTATCTAAATATTCCGATAGCGCGTGCAAGTGAAATGCGCGTGTTTCAGATCCAGGTCGCTGGGATTCAGAAACGAGAGTTTCCCTTTGCAACTGGCAGAGCAATCGCCTGACTACTGGATATTTATCGACGTAAGCGAATTCAAAGGCCAGACCATCACGCTTTTGGGCCCGGCCTCGCAAGCCGCTCTTGACCGTATTTATCAGGCTGACAAGATCGAAGGTGCGGACTCCCTCTACAAGGAGCGCAATCGTCCTCAGTTCCACTTCACGGTAAAGCGAGGTTGGAGCAATGACGTCAACGGCCCAATCTTCTACAAGGGTCAATATCATCTGTTTTGGCAAGCTTTTCCGTTCGGCGTCACCTGGAACACCGGTTTCATGTATTGGGGACATGCCGTAAGCAAGGACCTGATCCACTGGCGGGAGCTGGCTCCCGCGCTGATGCTCGACCGGCTCGGCTCACCATGGTCCGGCACCAGCCTGGTTGATCACAACAACGATGGGGGATGGGGAAAAGATGCTCTGGTGCTGTTCTATACGGCTTTCGACCGCAACACAAAGAAACAGGTGCAGTGCATCGCTTACAGCACAGACAACGGAGTTACCTTCACTCGCTATGCAGGCAATCCGATTCTGGACAGTAACCGCGAGGTAGGCTCGAACGATACCAGGGATCCGAAGGTATTTTGGTACGAGCCTACCGGGCACTGGGTGATGGTGTTGTTCGAGAAAGATGGGATGTCTTTCTACACGTCAAAAGATCTGAAGGCGTGGACGCGAAAGAGCCATTTAAAGAGCCTGCATGAATGTCCCGATTTCTTTGAACTACCTGTCGATGGAGACCTCCGCCACAACAAATGGATTCTCCATGGGGGCTCGTCGAGCTATTTCATCGGCAGCTTTGATGGCGAGTCCTTCACCCCTGAATCTCCCGAGCTTCGTTATGCGGAAGGACTGAACGCGCAGGGGAACGATGCTCTCTATGCGGCACAATCCTTTGCTGAGATGCCAGATGGCAGGCGAGTACAAATAGCCTGGGGAAGAATTCAGCCGGAGGGAATGCCATTCAACCAAATGATGCTCTTCCCCACCGAATTCAAGCTGGTAAGCACCCCGGATGGTCCGCGAATGCGCGCTACGCCCATTGAGGAAATTGAAAGGCTGCATGGAAGGGCGCAGACCTTGTCCTCGTTGACGGCTGCCGATGCCAATCAAGCGCTGAACAGGGCTGGATCTGGACCTCTCGATGTGAGATTGAAGGTTACCCTGGAGAAGGGTGATGAACTGGCCATTTGTTACCAGGGAAACACGATCGCTACGATTCATTTCGCAGAACTTGACAATGGCCGGGGTTCCCTCGAGATCTTGATCGATAAGGCTGTCGCGGAAATCTTCCTGGATGGGGGAACGCGCTACATCGTAAGAGAAATACCCACAACCACTGGCGGCCACGGTTTGGAGTTTGGGATGGGGAAGAATACGAGCTCGATCACTCGCCTCGAGATCTGGCAAATGAAGTCGATATGGGACATAAGCCGGAGACGAACTCCCTAGGCTTCCCTTGGACCGGACGGTGAGGCGGGAAAGCGGACAGACTGAACAGACCCTCGAGAAAACGCCGTGAAGTACGATCGACCAAAGCATTTGCTTTAGGGTCAGTTCCGTCCGCCTGCTTTCCTGCTTACCTTCGACTGAATACCGGATCGCTCTTGAGCTTAGTCGTCCACTGTTAACTCGTAGAGCGTGCCGCCGCTGTTGTTGTAGCCGGCGGGGCTGCCGTTGCCCCCGTAGACGGCTATTCCGATGAGCTTGTTACCTTCCAGCACCAGGCCTTCATCAGGAACTGCACCGTCGTCATTGGCGCCTGTTGTTGCATTCGTAGCACTGAAGGTATGCAAGACCTCGAAGTGGCAGTCTTCCCTGATGCTGTAAATCACGCCGTTGCCATTCGCGCCTCCGGCCTCGGTGTTCGAACTGAGAGTTCCATGTGGCCCGAGAGCTAGCCGGCCGCCTGGGGCTGCCCCGTCCTGATTCTGGCCGGCAGAGTTCAAGGCGCTGAAGTCGTGGACAACCTCGACGCTCTTTGGGTTCGAGAGGGAATACCGGAACACGACACCATTGCCGTTTGTTCCTCCATGAAAGCCCGCCCCATAAAAGACGCCGGGCCTCGCCTCGACAAGCGGTTCGTAGCAGTCGGCGCCATCCATGTTCTCGCCGGTCGCATTCGTCTGGCTGAACGTGTAGAGCACTTCAAAGTCCTGCCCCGATGACGCCATCCGGTACAAGATCCCTGAGGGCAAAGGCCCGGGGGGCAGTGAGGTAGCCGGCCACACCGCGCAGCCATAAAAATAGCCGTCTGTCGCCTGCAGCAGCGACGCTGCGTGGCCTTCGCCGGCGGTGAATTGATGTAGAACCTTAAAGTTGCCCTTGCCGTCGATCATCCACGCGACCCCACAACCTTTGGTGAAGAGGCAGGGGTTCGTCCCGCCTGTCCGGGTTGTGCCGTAAAGGTTGCCGTCCTTGCCGACGACCATCGCACGTAGTGGATAGGCTCCGTCCTGATTGTCTCCGTTCGCATCCAGGGCGCTGAAGGTATGCAGCACAGTGAACTCACCAGAGGTGGTGATTTTGAAGATGGTGCCACTGGCATTCTGGCCGCCGAAAGAGGCCATGCCGTAAATCACATCGCTGGGGCCGCGCGTCAGTGCCATGCCGGGCGTGGCTCCGTCCCCATTCTCTCCGTTCGCATTCAGCGCGCTGAAGGTATGCAGGACCTTGTACTGATGCGAGTTCGGGTCGAACCGGTATATCACTCCGTTGCCATACTGGCCGCCGACACCGGTCATCCCGTAAATGGCGCCGTCCGGACCCAGCACCGGCAGGGTGTCGGGTTGGGACCCCAAAGCGCTGGTTAAGGTTGTAGCTGCTGGGGCTTCGAATTTATAGAGCGTCGTGAACTTTGTGTCGTCTACGTGTGCGCTTAGGACGTTTGTCGCGCCGACATCGTTGGAGTTGCCGATGGCGAGTGTTTGTGCACCGGCGTGAGCAGTTGTGAAGAGGCTCACAACCACACAGGCCGCGATGGACAGACTTGCGATCTGCTTAGTCATTTGGATGGCTCCCTTAGTTAGCTCCGTGTTGAGGGTGGGCCGCAAGAGAACTAAGCGGAACTTATGCTGCTTGCGGCTCGTGGACTTAGGGCGATGCAAGTCCCTGGCTGGAACGGTAGAACGTCAATGCGCACTGAACACCTGTTTGCCGTTACAAAGCTCGTAGCGGCCCCGGATGCTCTGTAGTACACTTTCGGCGTTCCCCGTCCAGCAGGGTTCGCCGGACTGGGAGCCCACGCCTGGCGAAACTTTGAGGCAAAAGAGGAAGCAACCCAAGCGTGAGTTCAGAGCCCTGCGATGACGCAACTCTGAGCCGATCCCCGCGCAATCGTCTTGATAAAGTCCTGAACTGTTTCTGAAGAAGTTCTGATGGCGCATACGTTCGCAACTAAGTCGTTCGTTTTCAGATTCGCGGATGTGACTGTGCGCGAACGAGAGTTCGCGATTGTGAAAGCTGGACGGCTGCAGCAAGTGGAACCAAAAGCGTTTCGGGTTCTGTTGATGCTGCTCCGAAATCCAAACAAGCTGATCGCGAAAGAAGAACTGTTGACCGGGGTTTGGGGAGATACGGCGGTTACAGAGAACTCCCTCGCCCGCAACATAGCCCTGCTGCGGCGACTGTTGGGCGACGATCCGCGTGAGCCTCGATTCATCGAGACGGTGTCCAGCATCGGCTATCGGTTCCTGTGCCCCGTCGAGGCTTCCGAAGAACCTGCGGGGAATCTCGACATAACGCCAAGCCAGGACCTTCTTCGGGCACCGAATGGCCACACGACCCAGCCGGTCAACGGGCATACAGGCCCCAGCGTGGATGTTTCTGCACCGCAATCCTCTGCGTATGTTGCAACCGTTCGACGCGAGACGGTCGCGGCCTCCTCAATATCGACCGTGAGGTGGGCACTGAGTGCGGGTGCAGTCCTGGTGGGGATCGGCCTGGCGCTTTGGCTGTACGGTTCGCGGCATCGACACTCTCTTACGGACAAGGACTCTATTGTCCTGGCTGATTTTGCGAACACGACCGGCGATAGCGTTTTTGACAGCACCCTGCGGCAGGGCCTGACGGTGCAGCTTATGCAGTCGCCTTTTCTCAACCTCGTTGCGGATCAGCAGATTCAACGCACGCTACCTCTAATGGGGCAGGCGCCGGATGCTCGCCTGACATTCGACCTCGCTCGCCAGCTCTGTCAGCGAATCGCAGCCACAGCAGTTGTGGAGGGCTCGATCGTCAGCCTGGGCAGCGACTACGTTCTTGACCTGAACGCGGTGAGCTGCCAAACCGGAGATACGCTGGCCGAAGAACAACTGCAAGCGCCCCGGAAGGAAGATGTTCTCAAGGGGTTAAGTCGCGCCAGCGCCCAGCTCCGGAAAAAGCTTGGGGAATCCTTGAGCACGGTAGCAAAGTTCGATGCTCCGCTTGACCAGGCGACGACGCCGTCGTTCGAAGCACTTCAGGCATACACCCTGGGCCGGCGGGAGATGATCGTGCACGCTGACCTCATGGCGGCGATTCCCCTTTTTCAGAGGGCCATCGATCTCGACCCGAATTTCGCCATGGCTTATCTCTCTCTTGGATTGTCCGACATGAGTCTAGGCCAGCGCGGATTAGGTTCGGGTAGCATCCGGAAGGCGTTCGAGCTCCGTGAACATGTCAGCGATTGGGAAAAGTTCGCCATCGAATCCAGATACTACTATGGCGCGGTAGGTAACCTGGTGAAGGCCCGGGAGATCTACCGCCTTTGGGCACAGATCTATCCCCGCGAGGCCATTCCTTTATCGGTGCTTGGACAGGAGATCGACCCGCAAACTCGGGCGCTACGACGATGCTTTGGCGGATAATCGGGAGGCTCTGAGACTTCGTCCATGGGATCCTGAAAACTATGAAGGGCTGGTGGTGTCCTACATAAACCTGAATCAACTGGGAAATGCCAAGGCAACAGCGGACGAGGCCGACAAGAAGAAAATCGAATCGATGGACCTTCATGCGCACCTTTACCACCTCGGATTCCTGCAAGAAGGATGAGGGGAAAATGGCTCGTCAGGTCGCCTGGTCGGTGGGCAAAGAAGGCGTTGAAGATGTTCTGCTGTCGTACCAGGCTGACACCGCCGCATTCACCGGGCAAATTAGAAGGCGCGGGAGTTGTCTCGCCTGGCCGTCGTTTCGGCTGAAGAGGCGGGGGAGAAGGAAACGGCCGCTGGGTACCAGGCGGAATCGGCAATACGCGAGGCGCTGTTTGGAAATTTGGCGCAGGCACGCAAGCTGGCGACGGGCGCCGTTGGCTTGTCGACTAGCCGCGACGTGGAGGCCCGCGCCGCCTTTGCCCTGGCGCTCGCCGGCGGCCCAGCGGACCGGTTGACCGACGATCTCGCGCAGCGATTCCCCGAGGATACGATGGTCCAGTTTATTTTTCTTCCCGTGATCCGCGCCCAGCTCGCGCTCAATCGACGCGACGCTGCCCAGGCCATCAAAGAGCTGAATACGAGCGCACCCTATGAATTAGGCAAGGCATCTCCGCTAGAGATATTTCCATTTGCGCTTTACCCGGTCTATGTGCGAGGCAAGGCTTTCCTGGCAAGTAGCAACGGCAAGCAAGCGGCGGTTGAATTTCAAAAGATACTGGATCGGCCGGCCTCTTGCGTTAAATGAACCGATCGGCGCCCTCGCGATCCAGGGGCTTGCTCATTCCTATATTCTGACAGCAGCCCGGCGAGGCCCGGGCAACTTATCAGGAATTGATGAGTATTTGGCACCAGGCCGATGCCCGGAGTCCCCTCTTCCGCGAAGCCGATTTAGAGTACAGACAGCTGGGTGGTGCGCAATAGGGTCGATGCGAGCGATTTCCCACACCGGATACGCGAATCACGGGACTCGGGGCGAGACCTTAGCTCTCTTTTGTAGAAGGATGGCCCAATCGTTGGCGTCGGGCGGGGCCGGCGAATTCCAAACAGGACCGTCGACGGGTGGAAGGTCGATCTGTTCCCCGGTCACTGCGCTGAACCAGAATGCGCGGTAGCGGCCGGGCTCGAGTTGCACGGTGACTTGACCACCCTTGGGCAGATAGATGGCATAGGTCTTGCCGGGATCGGCGAGGCAGTAGTTGCCGTTGTTCACCAACTCGTCGTGAGGATTGGTCTTCCACCACTCGAAGCCGGTGAAGAAATCGACCATGTGACCGTAGCCGAGGAACATGGTCATGGTGTCGTCGCCACGGCCGTTGAACCAACCCCCGCCCATGTCGGCGCCGACGTTGGTGCCGCGGCGAACCGGTCTCTCCAGCGGTTTGGTAGGCGCCGGCCATCACGATATCCCAGGCAGTACGGCGAAGCACATCCGCGGAGTCGGAGCCGGGTAGGGCCCAGTGCGGGTAGTGGTCCTCGTAGCCGTACTCCTCATTGGTTTGCGGAATGATGCGGCCGGTCTTCTCCTGCAGCTTGCGCGACGCGAGCATCAGGTTGTGCTGATCGCGCCCCCATTCCTGATAAGAAGTGAAGCCGAACCAGGAGGAAGCGCGATCCTGGTGGTCGTTGCTGGTTGCCGGATGGCTGGTCTCGAGGTGCTTCCAGGGATCGCGCTCCTGAATATAGACGCCCGTTTCGTGGGTCCATTTCACGTCGCGGTAGACGTCGAGGTCGTCGCCGAGATCCCAGGTAATGTTGGAGAACGCACCGAAGCGGTCGATGGCGTAGCGGATGAAGCGGCGCTCGTCTTCGCCGCCCGCTTCGGGATGGACCTTGCTGTCGCCCATGTCGAGGACGAGGGAAATGACCATGTCCTGCTCGCGGGCGTACTTGAGCATGCGATCAAAGCGTTGCCAATAGTCAAGGTTGTAGCGGGTGTAGTCGAAGCCGGGGTGGAGGGGATCTTCCGCGTTCTGGGCGATCCACGCGGCGGTTAAGACGGTGAAGTTGGGCCCGGTCATGACGGGCTCGCCGAAGAAGGTCGACGGCTTCGCGTCCGGCAATGGTTACGCGCATGCGGTTCACCTTGAGGCGATGCAGGCGGTCGATGGTGAAGTGAATCACGTGGTCGTCGCGCCAGTTGACGAGCCAGTAGGCGGTGGTGCCATTGAAGAAGTAGTGTTCGCCGGTTCCCTGCCAGATAAAATGCCACGGATATTGCGGATCGCCGGCGAGGATGACCACGGCGATGCGCTTCGACGGCCTGAAATTGGCCGCTGGTGGATTGGGTGAAGCTACCCTGCTTGTAGGTGACGGAGTACTTGTAGCTGCCGGCGACGGGGGGCATGAAGCGGATGCGGAAAACGCTGCCATCGGCGGCATCGCAAAAGCCTTCGACGGTCCAATGCTGGGCGCCGTCGGCGGTTTCGAGTGTGCCGGTGAGCGAGGCGTCGGTGAAGCAGTTGCCGGCCGCGGGCGAGTTGATGTTCGCGGCGACCTCGACAAAGTCGTAGCGATCAATCTGGGCGGCGGGCTGGGTAAAGGTGACACCGGCCGGGTCTGCCCAGAGCGAGGCTGTCGCGAAAGAGGCAAGAATCATCAGGACCGCGGGAAAGTTTCGTGGCATGGTAGTTCCTCGCAATGCAGGCTAGGACTGCCCACAAATTCTAGAATTCGGTTGGCGTCGAGTCTCTGAGAATCGAACAGAATTTTTGTTGCAGACCCACGGTGGGCGATGAGGATCAGACGAAGCAAGCACCGAAGACCTGCGAACCGCGATGATCGAACAGCGCACGCTCTTCGACGAACTCGACCAGGCACAGACGCCTGAAGAGGTGAAATCTGTGGCATAACCGGGGTTACGACTGGGCGTGAAGGGGGACTGTCATCGAGCCCACCAGGTTCATTAAGAAGGTTGGATGGGTGCCCTTTTGATAAAAGGCATCGGCAACGACACCCGCCGGGACCTGGTTGCTCGAAAACGCTTCGCTCATTGCGATCAAGGGGATCTCAGGATACTGCGACGAATCGTCGAAAGCAGCTCGAACTAGACATGCGCGGCATTTGCAGACGGAGACTACGATGTCGGGAAGAACAGTGTCCATCTCACGCAGAAGCCGACAGCCCGTCCCAGCCGTTCGCACCCGGTATCCATTTTGAGCCAACAACGCGCAGAGAGCGATACGCAGGTCACTGTCATCCTCGACAAGCAGGACGGTTGATTGATAGGTGGGAATTGACACTTTCTTTTCGGCCCCCGGTCTAGGGTTGTTGATTCTATGGATCGGCCGCCACCGGCTAGCGGTGACCACCGCCATGGTTACCCCCTGGGCTCCGCGCTGTGTTCACCGGCTCCCATCGTGACCGGCGTTGCCCACGTGGCCGTGGCTATCCCGCGCCTCGTTGGCGCGGAAGTGGTTGAACGCCTGATCTCCGCGTGCGGGCGTGGGTCCGACGTAACCATGACGAGGATCGTAGCGGTTGTCGACGTGGCCATAGAAACCGTTATGACCGTGATACCACGGACCCGTTCCAATGAAAACGCCGCCGCTGAACCAATCTGGCCCGTAGTAGCCGTAGGGCGAACAACTATAGGGCGCATAGTCGTAGTACCCGTAGGGACACATAGGCGCGGCCCCGATGCTAATAGAAACCTGGGCCGGCGCTGCTGTTACACTCGCTCAGCAACGCAAGAACGAGAGCCGACAAGACAGAGATATCGCGACATTTCCCGTGGTGACATAAGTTACTCCTCAATTGGTTCGCTATAGAAGCCTCACGTATCGGCCTGCGATACGTAAGGCCTATTGCAACTCGGCCGGAATCGAACGGCATGAACATTTTAGGACGACGTAAAAGTTCGCCGGCGGACTGCTTCGCTCAGGCCAGCCTTTAAGCCCCCGGCGGCCGGGTTATGCTAACCGGGGGCCTGCGTCACATTACATACCCATAGCTAGCGCCTGGGTATGCTCGGAGCTCATGGATGAGAGGTCTGGCAGACGATGGAACCCGTATCTGGCCGTCCAATATTTGATGTGTGGTCTACGCTATCTCCATACTGGGCCTGGTCGCCACTCTTGTCGGCCTGAACCACGGCGCCGTCCAGGCTGACGCCGGCAAAGATGCCTTGCTGCGCGAATAGGAAAGAATCTCCGCGTTCAACTTCAGGTCAGTTCCCGCTGCCGCGCTCCGGCCCACGGGGCCTGCCGCTACAGAAGCATCCGCCCCAAGTTTGAATTTGTCGCTAAGAAGGCTATGCAACGCGTGGTCATTCATAAACAGCATAATGAGGTCCGTGGAGGAGCCGCCAATCTGGTATCCGACGCTTCCGCCCTCGATGGCAAGGAACATCGGAGCGCTCCATCCGTGCGACGTACGGCAGGTGACGACTCCGCGACCGTAGCTACCTCCAAAGATGAAGGCAAACTTCTTATCTCCAGGGATGATGGCAATGCACTTCGCCGAATCCAGCAGATCGTGCGGTACGCCTTTATCGGGCGTATCCATAATCTCCTTGAAAACCTGGGCTGCCTGCGCATGCGACCACTATCGTTCTGGCGGTCGGATGCTCGTGCGATCGGGCCTGCAAGAAAAAGAATTGCTGAGAAGATCAGAAGATGTTTGACCATAGTTTTTCCTCACAAGATGTCCACTGAACCCGGGGATCCCTATCCGCTCATCCGAAGCGATGAGCAAAGGCGATTGGTTGAATCGATTAACCCAATTCCTACCTGGATGCTAGGCAAGAGGACAGGTGAATACTGGTCAAAATTGACCGGATCATGCTCTTATTTCGCACCCTTTTGAGGTATATCTTTCTTCTATTCAACGATGTAAAGCAGGATTACGCGTCGCTATCCAGTAAACCTGATGACTAGGTTACAGTTTCTGTACCTGGTTTCGTTGCGCGATTTAATCAATCATCTGATTGACAAACCAATCAACTGATTGATTAAATAATCCATGAGATGGCGGAATCTCCCCAACCCGATTGGTGCCGCGCGCTCCTGGATCCCCAGGATGAGCATGGCAGGCGGCGCACGGCCCTGTTGCAGGCTGCCTTCGATGTAGTCGCAGAGGTGGGGTTTGAAGGCCTGCGCACGCGCGCGGTCGCCCATCGCGCCGGAGTGAACATCGCCACCCTGCACTATTACTTCCCTTCCAAGCAGCACCTCATCGAAGGACTGGCCCAGTTGATTGGTGCAAAATTTGTCACCCTGCATGGCCGGCCGCCGCGCCCTTCCGGGCTTTCCGCCCTCGACCGCCTGCGCCAGGAGTTTTCCGATGGCCGGTTTTACCTCAAACACCATCCGGAAATGTTGCTGGTGCTGCAGGAGTTTGCCCTGCGCGGCAAACGCGATCCAGAAGTGCAAAAAACCGTTGAACAGATGAATGCACGCTGGCGCGATGGAATCGAGCGGATGGTCCGGGCGGGTGTAGCGGACGGAACCTTCCGCGATGACATCCCTCCCGGCGAGATGCTCTCCATGTTGATGTCGATTTTTGGCGGCGCCGCCGCATCCGGCGGCGGCCAGATCGACGCCATGGAACGAAATACGGAGACATGGATCCTCTCCGGCAAAGCGAAGAAAAGACTGCAAAAGCCAATAGGAGCAAAAAAATGAAAAATCGCGCCTTCCACGTAGCAATCATCGGCGGCGGCATGGGTGGACTGTGCCTGGCGAACGGATTGAAGAAGGCAGGAATCAACGTAGCCGTCTATGAGCGGGACCAGTCCCCGGATTCACGCCCGCAAGGATACCGTATTCACATCAATCCCCAAGGCAGCACCGCACTCCATGCATGTTTACCCCAGCAACTGTGGGATCTTTTCCAGTCCACGGGTGGGGACTTTTCGCGGGGCTTCAGCATAGTCACCGAGCAACTGCACGAACTCCTCAACCTCGCCCGAGCCGGGGCAGCACAGAAGACACCATTGCCCGGCATCGGTCGATCAGCCGCATCACCCTGCGGCGCATCCTGCTGGCGGGCCTGGAAGATGAGGTGCAATTCGACAAGCGATTTCTGCGCTATGAAGAAACTCCCGATGGCGCCATCCGCGCGCATTTTGAAGACGGCAGCAGCGCCGAGGCGGATCTGCTGGTGGCTGCCGACGGCGTCAACTCCGCCGTTCGCAAACAGTACCTGCCCCATGCCGAGCCCATAGACACGGGCGTGGTGGGGATAGGCGGCACCATTCCTCTTACCCATGGCGTCATGGCGCTGGCTCCCCATCTGCTGCTCGATGGTCCCGTCATGGTCGTGCCGGCCGCCGCTTGCAGCATGTTTATGGCGATGTGGAAGCGTTCCGGAGAGGCCGGCCAAACGCTGCGCCGTCTTGGCATTGAGGGACCGTTGCCCGGCGATGAGGACTATCTGATCCTGGCACTCGGGGGGCGGCCGGAGTTCTTCGGCCTCGATAATCAGGCTGCATCCGTCAGCGGTAGCACGTTGAAAGACGCGTTGCGCCGCACCGTAGCCGGTTGGCACCCCAGTCTCCGCAAGCTCGTCGAAATGATGGACGAGCAGGAACTTTTTCTCAACCATATCCGCACCGCGCCGCCTCCCGTCCCCTGGAAGTCGACGCAAATCACTTTGTTGGGCGACGCCATTCACGGCATGACGCCCTATCGCGGCGTGGGCGGCAACATCGCGTTGCAAGACGCAGCTTTGCTCAGTTCACAGTTGCAGCAAGTGCATCGCGGTGAAAAGCCCCTGCTCCAGGCAATTGCGGAGTATGAAGCCTCCATGCGCGAGTATGCGTTTGCCGCGGTCGCGGATTCGCTCAAAGCGATGAAGCAGTTTACCGGCGAAAAGAAGTATCCCGCCTTTTCGCTCTTCAAGACTGGTATGCGCGTGGCCAATGCCATGCCGAAGTTGAAGAGCAAATTGATTCCTGCTTAAGCGCTTTCAGTCGCGAGCGCATCCGCGAGCTCATCCGCGGGGTTCCAGCGTAACAATGTGAACATCTACTGTGGCACAAGCACGCAGCAATCCCTGGAGCGACACAAGGTATGGAAACCAACGCCAGCCCGAGCGCACAGACCGCCCAAGGATAACCTGGGTGATGTGATGCTCGCGGATGAATTCCCGAATACCTTTGATCAGGTTGCTCCCCGATGCCCGCACCACGTGGGCGCTCAGGCTCTCTGCGAACCGCAGGCTCTCTTCCAGGGTCTTCCATCGATTTGAATCCAGTTCCCTACCGAGATCCAGGTAAAGCACGTAGAGGTCGCCGCCCAGACCCTGTGCCATCCGCGAGCCGCGAGCGATCAGATATTGAGCTCCTGTTTTCGCATCGATGCATACACCGATTCTTTCGACCGCACCTTGGGTTGCCTGTCCGCCTTGCCCCTTCAAATAGGTGTCGAGGCTGCGGTCAACGACTTGCGTCACCTGACGCAGCGCAAGCTCACGCAGCGCAATCAAATTGGCCGGCCGGAAAAAATGAGCAAGCGCCCGTTCTGCACGCTCCACCGGGTAAATATCGCCGCGCCACATGCGCTCCTGCAGCGCTTGCGGCGTGAGGTCCGCGAGATGGATCTCGTCCACACGCTGCATCACCCAATCGGGCACCGTCTCACGGATCTGGACCCCGGTAATCTGCAACACTGTCGGGCCGAGGCTCTCAATGTGCTGCACATTCATGGTGGAAAGAATGTCAACCCTGGCCTGGAGCAGTTCCATCACATCTTCAAACCGCTTGTGGTGCTTGCTGCCCTCAATGTTGGTATGCGCCAGTTCATCCACCAGAACAACACTCGGCTTGCGCGCGAGAATGGCATCCACGTCCATCTCTTCAAACAGTGTCCCTTTGAATTCAAGGTGGCGCAGTCGGAATCGATCAAGTTTGCGCGGCCAATTCCGCGACCCCTTTGCGGCCGTGCTCTCACTACGCCAATGACCACATCTTCGCCCCGGCTCGAACGGCGTATAGCCTCACTTAACATGCTGTAGGTTTTGCCGACACCCGGAGCATAGCCGAGAAATAGCTTGAAGCGTGCCTGTAGGTTTCTCGGGGATATTTCACTCAGCCAATCCTCGGACGTCTTAGTCACCAAGGCCTCGTCTTTCACGGCGCCAGCCTCAATCGTACAATACAGTAGTGAAAAGCCATGCTCGGATACAGGCTGCGCGTTTTAGCCTTGTTGTCGCAGCCATATCGTGATTACAGCGACTGATTTTCGGCTGCACGTCAATGTAACCACAGTGGCGCTGACCTTACTTATAGCGGTTCTGCTGGCCTCAGCTTATTGGGGTCTGCGTTACGCGCTGGTGCTGGCGCTGGGTGCGGCGGGCGCATTTAACTTCTATTTCCTTCCCCCCATCGGAACCTTCAGGATCCTAAACGCGCAAGATTGGGTCGCGTTCTTTGCCTTCCTTACCACCGCGCTGGTGGCCAGCAACCTGGCGGGGCGTGCGCGGCGCGATGCCGAGTCCGCAACACATCGCCGGCGCGAAGCGGAACAGCTTTACGAATTGAGCCAGCGGTTCCTGGCATCAGAAAACGAGCTCGAGCTGCTGAACGCGCTTCCGCTCTATGTGAAAGAAACCTTTTCGGCGCGCGATGTCTGTATGGTGGTGGCCGGCAATGCTTCGCTCTATCGCTCTTCGCCCGGCGCAAGGGTGGATGAAAGCCTGTTGCGCCTGACTCTTCTGCGTGGGGAACCCGCGGTGCAGGATGGGAGCGCGTATATCCCGCTGCGTCTGAGTGTTCGCACTGTCGGAGCCCTTGCTTTCTCAGGATACGATCTGTCACGCGAGACATTGAATGCGATCGGCAGCCTCGCGGGTCTGGCCGTTGAACGCGCCCGCGCCCTCGAGGCCCTTAGCAAAAACCAGGTGATGCAAGAGAATCAGCGGCTGCAATCGGCCCTACTCGATTCCGTCGCTCATGAACTTCACGCTCCGCTCACCACGATCAAGCACAACGTCACCACGTTGTTGAACGGCAACGCCCTCGACGACCAGGGCAAGCGTGCTTTGCTCGCGGGCGTTGATGAGCAAACCGACCGGCTCAACCGAATGGTGGACGAAACAGCGGAGATGAGCCAACTCGACTCCGGCAAATTTAAACTCGACCTGCGTCCGCACTCGATTCAGGAAGCTCTTCAGCCTGCCTTACAGGACGCCAAAGCGGCGATTGAGAACCATCCCATCGAGATTGCCCTGCCCGCTGACTTGCCGTTGGTGCGCATCGATCTGGCCCGCATACGCGAAGTGTTGATGCATCTGCTCGACAACGCGGGCGAGTACTCCGCTGCGGAAACGCCGATCAAAGTATCCGCCGAAGTAAAGGCCGGCTTTCTTGTGATCAGCGTCGCCGATCGCGGGGCCGGCATTGACTCTTTTGAGCAAACGCTCATCTTCGACAAGTTCTACCGCGGTGGGCGTCAGCGCTACACATCCCCCGGAGCCGGAATGGGTCTGCCTATCGCCAAGGTCATCATCGCGGCGCACGGAGGGTCCATCACCGTGGTCAGCCAACTAGGCAGCGGTTCCGTCTTCTCCGTAAGTATTCCCGTCTACGTCGACCCCGGTGCGTCCCAGCAAACACATGCCGGCGCCGGCCAGGTAAACGTCTGATCTCCCCAGCCGGTGTGGTTGGTGCAGGTTGGGTATTCGACGTGCGGTTGGCATCCGTTTATTAAGCGAACTTAATGTGTTTTGTGGCGCTACCATTGGCTGTCGTTTGTTGCCGTCGTGGTCGTCTCGCAATCCGGCTACAATCCCGTCCGTTCATTCGACGCTCACCGATCTCCTTGCCTGAACTTCGAACGGACACAGCGTTCGTTGACATTCCAAACCCAATCCGCTATCTTCCGTACAATTCTGCAAAGCGAGACTATCGCCCGGGTCGTTTCGATGCTGATTAAGAGCCGAAATATTACCCCACTGCGTTCTCGTCCGCTTCTCACCCGACTCACATATCTTTTCCTCCTGTCGTTTTTTCTTCTCCTGTCGCTTCCGGCCCAGACGCACGCCCAATCCAACGGCATCAGCGTCGGCCAGCCTAAGGTCTACGACAATCAATCTCTCACCATCATGCTCGACCAGCTCAACGCCAGGCTAGGTCAGGTCCAGGCCATCGATCAGCCATCCCTCGCCAAGGCGTTGGGGCAGACCCAGGGCTCCGAACAGCAGGACGTCTCTCGTGGTTTCACTGCATCGGTAAGCCCGCCCGCCGCCGGCGGCACCGCATCTGCGAGCCCGGCCCTTCCGGAGCTCCTCGCATCTCCCGCCAACAAGCCGGACTACGGAGAAAACTCCCTCGACCTTCTCAGCGACCAGGTGGACCTCACCTACCAGATCTTCAACGTACGCATGCTGCTCGAGCGAGCGGTAACGGACCGTCTGATAAACGGACTCCCGCGACGCCAGGCGGTGGTGAGCTTCAATATCGCGCTCGATCCCCCGAAGAACGCCATGGACGCAGCCGCGTACGTCGAAATCACCCTCACTTCAAGCAGAGGTCCCATTTCCCTGGTGGCTGCCATGCCGCAGGAGAAAGCCTACAACGCCACGTCCCTCTCCTCTTCATCCACCGCCTTCGGAGGCGCTGCCGTCGCGAAAATCGTCTCCGTCAACTACAACCAACGCAAGCGCAAACAGATTTTCTTTCTCTACCGGGACAGCGATACCCTGGCCCTGGAACGCCCCGCGCCGGCAGGGGCGGTGAACTTCGGATGGACGTTTCGCCCAGTCCTGGGCAGGCGATCCGTCTCTCCGGGCATGAGGCAGATGTTTGCCGTCATCGCCCTGCCAGATACCGATTTGCCCGGAGCTCGGGCGTCGGAAGCCACAGCTCCCCTCTCCATCAATGTCCACGCCAAGACCTACTGGTTGCATTACGACCACAGCACGGCAAGCACTGTCACCACGAACTATCCCGGATTTTGGCGTTGGTCAGCAAAACCCGTGCCTCCGGCCAACAACGAGGCACTGGATACAACCATCCCCGCCCTGCCTACCGAAGCCATCGAAGGGGGCCTGGCCCCGATCATCAACAACGTCCGCGCCTTCCAAACCACCAGCGGCAACACGGAGCTGCAAATCACCGGCACCAACTTTTTCACCGGCACCAGCATCAAGATCGGTGACAAGACCTTCAGCGGTCCGCAGGATGGACTCTTTTTGAAATCCTCGCAAACCATGCTGCTGGCAGCGAATAGTGATCTGCTCTCAGGCGCTCTCTCGGCCGTGGTCAACGGGCGCTATGGGCCGGCAGTCCCCTTATACCCTGGCGCTTCCGAGGGCATCCTGCTTGCCAAAGCACAACTTAGGCCGTTGGGCCCCGGCTACAGCACGCTCGAGCTGATCGTGGGCGACGCGCGGCCCCAGCATGACCTGACCCTCGACAGCATACGCACTTATCCCGACCCTATCCTCACCCTAAACGGCGCCCGCATCCCCTACCGCGCCAGGCTGCAAGACACCACCGACACCATCTCCCCATTTCTTGAGCGCAAATACGTAATCGCAATTGTCCGCGTGCCCAACTCTCTGCTGCAACCGCAGGATAACCGCGCCGGCATCGTCTTTCCTCTTCTCGGTGAAAGCTGGTCGGCGGAGGATCTCATCTACGATCCCGACGCCGTGCAAGTGACCCGAATGACGACGGGCAAAACCACCACCTTGCTCATCGCGCGCCCCGGCATGGAATTCAGAGGGCGCTGGAAGCTGGTGCTCGACAAAACCTATCCCCTGACGGATGCGCCCAGCACGCCACCGCCAACTCCAGAAACGAAGGCGGAAAGGAAGAAGCCGGCCGCCCCGCACGCGAAAACACCCCCGCCGCCGCCGGTGGAATTTTCCCGTATCCTTCCCTGTCAGAAGCCGGGCAACTCCAACGACCCCAACCGCTGCTCCATGATCCGGGTAGTCGCAGACTCCAAATTCCTGAGCGATTACCAGAAATTCGTGCTCGTCTCCGACGACGGCTCCGCGCAAGTAATCGATCTCTCGCTGAGCCCGCCTAAAGAAGAAACCTCTAACCCAACACTCAAGGTCAGCTCTGTACAGCCAAACGTCCTCGGCCTCAACGAAGTAGTCACCGTGACAGTTACCGGAGAAGGCCTGGACGCGGTCAAGCAGGTCTCGTTTGAAGGCAAGCCGCTTACTTTTTGGAAGCAGCCGGCAAAAAGCAAACCGGCCGGCTCCGCCCCCGCCCCCGCCGAGCCTTCCCCGGATAAGAAGGCTGCGCCGCCCACATCGCAGATCGAAGTACTCCTCAATCGCGACATCACCAGCAAAGAAGGTCATCAGACTTTCCTCCTGCAGGTGGATGACAAGACCATCGCGACGGCGCTGGTTACCGTAGCTCCCTCTCCGACCGCCACCACCGTGCCCCAGCCATCAGCGCCAAAAGCTAAGGAGAAATCGCCATGACCGCGAAAAAATCCGCCAGGAAAAAAGCAACCAGCAAGAAAGTTGCCAAGAAAGCCGCTAAGAAAACCGCCGCCCGCAAACAGCAGCGCAAGCCGTCGCCACCCGGCGATCTCGCGCCGCACATGGACCATCTGCGCCAGGTCGTCCATTCGGCACTCGCCGGGGCCGGCATTCATGGCCTGTCCTTGCTCTCCATGCAGTTCGCCAGCGCGCCGGAGTGTCCCGCCGGCCAGCACGCCGAATCGACCTGCACCAAGGACGCCGACGGCAATGAAATCTGCACATGGAATTGTGTGCCAAACTAGCAATCGCGATAAGAACATGAGGCCCCCCATGGCTCTTGCTTGGCAGAACATGGATCTGGTCCCAGTCAGCTCCTACGGGCGCGGCTTTTGGACGCTTGCCTGTGAGTTTGTTCCAGGCTCCCGTCTCCTTCGCTTGCGCACCGTGAACGAGAACCGCGACGGCCAGTCCGTTCCCATCCTGTGGAGTCCCGCGGGCGACAATCCTTGTGGACCTGATGGGGACCCCACGGCCACCGCGCGCACCGGCATGCTCTGCAGCAGCGCGGCCTATGGCGCATTGATAGGAAAAGTCGGCGGCAGCACAGCCGACATCCCGGACACGACTGCCGGCTCCGCAGGTCCATACTCCGGCAAAAAAGTCTTCGCCGTGGGAGCCGAGTGCATTCTCTCGCTCCCTGCTGCTGCAGACGGCGGGCCCCTGTTCCTCACCATGAATGACAAGCCGGAATGTTTTCCCTGCCATGTAGGCGATCTGCATGTTCTTATCCAGTACTACCCGCTTTGAAGAAACGAGGCTCGCGGCCGTTGTGGCCGTGGCCCTCTTAAAGGAGTGATCGTGGGCAGCCTGTTAACCGCAATCTCCGGGCAATTCGCCAAGATGCTCATCCTGGGGAGCCTGTTCCCGGTGGTGATCCTATCGGCGCTCAACATCGTGCTGATTGCGCCGCTGCTGCCCCAAACCGCTTTTCTCCCCGGCTTGGTATCGAAAATCGCGGTGGGTGAAGATAAGTGGCAGGCTGTCGTCTTCACCTTGGTGGTCTTTGTGTTGACCGGATTGCTCTACGATCTCAACAATCCGATCATTCGTATCTATGAGGGTTATCCCTGGCAAGGAACACTTCTCGGCCGCGCCATGGGTAGTATGCAGAAGTGGAGGCTGAGAAAAGCACAAGAACTCGATGCACAAGCCAAGCAGTTGCAAAAGCAAATGGCGCAGTTCAATCAGAACGGCTCGCTCATGGCCAAAGTACGTGCCCGCAAAAACGCCCTGGACTTGTTCCTGATTAGCCAACTGCCGGATATGGAGTCGTTCATTCTGCCCACCCGGATGGGCAACGTCATCCGCTGTTTTGAACGCTACTCCACACTGGCCTACGGCATGGATGCTATCGTCTTTTGGCCGCGGCTCGTTGCCAAAATCGACCCCGCTTTTGCTTCCACCGTCGACGAAGCCAAAACCGACTTCGATTTCATGCTGAACCTCTCCTTCCTGAGCGCGTTGACCAGTCTGGCCACGCTCATCATCGGGCTAGCCATCCCCAGACCACTGGAGTGGAGTTATCACTTGCCGTGGCTTTGGAGAGCCGGCTTCTTTCTCGTGCTGGCGGTTCTCTTCAATCAGCTTGCCATCAATAGGGCAGAGGCCTGGGGCACCCAGGTGCGAGCGGCCTTCGATCTCTATCGGCTCGATCTGCTCAAAGCTCTCGGCTACCAACAGAAACCTCTTACCAATCAGGAAGAGCGGGCCATCTGGTTCAAGCTATCGAGTGAGATCCTCTACGCTGACAAGATTATGCCTCTGCCGTATGATGACCCAGTTACCCGCACCATCCCCTCTCCGGCTGACATTACAGTGACCGCACAACGCCAGTACTTATCGCAGTCGCCGAACCTCAGGATCCCGGTGCGCTTCAGGATCAAGAATCGTGACGCCCGGCGCGTTTCCAGGCTCATTGTTGTCGACGCTCTGCCGGACGGGTATGCCTATGTTCCGGACTCCGTCCGAGTCTCGAGCGGCAGCGTCAGGGTACGCCGGATCGCTCCTCTGGAGTTGCTCGTCGGTCCTATTGTGCCCGCCGGCAGGCTCACCATTCGCTATGAAATCAAGCCTGCTGCAAGCCAGGGCAAATAGGCGCATGCGGATATGAATAACGGAAATGCGATCGCGGTTCGTGGCAGGGCAAAGCTGCTCGTTCTCTCCTCCGATTTTTTGATGGCTGGGTTCCGCACGCAGTACTGGATCGACGTCATGCTTTTGGCGGCGCTGCTCCTGGCCGTTGCAGCCTTACGCCGCGATGCCCACACACCCCCACCCCTGGTGGCAGGTCCGCATGGGCTCCAACCTTTCCACATCATTCAGCGCGCAGATCTGCTCCTCAAAGGCCACGCAGATGCACCCCCGTCGGCAAAAGAGGCGGCCGATGCGGTCGGCCGCTATAGCTTTCAGTTTGTCAAAGCGGGGGATGGCATCGATGCCCGCCAACTGAGCCAGGGAGATCGCTTGACTACGGAATTGAAGGGCCGCGTTCTGCTGGGGCTCAAAATACAGCCAACCAATCTGTTCGCCGGAATGAAACCGCCCTTCACGGCCTCGCTCACTGGCGCACCGTCCGAGCGTGCAACGACTACTTTGTTCGAAAAAGACGTAATCGTTCTCGATCTGCAAACGCAGAACGATGGCGTGGCCGCGGTGCTCGCCGTCCCGGCGGCGGACCAGCCAACCTTAGCAGCTTTTATCGGCCGCAGTAACCTGCTTCTGGTCGCGGACCAACGTTAATGGCGGGGTAGCTCATTTCTCCCCCTCAGTTTCGGTTTTTGGTGTGTAGGATTCGCCTGTCATTCGCGATATGGAGGAGTCGTCATAGTCAGGCTTTTCCGTTGTCGGATTGCCTGGCAGCGCCGACAAGGTAAGCGCTTCGGTGATCTCGTCGAGCCTGGTATGCGAAAAGATGGGAATTGCCGCCGACTCGATGTGAAAATTCTCTGCTTTTAAGAGCTCCTGGACAATGCCCCGAAACTCACTCCGCTCTTCGACCCTTGGCATCAACTGGCCAAGCGTCTCATCAGGCTTTAACTCGCCGCTCGGACGAACACTTCCCAATGCCTTCCGAAGGATCTCTATACTTGCGCCTGTTTCCAGCTTCTTCATCATCGGACCAGCCCCCAATCCCGCAACCTGCGACCGGAGAGAACTGCGGTTCAGCCTAGCAACCCTCCCGCCGCGGCGTCAACGCCTGCAAAATAACCGGCCGGCTGTATGCACACCACCACGGTTGATTGCCGTCAACGCGACGATCGCCGCCGCTGCCTAAATGGGCCTTATACGGCTAATACGGTGACAGAAGGCCCACTGCTTTACCCTTCTGAGTCGCTGTCCTTCCCCCTAGAGCCCGGCTGGATCGTGAAACGTTCCTGCTCCGAGTTACACCATGGCTTCGAGTGGTCATGGGGTAGCCATGGCAGATCGTCCTTATGTCGCAGGCGCCGTCGTAATTGGCGTTGTCGCGGCCGCGCTTCACCTCAGTACTGCTCCCGCGCCTCCCGCGTCGCCATCTCCCGGATCGATTGGGGGCGCCCACGTCCGGCGTTCGCTCCAGGTTCCTCAGAGTCCCTTTGACAAGGTTTTCTGGGAAGCGGAGCTGAAAGGCCATCCTGAAAATCTCGGCAAGCTCAGCGCCCAGGAAGAGCTGTCATCGGCCCTCAGTGATTTTTACAGCACCGCCTCCGGGGCCGACGACAGCCTTCCGAAAGCGATTAATGACGTGGTACCACCAAATACGATCGAGGCGATGATTGCGATTGAGCCGGACCCTATCCATACCCACTTGGCTCTATTCTTCGATCGCGACATGGATGCTCTCGAAGATGCTCTACAGGCCTCCTGTTATCAATATCAATCCAACTGGCTGCCGTGGTCGCCGCCGTCCTCCTCGCCTTCCTCTGCCGAACATTTCGCCGCCCAGGAAGAGGAGCGCCTCTTCCTGCAGGGCCGCGAGAGTTATCCCGGGGTGATTCTCTTCCGAGGTCACAGCTGCAGTCCTCCACCTCCGCTTGCCAACGGGAAAGAAAAGACGAGGAGCTCATCAAGTGGCGATGAAGACCAAAGTGCCGCTCCAGCGCAAAAACCGCTGGCTGTCTTCCTGGTTGGTAACTCACCTACGGCAGGTATCGACCATACGCAGTTCGAGGAAGCTGTTCACCAGATAGGGATACTGGCTCCCCAACAGCGCGAGCTCCGCATCCTGGGACCCACCTTCAGCGGTTCAGGCCGATCCTTGCAGGCCCTGCTTACCGGTAAAGCCATCGCGACTCTCAACCTCGACAAGATTACGATCGCCAGCGGCTCGGTAACCGATTCCTACTGCCAGGACTTCTTGCCGCCTGCCAAGATCGACAAAGACTGCCATTGGTCAAGCCAGGATCGCCCGGAGATTTCTTTCGTTTCCTTCGGAGTCGACAAGGATTGGCGCAGTAAGCGGATTAAGGACTTTTTGCATGAGCAGGGCCAGTTCGAACCCAAGCAGATCGCCGACCTTACCGAAGACGAGAGCAGTTACGGTTCTAAAGCCCGCCCAACAGATGATCCGAATGATCCGTACCCGCATCTTTATTTTCCGCGCAACATATCTCATCTCAGAAGCGCTTACCAGAACAGCAACATCTTTGGCTTCGGAGTTTCCACGTCAGGCGCCGGAAACGTCAGCCTCAGCCTGAACTTCAATGAGACGAGTGACGATGACACCGTTCCCAACTTTGCCGAGCAACAGATGCCCGTCTCTCAGGACGGCGTCATGCGAGAGATCACCCAAACTATCGAGCGACGGCATATCAAGGTAGTCGTTCTGAGCGCGACCGACGTTCTCGATGAGATCTTTGTCGCCGAGATCCTGGCCCGCGAAGCAGCGAATACCCTTGTCATAGTTAATCAGGCTGACAATCTATTTCTCCGCTCTGGCTCTCCCAACGACTTTGCCAACATGTATTTCGTCAGTCCGTTTCCCTTGATCCATCAGGACCGCCTGAGTGGTTCTTTTTTCTCAAGCGACACCTCAGAGGGCCTGTATGCCGCCGCGCACTTTCTTTACCCTCCCCCGGATCGCAACACCAAGATGCCGTTCTCTTACTCAGGCCTGACCGACGGCAGTCCGCCTCTGTGGCTTTCCGCGGTAGGGCATGGAGACTATTGGCCTGTCGCCTTACTCAACGATCCGGTCCATCCATCGCGTCCCTTCCATCTGTCATCAGTGGTAAACCAACCAGCCAAAGACTTGGCAACGGTGGAGTTGCCACATCTGTCCCAGGATCTGCTGCTGCTGTGCCTTTGCTTGATCGCGTTTTATCACACAGCCAAGTGTCTTGGGCTTCGTGCTATTAGGGATCTTTCGCCCTCCTACACCATCAACGACGCCGTTCTTGGTCCGCCAAAGTTGGGGCTTCAGTTAGGCATGACCATATTGCTGCTGGCAGCGTTTCAACTCACCCTTCCGCCGGGCGATTCTTCCTGGAAGTCCTGGTTAGTTCTTTGTGCCGGCGGCGTAGTCCTCTCGCTTGCCGGGACTTATCTCTTTCACTCCCTGATTTTCAACCCTGACGCTCCGGCGCAATGGATGAAGAGCCGAGACCGGTGGATCGCTATCCTGGTGATTGCCGCGGTCTCGCTGGGTCTATGGTACCTTCTGTGGCATTGGCTTTCGGCTTGGTCAGGATTCCCTGAACTCTTCGAGTATCGGGCCAGCTATCCGCTGCGCGGCGTTTCCCCGGTATTTCCGTTCTTCCTCACGATCATTGCCTTTTGTATCCTCCTATACAGTCATCTTGATCGCATCGCCTTCACTGAAAATCTCCGGCCTCGTCTTCCGAAGGCCCAGCAGGATCTCCCTAATTGTCCCGGTGATTGCGATCTCATGCCGGTAACGAGACTTCTTCATTGGCCGCCATGTTGGTGCACTATCCGGTTGAAATTAGTGTTACTTGCATTGGTCGCTGCTTTTGCCCTGGTGTGCGGAGTGCTGCTCAATCTACGACCGCTCATGTTTGATGGATCCATGCTGCAATGGTCGCTTGGCGTGGCGATGTATCTGCTGATCGTAGCGATCTTGTGGGAGCTCGTCATGGCGGCCGTGGTCTGGCAGAAGTTGAAGACGTTGTGTCTGGAGCGGTTGGAATCCTCTTCTCTGCGCCGTGGTTTCAGCTCCATCCGCGGGTTCACCTGGAGTTCGCTGTGGATTTTTCGTGGAAGCCGTTCGGCGCGATACCGTGCGATCTTTCGCCTGCTGGAGCAGGCCCGCGACGCCCTCTCTGATGACGCAGCCCTGGAGACCGAGGGGCAAAGCCTCAAAAAGTCCGTTGAGGAACTGCAGAAAGCAGTCGCGCTTGAGGATCCGCAATCCATCGGCGAAGCGTTCGGAGCCGTGCAGAAACAGATCGCACTTGTCGCCGGCCGTCTTCTGTGCAAGCTCAAGACAGCGTGGCGCAATGAGAAGGGACCCATCACCGCCTGCGATGCAGCCGTCGACGAGGAGAAAAGCGCCCCTGCCAACGAACCTGACAAACCTGACGAACCAATTTCGACCGAGCAGCTGGTCTGCGAGGAGTGGGTCGCTCTTGTCTATATCCACTATGTCCGCATGGTGCTCTTGCAGATCCGTAGCCGGTTAGTCACCGCCGCTATGCTTTATCTATTCCTCGTCTGGGCCGGCACAAGTTACCCCTACCTCAACCGTCATGCCCTGCTGATCGGATTGGCTGGTATCCTCGGTATCCTATCGTTGGCCGTCATACTGATCTATGCGTCGATCAACCGGGACCCTATACTTAGCCGGACGACCAACCACGCTCCAGGACAGCTCGATCTCGATTTCTATCTCAAGACGGCGTCGCTGGTTGGTGTTCCGCTGATTGGCTTTGTTGCTTCCCAGTTTCCTGAAGTCAGTAGTTTTCTCTTCTCCTGGCTTGAACCGGGCATGACGGCAGTAAAGTAGGGTAACGCTTCGCAGAAGCAACCGTGAGGGACATGATGGCGAAGAACATCATCATCTGCTGTGATGGCACAGGAAACGACTTCCATAATCCCGACACAGACTCCAACGTGGTCAAGCTTTATAACACACTTCATATCTGTCCCGAGCAAATCGCCTATTACCACCCCGGGGTGGGCACGTTGGGCTCGCCTAATGCAAACGGCAGGCTTGCTAAGTGGTGGTCACAGATGCGAGGGCTTGCTTTCGGCGCGGGCTTGCTGGATAACGTCGGCGATGCCTACCGCTACCTCATGAACACCTACGAGACCGGCGACCACATCTACTTATTTGGTTTCAGCCGCGGGTCCTATACGGCGCGCGCCGTCGGTGGTCTGCTGCATGTGTTCGGTCTTCTCGAACCGGGCAATGAGCAGCTCATTCCCTATATCCTCCGGCTTTATTCCAATATGACCAAGCAGTCTCAAGGGCAAACGCAAACATTCCCTCCAGAAGAAGCCTTCAAGTACGCATTTTCTCGCGAGGTCGAAGTCTATTTCTGCGGTCTCTGGGACACTGTTAGCTCTTATGGGTGGATCAATTCACCGATCGAGCTCCCCTTCAACGGGCAGAACCCGATTATTCGCACCGGGCGTCATGCCATTTCGATCCATGAGCACCGTTGCTGCTACCAGGACAACCTCTGGGGACCGCCCCTTGAAGCCTCACCGGGTCAACCGGCGCAGGACCTTCGCCAGGTCTGGTTCACCGGCGTCCACTCCGATGTCGGCGGCAGCTATATGGAAAATGACGCCGGCCTTTCCAAGATCACGTTTGAGTGGATCCTGGTGGAGGCAATCGGTAACGGGCTGTTGGTCGACGGAACGCGGGCTCAAATTGTGCTTGGCCAAACAACCCCTCCGGAATTTCTTCCCAAGTACGTGGCGCCCAATCCAAAAGGGCTCCTGCATATCTCTCTCAGCGGGGCCTGGTGGCTGCTGGAATACTTCCCGCGCAAAAAGGGTAGCCGCTGGTGCCTTCCTCGCGGCAAGTGGGCGCGAGAGATCCCGGAAAATTCCTTCATCCACGAGTCCGTTAAAGAAACCGGACAGCCGGTCAAGCTGCCGCAATCTTATGTCTTCGAGCCTTGGGCCCGTTATACGCCACCAGCGATTCCGGCCGCTCCATCTGTAGCCGACTACGGCGCTGTGTTTGGCGCTCCGGCGACGCCTGCGGCTCCAAGAGCCTCCGTCGTACCGGACCTGGTCCGCCGCTGAGCGCCGGCGATCTTACAATCGTTGCATGGCAGATAACATGGTTTTCACCCACATCGACTCTGACCTTCTGCAGGTGTTTGAAGAACTCCGCCGCCGGGAGCCCATCTTTCATATTCCGAAGTTCGGCGCCACGCGGATCGACTTCGAAAACGCCATGACGCCGGAGTATTGGGAAGTTGGCGCGTCAGGCCGGCGTTATAGCCGGGAGTTCATCCTCCGGAGCCTGGAACTACGTCCTCCCGTGGATGCGAATACAGCAGGCTGGCAATGCTCAGACTACGGTCTCCGGCGGCTTGGCCCCGATACCTATCTTTTCACTTACACCTTACGCCAGGGTGAGCGCATCACCCGCCGCGCTACGATCTGGCAAAGCAGTACCCATGGGTGGCACATCCTCTATCATCAGGGCACAATCGTCACCCAAGAAGAAGAGGATGTACCGCCCGTAACCCCCTGACGAGTGTCAGGAGGCTTCGGCGAAGCTCATCGTACTTACCTCCACCACGACACCGCCGGGGGCGTCATAATAGAAGCCGTAGGTGGGCGGACCGCCGCGCTGCAGTTGTGCGGGTTTGGGAGCCATGTAGTTGCGAGCAGTCAGCGCCTCGTGCATCCGGTCGACCGCATGCTGCGTGGGCTGCAGGAAGCCAACGTGAAACAGACCGGGGTAGCCCTGCTCCGGCGTCATGTGCTTGTCGTACATCAAGGTCAGCAGAAAGCCCTCGGAATTCCGCAACACGGCGAACTTGTCGCCCCGTTCATCCAATACCTGAAAATCGAAAACCGAGCGGAAGAGCTCCTTCAGGCCGGGGACGTTGTAGGTGGTGAGGTTGGTGTGGTTAAGCGTTGCCATCGCGATCTCCTTATTATGAAATTTCCATCGCGTGGCTATCGGGCTTTATACCGGAACGCACCACGCGACAGCGAGCAATGCCGCAGCATTGCCCCTATCGCCGTGGGTCCTTCTCCCCTGTCTGGGAGAGTTGACTTAACTGCGGATGGAGTCCGCAGCGAGCCGTGCTTACCAATCCGGCTCCGCGTTTTTCGGCAGTATTAGGATGAATCGCTTGCTTCGCCGGTCGCAACTTTTTTGCCCTGCGTGGATGTTCAGGGGGTGGAAACGTTCTCAGCTGCTGCCGAAAACCCGTGCTCTTGGAGGGTAGCTCTTGGAGGGTACTGGCGCCTTAGGAAGGGACTCATGAGGCTTCGGCCTTGCCAGCGCTAAAGCGCTCGTTCCCCCGCATAAATGCGGGGCTGCCACCGCGCATTTGGACAGGTCAGGTTCTCACGCAGACCCGAAAGCCCACATCAGCCGTCGCCCGGTACCCCCATCTCCTGCTCGAATCATTCCGTCGCATCCTTGGCACAGGGCCGGATTTCGTTGGCTGAAACGATACTCGGGCTAACCGGTGAGTGCGCTCCATGAGAATGAGGTCTACACTGATCAGCCAGGAGGATTCACGATGCAGCGAGTGACCGTGTACAAACCAAATGGTGAGACTCTTTTGTCAACGACCGCGAAGAGATTTGAGCAGACGAAGGGGGCTTTGATACTCCATCTTGAGGGTGAACACGCCGCAGCTTACGGCGCGACGATGATTACCACGTTGCCTTACGCGATCCAATGTGGGCATCGTTGCGACGAAATTTCGCCGGACGCCGGCTAGTTCGTTTACAAGTGGTGCTCGAATGGACGGCGCCGGGAAACCAGCGCCTGCGAACACGCATCCTAATGCTGCAACCAAGGCACGATTGCGTCCGCAACGGTGACCGCAGCCTCGCGGTGCGGGAAATGGCCGACCTCCGCGACCAAGACCCGCTGATAATCCGCGGTGAAATAGCGCTCCATCCCTTCGGATTCGCTGGGCGGATCGCAAAGGTCCGCGGCGCCTTGAATCATCAGGGTGGGTACAGTGATGCGTTCGGACTCGCTCAATTTTGATTGGACGTCGTTGTAACGCGGGTCCTGGGGTTCAGTCTCCAACCAGCGCGAGCGATAGCCGTTGAGGGTGATCGCCGGATAGTCGGGATTTTCCCATGCGCGGGCGGCCGCCTTGAAGTCCTGGTCGGTGAACCATCCCGGCGGGCTCCAAGTCTCCCACTGGAAGCGCGAGAAGCCAATGGGATCCTCGATTACTTTCTTCATCCCCTTGTCGGTGCACATGAAGAACTGATACCAGAAGCGGCGCGACTGCTCGTAGGAGGGTATGCGGAACTCGAAGCGGGGTTGAAAAGCCAACGCCATGGCGCAGAGGCTGCCTACTCGGCCGGGCGCGAGCGCGGCCAGGGCATAGCCGGCGCGCGCTCCCCAATCGTGGCCAATGACCGAGAAGCGCTGGATCGCGAGGCGGTCCATGAGATCGAGAGCGTCTTGTGCAAGGGCCGCGGCGAGGCCAACGCGGGGTGTTTCCGAAGACAGAAAGCGGGTAGCTCCGAAGCCGCGAAGGAAGGGTGCGATGGTGCGGAAGCCCGCTTGATGCAGGCGCGAGGATATCTCATGAAAACCCACTGGTGACTCTGGCCAGCCATGCAGAAGCAGGAGCGGTTCACCGTCTTGCGGTCCATCATCGAGATACGCGATATCCAACACTTCGGTGCGAATCGTTTTCATGTGGATTAGCTCATTCCTCCTGATTGGCCAGGCGCGATTCGTCCAAGTCCAATTCCCTTTCGATGCGGCGCAAGACATTGTCGCCGATGCGCTCTTCATTCCGTAGCCTTATGGCGGTCGAGCGCTCCACTCTTATTCCCTCCAGGAAGAGAGCGCGGTGTTGTTCGCTGTGCTTGAGGTCTTTGGGATTTGCATTCACCTTGAGCGTTGCCAGCCGGTGCCGGTAGTGCTTGGCCAGGTCGTCATAGATATCGGCGGATTCCTCGCTGTCCCGGGCTTTCGCACTTTCCAGCTGGTCTAAAGCAGCCTGAGCTACGATCCGCCGCGCTTCCAGTTCCTCGCAGTCCGGTCCCTGGCCGCCAGCCAGGCCGAGCAGACGGATAAGAGACGGAAGGGTAAAGCCCTGGAGCACCAAGGTCACTAGAATCACGTAGAACGTTAAGCAAATAATCAAATTCCGGTGAGGGAAAGGCGAGCCGTCTTTAAGCAGAGTCGGAAGGGCAAGAGCGGCGGCCAGGGAAACTACGCCTCGCATACCCGTCCACCCAAGGACAAAAAGTTGCCGGGCTTCCGGTGGGCCCTCTTCCTGATGGAAAAGCCGCCTACGAAGGAAGAAGGAGAGGTGCGCACCTGGAAAGACCCACGCCAGCCGCAGCAGGATGAGGAAAACGCTGAAAACCGCGCCATACATCAGGATGGTCGAGAGATGGTAGCTGTAAATCGAGGCGCGGATGGCAGGAAACTGAAGCCCGATGAGCACGAACACCAGCCCGTTCAGAATGAACGTCAAGGACTGCCAAACCGACCACAAGCCGATACGAACCGATGGCGAGAAGAGCCGGGCGCTTCGTTGGGAGAGAAGCAGTCCGCAGCTGACCACCGCCAGCACGCCGGAAGCATGAACGCCCTGGGCGGCTAGATAAGCCACATAAGGAACGAGAATGCTGATCGTCACTTCGATGGGGGCATCATCGATCCATCGTTCGAAGTGGCCGACGATCCAGCCGATCGCGAGTCCGATCGCGACTCCACCGGCGGTGAGCCAGACAAAGGTAAGCAGGCCGCCGCCTGCGGTCGGCATACGTTTCTCAACCAGGATCCCGACAGCGAATTCCAGCGCCAACAGCCCCGAAGCATCGTTGATGAGGCTCTCGCCCTCAAGGATGTCGACGATACGGCCGGGGAGTCCGATGCGCCGTGCGATGGAACCGGCGGCAATTGCGTCGGTAGGCGCGACAATCGCTCCCAGTACCAATCCGAGCCGCCAATCGAATCCGCGGAAGACGTGGGGTGCGGCGACGGCCACGCCGATCACAGTAAATGCAACCAATCCAAAGGCCAGAAATGAGATGCTGAGAATGTTGTAGCGAAAGTCGCGCCACGAGGTTGTCCACGCGGAAGCGTAGAGCAGAGGGGGCAGCACAACCAAGAAAATCAGGTCAGGTGCGAGGGTAATGTCGGGAACCGCGGGTACAAAACTGAGCAGCAGTCCGCCGACGACCATGACAATGGGATAGGGCGTCCCCAGCTTTCGGGCGAGTATCCCAAAAACCACGATAAAGAAGAGGAGTAAAAGAAAAACGAACTCGACTGTCCCGATTTCGCTCATTTAGGAGATTCCATCACGACGGCCACGATTCGTCATCAGAAAAGGCAGCGAATCGCCTCGCAGCTGGGGCCGGGCTGGCACCATCCTCCGATTGCGACGCCGTTCGAAGCAGGCGCACGGGAGGGCCAGCGGATTTCGCGGAAGGAAGGGCACGGCTAAAAGGTCGTTGAACCAAGGGAGAAACCATCCCCTCAGCGGCTAAAGCCGGACCTGTTTGCAATGATTCATGTACGTGCTGAAGCCGGTACCCTTCAAAAGCTGGAGTTTTTCCGCAAGCTCCAAAGCTGTGCCCTGACACAAAGCATGAGCGTTTCCAGCAAGGTGTAAAGCTGTACCCTGACACTAAGCATGAGCGTTTTCGGCGAAGTGTAAAGTTGTGCCCTAACACTGAGCATGAGTTTTTCAGCAAGCTGTAAAGTTGTGCCCGCCAGGGTGTTCGGGACTCGGGTTTGTCCGCCCGAGATTATCTGTCGAGTTTCAACACTCAGGATAAAAACGGGCAGCAGAGTTAGTTAGCGCCGGCATCGGCAGTTGTTATTCATGGCCATAAGTTGGGCTTAGGCCAAGCGCTCGCTACTATTACAGTTACGTTAACTTGGGCGCTCGTTTCGTCCAGTATTTCTTGACACCCTCGTTGCCCATCAAGGTACACGTCCCCTGAAAGTAACTTTTCGGAGGTCAACCATTGAGTTAGGGTAAGTTTGGCTTTTCAAGTTAGACGTACTTTGAACGGAGAAAAGTAAGATGAAGAGACTTGCTTCGGCTCTTGCTCTCACATTGGCATTTTCGGCAGGTGCGGTATTGTCCGCACAAGTCCACGATTGGCATGATCTCGACGCTGTGCACAAGCATGTCATCGAATCCATCCATGAAATGGAGCACGCACGTGCGGCGAATCACTACGACATGCAGGGCCACGGCGCCAAGGCCGAGGATCACCTCCGTGCCGCGGAGCGCGAGCTCGGTCTAGCGGTGGATGCTTCCAAGGCCTCCGCTCGATAGCACAAAGATCCAAACCTTATCGAATGGACGCCTTTCGGGGACTGTGGGGTGTAAGCCAATTCCCTGTCCCCGAGACTGGCTCGCTCAATGTGGAGAATAAGCGAACCGGACCACCCGGTTTTTGCTCCAGCATGCCTCGTTGAGTTCGGCACAAGTTGGATACAGCTGCCCCCATGGCACTCCCAGCACGATTCGACTTTCCGCAACGCCCTTGCTGATCAAAGCCTGTTTGACCCAATCGGCACGCCGGTTGGAGAGCGTCAGGTTGTAACCCAGCATGCCGTCCGACGAGGCGTAGCCTTCGATGTAGAAGCGATCGTCCGCATGTTCCTTCAACCATGCGGCATCCTGATCCAGGACACTCGGGTCCAAAGGCTGGTCATAGACATTCAAGGGGAACATAATTTCGCGCACGTTTTGGTGGAACGCTTCCTGCTCGGGGCCAAAGAGAAGAACTCGAGGTTGCCCCCAATAAGAAACCCAGTAGGAAACGTCAGCGGGCGCTTCAGTAAAAGGGGCATCTCCCAATCCCCGGTTAGTTCCTCGTTGCGCAAAGAGCGTGATACTAGTCGAAAGCGTCGTTAAAAGCATCATGGTGACCGCGACGAGAAGTCGGTATTTCATGGGATCTTTGTAACCTCCGCATAATTTTGATGCAGCCCGTGTGTGATGCGCCTTGCCCGGTGGAAGGCACGCCGAGATCAAGGGGAAACTGATCACCCCCTTCGCCGGCAGCCGAGATCGCTGACACGATGTTAAGGACATGTTGTTAAAGGATGACGATGGCGGTCATTTCACGAAGAAAGACCGGGGGTTTTGGTCCAGCCCCAGCTTTCCCCTATCGCTGGTAAACCGATCCTCGTGGTTTGGTAGAATTTCACGAATGCTCTCCAATCGATCGATGCCCGGTAGCGTTGTGATTCCCGAGCTGGCCTACCCAGACATCGGTAACGCTATCGATTGGTTGTGCAATGCGTTCGGATTTACCCTGCGCCTTCGGATGGGGAACCACCGCGCTCAACTAAATGCCGGCGATGGAGGAGCGGTTGTCTTGATCGAGCAAAGCGGGGGCGTCTCGTTGCGGAGTGCAGTCATGGTGAGAGTCGAGGATGTCAACACTCACTACGATCGTGCCAGGCGAAGCGGTGTAAAGATTGTTCGGGAGCCTACCGACTATCCTTACGGGGAACGACAATATAACGTTGAGGACTTCGCCGGGCACCATTGGTGTTTCTCGCAATCCATTGCGGATGTCGATCCGAGACAATGGGGCGGGACGCCGGCCGAATTTTAGGGGTACAAATTCCCTCTTAAGCGCGGGTTCCCCACTGACCAGGAAGGTCAGTGGGGCTTTCTATTTTTGAAGCAAGCCAATCCCGAGCAAGCGCATGAGCCGGTTGATTTCGGACTTCTGCACGTCGATCACTTTCCGTAGCCTGGCATTCTCGCATGCGGCCGCAGTCAGTTGATCGTCGTCCATCCGTAAGGGAGCGCGCCGGTCCACGCCGCTCGCGCCTCTTTCCAGGCGTTGGTAGTCGATCATAGCGACACCGCCTGCTGGCTTAACGTTCGGTCCGCCGGAAAGCAAACACCAGGAGTCATGGACTCATTTTTTGTTCTGCGAGAGCCGGCCGACAAAGACCACGCGAGACTGCTTGCAACCGGCGACTCAATGAAAACTGTTATTGTTACATCATTGAACTTACTTGATCTGCACTTGATAGCCCGGTCGATTTGTTGCGATACCTTTCCCGATTCAACTCCTACATCGTGTTGCATCTTTACTCCAACATGTAGTATTGCGCTTTGCAACGATTGCCGTTGCAACCAGCACTGCTAATGTTGCTAATGTACATGTCACTACCTGGCAAAGCAAACGATGGGAACGGGGCCGGGCGGAAGATGAGCTTGCCCTCGCTACACCCACCGAAACCCTGACATTTGTTCCAGTTGCGCCATGTAAATTCTGCCCAAACCTTCCATATTTTCCTTCTCCGGGCAGCACTTCTGCTCTCACCGTGCCGGCTGCCTGGGCCGCTCCTGCGTTTTTTTGAAAATGCTGATACCTTTCTCACGGGCCCCTACATTCCAGGACCGCGTTAGCAGGGTGGATTTTTCTCGAGCGCGAGCTCATGAAACCGAGCGTCGCGCTCGCCAATGGATGGTCTCCATGCGCTTCGTTTATAGGTGGGCTTGGCTGTTGTTGCTTGCAACCTGTGTGTATGCGTTCGTGCTTCCTGGTTCGCCCGTCCCGGCACCGGTGACCGTGGCCAACACTTTATTCACTGCCGATATCGCAGCGCAGCTGAGCAGCCAGATCGAGGAGCTGGTTAGGAAAAACAATCTGCCCAGTGCGGCCGTGGGCGTCTATGTTCCCAGCAAAGGCCAATACACGTTTGTCGAGGGATTCGCCGATTTACAAACCCATGCGAAACGCACCCTCGATCAGCCGTTCCGTATTGCCAGCATCACCAAACCGTTTGCCGCGACGGCGATCCTGGTGTTGATCGATCGAGGGTTACTGCACAAGACTGATCCCATCGCCAAGTGGTATCCGCAATTTCCCAACGCCGATCAAATCACCATCGACGACCTGCTGCGCATGCGTAGCGGCATTCCGGCTCCCAATGATGATGCCGTGCTGGCGCGGGTGTATGACGCGCCCCTCAAGCCAGCTCCCTCGCTCGCCGACGACCTGAAGTCTATCGCCCAGCTCAAGGCGGAATTCAAAGCTCCCAACACTGTGGGCGTCTATACGGATTTCAATTACGACATCCTGGCCGGCATTGTGCAGCGCGTCACCGGAAAAGATATCGGCACGCTAATCACCCAGACGGTGATCGTCCCGCTCAAGCTTCGAAATACGACTTACCCCATCGGCACTGGGGTCCCTGGCGGCCTTCACGGGTACGGCTGGAATGCAGCCACCAACCAGTTCGACGACAAGACGCTCTTCAATCCGCCCCTCGCCGGTGCGGCGGGGGCGGTCATCTCCGATGTTTCTGACCTCCATACCTTCTCCCGGGCCTTGTGTTTGGGAGGTTTGCTGAAGCCCGAGACACAAGAGGAACGCTTGCAAGGCCAGCCGCTGGTCGAAACCGACGCCAACTACGGCGAAGGCGTGGCCTTTGGACACGGATTCTGCGGACACTCCGGCACCATCAACGGCTTCAGCACCGATATGTATTACGTCAAGGAGATCGATGCATCGCTGGTGATCAGCGTGAACCGGCTCGACCGCGACAATCAATCGCAATCGACTGCGATTTTCGGACTCGTGGGCAAGACGATAGTGTCGGCCTTGAGTGCACACTGAGATCGACTGCGGCGCACACTCCGGAGAAACTCCGCGCTGATGTTTTATTGGCGGACAAGCTCAACACGGCGGTTGCGGGCTCGGCCCTCCAGCGTGTCGTTGCTTTCTACCGGGCGAGAGGCGCCGAAACCGTCGTTGGCCAGCCGATCGGGGGCGATGTTGTATTGCGCTACCAGCGCTTCTTTCACCGCCAGTGCGCGCCGCTTCGATAGGTCGAGATTATAGGCGTCACCTCCGATGTTGTCGGTGTGGCCTTCTACCGTCAGCTTCCAATCGGGATTGTCCTTCATTGCCTGCGCAATCTCCTTCAGGACTGGCTCGGATTCCGGCTTCAACGTCGCCTTGGCAAAATCGAAGTAGATGCCATAGGTGACGGCGCGCTTCTGCTGGGTCAACTGTTGCTCCAGCACGTTGTCGGGCTTGGCGACGGGAAAGTTGATCTTCACCACTTCGACGCGAAAATTTCCAGAATGGAACGAAGGGTGCCTTAGCCTCCAAGAGAGCACCAGAGGATCCGGAGCATCGTCCAAAACAAAAAGTTCAGCGCCAATATGGGTCGGACGGTCACTCTGAGGACGAGGATCCTTGCTTTCAGTCTCAAACGTTCCGGTCAGGTGGATCACCGGCAGAGTCACCCGTTGATCGTTGACGATCATGGGGTAATCCAGGTCATTGGGCTCGACCCGTGTAAGAGTTCCGGAAACATAAGTTGGCTTGACGCCGTCACGCACGAACCAGATATCCATGTAGCGCAGGTTCACTTTGCCGCCTTCCTTGATCGCCCGAAATGCGACGTCGGAAAGACGAGTGCGGGTGACATCATGCAGAAGCCGTGGCAGGTTATGAGAATTGACGGTAGCAAAGGCGCCGGCCGATTGGAAGTCGGCGTTGCAGTTCTGGTTGGTGTTCGAACTCGGCTTTATGTCTTTGCCTGCATCGTCTTTGTACTCCGGGGCGGTGGAGGTGGCGGTGAAGGTCGAGTTATCGATGGAGTTGATCTCGTTGTGGAGCTCTACATCGCCATACTTGATCCCCCATGCATTAGTCAGCACGGTGTGTGGTTCGAGCGGGATACGCGCTGCTTTCTGGTCAGGAAAAGCAGCGGGCGTGCACGGAGTTATGGGATCACTTGCAGAGAGAGTGGGAATATCGTCGCCGGGCGCATGGCCGGCCATCAGGCCCTGCAGCGGATTGCGCATCGTTCCGCCTGGGCCAGTGGTGGCTTGAGAGAGGGTTTTGACAGCGTGGGTTGCCTTTTGCCCGACACGGTAGCCAATGTAAAGAATGCCTGCCAGGATGGTGAGCCCGGCAACAAGAATGAGCACCAGCGCGATGGCCAGCAATTTGAAGAGAGGCGAACGGCGCTGCGGTTGCGGCGTGACCGGCGGCAGATTCACGGCGGAATAGCTTGCCGGCATCGACGCCGCTGGCACGGGTGACGCGCCGGCGGCTCGGGTGTTTGCGGGATAGGGGTCCACGGCGGCGAGATGGCCGGTGCGCGTTGTGCGGGTGGCGGTGGCGTGGAGACGGCAGCCTCTGCGGTGTCCTGGGGCACGGCGTTGCCGCAGACGGGGCAAAAGCGCGCTTCCGGTTGCAGCGCATTGCCGCATAGCCCACAGAATCGGTTCATGGCTTTCTCCGTTTGCGCGGCCAGTTATTTCGCACCGCAAGCGTCGATATCCGGCTCCCGCGTCGTTTTCTTGACCTCATTGAGATTGATTTTTGGCGACTCCGCGGTCGTGCCCAGCAAAGTCGCGTCCGCTCCCGCCTGGGCGTAGAAATTCAAATGCGTCATGGAGCATGGGACGATACTCAACGGACCCGAGCCGGCGTAGTCGAACTCGGTCACCAACTGCACGTAGGCCCCGCCTTCGGTTTTGAAGAAATTTTCCTTGGGCGATTTAATCAGGCCTCCAAAGGGCCCTTTCTCAATCAATTCGGCTACCTTATCGCTGATACCCGCGGGTACCGCTTGCTTGAGCGCCTCTTTGAGGCTCTCTGTGCCCACCGAAACCGATACCTTAGGTGCGTTGATAGCGATTACAACACCATGCGCCGCCAGCGATTCCGCGGTGGTTTTTCCATTCTCCGGCTGCCCTTCCATCTTTCCCTCGGGGGAGCTTTGGCCGCCATGGATGGTAAGTCCGCCGCTGCCGGTGTAGACCACATGGAAGTTGCCGTCAGCCACGTCCTTCTTGCCCCCGAAGCCGGGCTTGAAGATCAGCGCCTCGTCTACTTTGAAGAGAAAGGGAATGCCATAGATGTCGAAAACATCCTTGGCAAAGGGTGGCAGCTTAAGTCTTGACTCCCCGATGCTGCTGCCCGGCGCCATGGTGAGCACGGACCAGTCGACATCGACCGTGCCCGTCATGGGGGTCATGTAGGCAAACTCCTGCAGTTTGCCACTATTCATCATGGCGTTAAAGGTAGTGCTTACGCCTTCCAGCTTGCCTTTCACGTTGACCGTGGCGGTTAGGCCGGCCAGTTTTTTCTTGGCCGCAGTGAGGGTCAACCCCACGCCAGTCCCTTCCGGTTCACCTTCCAATTCGAACTCCCAGCCGTCGGTTTCTGCTTTCACCTTGGCCGTGTATTTGAACTCAGGCGCGCTGGCATAGGCGACGGGAGGAGAAAACCAATGAAAGATATCTTCCAACGGCTCGGGCTTTCTATAACTAGTGACGGAGCTGCGCGCGGCTAACTGGGCGAAATCTACCGGCACGTTGAATCGAACCGTTCCGTCCTGGATGAGGTCCGGCAGGCTCGCAGTGTCGGTCAGCACAGCGACCTCAGAACCCTGGACATTTACCGCATCGACACGCCGCACACCCAGATGCTCGAGGAATAGCACCGACCCTTGTTTGAGGCCATGCAGGCGAGCATCATCGCTCGAGAAAACCAGAACGCGGCCATCGTCGCTCACGCTGGTCAGGGATTTCTGGGCAGTCGCCAGGTCAATGCGGACGGTTGCCGGCGTGTAGGTTACCTGGAAGACCGTTCCCGGTAGCTTGCTGATGTCGCGAAAGCCCACCGGAGTACCGGTGTTGTTGACAGGAATCGTCAGAGCCGGATGCTGCTCTGCGCTTCTGCATCCGGCAAGCAACACCGCGCAGGCGAACATGAGCGGGCCCAGCGGAGATTTCGAAAGCTCTTTCATCGCATCTCCCCCGGCCAGGCGCTAGAGAAAGCCCGAGGTGTAAATCGGTGCTCATTTTAGCACCGCTTAACACGCGTAAAAGCCAGGGAGAGGAGCCAGGAACACCGTCGGTAACCTCGCTGTATTCTCGATCAATTTTCGCGAGCGCCCTCCGTTTGCGCAAAGCCGGTACCTTCATCGCGCTGTATCAGCGTCAGGCTTACGTCGTCCAAAAGCGGACTACCGTTGGCAAAGTCTTGTACGGCGGCGAGGAGCATCATGAGCGTGGCGTGAGCGGACTGCTGTTTGGCCTCCAGTACCGATGCTATCAACCGGTCCACTCCGAACTCTTCTCCCGCCGTGTTGCGGCATTCCAGTACGCCATCGGAGTAGGCGACAAGCGTGTCACCGGGTTCGAGCATCAGCTCGCCTGATTGAAACTCGGCGCCTTCGAGCGCACCCAGCAGTGGGCCGCCTTTGTCGAGCAGATCTGTGCGTCCATCCCGGCGAAGCAGGATCGGCGGAAAGTGGCCGGCATTGCAGTAGGTGATCGACCCTAACTCGCAATTAATTTGCGCGAAAAATGCCGTCACAAACGGCGCCACCGGCTGCAGATAACATAGGTGGCGATTGATTTCCCAAGCGATTCTTGCCGGGTCAAAGTCCGGACGGCCATAACTCTGCAGAAGACCTGCCAGATGCGTGAACCACATTCCAGCCGCCACTCCTTTACCGGCGATATCTCCAAGCACGGCAAGAACCTTGGAGCCATCCTGCGAGAAGGTGGTAAAGTCCCCCGCGAGAAAGCGCGCAGCGAAGACCTCGCTGGCAAATTGCAAGTCGCCGCGGCGCAGCACACGCGGACCGCTGAGTTTGCGCTGGATCTGTACGGCGTCGAACAACTGCGCATGAAGATCGATTCGCTCCCGCAAGAGTGAGTAGACATCATCCTGCGGCCGCTCGTCGATGACAACATCACAGTCGATGAAGACACGACGGGTTGGAACAAGGACGGAACCGTGGTCCCATTCTGCTGCTTGCCGCTGCTCCCGTACTGTGAGTCAAATGGCACTACTCGATAGGTGTTCAACATCCACCTCGTTTCGGTTGTGATCGGTTCGTTCTATCCGACGAACCGATAGCCGGTTCCGTGCACGGTGAGAAAGTACTGTGGTTGTTCAGGATCGGGCTCGAGCTTCTGGCGAAGATGCACCAGGTGCGTATCTACTGTGCGCGTGGTTGGAGAATTTTCGTATCCCCAGACATCTTCCAGGAGGCGATCGCGGCTCAGCGTTTCGCCGGCATGGCAGATGAAATACTTCAGCAGCTCAAATTCCTTGGAGGAAACATCGAGAACCTTGCCCGCCCTGAGCACACGACAGCGGCGCAGATCCACTTCCACGTCGGAAAAAGAGTGCTGATCCTGATCTTTGGGCAGGACCGCCGTGCGCCGCAGTACGGACTTAACGCGGGCCAGCAATTCGCGAATGGAGAATGGCTTGGTCACATAGTCATCCGCCCCGAGCTCAAGGCCCACCACCTTGTCTACTTCCTGGCCGCGCGCAGTGAGCATGATGATGGGGAGAGAAGCGCGTTTGGCCCGCAACTGCTTGCATACTTCCAGTCCGCTCATCCGCGGCATCATGACGTCTAAAACCACCAGGTCGGGAGATTCGTCGAGCGCGCGTTGAAGCCCCTCGACCCCGTCGCGCGCTGTAATCACTTCGTAACCTTCGAACTCAAAGTTGTCGCGAAGTCCAGCCACCATGGCCGGCTCGTCTTCCACCACAAGGATCTTCACCGGCTCTGTGTGCTTCGCTCGTTTTACTTTTTCTTCTTGTCTCATGCCGACACCTGCTGGACCTCGGAATTTTGTAGCGGTAATGTGATGATGAATTTACTGCCGCGCCCGGGCGCGCTCTCCACCGCGACTACTCCGCCGTGAGCCTGCACGATGTGGCGCACCAGGGAGAGCCCCAAACCGCTGCCCTTGGTGTTATGCACCAGCGGATCGCCGACGCGGTAGAACTTCTCGAAGATTTTGGGCTGCTCCTTGGGAGGGATGCCGATTCCGTGATCGACCACCTCGAGGTTGACGCCACCGTCGCGGCGATAAAGATGGACGCCGAGGTATTTCTCTGCGGCCGAGTACTTGACGGCATTGTTCACCAGGTTCAGCAACGAACGGGCAATCGCTTCACGATCCACCCGCAGCGGAGGAAGATTGTTGTCAATCTTCTGTTCGAACTGGAAGCCGTTCTGCTCGATTTCAAAACGATAGGAGTCGAGCGTGCTGCGCACCAGATCGGCCATGTCGGTTTCGCGAAAGCTGTACTCTTTCTTGCCCGCCTCGATGCGGGAGAAATCAAGAATGTTGTTGATCAGCGAAGTTAGACGCTCACTCTCTTTGCGGATGATCTCGTAGTATTCCTGATGCTTGCCCGGGGTGGAGATGCGCCCCAGCTCCAGGGTTTCGGCATAAAGCCGGATGAGCGACAGGGGTGTTCTCAGCTCGTGCGAGACATTGGAAACGAAATCAGACTTCAATTTAGCCAGTGCAAGTTCACGAGCGACGCTTCGATAAGCGAATAGCATGCCTCCGCCCATCAGCAGCGAAAGCGCACCCAGGGTTAAGAAAGCTAAATGCGTCCAGTGATTGCTGATTTCCGCAATCGTCGTCCCGTGCGGCCTGATACCCAGAATCAGGCTGGGGAAAACACTACCAAAGGGCCGCTCCACTTCGGGCGCCCCTCCATTCCAGCAAAGCGAAGCAGCCAACGGGGCCTGCTCTTTTTCCTTCCGAATCATGAGCCCCGGCTGTTGATGGAAAGTATCGTTCGGGTCCTGGTCCGGCAATGCATCGCTAAGAGCTTGCGGGAAGAAGCTGTTCTTCAAATAGTCTTCATCGTAGACAAACCCTGCCAACGCAGGATGCTCAGGGCTTGAGCCGCGAGGCAACAAGTAGACGAAAGACTCATACTGCAGGTTGTCACCCTTACCCACCCACTCGGCCTTGATGAAGACGTGCCGTCCTTCCTCCGCTTCATTCCTCTTCACGTTGGCGATATGGTCGCCGGACCACAAATCAAACCCCCGCCCCAACTCGTCAGCGAGCTTTCTGTTTTCTTCTTGAAAATCAGGATCGGTCATGCGGGAGGGCTGCGATCGAAAGTCAAAATCGCCTTTCCCCGTCCAAAAAAAGGCGTGGGTGATTTCCGGATGGGTGGTTAGAAAAGTATCGAGTTCTTCAGGATTGTCTACATCGGGAAAGTTTGCGCTGACCCTCTCCGAGCTATCGTAGGCGCGCTTGATGATCCTCTTTTCGGCGATCTTTAACGAGTGTTCATAGTCCAGCCGGATGGCGGCCTCAAGCATCTTGCCCTGCTGAATGTGCCTGAGATAGCCGGCACTTACGGCGATCAGCGCGGCTGCCGGCAGCATGACTGCCAACATAAACACCAACATGGGTGGCGGTTTGCGCCAACGTCGAAGTGTAGGCTTCAACATACGGGCACGTCCGGAGAGATGCTCACTGGATCGAGGATAAGCGAACAGTTCGGCGCTATGTCATGGCGATGCAACAAATTGCAAAAAGTTGTGAACTTTTGCGTTTAGCAGGGGCGCGCGCGCCCCCCGGGGTCACACCTTTTCGTTACCGCCTTTCCCTCGGATTCTTGAGTTCAAGCCCCGATATGTCAAAAATATTTGACACAGCTCAACAGCTAGCGTTATGTTCATCCGTGTTAAATATTTTTTACATCGGAGTGAGTTGCGATGACGACTAGCCTTTCATACCGGGAGAAGTCTCTTTACGCCTCGCTTGCGACGGAGCTCCTGGTGTATGGCCCTTACTTTTTCCTGCACCGGCAAAACTCCGTCAACAAGGTCGCGGGCATGATCGTCGCAATTATCGTATTGCAGATAATCCTGCAGTCGGTCATTGCCACCTTAACGCGCAACCGTATAACAGACGAGCGTGACCGTTTGATTGAGCGGCCAGGTTATCGTAGGCTATCTAACGATTGCCTCACTCAT
>CAWCAZ010000011.1:0-61045 GCA_963793525.1 uncultured Acidobacteriaceae bacterium
AATAGTCAAACCGTATGAGCCGTTCTCCACGTTGGCGCCGGTGACGAGCTCCGTTCTGCAGCAGCAATGCGGCGCCCACGCGAAATTTTGAATAGGGCGCGTACGCATGATCCGCCGCGTCGGCCGCCTGCGTCGTCAACTGGCGCAGCAGCTCCGGAGTAAATCCATTCTCGCCTGCTTGCATCGTCCCCTGAGCCTAATGGCACCCGGCCCGGACGCAACACAGATGTGTCTTTTGCCGCCAAGAGCATCCAAGACTCGGGTACCCCAGGGTTCGTTGCGCTATCAAACTCGTCAGGACCCGGCAACCGCTATCCTTGAAGCAGACCCTATGGCGGTGAAGAAGCAAACTCGACCAGCGTCAACGGCCCCACCCGAAGACGTCCTGGCGCTCTTCCATCCCGTGACGGCGGCCTGGTTTCGCGCCGTCTTCGAGCAGCCGACCGCCCCGCAGCGGCTAGGCTGGCCGGCGATCGCGCGCGGCGAAAGCACCCTGATTCTTGCTCCCACCGGCACCGGTAAAACCCTGACCGCGTTTCTCTGGTGCCTCGACCGGCTGATGCTGCACCGCAAGCCGGACGGAGCACCGAGGGCTGCCGCGTCATCTATATCAGCCCCCTGAAAGCCCTGGCCGTGGACGTGGAACGCAACCTGCGCTCGCCGCTCGCCGGCATCGCGAATATGGCCCGGCAGGCGGGAGTCGCTTTCCACCAGCCCGAGATCAGCATCCGTACCGGTGACACATCGCAAAAGGAGCGAGCCGCTTCCGCCGCCATCCCGCCGAAATTCTCATCACCACGCCGGAGTCGCTCTACCTGCTGCTGACCTCGGACGCCGCCGCCAGCCTGCGCCAGGTGGACACCGTGATCATCGACGAGATCCACGCCGTCGTCCCCACCAAGCGCGGCGCGCACCTGGCCCTCTCGCTGGAGCGGCTGGAGGCCATCACCGAGGGCCGCGTGCAGCGTATTGGCCTCTCCGCCACCCAGCGTCCGCTGGAAGAAGTGGCGCATTTCCTCGGCGGAGCGTCAGCAGCAGCCGCCCGACGAGCCGCCCGCGAATGTAGCCGAACAGATGACCAGGACTCTGCCGTGATCCCGTATCGCCCGGTCACCATCATCGATGCCAGCGAGCCCAAGAAGCTTGACCTGCGCATTGAAGTGCCGGTGGAAGACATGGCGCGCATGGGCCAGCAAGAGGAACTCCCCAGCGGCGCCGCCTCCCAGGGCCCCAAGCGTACATCCATCTGGACCGCCATTCATCCCCGCCTGGTCGAGATCATCCGCCAGCGCCACTCCACCATCATCTTCGTCAACAGCCGGCGCATCGCCGAGCGGCTGGCCGGCGCGATCAATGAACTGGCCGGCGAGCAACTGGCCCGCGCTCACCACGGCTCCCTCGCCGCCGCGCAGCGCTCGGAGATCGAAGAGCAGTTGAAGGCCGGACGTCTGCGCGCCCTGGTCGCCACCTCGTCGCTCGAGCTTGGCATCGATATGGGCGCGGTCGACCTGGTGATCCAGATCGAGGCTCCGCCTTCCGTAGCCAGCGCCATGCAGCGCATCGGCCGTGCCGGGCACCAGGTGGGCGCGGCCAGCGAAGGCGTCATTTTCCCCAAGTATCGCGCCGACCTGGTCGCCTGCGCCGCGGTGACTCGCGCCATGCACGAAGGCCTGGTGGAATCGACCCGCTTTCTGCGCAACCCGCTGGATGTGCTGGCGCAGCAGATCGTCGCCATCGTGGCCCAGCCTCCCTCCCTGGCTCTGGCGGACCGCAAGGAGCAGCCGGCTCCGCTTATCGAGATCGGCGTCGAAGAAGTCTTCCGCCTGATTCGCGGCGCGGCTCCCTTCAGCAGCCTCACCCGCGCCGCCTTCACCGGCGTGCTCGATCTGCTCGCCGGCCGTTATCCCTCGGACGAATTCGCCGACCTGCGGCCGCGCATCACCTGGGACCGCGGCGCGCGACACGCTCGCGCCGCGCGAGGGGGTCAAGATGCTGGCCATCCTGAACGGCGGCACCATTCCCGATCGCGGTCTCTACGGCGTATTTCTCTGCCGGGACCGAAGGCAAGTCCGTTCGCGTGGGCGAACTCGACGAAGAGATGGTCTTCGAAAGCCGGACCGGCGACACCTTCATCCTGGGCGCCTCCACCTGGCGCATCGATGAGATCACGCACGACCGGGTGCTGGTCTCGCCGGCGCCGGGCCAGCCGGGCAAGATGCCCTTCTGGCACGGGGACAACGCCGGCCGGCCGCTCGAGTTCGGCCGCCGCATCGGCCAGCTGGTGCGGGAACTGCGCGAGATGCCGCGCAACGCCGCGCTGAGCCGCCTGACCCGCGAGCACGATCTCGATGCCCTGGCAGCGGAAAACCTCATCCGCTTTCTCGCCGACCAGGAAATTGCCACCACCGTAGTTCCAGATGACCGCACCATCGTCATCGAGCGCACGCGCGACGAAATGGGCGATTGGCGCGTCTGCGTGCTCACCCCCTTCGGCAGCCGCATTCACGCGCCCTGGGCCATGGCGATCACCGGCCGTATTCGTGCCAGTGGCGGTGCGGATGTGGAAGCGATGTGGGGCGACGATGGATTCGTACTGCGCTTCCCGGACAGCGATGCGCGCGCCCGATCCCGATCTGGTTCTTCTCGATGCGGAAGAAGTCACCGATCTGGTGCTGCGCCAGCTCAGCGGCACCGCGTTGTTTGCGGCGAAGTTCCGCGAAAGTGCCGCGCGCGCGTTGCTGTTGCCGCGGCGTCGCGCCCAGGGCCGCGCGCCTTTGTGGCAGCAACGCAAGCGAGCCTACGATCTGCTCTCCGTCGCCTCCCGCTATCCATCGTTTCCCATACTGCTGGAGGCGTATCGCGAGTGCATGCGCGACGTCTTCGATATGCCGGCGCTGCTCGAGACGCTGCGCGCCATTCGCCAGCGCAACGTGCGCGTGCATGTTGCCGACACCCGCACCCCTTCGCCCTTTGCCTCGTCGCTGCTCTTCAGCTATGTGGCCAATTACATCTACGATGGCGATGCGCCGCTGGCCGAGCGCCGCGCCCAGGCTCTCTCCATCGATCAGGAGCAGTTGCGCGATCTGCTGGGCGATGCCGACCTGCGCGAGCTGCTGGACGCCGATGCCATCAGCGAAGTGGAAGAGCAGCTGCAGGGCCTGCTCGAAACCCAGCGCGTTCGCTCCGCGGACGGCATCCACGATCTGCTGCTGCGCATCGGCGATCTCTCGCGCGAAGAATTGCAGCGCCGTCTCGCCGACCCCGGGCTAATCGGACCAATTGGACCGGCTGCTGCGCTCGCGGCGTCTGCTGGAGATCAAGATAGCCGGGGAAAAGCGGCTGATCGCGATTGAAGATGCGGCGCGCTATCGCGATGCGCTTGGGCATTCCGCTTCCTCCGGGGATTGCGGCCGCGCTGCTGCAGCCGGTAGCCGCTCCGGTGCTGGAGCTGGTTCGCCGCTTCGCCCGGACCCATGGACCCTTCACCCTGCGTGAGGTCACCAGCGCTTCGCGCTGGACGCGCCGCAGGTCGAGAGCTGCTTTGCAGGCACTGCTGCTCGACGGCCGCATCGTCGAAGGGGGGTTCCGCCCCGGGGGCGTCTACCGCGAGTGGTGCGATGCCGAGGTGCTGCGCCTGATCCGGCGCAAGTCGCTGGCCCGGCTGCGCCGCGAGGTGGAGCCCATCGAGCAGCAGGCACTGGCGCGTCTGGCGACCCACTGGCAGGGTGTGCTGCAGCGCCGGCGCGGGCTCGACGCCTTGCTCGACACCATCGAGCATCTGCAGGGTGCGCCGCTGGCCGCCTCGTTGATCGAAACTTCGATTCTGCCCGCGCGCCTGGCCAACTACTCGCCCGGCAGCCTGGACACGTTGATCGCCGCGGGCGAAGTCGTCTGGTGCGGTCTCGATTCGCTGGGCGAGCATGACGGCCGCATCGGCTTGTTCCTGGCCGATAAGCTGAGGACCCTGTTGCCTCCGCGCGCCGCACCGCCGCCCGAGAATCCGTTGAGTCCGCGCGAAACAGCACTGCTGGATCAACTGGCCCGTAGCGGCGCTGCTTTCTTTGCCCAACTGCACGAGGCGGTCGGCGGCGGATATCCAGGGCGAAACGCTCGATGCGCTGTGGAGCCTGGTTTGGCGCGGCCTGGTGACCAACGACACCTTCCACGCCTTGCGCGCCTACGTCGCACGGCCAGCGGCTTCTTCACGGCAGCCCAAGCGGCAGCATAATCTGCCCTCCTTCCGCTCCCGCCGAACCACTCCGCCCAGCGCCCAGGGCCGTTGGAGTCTGGTGCCTTCCTCCCTCGCCTCGGCGACGGAATGGAGCCACGCCTTCGCCCACCAGTTGCTCAATCGATATGGTGTGCTCACCCGGGAATCGGCTGCGACTGAGAATCTGCCCGGAGGCTTCAGCGCCATCTACGACGTGCTCAAAGCGCTGGAAGAAAGCGGCCGCATACGCCGCGGTTATTTCGTGGCGGGTCTGGGTGCGACGCAGTTTGCTCTTCCTGCGGCGGTCGATTTGCTGCGTTCGTCTGCGCAATGGCCCGCCGCTGGAGAAGCCGGAGATGGTGATTCTTGCGGCCACCGATCCGGCCAACCTATACGGCTCTGTCCTGCGCTGGCCTGCGCAAGGCGAAGAAGCAGTGGAGGGCGTCCCGCGCCAGCTCACCCGCAGCGTCGGCGCCAGCGTCGTGCTGCGCAACGGTGAACTGGTGGCTTATCTGCGCCGCAATCAGCCCAACCTGCAGGTCTTCCTGCCCGCCGATGAGCCGGAGCGCTCATCGACGGCGCGCGACCTGAGCGTCTTTCTCGCCTCGCTGGCCCAGCAGGATATGGAGCGCCGGGAAGACCAGCGCGGCGGCATGCTGATTTCGACCATCAATGGCCAGCCGGCGGCGCAGCATTTCCTCGCTCCCTTCCTGCAGGATGCCGGCTTCCATCTCGCGCCGCTGGGCCTCAACTTTCGCCGTGTGCTGCTGCCCAATCCATCCGTGCAGCCGTCGGGCATCGCCCCCAACGTGCAGTAGGAGATCGGTTCGTGCCTGAAGGCGATACCATCTTCCGCTCCGCTCGCGCTCTGCAGCAGGGCTTTGCCGGCCACAAGGTCACTCTCTTTGAGACCGCCTATGCGCCGCTTGGCCAGCGTGCACGATCAGAGCCCGGTGACCGGCCGCATCATCGAGCGAGTGGAGTCGCGCGGCAAATGGCTGCTCATCCATTTCTCCGGCGATCTCATCCTGGCCACGCACATGCTGATGAGCGGCAGCTGGCATATCTACCGCGTGGGGGAGCGATGGAAGCGCGCGCGCAGCCACATGCGCGTAGTGCTGGGCACGGATGATTTGCTGGCGGTCGCCTTCAATGTGCCGGTCGCCCGCTTCTACACCGCGCGCACTCTGGAGAGATTTGCCGGAGTCGCCGGGCTGGGACCCGATTTGCTGGGCGCTCGTTTGCCGCCGATGAAGCCGCCGCGCGCCTGCTCGAGCATGGCGACGAAGAGGTAGGCAATGTGTTGTTGAACCAGCGGGTGATGGCCGGGATCGGCAATGTCTTCAAGTCGGAGATTTGCTTTGCCTGCGGAGTAAATCCCTTCCGCAAGGTCGCGAGCTTGCGCTCGCCGGAGATCGAGTGCCTGTTGGCACCGCGCGCCGCTTTCTCGCTGCCAACGTCGCCGACGGAGCAGGCGACGGCATCGTGACCTACACCGGAGGGCGCCGCACGACGGATTCAGGCGATCCTGCCGCCAGGCTCTGGGTCTACCATCGCAAGGGCTCCCATGCCGCCGCTGCGGAACAACCATTCTCATGCGCAAACAAGGGCCCGGCGCCCGCTCCACCTTCTGGTGCCCGGAATGTCAGAGAGGATAATGCGACTTAAAAAACTTGTAAGTCCGGTCTTTAGAGGCGCCATTTCGCGTTGCGAGGTCGACCGCCTAAGTGCATCGGGTGAATCGAGAGTCAGAAGGAAGGAGCAGTGGCATCCCACATCTCGCGAAAAACGAGCGAGATGTGGGGCACCCGTCCATTCGTGCCGTATACCAGAGCCTAGTGGGGTTGCGCGGGATCCGGCTGCGCTGGCTGCTTGTTGTCGTTATCCCCTTTGCCGCCGAACAGCCTTCCGAAGAAGCCCTTCTTCTTCTTTTTCTGTCCGTCGGGAGGAGGCGGAGCCGGGCCCGGCTGGGTCGGAGCGGCTGCCGCCTGCGTGCCCACCGGTGGCGGCGGCAACGCCGGCATTCCGTTCACCGGGGTTCCCGGGGCGACCGTGCCTGCTTGCCGATGCCAAAAAGCTTCTGGAAGACATTGCGCTGATCCCCTGCGCTCTGGTCGCAGGTCTGCGTGGGCGCTGTTCCGTCGAGAAAAACCGCATCGTAGTCTGTCGGGCAACTGGCATCCGCGAGCAGGTTCGTCACTTTGTCCAGCCGCACCGTCGAAACCCCGGCGGGCGGGACGAACTGGCGCGTATCGGAGTACTGCGGCAACTGGACCGCGTGCTTCATGAACTCCGCCCAGATGGGCGCCGCGGCTTTGCCGCCTTCCAGCTTCAGATCCGTATAGTCGTCATTGCCGATCCAGACGACGCACAGCAGGTTGCTGGTAAAGCCGGCGAACCACGCATCGTGCGAGGTGCCGGTTTTGCCCGCTGCCGGGGCGGTGAAGCCTGCAGCGCGCACCGCGGCAGCCGTGCCGGCAGTTGATCACGTTCTCCATCAGCGACAGGGTCAGATAGGCAACCCGCGGATCGAGAATGGGCTTGGAGTTCGGCGGATAGTCGTTGAGTACATCGCCGGACGCGGAGCGAACCGAAGCCAGCAGCCAGGGATCGATCTTGACCCCGCCATTCGCAAAGACGGTATATGCGCCGGCCATATCGAGCGGGGTGGATCCATAGGCGCCCAGGGCGACCGCCGGCGTTCCGCGCGCGGATTTGATCCCGGCATCCCGGGCCAGGGCAGCGACGTTGTTGTAGCCGACCATCTGCGCCAGAGACACGGTGGCGTTATTTTCCGACCACTGCAGCGCGGTCCGGGCAGTGATGTTGCCGGTAAAACGTGTGTCGTTATGATAGTTGCTCGGGGCGTAGCCATCCTCAAGGTCGTAAGGATCGTTGTTCAGCATGGTGACGGCGGTAAATATCCCGCTCGGCCTGCCCGGATCGGGGGGAGCAGGATCTGCGGATGCGGCGTTCGCCGATACACGGAGTCGTGGACACGGCTTCTTCGCTGGCCGGCGGCTGATGCCGGTTGGGTGAGAATGGTGCCGGCCAGGCTGGTGTTGAAGGCCGCCGCATAAACAAACGGCTTGAAAACGGAGCCGGTCGGCCGGTGCTGCACAGCATGATCGAACTGGCTGGCGCCGTAATTCCGTCCTCCCACCAGGGCCAGCACCTGGCCGGTATGCGGGTTCAGCGCGATCATCGCAACCTGGGGATAGGTGATGGGCGAATCGTCACCCTGCTTTCACCCTGCGCGCGTGCAGCCTTTCTACCTGCAGCGTCGACGGCCTTCATGCCCTCGGTCACCGCTTCCGAGGCCACCCGCTGCAGATCCGGATCGAGCGAGGTGTAAATGCGCAGCCCTGGTGGTTAAAGTCCGTGTCGCCCATGTGCTGCACCAGCCGGTCACGTACCAGGTCGACGAAGTACGGCGCCTCGCCGGCATCGATGTTGATGGGTGTCAGGTTGAGCGGTTCAGCCTTGGCATCGCATGGCCTCCTCTTTGGTGATCTTGCCCGTCTCCACCATGGCGTCGAGAACCATGTTGCGCCGCTGCGTCGCCCTTTCCGGATGGCGGTAGGGATTGAGATAGCTGGGGTGCTGGATCATGCCCGGCCAGCATCGCGCATTGCGCAAGGTCCGATCTGCTTTACGTCTTTGCCGAAATACGTCTGCGCCGCCTGGCCAAATCCGTTGATGGCGAAACTGCCCTGCTGTCCCAGCGGGATCTCGTTGGCGTAGATCTGAAAGATCTGTTGCTTGTTGAAGCGATTCTCCAGTTGGAAAGTGATGGCGATCTCGATGATCTTGCGCTTCAGCTTCTTCTCCGGGGTAAGGAAGAATCCACGCGCCAGCTGCATGGTGAGCGTGGAGCCGCCCTCGCGCCGCCGGCCCAGCCGCAGATCGTCACGCAGCGCCGCCCAGCAGGCGGAAGTAGTCGACGCCGCCATGCTCAAAGAAACGCCGGTCTTCGATCGAAGTTACGGCATTGACCAGGTTGGGTGGCAGTTCGTTATAGGTGACCAGGCGGCGCTTGGTGCGGTTCTGCCCTTCGGAGAGCCCGGTGATGAGTTGCGGCTCCAACTCATAAGCGTCCAGTGCCTGGCCGCCGTCGCCGGAGATCTTGTCTGACCATGCCTTTGTTGAAGCGTGATCGTGGCGCCCTGTTCGGAGTGGTAGGACTGCGGGCCGGGCTGGATGTTGATGCTCGCATCGTTGAGCGAGTAGGTTCCCATGCCCGAACGGTCGCGATCGCTCGTCCCCGCTGTAACCCGCGTCGCGCAACTCCTGGGCGATCGTCTGCGGAGTCAGCTTCTGCCCCACGCGTACCTCCTTCGGGGCGGCGTAGATCTTGGCCGTCTGCTCGAAAGAGCGGCTTTTGCAGCCACTCATCCACAATATGCCGGTAGTTGAAGTAGTAGTAGCCGAAGATTGATTCGCAAACCACCAGGCCGAGCAGCAGCGTGCCCACCAGCGCAATCAGGATGATGTTGCGCACCGGGTGCTTCAAGCAGGTTAGCGCGGACAACCTTGATTTTGACTGCCAAATGATAAACTCCTGCATCTCTTAGACGCTATCTGCGCAATCTCCCGCAGCCGCGCTGCACAATCTCTGCGATAGCAACATCCTGGCTGCTCGCCGTGGAGCGCGTTACCAACTCCAGCCGTCCTTCTGCCACTTTCTTACCCACATTGATCCGGAAAGGAATGCCGATCAGATCCGCATCTTTGAATTTGACACCTGCCCGCTCGTCCCTGTCATCCAGCAAAACATCAAACCCGCATCCTCGAGCCTCAGGCCACCTGTTCGGCAGTGGCCGCCAGGTGGGCATCGCCCATATTGGTCACCGTCACCACGACATCGAAGGGCGCAATGGAACGAGCCAGCCAGAAGCCGTTGGCATCATGGTTCTGCTCCATCGCCGCGGTCAGGATGCGCTCGATCCCGATCCCATAACAGCCCATGATCGGCATCACTTCCTTGCCATCCTGGTTCAGGACCGTCGCGCCCATGGCTTCGAGTACCGATAGCCAAGCTTGAAGATATGGCCGACTTCGACCGCTTTCCCCAGCTGAGCGGGCGTGCCGGAAACTCGGGCAACCCTTCGCCCTCGTTCACGTTGCGGATGTCCGCCGTGAGCGTCGGGTTGAAAGTCCCTCCCCGGAGTGACGTTGCGAAAGTGATAATCCTGCTCGTTCGCTCCGCACACCAGGTTCTTGCGGCCTTCGAGAGCCAGATCCATAATCACCGTCACGTCTCCGCCTTCGAAAGAAGAGAGGTCTGGACCGGATTTGCCACCTTTTTGGCCTTAAGCCCCACCGGCCCGAGATATCCGGCCGGTCCATGCAGAGTACTTCTCCAGCTCCTCCGCGTTCATGGTTCGAGTTCGCGCCCGGAGCCTGGAAAGAAGCTCAGTCTCATTCACCGAGTGATCGCCTCTTAAAAATACGGCGACCGGGCTCCCAGATCTCTTTCCCCGGCCCGGATCCTCGCAGCACCATATAGGCGACACACTTGATCGTCCTGCGCGGGAAGATCTTCAGAAACGAACAGATATCGTCGATGGCCGCCTGGCCCGGGGTGTGTATCCGCTCCGGCGTTCCATCGCCAGTCGGCGGCAGGTCTTCCGCCTCGGGAATCTGGGAGGTCGCCTTTTCTACGTTGGCCGCATAGTTGCACGCCGGGCAGCTGGCGATCAGGTCTTCGCCGGCTTCGGCGAAGACCATGAACTCCTGCGACTGGGAGCCGCCCATGGCGCCGGAGTCCGCCTGCACGGCAACGAAGCGTAGACCGCTGCGGGTGAAAATCGCCCGGTAGGCGGCGTCATGCTTGTTGTAGCTGACATCCAGGCCGGCTTCATCCAGATCGAAGGAGTAGCTATCCTTCATGATGAACTGGCGCACCCGCAACAGGCCCGCCCTGGGCCTGGGCTCATCGCGGAACTTGGTCTGGATCTGGTACCAGATCTGGGGCAACTGCTTGTAGCTGCGCAGCTCTTTGCGGGCGATGTCGGTCATCACCTCTTCTTCCGTCATGCCCAGGGCCAGCCATGCGCCTTTGCGGTCCTGCAGCTTGAACAGGTTCTGCCCCATGAGCGTCCATCGTCCGCTCTCTTCCCACAACTCCCGTGGGTGGAGCGCCGGCAACAGGAACTCCTGCCCGATGCGGTCCATCTCCTGCCGGACAATGGCCTGAATCTTGTTGATGGAGCGTTGGCCGAGGAGGAGGTAGGAGTAGATTCCCGCCCCGACTTGACGGATATATCCGGCGCGCAATAGAAATTTGTGACTGGCTACCTCGGCATCGGCCGGGGCTTCACGCAGGGTAGGAATAAACAGCTTCGACCAACGGTGCATTCTGGGGATACTTTCTCGAGCAGCGTAAGCCAATTCTAAATGGTCCAGGAGGTTCACAGGCCGGAGCCGAGAAGTCCCGGCGACTTTCCGCAACGGTGGTATTCACCAGATTGTCATCAAACCGCGGCCCCGCGCTTTCTACAATCACGGATGCTATGTATAACGAACCTTTGAGCTTTGACGTCGTTCCCGGCAGCACGGCGGATACCCGCATCTTCCGCCTGCACGGCCCGATTACCCTGAGCAACTTGTTCGATTTTCAGAAGGTTCTCACGGGCGGCACGGAGAAAGTCACCATCCTTGACTTCACCGAGTCGCGAATACATGGATTCCGCCGGGCTGGGCGTCATCCTCAATTACTACGTCTCCGGCAAACGCCACGGCCGTGCCATCCGCCTGGTGGCGGTCAACTACCGGGTTGCCGAACTGCTGAAGCTAACCAGCGCCAACACCCTGATCAAAAGCTACGACAGCATCGAAGCCGCGGAAGCCGCCACCTCGTAAGTCAGATCAAGCTCAAGTCCCCACAAATCATGAAGATGGAGAACCCCCGCCACGGTACGCGCGGGGTCGACGACCACCAGCGAGGTGATCTTCTTTTCCTCCATGATGCTCAGGGCCCGCGCGGCAAACTCGTCCGGGGCAATCGTCCTGGGCGTGGCATTCATGGCGTCGCCTGCGGTCATGGCCAGCGCATCCGGTCCTTTCCGCTCCAGCAGGCGTCGCAGATCGCCGTCGCTCATGATGCCGATCAGGGTCTCACCCTCGGTTACGGTGGTCATGCCCAGGCCTTTGCGGCTCATCTCGTAAATCACCGCGGGCATGGGCGTGCCTGCGGATACCCTGGGAACAGCATCGCCGGCGTGCATCAGCTCTCTCACCCGGGCCAGTTTTCTGCCCAGCTTGCCGCCAGGGTGCAGGTCAGCGAAGTCTTCTGCGCGGAAGCCCTTTTTGAGCGACGCCGCGATCGCTAGGGCGTCGCCCAGCGCCAGCATCACCGTAGTGGAAGCGGTCGGCGCCAGGCCCAGCCCGCACGCTTCCTGCTCCACGCTGACGTCCAGGACCACATCGCTGGCCAGCGCTAGCGTCGAACGCATGGCGCAGCAGAAACTGATCAGGGCATCGCCCATTCGCTTAAGCGTGGGCAGCAGGCGCAGGATCTCCTCCGTCTCGCCGCTGTAGGAGAGTGCGAGCACCAGGTCACCCTTGGCCAGCATCCCCAAGTCGCCGTGCAGGGCTTCGGCTGGATGCAGAAATAGGGCCGGCGTTCCGGTCGAATTGAAGGTGGCGACCAGCTTCTGCGCGATGAGGCCGCTCTTGCCGATGCCGGTGACCACCACCCGCCCGCGCCGCTGCCCGCACTCCACCACCAGCTCCACGGCGCGGGCAAAGCTGGCCGACATGCCGTCTTCAAGGCGGGCTGCAAGTCGAAGCAGCGCCTCGGCTTCGATGCGTATCAACTGGGCTGGGGTGGGTGCGCTCATGAATCCGCAATCACAAAACAATTGATCGTAACAGCAGCCGTGGGGAGCGCTTCGGAGCCTGTCGAGAGCGTCCATTAGAATGGGTCAAGGCATAATTGTGTGCAACCTGAAGGTTGATCCTCGCCCGGAGAAGGTCACTCGACGTGAAGCGCAATCAATGGGTTATTGTTCGTGGTGCTGGCCGCATTCGCGCTTATGGTGTGGTCGGGATATGCCAACTACAAGCGCCGCAAGCAATATGCACAGCGCCAGGCACAAGGTACTGCTGCTCCTGAAAACGCCAACAACCAATCGGTCCAGCAGGACGTTGCCGCTGACGAGGGCCTGCCCGATCTGCGCGGTAAGCGCGCCCCCGAGTTCAGCCTGCGGACGGTCGATGGCAAGAAGCTTTCCCTCTCCGACTACAAGGGTAAGGCGGTGTTGATCAACTTCTGGGCGACCTGGTGTGCGCCCTGCAAGATTGAAATGCCTTGGCTGGTTGCCTTGCGCACCCAGTATGCCCCGCAAGGTTTTGAAATTCTCGGTGTCTCTGAGGATGATGCCGACACGCCGCGGGCCAAGCTGGCGAAATTCGGCCAGGAACAGGGCCTCAATTACCCGTTGCTGGTGGGGGACGATGCCGTGTCGCGCAAGTATGGCGGCGTCGAGTTCCTGCCTACCTCCTATTTTGTCGGCCGGGACGGAAAGGTTGTCGCGGAAACAGCCGGGTTGGTTTCAAAGGATGAAGTCGAGGCCAGCATCAAGAAGGCGTTGGCCGCCGGGGGCAAATAGGTGCTCCGCCTCACTGCCATGCTTGTTGCCGGGCTTGTTTGCCTGGGTGCTTCCGGGCAAGTAATCAAGGACCAGCCCTTGCCGCTGCCCGGCGGTGCCAATCAGTGAGGCGATGGCTGCGAGTTGAGTTTCTTTACCCTGAAAAGGTAAATATTCCCGCGCGCCGTTCGGCCCAGATCGATCTTCACTTTCGCGTGGCCGATGGTCTACACATCAATTCCCATGCACCTACGGAGAAGTCCCTGATCCCCGCGCGGCTGGCTGTGGTCGAGGTGCAAGGTCTCAATGTCACCGCGGTCGACTTCCCGCCGGGCACCGAGTATGCCCCCCAGTTTGCTCCCCGAGAGAAGCTCAGCGTGTATACCGGCGAATTTATCTTGCATGCCCACCTGACCGCGCAGCCGGGAGAGCATGTCTGACGGGAGCCCTTCGCTACCAGGCCTGCGATGCGAACTCCTGCAGGCCGCCGAACTCCATTCCCGTCTCGGTCACGGTCATCGCCCAGTAGCGCAACTCCGAGGTTGCCCGCAAGCGAAGGACTTATGGCGCTTAAGCGCGCACAAGGCCGGAATGGAGTCCCGACAGGGACCGTTACTCTAGAATGGCCCAGGACTTAAGTCCTGGCGGTCCCCGGAATTGGCTTAAGCAGTTGAGGGATGGGCTACTGCACGCCCAATTGTTCCTGTGAAGAAGGGATCTCGCCAGCCGCCTTTAACCTCTTTACCACCCGCTCCCTGCCCAAGGCCGCCATCACAGCGAAGAGGCTCGGTGCCACGCCTTGGCCCGTTAACGCGACCCGCGATCCATTGATCACGGTGCCGGCCTTGACGCCCTTCTCCTCGGCAAACGCCCGCAGCAACTGCTCTGCCGCCGGCTCGGTGAACTCATCCAGGGATTGATACCGTTCGCCCAATTCCATCAGCAAGCCGCGGCTCTGCTCGTCGGAGAGGAATTTCGCCACGGCAGCTGTATCGTATTCATAAGCATCACTGAAGTAGCCGCGAAATGCCCCAGCAAAATCCTTCAGACTGCGCGCCCTGGGTTGCAGTAAAGCAATCGCTGCCAATATTTCTTCCCTGGTCCTGTCGGAGGAGAAGCCCGCCTTCGCCCACTCCGCTTCAATCAGAGGCAACAACTCCGCCGGCGAATAGCGGCGTATCCATTCGGTGTTGAACCAGGCCAGCTTGCCATTGTCGAAAACAGCATTCGACCGCGAAATGCCGTCCAGCGAGAAAAGGCTGATCAGTTCATCGGAGGAGAACATCTCCCGATCCTTTTCTGCGCTCGCCGGCGTCCAGCCCAGCAGAGCCAGAAAATTGCGGAAGGCTTCCGGCACGATGCCCATGTCCTGGTATGCCAGGACGCTGGTGGCGCCATGACGCTTGGAGAGCCGGCTCTTGTCCGGTCCGAGAATCAGCGGAAGATGAGCAAAAACGGGCAGGCGCTCTCCCAGGGCGTGGTACTGCAACACCTGCTTGGGAGTATTCGAGATGTGGTCCGCGCCGCGAATGATGTGGGTGAGGCGCATATCCAGGTCGTCGGCAACCACGCTTAAGTGATAGGTGGGCACGCCGTCGGAGCGCAGCAGGACAAAGTCTTCCAATTCTGCGTTGGCGAATTCCACCCGGCCGAAGACTGCGTCCTCAAATGCGGTGGCTCCTCCCTCAGGCACGGCGAAGCGCAGGGCGCCGGGCTCGCCCGCCTGGAAGCGGCTGTAAGCCGTGGCCGGATCAATCGACCGGCAGCGCCGGTCGTACATCGGAGGTTTGCCGGCCTCCGTAGCCTGACGCCGCCGTTGCTCCAACTCTTCCTTGGTGCAGAAGCAGTAGTAGGCATGGCCGCTCGCGCGCAGCTTTTCGGCCGTGGATCGATAGAGAGGGAGCCGTTGGGATTGAAAAAATGGTCCCTCATCCCATTCCATGCCGAGCCAGCGCATGCCATCGAGGATGCCTTGCACCATATCCTCGGAGGAGCGCTCGAAATCGGTATCCTCGATGCGCAGAATAAAGGTGCCACCGGCGTGCCGGGCAAAGAGCCAGTTGAAGAGGGCAGTGCGCGCGCCGCCTACATGCAGATAGCCGGTAGGCGAAGGCGCGAAACGAACGCGAGGGGGTTGGGGGATTTCTGGCATCGCTCTTCCGATGCTATTTCATTTCAACGGCCGCCGCATCGCCCCGCTGGTTAGCTTTGCCAAACGAAGAGCATGCCTTCACACGGCCGAAACAACCGTCCACGAAGGGCAAGGCTTCAGAGGTTGCGGAAAAAGTCGTTGAAGCTTGAAGAAATCATCCCTCAGCGGCTAAAGCCGGACCAGTTCTGGCAATCACTTACGTACAGAGGCTAAAGCTCGTATCCTTCAAAGACCAGAGTTAGGCCGCAAGCTGTTCAAGTCGTGCCGATAAAAGCCATACGCTCGCGAGGCCTTCAGCCGCTGGGTACGGGTACTCAAGCCCCCCGCTTTGGCAGCCGAAACAACTCAGATGCATTGGACGCATTCGTCCTGAATCAGGGAAAGCCGGTACCTCAGCGGGGCTGAAGCCCACATTCGTTCTTGCCACGTGGCACGACTGAAGCTGTGCCTTCTAGCGAGCTTTTGCAAGCCGTTAGCCGTATTTAACCCCACATTGCACTTTGAGGCTCTGCGGGCACGAGTTCTAGGTGATGTCTTCGGTGTCGAAGACTGGCAGGGGCACCCTGCGCCTGCTCTTACTACTGCCGAGGCCTTCGCTCACCCCGATCTGGGTCAGCACCTCATCCACCGTGGCGGGGTCATCGATCTGAGCTTCCAGCAACCCAATCCCGCTCTTGTCATCCAACTTTTCCAGCAAAACCACGGCGTGGGCCTGGGCTACATGATCCTGATTCAGGCCTTCCGGCGTCTTGGCCTTGATGCCCACCGCGTTCGGCTCGATATCCAACAGTTCCGCCACCCGCTGCCGCATATCGCCGGAGATGGGCCCAATCTTGGGCGCGGCCAGCACCAGTGTGGTGTCCACGATTGACGATGCGATAGCCGGCGGTCTGCAATTCTTCCAGGGCCAGGTTCAGAAAAATCGCGGAATCCGCATCCTTCCAGCGCGGATCGCCAGGGGGAAAGAAGCTGCCGATATCACCCACGGCCAGCGCGCCCAGCAGGGCATCGGTAATAGCGTGCAACAGCACGTCGCCATCGGAGTGCCCGGCCAGGCCCTCCGGATGATCGATGGCAATGCCCCCGATTTTCAACGGCACGCCGGCCTGGAATGCGTGCGAGTCCCAGCCATAGCCTATTCTCATGCTCATTTCAGGACCTGTCTTGCAAGTAGAACTCCGCCAGCTTCAGATCACCGGGATGGGTAATTTTCAAGTTCGCCGGGGATCCCAGGACCACCGCAACCTGTGCCCCCGATCGCTCGACGAGGCTGGCCTCATCGGTTCCCACAAACCCATCCGCCTCCGCGTCGGCGAAGGCCGGGCGCAGGATACTCCAGCGAAAACCTTGCGGCGTCTGCGCCTGCACAATGTGCTCCCGCGGGATGGTAGCCGTCACAATGGCCCCACGCGCCGTGCGCTCCACCTGCTTGATAGTATCCACCGCCGGCAGTCCTACAATGGCAGCGCCGTAAATTTCTACTGCTTCGATGGTTCGCTCGATGGTTGCGGGGTCGATCAGCGGCCGCACCGCATCGTGAACCAGGATGATGTCATCGTCCGCCGCGGAGAGTGCTTTCAGCGCCTGGCTGACCGACTCCTGCCGGGTGTCCCCACCCTCCACCACCTGCACCCGCGTGGCCAACGCATGTTCGGAAATCATCGCCTCCATGCGGCTGATCTCCGGCTTACGAACCGCGACATAAATAGAGCTCACCCGCGGGACCGCCGCGAACGCTCGCAAGCTATGAACCAGAATCGGTATCCCATGCAAGGCAAGAAACTGCTTGGGTGCATTCGGGGTCGCGTGACCGGGCGCCATGCGTGTGCCCATTCCGGCGGCCGGGAGAATAACGAAGACCCGCATAAGCATCGGAGTATAGCAGGAAGGGCTCAGCCCTCTACCGGCTCCACGTAGAACATTTCGTTGGTTGGACGGAAGCCGTTGCTCTCATACAGCGGCTTGCCGGCATCGGTCGAATGCAGTGCAACGACACGGATTTTCTGCTTGCGCGCCTCCGCCAGTGCTTGATCGATCAGGTGGCTGGCCAGCTTATGCCGCCGATGCTCCGGCTCTACATAAACATTCAACAGGTATCCACGTTTATCCTGCCGAGGATCGAGCGGATGCGGCGGCCATTCGAGGATGATCATGCCCGCACCTGCAACCACTTTGCCGTTTTCGGTGGTCAGCCAGCCGAGGTACCTTCCATCCCCCAGCCGGGTTTCTACCCATGGCTTAAAGTTCTCCGCCATCACGTCGAGAATCCTGTTGTCCTGACGCCCGGCGTCCACAAACATGCGCCGCCTGTGGTGGGTGATGATGGCTGCGTCTGCGGGCTTCGCTGCTCTCATCTGATACATGCCCGCAGTATAGCTATGTAATTCTGTCATTGCTTACCATAGCCACAGCGATGCAGCCGCCAACCCTGCGAAACCGCCTCTTTCGTCCCGGCCAGCGTCTTGCCGTCGCGGTGTCGGGCGGCGCCGACTCCGTGGCTCTGCTCCGCCGCCTGCTCGAGGAGCGCCAAGCGCTGGGCATCGTGCTTTCCGTCGCCCACGTCCATCACGGTATTCGTGGAGCTGCAGCCGACGAGGACACGGCATTTGTAGCCAGCCTAGCCACAACCCATGACCTGCCGTTCCATCTCCATCGCGTGGATGCCCCCGCGGCCGCAGCCACCCTCCATGAAACCCTGGAGGAGGCCGCCCGCAATCTTCGTTATGCATTCTTCCGCGAATTGATCGCGGGGGGCCACGCGGACGCCGTTGCCACTGCGCACACCCTCGACGACCAGGCGGAGACGGTGCTGCATAAACTGCTGCGCGGCGCCTGGACGGAGGGGCTGAGTGGCATCCATCCAGTGCTCCCAGTTGAGTCGGGAAGCATCCTGCGGCCGTTCCTGGAGAACAGCCGCGCCACCATCGAGGCCTGGCTCCTCGCAATTCAGCAGCCATGGCGCGAAGATGCCAGCAACCAGGACATGGCGCACACCCGCAACCGCATCCGCCGGGAGTTGCTGCCGCTGCTGCGCACCTTCAATCCCCAGATTGCTGCCCAATTGGCGCGTTTAGCGTCGATTTCCGCCGACGAGGAGGCCTACTGGCAGGGAGAGTTGAGCCGCCTTCTGCCCCCTCTGTTGCTGCCTGGACGGCCCACCCGGGGTGGCGGGCGCTCCGCCAGCACCCACCCTGAGGAGGAAACGGTGGCTATCGAACAGGCCCGCTTGCGCGAACTCCACCCGGCCGTGGCCCGGCGGGTGGTGCGGGCGGCCGCACGGCGCCTGGGGGCCAGGCTCAGCTTCGAGCAGACGGAACAATTGCTGGCCATGGGCGAGTCCCGCGCCGGCAAATTTGATCTCCCCGGCGGTATCACGGTGGAGCGTAGCCTGCGGGAAATCCGTCTCAGCCGGAGTCCAGCTCCCCCGATTCCTGGCCCGGCTTATGCCTTTTCCATCCCGGGCGAGATTCGCGCTCCCGAATACGGCCTCTGTTTGCACGGCGCCCGCGCGCAGGACGGCTTGGCCGGCGCATCCGCCGTCTTACGGCCCTGGAAAGCCGGAGACCGGGTAACACTCGCGCACAGCCGGGGTCCCAAGAAAGTTGCAGAGGTTCTGGACCGGCTCCACGTGCTGGGCGGAGCGCGAAAAAACTGGCCGGTGGTCGAGTGGGAAGGGAACATTGTGTGGATGCGTGGCGTAGACAGTGGAGGCGCCCGGGTTTGTCTTTACTGCCCAGGTCCATGACCTGAAGAGGGCGTAGACGGGGTAACCGGATCGTCGGTACCCTTCGCGTATAACTTCGGACACGCTTTCCCACGCTTTCGGAGACGTTTCCAGCTTTCGCGGAGTAGAATAAATTTGGCGCAAAGGGTAGGGGTGGTGCATACGGTTTTACCGTATCGAAATCCACCAGTCTTCGAATCGGCGGCAGATTACTGTCGTCTAATAGATGTTAAAGGCTGCAAGAACGTTCCCGGTGTAGCGATCGGCTCCGCCTTGAATGGTCCCTTCTCTTTATAGAGGCGCAGTAGAAAGAGGGTTTTTCGTGAATTCGACGGTCAAGACAATTATTTTCTGGGTTTTCATCCTGGCTTGCCTGGTTCTACTTTGGCAGATCGTCCAAAAGAGCACGGGCATGAGTCATGACCGGGAGATCTCCTTTTCTCAATTCATGCAGGACGGGCAATCGGGCAAGATCAGCGACGTCACCGTGATCAACAGCGAAGTGCACGGCCACTACGCCAACGACCGAGAAGCATTCCACACCACGGTGCCCTCCAACTACCCTGACATGTTCAAGATCCTTCAAGACAACCATGTCAGCATCACGGTCAAGGACACGCAGGGCAATTCCTGGCTCCCGATTCTTCTCAACTTCGCTCCCATCATCGTGATCGCCGCGCTGTGGTTCTTCATGCTGCGGCAGATGCAGAGCGGTGGCAATAAGGCGTTGTCCTTCGGCAAGAGCCGGGCCCGCCTGCTCTCCATGCAGCAAAAGAAGATCACCTTCAAGGACGTGGCCGGCGTGGATGAGGCCAAGGAAGAGCTGAAGGAGATCATCGAGTTCCTGCGCGAAGCCCAGAAGTTCCAGAAGTTGGGCGGCCGCATCCCCAAGGGTGTGCTGCTCGTCGGACCTCCAGGCACCGGCAAGACCTTGCTGGCGCGGGCGGTTGCCGGCGAAGCCAACGTGCCGTTCTTCTCCATCTCCGGTTCCGACTTTGTCGAGATGTTTGTCGGCGTCGGCGCAAGCCGTGTCCGTGACCTGTTTGAGCAGGGCAAGAAGAATGCGCCCTGCATCATCTTCATCGACGAAATCGACGCCGTCGGACGTCACCGCGGCGCTGGTCTGGGCGGCGGACACGATGAGCGCGAGCAGACACTGAATCAGTTGCTGGTGGAGATGGACGGTTTTGAGTCCAACGACGGTGTCATTTTGATCGCCGCCACCAACCGCCCCGATGTGCTCGATCCCGCGCTACTGCGCCCCGGCCGTTTTGACCGCCGCGTCGTGGTGGGCAGGCCGGATGTTCGTGGACGCGAGGAAGTGCTCCGCGTGCATGCCAAGAAGGTTCCCTTGGCGGAGGATGTCGATCTTCGCATCCTGGCTCGCGGCACCCCGGGCTTCTCCGGCGCCGACTTGGCCAACATGGTGAACGAGGCCGCGCTCAATGCAGCTCGCGCCAACCGCAAGGCGGTGCATCAGTTTGACTTCGAGCTGGCCAAAGACAAGGTCATGATGGGCGCCGAGCGCAAGTCCATGCTCCTCTCCGAGGATGACAAGCGCGATACGGCTTACCACGAAGCAGGCCACGTTCTGGTGGCCGCCATGCGCGATCATGCGGACCCGCTGCATAAGGTCACCATCATCCCGCGCGGCATGGCGCTGGGCGTGACCATGCAGTTGCCTGAAGAAGACAAGCACACCGTCACCAAGGATTACCTCGAAACCCAGCTCGCCATTCTCATGGGCGGCCGTTGTGCCGAGGAGATCTTCATGAACCGCAAGACCACCGGCGCCGGCAATGACATTGAGCGGGCGACGGATCTGGCCCGCAAGATGGTTTGCGAGTACGGCATGAGCCGCATGGGTCCGTTGACCTTCGGCAAGAAGGAAGAGCAGATCTTCCTCGGCCGCGAGATCGCGCAGCACCGCGACTTCTCCGAGGAGACGGCGCGCCAGATCGATGCCGAAGTGCGGAGTTTGGTAGACGAGGCATACAAGTCCGCCTACTCCATCCTTGGCGACCACAAGGACACGATGCACCGCATGGCGCAAGCCCTGCTGGATCGTGAGACCCTGGACGCCAATGACATCCGCATGATCATCGAAGGCAAGGATCTGCCTCCGTTGCCGCCGCTCGGACCGCCGCCGGGCAATTCCACCGGCGACGTGCAGCACGTGATCAAGCCCGAGCCCGGCCGCGCACCCGGTTTCGGCGGCGAAAGCCAGCCGTCACCCGCCTAGCCTCAATCAAATCCACAAAAAGGCCCATTTCTTCGGAAATGGGCCTTTTTGCTTTTGCTACTCTCGGCGCGGACCAGTTCCTTTCGTTTTCGTAGGTGCGGCACCCCTTGCGGAAAGACCGCCAATCATTACTCAGGATGTAAGTCGTCGGCAAACTACGAGGGTGACCATACGACTCCTAACTCCGGATGCGACAATAGGCACAGCATGCGCGGTTCCTTACTTCTGCTGGTTGCTCTTGCTTTGCCTGGCGTTTCCGGTTGCGGATACCACACCCTCGGATCTGCGGCTCATCTGCCGGACACGGTCCATACCCTGGCCGTCCCTATCTTCAAAAACAAGACGCAGTTCTATCACACGGAAGTTCCCATGACCCAGGCGGTGGTCCGCGAGTTTACGGATCGCACCCGCCTCACCGTCGCGCCGGACGCAGGCGATGACGCCGACGCCACCGTCGCTGGGACCATCATCTCCGAATCGGTCCAGCCGTTGACCTATCGCACCGAGACCACTGCCGTCGCAGACGGGGCAGACAACCAGCGTCACCTCCAGCTTCCTGATCACCATCACCGTGAACGTGCTGGTGACCGATCGCGACCACCGCGTTCTCTACCAGCACACCAACTATGTCTTTCATGAGCAGTTCGAAACCACCACGGATCTGGCCAGTTTTATCGAAGAAGATTCTCCCGCCGTGCAACGGCTCTCGCGGGACTTTGCCCAAGCTCTGGTGAGCGATATTCTGGAATCCTTCTAAGGGGAGAACATGCCTACGGATGACCCCAGCAAGCTCCGCAGCTTCTCCTCTTCGGATCGCTTCGTGGCGGAGGTGAAAGCCGCTGCTGCCTCGAAAGCGCCGTTGCGCCCCGGATATGTCTTCGCCGGCGACGAGGTCTTCCTCTACGAACGCTGCCGCCGCGCCGTCGTGGACTCGCTCATCGACCCCACGCTGCGTGAGTTCTCGCTCAGCGAACTCGACCTGGCCGAGACCAGCATTTTTCATGTGCTCGACCTGGCCCGCACGCCTTCCCTGATGGCGCCGTTTCAGGTCATCTTCGTCAGGAACCTGAAAACCCTCTATACCCGCGGCGCGAAAAAAGAAGAGTTCGCCGCGCTCAAAGACTACTTTCGCTCGCCCAATCCCCAGGCGGTGGTCATCTTTGTCGCCGACCACCTGCGTCTTCCCGCCGACCTGAGACGAATGGACCTGCAGGACAAAGACCGCTATGAGCGAATCCGCGAGACGCTGGGCGATGATTGTGGCCTGGTGGAGCTGGCCCGGGTGGACGAGGCGGATGCCGTGCGCTGGCTGATCGCGACCGCCGACAGCCGGGGGATGAAGTTCGAAGCGGACGCTGCCCGCGAGCTCGCCGATGCCCTGGGCGCGGATATGATGCTCATTTCGAGTGAGCTGGAAAAGCTTATGCTGTACGCGTTTGACCGTAAGCGCATCACGCTGGGTGACGTGGAGACCATGGTGTTGGCGGCCAAGCAGCGCTCGCTCTACGAGCTGACCGACGCCATCACCGCGCGGGACAAACCACGGGCCCTGGCCCTGCTGCATGGCCTGCTGAATGCCTCCGACGGCGGTGAGGACTCAGCCATCGGGCATCTCTACATGCTGGCGCGGACCTTCCGCCAGATGGTGGTCATCCTGGAGAAAAACGTGCGCGACTCGCGCGCCATCTGGCAGGCGCTATGGCAGGGTTTCCGCATGCCTCCCTTTGCTGCCGAGGACCTCATTCGCCAGGCCCGCCGCTACGGCTCGCGGCGGGAGCTCACGCAAATGCTCCGCATGATTGCCCACGCCGACCTCGAATTGCGCTCGTCCCCGCCCGACAAGCGCCTGGTCTTGGAGCGCCTGGTGATGGAGCTGGCCAGCGAACCCCGTCCCCGGGCTTCAGCCATAGCTGGAGCCCAATACGGCCAATACGTAATGGACCTGTGACTCGGTCCCATTTTTCTTGAGCCGAAAAGAGCATTTGGCGCGGCTTCAAGCGGCTTGCCAAATTTCTTCTACACTCAAAGCAAGCGTGTATCGAATGCCCAAACACCTCTTTTCGCCCGCCGTGATCGTGCTGGTCTTCTGGCTGGGCGGGGCGCCCCTCTCCGGCTCATCCCATCGCAAGGATCCACCGCCACCACGCCGCCGGGCAGCCCGAGGAACGCATCCCGGTTGAGCCGTTGGGGTACCGTCCACCAGGGTCGCTCTACATGCTGTCGGGAAGGGCGTTCAGCTCGCTGGACTTTATCGATGCCCATCACCTGCTGTTCACCTTCCATCAGCCGCGGCTGATGCGGCGTGAGCCAAATCCAGACCGGTTCGAAGACGACCAGATCATCAAGGCGGTAGTTCTCAGCCTGCCCGGCGGGACCGTCCAGGCTTCCGCGGAATGGCGGATGCATGACCGCTGGAGGTATTTGTGGGCACTCGGCGGGGGCAAGTTTCTGGTGCGCCAGAAGAATTCTTATTCGCTCACCGATGCATCGTTGAAGCTGCACCCCTACATCGATGTCCCGACGCCAGTCCTCTCCACGGAAGTGTCGCCGGATGGCCGCGTCCTGGTGATCGAGCACCAATACGAACGGCATACTCGCCGAGCAGCACCACAAGCTGGAGGCGCAGGCGCGGGAATACGGGGAACCGCCTCCCCCTGAGGACACCCAGATTACGGTGGTGAACATAGCTTCACGAGAGGTACTGGCTGCGTTGCGAACAGCGTCGCCGATCAACGTGCCCATCACCTCAACCGGATACGTGGGCGTGTCCAAAGATAAGGACAAAGCCCAGGGCTTGGCCGGAGTTAAGGCCGAAGGCCAGGGCGTGGACAAAGATAACGGCGGAGGTAAGGCCGGAGGTAAGTTCGACGACGAGTTCCTGGTCCGTTTCATTCCCTTTACAGGCGATTCGGTGATACTGGGCAGGGTGGCATCTCAGTGCACTCCCCACGAGAATTTCCTGAACCAGAAAGCCCTGGTCATCGAGAGCTGCGGCCTCAAGCAGGGGGATATCTTTCTCGACGCCTGGACCACGGATGGAAAAAAGCTATGGACCGGCCGCCGCGACGGCCATCTGGTGTGGCCTACCTTCGCTTATTCGCGAAAGGGTGACCGTTTTGCCCTGAGCATGCTGCACGTCACCCACATCATTGACCTGCTGGACTCACTCAACGACGAGGATGTGCGTGAGCAGGTGGTACAGGTCTTCGATTCGGCTACGGGTGCTCTGCTGATGGCGACCAATGCGACGCCCATCCTGACCGCGGGCCAGAACTTCGCCCTCTCGGATGATGGGGAGCGCCTGGCAGTGCTGCGCGAGGGCGCGATCGAGATCTACAATGTGCCTTCTCCCGCGGCAGTCGAAAAAACCGATACCCCGCCGCCGCAGAAGAAGAAGTGATCTCTTATTAGGCAGTCTTGTGGGTGAGTGCCTTCACGCGCGCATGCAAGCGGGCTTTGTAGCGGGAGGCGGTATTCTTGTGGAGCACACCCTTTTGCACACTCTTGTCGAGTGCGGAAACGGTCTTGCCATACTGTTCGGCTACTGCCGGGGAATCGCCTTTGGTAATGGCCTCGCGGAGGGCGCGAAGTGACCTGCGAACGTGACTCTTATTGGCGCGGTTAACCGCGGTGCGCTTGACTGTCTGACGGGCGCGCTTCAGCGCCGACACATGATTTGCCATGGTAAACCCTTAACTTTCTTGAAACTGGGAGCAGGCAGCAGAGAAGAGTCAAGGCGCCTGCAAAGCCTAATTTTACGGTCTTTGCCGCCCCCGGTCAATCAAATGCCCAATCTCCTGACCGGGTAGAAGGGCGTCCCGGCGGCACCGCTCGTGCATCCAATGGGAAAAGAATTCACGGATTAGGCGTTGACGCCATGATCCGGCAAACGCTACTCTGTGCCCATCCACGGGAAATATCTGGTGATTATCGCCAACCCGGCTAAACATCCGATGCATGTGCAGTTTCCTGTGCCTCTGCCTTACTACCGATTTTGTCCTGAAACCACCCCAACAATCATGTCAGTCCCCCGGGATCTGATAGGAGGTCATTTCTCCGCTTGATGAAAAAAGCGCTGGAAATCACGCCCAACTTGGAGCCCCTCTTCGGGACTCGCGATGAGAATCTCAGACTAATCGAGCAAAACCTGCACGTCCGCATTGACTTGCGTTCCGATGCCCTGCATGTGGAGGGCTCTGCGGAGTCGATCGCCCGTTTTGAAAGGGTTTTTGCCGATTATGAGTATTTGCGGCGCAACGGTACTTTGCTGTGCAACGGCGAGTTGCATGGCATGCTCAAGTTGGTGACCTCCGATCCGGCGGTGACCCTGCGTGGGCTGGTGGAGAGCGGCAAGCAACGCTCGGCCGGCATCAAGCGCATGGTTCAGCCCCGTTCCATCAACCAGAGGCGCTACTTCGAAGCCATCGAGGAGTGCGATATGGTCTTCGGCGTCGGCCCTGCCGGCACCGGCAAGACCTACCTGGCAGTCGCCATGGCCGCTTCTGCGCTGCTGGCCAAGAAGGTGAGCCGCATCATCCTGGTAAGGCCCGCTGTCGAAGCGGGCGAACGGCTGGGCTTTCTGCCTGGAACGCTGCAGGAAAAGGTGGATCCCTATCTCCGGCCGCTCTACGACGCGCTCTACGATCTGCTGGAGCAGGATCGTGTCGACAAGATGTTGGAGCGCAATGTGATCGAGGTGGCCCCGCTGGCGTTTATGCGAGGGCGAACGCTCAACGATGCGTTCATCATCATGGACGAGGCCCAGAACACGACCAGCGAGCAGATGAAGATGTTCCTCACCCGGCTGGGCAGCAATTCCAAAGCCGTCATCACCGGCGATGTCACCCAGATCGATTTGCCCAATCCCAAGAAGAGCGGGCTGGTGGAGGCGATTGAGATTCTGCGCGGCGTGGATGGCATCCGTTTCTGCCATTTCGAAGACGGCGATGTGGTGCGTCATCACCTCGTACAACGGGTCATCCGGGCTTACGATAGTTTTGGCCGGGCGCAGAGGGAACTGCCGCTCAACCTGCGAGAAAGCGCTCCAGCCAAATCGGCGCCCAAACCGCAGTAGGCTTGCTCGGCTTTTTGGGGAAATACCCGGCCGGGTGCTTGAAATTTATCCTCAAAGCCACCGCGGCAACGTAATCTCATGGCAAGATGATCGTTATCGAAGCTGCCCCAGCGAAGAAGTTGCCGGCAGCCTCTGCTCTCGGTAAGCGTGACCTAAATCGGTTCCTGGTCAAAGCTACAGAAGCACTTGGTCTGGCCGGTGATTTCTCCGTCCTTCTGACCGGAGATAAACAACTACGCGCGATGAATCTTCAGTTTCGGGGCGTGGACAAGCCTACCGATGTGCTCTCGTTCCCGGCATTACCAGAGGCCGCGAACTGCGGTCAGGGGGGTGATCTGGCCATCTCTCTCGACACCGCCGCCATCCAGGCGTCGGACCATGGGCACACATTACAGATGGAAGTAAAGATATTGATCCTGCATGGTCTCCTGCATCTAGCCGGCTACGATCATGAGCGCGATCAAGGGCAGATGCGGCGCCGCGAAACCCTGCTGCGCAAGCAGTTCGCTTTACCCGCCGGTCTGGTCGAGCGCACCTTGGGGGAGCCCCGCCGGTCCGCAAGCCGTCGGCGTGCGCCAAGGGGCGGCAAGCCATGAGCCTCATCTCTGGACATTAGCGATCGTCGCTTCTGCTCTTCATCCTGACTATCTCCTCTTACATCGCCCGGCTGTATGCGGAGACGGGCAAGTTTCTTTCCGGTGAATTCCAGGAGAACATCGACGTTTGGGAGCTGAAGGTTGAGCCCAAGCTAGGTCTCAGCCGGGAGCGAATCGCGCTTTCCGCGGCCGTACTGGCCCAATTCTCCCTGGCCTCGCTGGCTCTCTTCTTCGGGGTGCTGCTCTTTGCCGGGAACGGGGGGGTTCGTCCCAGCGTGGCCGAGGCGGCGCAGGCGGTGCTGGGCGCAGTCCTGGTCATCGTGCTCTTCAATCAATTTCTGCCCTTTGTCTTTTTCACCCGTACCACTGGACTTTGGGTGGTTCGCCTGACACCCCTCATCCGTGTGCTGCTTATACCTCGTTCTGCCGGTTACTCTCTTGCTGGCATTTCTGCTTTCGATCGCAGCCCTGGCGGAACCCCTTCCCGGTAACCCGGAGGAGGATCCTAGCGAGGCGGCGGTCGAGGCGCTGATCGAAGCCGGAGAGGAAGAGGGAATCATCGAGGAGGGCGATCGTGACCTGGTCCGCTCCGCGGTTGAATTTGGCGACAAGGTGGTGCGGGAAGTCATGACACCGCGCCCGCATGTCTTCGCCGTTCCCGCTGAGATGACATTGGAAGACTTTATCTCTGGTTTGAAGGAGCACCCGTATTCGCGTGTTCCGGTCTTTCGCGGATCACTCGATCACGTTACCGGGATTGTCTTCGCCCACGATCTGCTTCATATCGCCGATGCTGCCGCCAGCACGCAGACGGTGGCCAGCATTCAGCGGCCTGCCGCCCTGGTCCCGGAAACCAAGCGGGTGAATGAACTTTTGCGCGAGATGCAGCGCGAGAAACAGCATATGCGCATAGTGATCGACGAGTATGGCGGCGTGGCTGGCCTGGTCACCATCGAAGATCTGCTGGAGGAGATCGTCGGCCGCATCAGCGATGAGCACGAGTATGACAGTGAGCAGGATGCGCCGGTGCACGAGGCCGGCGGGACCTGGCTGGTTCCCGGCAACTCTGGAGGTAGCCCGGCTTGAAGACCTGCTCAGCGGCGGCTACCAGGTCGCGCAGGAATATCAGGCCGCGACGGTTGCCGGCCTGGTAAGCGAGATCGCCGGACGGATCCCTCTGCCCGGGCGAAGTGATCGTTGCCGACTCACTACGCTTTGAAGTAGTGGCATCGACCGACCGCCGCATTGAACGGGTTCGTGTGTCGGCCATCGAGAGCGACGACCGTGAGCGGGGTCTACACTAAGGTGTGCGATCTGGTTTCGTTTCCATCCTCGGCCGTCCCAATGCAGGCAAGTCGACGCTGCTGAACGCACTTATCGGCGAGAAGATCGCGATTGTTACCAACAAGCCGCAGACTACTCGCAACCGAATTCAAGGAATCGTGGAAGTGCCTGCGCGCAAGGGCAAGAGTGCGGCACAGATTGTTTTTGTCGACACTCCTGGGGTCCACCGCCCCGGCTCCCAGCTCGACCGGCGCATGATGCAGGAAGTGTACGAGGCCCTGGAGAGCCGGGACATCGTCATCCTGATGGTGGACGCGGCCCGCCACAGCGAAATGCCCGAAGAGGGCAAGAAACAATCGCGCCGGGCGGAACGCGAAAGCAGTGAAGACGCGTTCGTGATGCAGCTTATCCAGAAGCTCGACTGCCCGGTCTTCCTGGTGATCAACAAGATCGACCTGGTGTTGCGCTCCAAGCTTCTGCCGCTCATCGAGCGATTCAGCGCCTTGTATCCGTTTGCGGAAGTGATCCCGATTTCCGCGCGCAAGAAAGATGGCCTGGACGTTCTGTTGACGAAACTGGTCGAGTATCTGCCTCAGGGCCAACGATACTTTCCCAAGGATCAGTTCACCGATCAGCCCGAGCGCTTCCTCGTCGCTGAGCTCATCCGCGAGCGGATACTGCTGGAGACCGGAGAGGAAGTTCCCTATGCCTCCGCGGTAGTGGTGGAGCGCTTTGAAGAGCCGGAGCCGGTCACCGGCCCAAAGCTACCTCTGACCCGCATCTCGGCGGTGATCTACTGTGAGCGCGCGGGCAGAAAGCGATCCTGATCGGCAAAGGCGGCAGCAAACTCAAGAGCATAGGTGCGGCTGCGCGCAAAGAGATAGAGTCGCTGCTGGGCACGAGGGTCTATCTTGAACTGCACGTGATCGTCGAAGAGAACTGGCGGGAGTCAAGGTACTTTGTCGACTCCCTGGATTGGCGCAAACAACTGGAAGACCTGGCGCAAGCCAAGCCATCTCCGGCAGAAGACATGCAGCAAACTGGACGGGTGCCCCACGTTCGCCCAAGAACGTGGGCCGAAAAAGAAGGGCGAAACCCCACCACTGCCTTAAGTCTGCTCCTGTAACAAAGCTCGGGGAGAAAGAGAAGCCGCAGGTCCCTCCACTGCGCTACTCGCGGACGCTGATGCCCAGGCTCTTCATCTTGCGATACAAGTGACTCCGTTCCAATCCCAGCGCTTCCGCCGCGCGGCTTACATTCCCATGGCATTCATCGATCTTCTTCAGGATGTAATCCCGTTCGTAAGCTTCCCGAGCCTGGTGCAGAGTGCTGAATTCCTCTCCCTTGCGGCTATTCCCGCGGAAGACCAGCATGGGCAGATGTTTGCGTTCGATGCGTACTGTAAGCGGGTTCAGGATCATCACTCGCTCGATCACATTGCGCAGCTCGCGCACATTGCCCGGCCAATGGTATTGCTTCAGCACCGCGACCGCCTCATCACTCATCTCAATCCGCGGACGGCCATACTGGCGTCCAAACTCCAGCAGAAACTCGCGCACCAGTAGGGGAATATCCTCTTTCCTGTCGCGCAACGGCGGCACGTAAAAAGGAATGACATTCAAGCGGTAGAAAAAATCTTCGCGGAAATTTCCCTTGGCGATCTCCTCTTCGAGATCCTTGTTGGTGGCCGCAATCACCCGGACATCCACCTGGATAGCCTGCGTCGCGCCAACCGGGGTGAATCGCTGCTCATCGAGCGCGCGCAAAACCTTGGCCTGCATCTTGAGGCTCATGTCGCCCACTTCATCGAGAAAGAGGGTTCCATTATCCGCGCGCTCAAACGTGCCGCGCTTTTCGACCGGGCCATTGGGGATTGCGCTGTGACGATAGCCGAAGATCTCGCTCTCGATGTAATCCTCAGGAATGGCGGCGCAGTTCAACTCCACAAACACCCGGTCGCTGCGCAGGCTCTCGCTGTGGATGGCGCGAGCGATCAGCTCCTTGCCCGAGCCGGATTCGCCATAGATGAGCACCCGTCCGTTGGTAGGCGCCATCAGCTTGATCTGCTGGCGCAGCGCCTTGATGGAGACGCTCTCGCCGGTAATCGGCACATGCATCAGCAGCTGGCGCTTGAACTCCTGGTTCTCGCTGCGCAGCCGCCGTGCTTCCACCGCATTCTTGAGCAGAATCAGAGTGCGATCGATGGAGAGCGGCTTTTCCAGAAAGTCGAATGCCCCCAGCTTGGTAGCGCGGACCGCGGTTTCGATGGTGCCGTGACCGGAGATGATGATCACCTCAGGCAGGCTCTCGATCTCCAGCGAACGAATCTCGGTCAGCACCTCCAGGCCATCCCGGTCGGGCAGCCAGATGTCGAGCAGCAACACGTCATAAGACGCGTCCCGCAGCAGCACCATGGCCTCGGAAGCGCTGGCCGTACTGGTGACGGCGTACCCATCTTCCTTGAGGATCTCGCCCAGGGATTCGCGGATCTCCGCTTCATCGTCGACGATGAGGATGTGGTTCATGCGTGCGCCCTGCCGTTAACTCCTACCAGAGCTGCTTCATGCGCGCTCTTGGCATCGGCCAGCGGCAGTTCGATGATGAATCGCGCGCCGGTAGGGCTGTTCTGTTCCGCGCGAATGGCCCCGCTATGTTCTTGAATGATTTTTGAGGCGATCGCCAAACCCAGGCCGGTGCCGCGTTGTTTGGTAGAGAAGTAGGGAAGGAAAAGACGCTCGCGCATTTCGTCGTTCAGGCCATGACCGGTATCGGCGACCACGATCTCGGCGGTGGTATGCCCCTCGATCAGCCCGGTTTCGATGGTCAATTCGCGCAGAAGGCTGCTTTGCATTGCTTCCGCCGCGTTGTCGATGAGATTGGCTAAGGCGCGCTTCAACGCTTCCGGATCCGCCAGCACCGGCGGAATGCCGCCGCCCAGGCGCTGCACAATGCGAATGTGATGCAGCCTTCCGGCGAACAGGGCCAGAGCGCTTTCTACGATCGAATTGAGGTCACAGACCTTGGGCCGCGAGGTAGGGAACTGCGCCAACGAGGCAAATTGATCGACCAGCCTGCGCATGGTTTGAACGGATCCCAGGATCACTTCACTGCACTTGCGAATCACGATGTCGGATTCCGGCAAGGGACGATCGACATGCTTACGGATGCGCTCCGCGGAAAGCGCAATCGGCGTCAAAGGATTTTTTATTTCGTGGGCCACCCGTTGCGCTACTTCCTTCCACGCGACCTGACGCTGCGCGTGCAGGAAGTCGGTCACGTCCTCCAGCACCAGGATGCATCCCTCCTGATCTTTGCCCAGTTCCAGCCGGGCGATGGTGGCGGTTACGTTCAGGGCGCCGCGCGGCCCGGGCAACTCGATCTCCGTGGCCGCCAGGCCCATGCGTTTGCTGCGGCGCAAGAGCACAATCAGCTCATCAGCGATCTCGCGCGGCAAAATCGACTCCAACGGCATGCCTGCAAGCTCGCGATGCTGGCGCGGGCTGAGCAGGTTGCGCGAGGCGCGATTCGCCTGCAAAACGCACATCTGGGGATCAAGCGTGACTACCGCGCTGGGGATGGTCTCCAGAACCGTTTCCAATTCACTGCGGCGCTCCTCGAGCGCCCGATTGGCAGCCGATAGCTGGATGGTGGAGGTTTCCGCCAGGGCGCGGCTCTCTTCCAGGTCCTCCGCCATGCGATTGAACGATCGCACCAGTTCCCCCAGCTCCTCGGTCGCCGCCACCTTGACCCGGTGCGCATAATGGCCGGCGGCTACTGCATCCATGGCATCGGCCAGAGCTTCGACCGGCCGAGTCACCTGCTTGGAAAGAAAAAGCGCCAGCCAGCTGCTGGCGAAGAAGACCAGCGTCGTCAACAGGAACATCAACAGCAGGTAGGTGGTGCGGATGCGCCGGCGTGCGCGATAAAGTGTTTCGTAGTCCCGGGCGCCGGAGCGAATGTCCTGCACGGTCGCGCTCAGCCCTGCCGGAAGGGGCAGACCGGCGACGACGATGCACCCGTCTACGGTGCTTGCCGCTCCCAGCATATATTCATTTTTTCCGCTTACCAGCATCGGCACATCGCTGCGCTGGGCGGCATGCAAGACGGTGGTGATAAGCGGGTCCTGTCCCTGGGAGTATCGCTTTCGGTCTCATTCATCCAGGAACGAATGATCGCCTGGCCGTTGTCCTGGGGCAGCTGATATTGGCCGACAGCGGCGCCATTGCGGTAGACGACGGCAAATCCGCCCTCAAGCGTGATGCGGTGGGTTGCGATCTCCCGCAGCAGGGCTTCGGTATTCCCGTTTTCCAGGGAGTGGGCCACGCTAGGGGAGCTGGCTAACGACTCCGCCTCAGCCCTGGCGTTGGCGGCTGCATATTGAGAGAGTTCCATGGCAACCAGGGTCGAATCCTGGCGCATTTGCGAGGAGGGCTGCGAAAACCAGCGCTCCATGGCCCGATTCAGCAGCCCGAAGCTGAACAGGAACATGAACACAGCGGGAGCGAAGGAGAGCAGCAGAGCGCCCACCAACATGCGGCTGCGAATTCTCGAGCCCAGCACCCGGCTGCGCTGGTCGGCCAGCAGCTTCACAATGTTACGGAAGAGCAGGATCAGCAAAGTGAGCAGCAGCAAAAACGCGATCACCGAAAGTGCGGTGAACAGGAGGATCTGGCCGGTCCCGTGGGGACGCAGAAATGGGGGAAGGGGGTTGAACGCATTCAGCGCGGCCAGCGCGAGCAACAGCAGGAACATGCCTCCCCCGAGCGCTGCCACTGCATTGCGGCGGTGCTGGGATTCTGTTCCCATGCGATTCCCCCTGTGTGTCTAACAGCTTACAACTCTGGGCAGAGTCCCGCATATGGCCAAGGGGAAGCGTAGATCTTTGCGATCCCACTCAAGCCAAAGTACGGCTTGAATGGGGCACCCAGCATTTGTTACCGGTGTGGAAAAACGGTGGTGGGCTGGGGTAGCGCTCAGTGAAGCTGCGTGACGCGGGATCGGAATCGAAGCGGCCAAGTGGTTTTTGCCACACGGGCAACAAGAGCTGGGTGCCCCATTCAAGCCGTACTTTGGCTTGAGTGGGATCATGGCTCTCGACGTGCCATTTCCCCTTTGCCGCGCCTGTCCAGGGCAATAAAACCCGTAAGTGAAGTTCTCACGCAGACTCCTTTAGCCCTGAGGGTTTGCTTTCCTGGCTTTTCGGAGACGAGGTCTACAGGGAGTTCATCTTGAGCAGGAATTCGGCGTTATTGCGGGTTTTGCCTAGACGGTCGACCAGCAACTCCATGGCTTCCACCGGCGAAAGCGGATTGAGGACCTTGCGCAGGACCCAAATACGCTGCAGATCTTCCTTGGGGATGAGCAACTCTTCCTTACGCGTGCCGGAGCGCTGGATGTCGATGGCGGGAAAGACCCGCTTGTCGACCAGCTTGCGGTCCAGGATGACTTCCATGTTGCCGGTACCTTTGAACTCTTCGAAGATCACTTCATCCATGCGCGAGCCGGTGTCCACCAGGGCTGTGGCGATGATGGTGAGCGAACCGCCTTCTTCGATGTTGCGAGCAGCCCCAAAAAACCGCTTCGGGCGCTGCAAGGCATTGGAATCGACGCCGCCCGAAAGCACCTTGCCTGAGGGCGGAACGATCGTGTTGTAGGCGCGCGCCAGGCGGGTAATGGAATCCAGAAGGATGACAACATCGCGCTTGTGTTCCACCAGCCGCTTGGCCTTTTCAATCACCATCTCGGCTACTTGCACATGGCGCGCTGCAGGCTCGTCAAAGGTAGAGCTGATCACTTCCCCTTTGACCGACCGCTGCATATCAGTTACTTCTTCCGGGCGCTCGTCGATCAGCAGAACGATCAGGGCGACTTCAGGGTGATTGGTGGTGACGGAGTTGGCAATCGACTGCAACAGCATCGTCTTGCCGGTGCGCGGGGGAGCGACGATTAGCCCGCGCTGGCCTTTACCCACCGGGGTCAGCAGGTCCATGACCCGCCCGCTGGTATTTTCGTGAACCGTCTCCATCTTGACCCGTTCCTGGGGATAGAGAGGGGTCAGGTTGTCGAAAAGGATCTTGTTTCGGGTCTCTTCAGGCGACTCAAAGTTGATAGCCTCGATTTTCACCAGGGCAAAATATTTCTCCCCTTCGTGGGGAGGACGCACATTGCCACTGATGGTGTCACCGGTTTTCAGGTCGAATTTCCGGATTTGCGAGGGGGAGACGTAGATGTCGTCGGGGCCGGGGAGGTAGTTGTAATCAGGGGAACGGAGAAAGCCGTATCCGTCGGGCAGTATTTCCAGCACGCCTTCGGCAAAGATGTGGCCTTCTTTTTCACTCTGGGCCTGAAGAATCTTGAAGATAAGATCCTGTTTGCGGAGGCCGCTGGCGCCTGGGATTTCCAGGGTACGGGCGATGCGGCTGAGCTCCGTTATGTTTTTTTCTTTCAACTCGGAAATGGTCATTTTCACCTACGGGGGGAAGTTGTGGAGGGGTTTACCGGGCAGGAATCTTGCTGGCGTTAAGCGGGTTCGAATGTCTGGGGAAAAGGGGTGGAAAAGGCCCAGAACAGGGCCGCGCTTACGCTGCGCGGCGCTGCTGGAGCTGGGTTGCTTCCGGTGTAACGGCGGAGGATGCCGCCGGGCTTTCATGGTGGAAGCGGACTAGAACCTCATTGGTGGTGTCCTGAAGACGGGTATTGGGCTTGTGCAGCTTACGTGTGGCCTTTGAGGCCAGCTGACACAGTGTATAGCGATTCGTAACGTGGGCAAGTGCCCCAAAGATAAGATCAGAGCGCATCTTTATTCTCCTTCATCTTTTGACCGTCCATGTGCGCATTAAGACGGCAAAGAACTTGCCTCGCGCGGCCGTCGGTCGATTTTCTATTTGTTAGACGCGAATGCTCTCTTGCGGGAACAATTTTTTCGTCTGGGTTCTTGTTGTCCAACCGGATTACTGGAAAGCTTCCCTGGCCCTAAAAACGGGCGCTTCCGGCGGAATTCCCTCGCGCGGAACCTTTATGCGGAGGCGCTCTTGAAAGGCGTGGCCCTCCGTCTCAGGTTGCGCATGCCCTCAACAAGCCTGCATGTCGCGCTGCTGTGACCTCTGTGCTTAAGGAGTTCTGTTTTTCGGGCGCTCGACGCACTTCACTGAAGCTGGATAACTACAGGAACGTGCCAGATAGCTCTGATTCATGCCCGAAAGGCGCGTTCTCATCAAGCCATGTAGAAGTTAACTCGATCGAAAGGGAGGGTCAACTCTTTTTTTCATAGAAATTACTCGGTTGGTTCCCAAAAATGGAATATCTGCCTCCTAGGCAAGTTTTGGGCAACTGCGTACCATGAGCGAAGGCAGCGCCACGACCCTGCCGGCCCTCCATGACGAAAAATCGCACGCCTGACGAACCCGTCGCTGAACTGGCCCAACCCCCACTTTCGCTGGAAAAAGCGGAGAAAGGCTCGCACCGCTCTATGTGGGAACTTCTACTTCAACTGCGTGTACTTCTGCCCTACCTGGCTCGAATCGTGCCCCTGCTCGATCGGGGCCAGCTCAAGGGGTCCTCGGATATTACCGAGCTTTCCAAGGGAATTGCCGAGATGCGCGACGGCAGCCGGGATTTGGAGGTGCAGGCCAGGAACCAGGCGCTCCAATTGGAACGGATCGAGCAGCAAATGGCCCGCCTGCGCGTGGTTCAAGAGAACAACATGGAGGAGAGCCGCAAGCTGTTCTCCGAGGTTCGATCGCTCCGTAGCTCGCTTTTCGCCTTGGCGATCCTGGTGGTCGTGCTTCTGCTGGTTTCGGTTGGGCTGCTTACGTTCCTGGTAGTTCGTTCATAGTGCAGTTAGCGGCGATAGGAAACTTTTACACAGTTGTTTATGAGATGAATAATGATTGTTGCTGTACAAATCCGACTTCGCGACAACCCTAATTTCCGATGGAACCTTTACGGCTTCCTGTTGCCAGTTGTTCTAACGCGGGACTAGGATACGCGATAGTTCGGTGCAGTCCTCACCTTGGACGTGCCAGATCTCCCCTACGAAGTCGTTCCAGGCCTCACGATAGCAAAGAATAGCTGGCGACTTTTACTCGCCAGCGTGTGTGGAGTGACTCTCTATGGCATGGTATGCCTATTGTATTAGTGAAAAGCAGGCGTTTCCTGAACTTAGCCGGCACCGAAAACCCATTCCAATGGAATCGGTGATGGGAATCTCAGGAAATCAGATCTTCCTCTATCCAGCCAGCGACTTAGCAGTTATCGTCAGTGAACACCACCCCTCAGAAAATTTAGACCAAAAGGCAGCCGTCGAACACGCACGTGTGATCAGCGACTGTTTCAAACTGTCCACAGTTCTTCCTTTCCGCTTTGGCACGGTGTTTGCGGATGACGAGGCCCTGAGGAAATCGATTCGCTCCAATCAACGGCAGTTTCTTGCCAATGTCGACCGTTTGCGCGGCAAAGCCGAGATGCATCTTAAGGTGCTGCTCGATGATTGCTGCCGCGAACAGGGTGCTCCAGTTCCCATGGACAGGGTAGGCAAGGAATACCTGTCAAGCCTGCGGGAGAGCGCTACTCGGCAACGCGAACGACAGACCAAGGCGCGGGCAGTTTCGGTGCAGATGCACCGCATGTTCAGCCCGCTCGATGAAGAGATCAGCTGCCGCAGGATGGATTCCGGCAAAATGCTGCTCGACATCGCTCACCTGATTGATCACAAGTGCATCGAGCGCTATCAGAACAAGTATTCAAGCGCCAGCCAGCAGCTGAAGGATTGCCATATGCAACTCTCCGGACCCTGGCCTCCCTATCACTTCGTGCAGCGGCTGACTCGTCCGGTGCATGTACATGCGGTACCTGCATAAGACGATTGTTATTTGGAAAGCAAAGACCCCGGCTAATTGGCCGGGGTCTTTTGCTTTTCGCTGCTTAACTAACCTTGTTTGCGGCGGGTATATCTTTTCTGCGGCTGAGCACGAAACTGGTATGGGAACGCCGGTCGGCGGAGGCGTGATCGATCTTGCGCCAAAAGGCGACGAAATAATCCACTGCGGAAATGATCGATACCAGCACCATGAAGTAGATAGCAGCGATGGCGATCCACTCCACCGGCAAAATAAACCAGCCAAAATGCCAGGCATACCAGCCGTGAGCCAGGATGACCGCCACCACAGACACAATCTGGATCACGGTCTTGAGCTTAGCCAGATCGCTGGCCTCAATGGTGAAGCCTTCGGAACTGGCTATCGAGCGCAGGCCACTTACCAGAAACTCCCGGCCGATCACCAGGACCGCCACCCAGGCCTTCATGAGGTGAGGGTTGAATTGCACCAGGCAAACATAGGCGGCGGTGATCATTAGCTTGTCGGCCAACGGATCGAGCAGCATGCCCATCGTCGTGATTTGACCGCGCTTGCGCGCCAGATAGCCGTCGACCCCGTCGGTGATGGAGGCCAGGATGAATAGCAGGGACGCAGCAATCTCCTGCTCTCCGTGAACGCTACGAAAAGGGTAGTAAGTGGAGAGCATCCAGATGAGCAAGGGAATGCAACAGATGCGGCTCATCGTGATGGAGTTTGGCAGGTTCACGATAGACTCGGCTGGTTGAGGAAAGGCCCGTTTGCCCTCCTCATCATTATGCACCAGTCAGAGCCCGTTACTTCCGTACTGGTATTGGGGGCCCTCAGCCGAAAGCCCCCATTTGGCACTGAACTCAGGCGTAAATGCCGCGTTGCTTGATGGTGAAGGCGACCCGGTCGATGGCCAGCATATAGGCGGCGATGCGATTGTTTACCGCGTGCGCCTCCGCGTAGCGAACAACATCGCCGAAGCTTTCCGCCAGGATGCTTTCCAACTGCTCATTCACCACGGCTTCCTTCCAGAAATAGCCTTGGCGGTCCTGCACCCACTCGAAGTAGGACGCGGTAACCCCGCCGGCATTAGCCAGAATGTCGGGGATGATGAAGATCTTCTTGTCGGCCAGAATCTCGTCGGCAACGGCAGTAGTGGGACCGTTTGCTCCTTCACAGACGATGCGTGCCTTGATGCGGTCCGCATTGCGGCTGGTGATGACGTTTTCCGTGGCAGCGGGGATGAGGATTTCGCAATCGGAGACCAGCAGGCCGGCGGTATCCACGGCTTCCGCACCCTTGAAGCCCAATACCGTGCCGTTGCGCTGGCGATACTCAAGCAGCAGGTGGATGTCGATGCCGTTGCTGTTGTAGAGTCCGCCGTCGTATTCGGCGATGCCAATGATCTTGTAACCCTTCTCCATCATCAGCTTGGCGGCGTTCGAGCCCACGTTGCCGAAGCCTTGAATGATTACCCGGCAGCCTTCGCGCTGCATATTCAAATAACGCAGGGCCTCGTCGCAAACTACGGCGATGCCGCGGCCGGTCGCTTCGCGCCGTCCGCGCGAGCCGCCGATGTTGAGCGGCTTCCCGGTCACCACCGCGGTCACCGTCTGCCGCATATGCATGGAGTAGGTATCCATGATCCAGGCCATGGTCTGCTCGTTGGTGTTGATGTCCGGGGCGGGAACGTCCTTTTCCGGTCCGATAAACTCAATCAGCTCCGAAGTGTAGCGGCGGGTCATGCGTTCCAGCTCGCCGATGGACATCTTCTTGGGGTCGCAGATCACGCCCCCCTTGGCGCCTCCAAATGGGATGTTGACCACGGCGCACTTCCAGGTCATCCAACTAGCCAGCGCACGGACCTCATCCAGGGTTACATCGGGGGCATAACGGATTCCGCCCTTGCCCGGTCCCCGGGCGATCGAGTGTTGCACCCGGAAGCCGGTGAATACGTCAATGCTTCCGTTGTCCATCATCACCGGGATGTGCACGATCACTTCGCGTGCCGGGTAGCGCAGCACCTTCCACAGGCCCTCGTCCAGGTTGAGTTTTCGTGCGGCAAAGTCAAATCGGGCAGCCTGGGCTTCCCAGGGATTAATCTCCTGCTCGAGCGTTACGGTTTGCATAACCAATCTCCAGATATGGACTGCAGCTTAGCAGTCCTCCTATGTCCCACCGCGGTTGAGCCGTTCGCGCCCGGGCGGGACGGCGCAGGCACATCGACGGGGCGAAATCGAGCGTCGAAATTCAGCAAGATTTTCGCTCCCGGCGAGCCCTACGCGCGTTTCGCGCCCACTTGGCCGGGACCTGTTTCTCGCACTACCCCAAACCTACCGAGTATAGGCGTCCCGAAGAGGCTCGGGCAAGCCGCCTATCAGCACTCAAATGCTTGAGATGCTTTGCTTGAGCCCCCCAGTGTTCAGGAGAAGTTCAGGAGAAATCCTCTACTCTTGAGTTGCTCGCGGCTATGGCCATTTAGTATGAGCAGGAATGCCGGCAGACATTACGATTTCACCCTCCCGTGCGGAATTCCTTCAACTGGCGGCTTCGCATAGCCTGGTTCCGGTCTACCGCACGCTCACGGCCGACCTCGAAACCCCAGTTTCCGCCTTTTTGCGCCTGGCCTCCGATGAGCCTCGGTCCTTTCTCCTCGAATCCGTGGAAGGCGGCGAAAAGGTGGGTCGCTATACCTTTATCGGCATCCGGCCCTATCGCACGATCCTGTCCCGCGGGAGTTCGATTTCCATCAACGAGCGAGGCAAGATCCGATCCCTGCAGGGCGATGTCTTCGCCCTGTTCAAGGAAATGCTGGCGGGGCAGAAGCCGGCGCATATTGCTGGGCTGCCGCCGTTTACCTCGGGTGCGGTGGGATTCTTTGCCTACGACGTCGTGCGCCAGATCGAACGTTTGCCGGAGCTGGCGAAGGATGATCTGGGCGTCCCGGATGCCTGCCTGATGTTCTTTGATGAGGTTTTGGCGTTCGATCATGTGCGCAAGCAGATCCAGCTTGTTGTGACGGCGGACCTTTCGCGCCAGAAGCCAGCGGCCGCGTATAACGGACGCAAAACAGCGGCTGGACCGCCTGGAGAAGCGCTTGGCCCGGCCGCTTCCCAAACGGCGGCATGCTGCGCCCAAAGGCAAACTTTCGGTCACCAGCCACACCCAGAAGAAGGATTTTCTGGCCTCCGTCGCCAGGATCAAGGAGTACATCGCGGCCGGCGATATCTTTCAGGCGGTGCTTTCGCAGCGCTTTGAATTGAAGCCAGGAGTTGATCCTTTTTCCATCTACCGCGCGCTGCGCATCGTTAATCCTTCCCCCTACCTGTATTTCCTGCGCTTTGGTTTAGAGAATCAGGGCAAGCCGGACAAGTTGCCCACCTGCCTGGTGGGCTCGTCTCCTGAATTGCTGGTGCGCGTGCAGCAGCGTCATGTCGAGTACCGTCCCATTGCCGGCACGCGCCCGCGCTCGGCTAACGAAGAAGAAGATCTCCGCATCGAGCAGGAGTTGCTGGCTAATGAGAAGGAACGGGCCGAGCACGTAATGCTGGTCGACCTGGGACGCAACGACATTGGCAGGGTGTGCGAGTTCGGCACTGTCCGGGTCAAGAGCCTGATGCATGTGGAGCGCTACTCCCACGTGATGCACCTGGTCAGCGCGCTTGAGGGACAACTGAAGGAGGGCCTCTCCGCGGTCGATGCTTTCTGCGCTTGCTTCCCCGCCGGCACTTTGAGTGGGGCGCCGAAGATACGCGCGATGGAGATCATCGAAGAACTGGAGCCGACGCGGCGCGGCATTTACGGCGGCAGTGTTTTCTACGCCGATTTCTCAGGAAATTTCGACTCCTGTATTGCTATCCGCAGCATGTTGCTCAAAGGAGAGCAGGGTTACATCCAAGCGGGCGGCGGCATCGTCGCCGATTCGGTGCCGGAGGAAGAGTATGAGGAGTCAGTAAACAAGGCGAAAGCGGTGGTCCGGGCGGTGGAAAGAGCGCGGGCCGTGGCTGGTCGGGGTAAGTAGATCTGTTGCCGTTCGAGTGGGTTGCAGATTCCTCGGTGGCGATCTTAAGGACAGACCGGCACGTTGAGTCCCGCGTATCCCACTCAAGCCAAAGTACGGCTTGAATGGGGCACCCAACATTTCTTGGCAGTGGAGGGGAAACTACACGTCCCTGCTGCAATTCTGCGATGGGGCTGGAAAGGTCGGTTCGCGGATCTGTCCATTTGGCGGCCTTGCGGCGGTCCGTCGCCCTTGATGACCCGGTTTCCTGCGTGGCAACAAATGTTAGGTGCCCCATTCAAGCCCCGTTTTTGGGCTTGAGTGGGATACGCAGGACTCAACGCGCCCCGGTCTCCGGTTTGTCATTAAGAGCGCGTCCTGCGGTTCCACCCGACCGATCGACAAAGTCACCGCTGGGGCTACACTGGAAGCAGTGGCCCGTATGGTTTTCGTTCTCGACAATTACGACTCGTTCACTTACAACCTGGTGCAGTATATGGGTGAGCTGGGCGCCGAGATGGTCATCCGCCGGAACGACGAATTGACCGTGGAACAGATTGAGGAGCTCAAGCCGGAACGCATCGTCCTTTCTCCCGGACCTTGTACTCCGCAAGAAGCCGGCATCAGCATTCCTCTCATCCAACACTTTGCCGGGAAAGTGCCGATACTAGGTGTCTGCCTGGGGCACCAGGCGATCGGAGCCGCCTTCGGAGCAAATGTAGTGCGCGCGCCGCAGTTGATGCATGGCAAAACCAGCCCGGTGGAACACGATGGCCGCAATCTCTTCGCCGGTCTTCCCAGCCCCATGACCTGCACTCGCTATCACTCTCTGATCGTTGCTGAGGAAGATCTACCGGAAGAACTGGAAGTCACCGCGCGCGTGCAAAACGGCCACGGCGATGGGACCATCATGGGTTTGCGGCATCGCCGCTTTCCCATCGAGGGCGTCCAGTTTCACCCCGAGAGCGTGCTCACCATGGACGGCAAGAGCCTGATCCGGAATTTCCTTACTCTCTGACAATGCTGGTCAAAAAGCTAAAGCCGCTCGCGCCATGCCGGTTTCTCCTGGCCGGCTTTCTCATTGCCGGCGCCCAGCTGCTCGTGGCCCAACAGCCCATCGGCCGAACCTCGGCCACCGAGGTGCAAGTCTCCGGTGCGGTCGACATCTCTCATGGCGAAACACGGCTGGGCAATGGCAGCGAGATCACCGCGGGAGATCAGGCGGTGAAGATTACGCTCGAGCGGGGTGGGTCACTGCGGCTGTGCTCCACCAGCAGCGTGCACCTATCGAAGGACCGCTCCATCGACTGACCCAGCTAGCAGCGCGCTCATGATGGCGCTGGACCGCGGGGCCATCGAGGCAAACTACACGGTGGGCACCTATTCTGATGTGCTGCTCACTCCCGACCTGCGCATCCTCATTTCCGGTCCGGGAGAGGCCGACTTGCGCATCCGGGTTAATCCCCAGGGAGATACCTGTGTGGACAATCACGGCGTCAACGCGCCGTATGTCACGGTCACCAGCCAGCTCGAGGGCGGAGCCTACCGGGTGCTGCCGGATCAGCGCGTCAACTTCCAGCACGGCAGCCTGCGGGAAGTGGTGGATCACGAACCCGAGCCTTGCGGTTGCCCGGTGGTTCCCGTCACGTCTGTAGCCAGTACCGGGACGACGACAGCGAACCCCGCAGCGCCAGGACGGCCAGTGGGCGGCCCCTCCTCTACTCCCGCGGATACGGCGTTCCCTATTGCAGAAAGCGAGGGACTGGCTGCGCCTCCCGCGCCACGCTCCACGCCGGTGGTTCCTCCCGGAGAAACGCATGCTCAAGTGACGGTTCCGCTGGCCTACAACGGAGAGAATCCGGCTCCGGCGCCAACTGCTCCTCCCGCTCCCGCCCCGGCAGCTCCTCCGCTCCGGCGGCCTCCGGCAGCCTCCACTGCAGCGCAACCCGAGGTCGCCTCTGCACCCGCGGCCCCCGCCCGACAAGCAAGGCGGCTTCTTCCATCGCATCGGCCATTTCTTTTCCAAAATCTTCAGCCAATAGGGGTAAAGGTGGCCACGCCGCCGTTCCTTCCAGGCACGAGCTACAATCGACTATTGAGGCGATCCCCGGGTTCCTGTTGGTATTGGTGGCGCTGGCGAACTATGCGGTTTCCTTAATGAAAGCCGCAACGCGGCGGCGTCCAGTGTAACGAAGCAGGAATCCGGGTTCACGCCCATTCCAGGAAGAGATGAAGGAGTTTTTCTTTTATGGCGATTCCCGCCACACAGATGCGTCCGGGCATGATCATCAAGCACAATAACGAGCTGCACACTGTCTTCAGCGTTGAGCATCGAACCCCCGGAAACCTGCGCGCATTTATTCAGGCCAAACTTCGCAACCTGCGCACCGGCGCCATGTTCGAGCATCGCTTCCGCTCCCCCGACCCGATCGAACGGGTCATCGTCGATGAAGTTCCCATGGATTTTCTCTACTCGGATGGCGACGACTACTACTTCATGAACACCGAGAATTACGAACAGACCAACCTGAAGGGTGGCGACCCTGGGTGATGCCATCGAGTACCTCATCCCAAATCTCCAGATTAAGGTCTCGTTTTTCGATGGCGTGCCCGTAGGCATCGAACTGCCAGGGACGGTGGAGATGACGGTCGTCGAAACCGAGCCCGGTCTGAAATCGGCGACTGCGTCTTCGGTCACCAAACCGGCGAAGCTCGAGACTGGCCTGGTGGTGCAAGTGCCCCCGTTCATCAACGAAGGGGAAAAGATTCGTGTCGACACCGCAGAGGGCGCCTATCTTTCAAGAGCATGAGCCACAGGCGCACTCGAGCATGATGCCGCGGGCGCTTCTCTCATCACACTCAATCACAGGCTCGAATCTATGGTCCGCTATTACGTCGTCAAAGGCCGTGTGCAAGGGCGTGGGTTTTCGCTGGCTCGTCCATCAGGAAGCAGCAGCTCGTGGATTGAAGGGATGGGTTCGCAACACGGAAAGCGGCGAGGTGGAGATCATGGTGGCCGGCAGCGAGGAGAAGCTGGCCGAGCTTCGCTCCGTGCTGCAGCGCGGCTCCCGCGGCAGCCGTGTGGACGCGGTGCAGGAGCGTGACATGGACGAAGCCTTGGCCGAAGGCCTCGAAGCGTTTCGAATTGAAGGAGCCTGGTAAGTACGCATGCCTCATCCCCCAATCAACTGTGAGCCTCTCAAATCTCTCATCCGGACCATCCCGGATTTTCCCAGACCAGGCATTCTGTTCTACGACATCACCACCCTTCTCAAGGACAAGAAGGGTTACGCGACCCTGGTGGACGCACTGGCAGCGCACTACATCGGCGTAGAGGATGTGGATTTAGTCTTGGGCATCGAGGCGCGGGGATTCATCTTCGGGCCCGCCCTCGCTTATCGTCTGAATGCCGGCTTCGTGCCCGTGCGCAAGCCGAACAAGCTGCCCGCGGAAACCGCGCGCGTGACCTATGACCTGGAGTATGGAACCGATGCGCTGGAAATCCATCTCGACGCCATCGAGCCAGGGCAGAACGTACTGATTGTGGATGACCTGCTGGCTACCGGCGGAACGATGGAAGCAACGGTAAAGCTGGTTCGTCAATTGGGGGCCAGGATTGTTGGGCTAGCTTTCGCCATCGAGCTGGATTTTCTCAATGGACGTGACCGATTCAAGGAGTATGACGTCTTCAGCCTGTTGCATTACAGCGAGTAGCTACACCACTCGCCGGCCGCCGCTCACCAGGTGAACGATCAGCGCCATGGCTGCGACGATGAGCAGGATATGCAGGGCAAAGGCAGCTAAGTGGAAGAGCAGGAAGCCGCCTACCCAGAGCAGGATCAGAATGATCGCCAGCGCCAGCCACATTTACGGTGCACCTTGCGGAGAGTATCTCATTCTCCCGAGCTAGTGCCTAGGGGTAAGCGTCTGCTTCGGAACGACCGGTGATTTCCGGACGTAAGATGTCAGGAGGAGCGACCGCAGCCATGCTTCTGCACGCCTCAATTGCCATGTTGTCAGGCGCCATGTTCGCGTTGGGACCGATGGCAGCACTTGCCGCGGCTCCAAATCAGTCCTTGGGCGTAACCGCTCTGACCCATGTGCGGGTGATCGATGGCACTGGCCGGGCGCCCCTGGAAGATGCGACGGTCGTGATCCAGGGTGATCACATTCTGGCCATTCACGCAGGGGCCGGCACGCTCCCCTCGGATGCGCGGGTACTCGATTTACACGGCGATACGGTGATTCCAGGGCTGATCAACGCGCACGGCCATCTGGCGTTGGTCCAGGATGGCCAGAACTCCGCTACGGCGTACACCGCGGAAAACGTGCTCGCGGAATTGCGGCAGTACGAGAGCTACGGTGTGACCTCGATGTTATCCCTGGGGGTGAACCGCGATCTGCTTTACTCCATCCGTCAACAGCAACGGCAAGGCAAGCTGGATGGCGCCACGGTCTTTACCGCAGACCGCGGCATAGGCGTTCCGGACGCCGCTCCTCCTTTGCCCGCCGCCCCGGATCAGATCTACCGCCCGGCGACAGCGGAAGAAGCCCGCGCCGCGGTGGACGCGATGGCCAAGCGGCATGCAGACATGGTGAAGATCTGGGTCGACAGCCTGGGAGGAACCAAGCCAGCGATGTCGCCTGAGATCTACCGTGCGGTGATCGAGGAAGCGCATAAACACCATCTTCGGGTGGCGGCGCATGTCTACTACCTGGCCGACGCCAAGTCGCTAGTGAACGACGGCGTGGACGTGCTGGCCCACAGCGTGCGTGACAAACCGGTCGATCAGGAGCTTATTTCCGCGATCAAGAAGCGAGGCGTCTGGTACATTCCCACCTTCACTGTGGATGAATCGTTCTACATCTACGCCGAGCATCCTGGCTTCATGCAGATTAACTTTTTCAAGGAAGCAGTTTCGCCGGTGCTGCTGACCCAGCTGACCAGCGATGCGTACAGCAAGAAGGTGACTGAAGATCCGAAGACCGCGCAGCACAAAGCGGACTTTGCCATGGATCAGCAGAACCTGAAGACTCTCTACGACGCCGGGGTTCTTGTCGGTTTTGGAACTGACTCGGGCGCTACGCCGACTCGTATTCCCGGATTCTCCGAGCATCGGGAACTGGAAGACATGGTGCACGCGGGACTCACGCCCATGCAGGCCATTGTCTGCGCGACCGGCAGCAACGCTACGTTATTGGGCATTGCGGCTACGCGCGGAACACTGCGGCCGGGCAAGCGCGCCGACCTGATCGTATTGGCTGCCAATCCTCTCGATGACATCACCAACACGCGATCGATTGTGACCATCTTCCATGATGGGCGCACGGTTGCGCCGCGGGTTCCAGTGGTGATGGCTAAGTAGCCACGTCTTTGGGATCTCTTCTCGCGCCATAGAAACTCAAGCCGCAGAAAACTCTAACCCCTTGACGGGTGCCCCATGTTCGCCTCAGCGTACATGGGTTGAACACGATCTTTTTCGAATGCTTTCACTCGATCTGTCACGTGCAATCGGTGGAGTAAGAGCATTGGAGCGGCTTCGCCCGTCCTATTCAACCCATGTACGCTGGCGCGAACATGGGGCACCCGTCCAGGGGTTGAGACTTTGTGCGGCTTTAGTGGGTTCTCACTAGCGAAGCTTTTCTAGTTCTTTGCTTTTCTAGCGGTCGGACCCGCTTCGCGCACTTCGGCGGGTGCAGCGAACTTCGCGAAATTCTTCTCGAATTTTTCTGCCAGCATCACCGCCTGCTGATCATAAGCGTGCGCGTCTTTCCAGGCGTTGCGCGGGTTCAACAGCTCCGCCGGCACGTCAGGACAACTGAGGGGGATGCTTAAGCCGAACGCGGGCTCGGTGACGAACTCGACGTTATCCAGCCGGCCCTCCAAAGCAGCGTTGACCATGGCGCGGGTGTACTTCAAGCTCATGCGCTCACCCGTGCCAAAGGCGCCGCCCGTCCAGCCGGTATTCACCAGCCAGCACTGCGCATTGTGCTGCTGAAGCCGTTCACCCAGCATCTTCGCGTAAACCGCGGGAGCGAGGGGAATGAAGGGCGAGGCAAAGCAGGTAGAGAACTCCGGCACCGGTTCACTGCCCAGTCCGGCTTCAGTGCCGGCCAGCTTGGCTGTATATCCCGAAAGAAAGTGATACATGGCCTGCGCCGGGTTGAGCCTGGCGATCGGTGGCAACACACCGAACGCATCCGCGGTGAGAAAGAGAACATGATTGGGATGTCCACCCACGCCGGGGATAACAGCATTGGCGATGAACTCTACCGGATAGGCAGCCCGGGTATTTTCCGTGTAGCGGATATCACTGTAGTCCGGAGCCCCGGTGTTGCTGTCGATCACAACATTCTCGAGCACTGCGCCAAAGCGAATCGCGTTGTAGATCTGTGGTTCTTTTTCCGGGGATAGATCGACACACTTGGCGTAGCAGCCACCTTCGATGTTGAAGATGCCGGCCTCACTCCAGCCGTGCTCGTCATCTCCGATAAGCCGCCGCTGCGGATCCGCGGATAGCGTCGTTTTTCCTGTGCCGGAAAGCCCGAAGAACAGCGCTGTGTCTCCGGCTCTGCCCACGTTGGCGGAGCAGTGCATAGGAAAGACATCGCGTGCGGGCAAAAGGAAATTCATCACACCGAAGATCGATTTTTTTATCTCCCCGGCATACTTGGTGCCGCCGATGAGAATGATATGGCGGGTGAAGTCTGTAATGATGAATGTGCTCGAATGGGTTCCGTCGCGCTCCGGCACTGCCTCGAATTCGGGAGCGGCGATTACGGTAAATTCAGGCTTGTGACCGGCCAGCTCTTCTCCCGGCACGCGCACGAACAGCTGCTTCACGAACAGGGTGTGCCAGGCGTACTCGGCAATGACTTGCACGGGAAGGCGGTAGTGCGGGTCAGCACCCGCGTACAAATCGAGAACGTAAAGGTCGCGTTCCCGCATATGAGCTGCGACGCGTGCCAGCAAGGCCTTAACCGAATTGCCAGCAAAGTTTCGGGCCGGCGCGCGATGCGTAACTCATTGATTAACGGAGGCGCGCCTGCTTTTCTCGGCCCGTTGAACACGTTTGACCGCCACCTCCTGCGCGAATGGCTCTCGATCCTCGGCCTCATGCTCGTGCTGATGTGCGGCCTCCTCCTGGTCCAGGTGATGCTGAACGATTTCAGGGACCTGCACGAGGCCGGGGCCCGCGCGGCGGACCTCCTACGGTACATCGCCGTCGCGATCCCGGGCTTCCTCGCGATCACGCTCCCGATCGTGATCCTGACGTCGACCCTCTTCGTCCTCGGCAAGCTCCACAAGGCGAACGAGCTGACCGCGATGCGCGCCGCGGGGGTGGGGTTCGGCCGGATGATGGCCCCCATCTGGCTGGTCGGGCTCCTCTGCTGCGCCCTCACCTGGTGGCTCAACGCGTCCGTGGTGCCGTGGTCGGTGGAGAAGGCGCGCTCGATGAAGGAGGACTTCCAGTTCAGGAAGGAGGCGAAGCTGGCCGCCGCCGACCGGATCGGCCTCGTCTTCAGCGTGGGCTTCGACAACGTGGAGGGGCGGCGGATGTGGTTCTTCAACCGCTACAGCAAGTTCACCGGGAAGGCGTACGGGGTGTACGTGACGGAGCTGGACGCGCGCCGCCGGGAAACCGGCCGGGTGGCGGCCAGCGAGGGCTGGTACGACGAGAAGCAGCACGGCTGGGTGTTCGTCGACGGCCGCGCGATGACCTTCGACCCGGACAAGGACCCGGAGAAGGGCGAGAACATGTCGTCGGTGCCTTTCGCCAGGCGCTTCTACGCGCGCTACCGGGAGGACCCGCGCCTGATGATGCTGATCGACCGAAGGCCGATTGACCTCTCGTTCAACGAGCTCGGGCAGCTGATCGACTATTTCGCGATCGCCAACAACGCGAAGGGCGTCCCGTACTCGGTCCGCTACTATGGGCTCATCGCCGACGTGCTCTCGCCGCTGATCCTGATCGCGATCGCCATCCCGTTCGCCGTGGCGGGCGTGCGCGTGAACCCCGTCGTCGGCGTCTCCAAGTCGATCGGGCTCTTCTTCGTCTACTTCATCCTGAAGAGCCTCGCCGAGGCCCTCGCGACGAAGCAGCTGATCGATCCTGCGATGGCCGCGTGGCTGCCGGACATCGGGATGGCCGCTCTCGCAGCGATCCTTTTCTGGAGGCTGCGCTAGGTGCGCAGGTAGGAGGCGCCGTTCACGTCGATGATCGGCGCCCGTCATGGCCGCCGGGGCGTCCAGCGCGCAGAAGACCGCGGCGCGGGCGACCTCCTCGGCCGTCGTCACCCTTCCCAGCGGATGCTGGGAGCGGATCTCCGGGCCGCGGGGACCGGCGAGGAGCCCGGCCGCCATCTCCGTCTCGACCCACCCGGGAGCGATGCAGTAGACGAGGACGCCCCGGGGGGCCAGGGCCTTGGCGAGCGACTGGCTGAGCGAGTTGAGTCCCGCCTTGCTGGCCCCGTAGGCGGGCGACTCGGGCTCGCCGCGGAACGCGCCCCTCGAGGAGATGTTGACGATCCTTCCGCCACCGGCTCCGGCCATCGCCTGCGCCGCGAGGAGGCACAGGTTCGCGGGCCCGTGGAGGTTCGCGGCGAGGACATGGCCCCAAGCCGCGCGCCACTCCTCGTAGCCGGTGGACATCGGGGGATGCTCCTCGTGTACCGCCGCGTTGTTGACGACCACCTGGATGGAGCCGAGGCGGCCGGTGGCCGCCTCCCAAAGGCGCCTCACCTCGTCGCCGTCCGCCATGTCCGCCGCGAAGACGGCGTGCCCGGCGCCCGCCAGGGAGGCCAGGACCGACTCGGCCGCGGCCCGGTTCTCGCGGTAGTGGACGGCGACGCGCACGCCGCGCGCCGCGAGCTGGAGCGCGATCTGGCGGCCGATCCCGCGCGACGAACCCGTGACCAGTGCCGCGAGCTCTCCCATGTCAGGTCCAGTTGTAGTTGAAGCTGATGCTGATCCTCTCGCCGTCCACCCGGTTCTGCGAGACCCCGTGGCGCAGCCAGCTCTCGAAGAGGATCAGGTCTCCCGCGCGCGCGGGGTAGGTGATGTGGGTACGGTTCGCGCGCCGCGCGCCGGTGAGCCTGCGGCGGCGCCGCCATGAAGCGGTCGAGGCGCGGGTCCTCGAACTTGAGGCCGGGGCAGCCCTTGGGCGTCGCGACGTAGTAGGTGCCGCTGACGAACGCGAGCGGGTGCAGGTGCATGGAGTGCGCCGCCGTCGGCGGCATGATGTTCACCCAGCAGTCCGTCATGCGGATCTCCCGGCCGCGCAGGTCCATGTCGAGGGCCGCCGCGAATAGCCGCACATGGCGCCCGATCGTGCGCTCGAGGCCGGGTGAACGTGCTCGAGAAGTGGTGGAGCTCGTTCAGCGACGCGTAGCTCGTGTAGCCGCCGGGGTAGTTCCTTCGGGACCAGTCGCGGCCGGCCTTGTCGTAGTCCCGCAGCGAGCGGCACTCGTCGCCAGGTCGTCGTTGAGCCGCTCGACGCCCGACTTCATGAGCGGCTCGCGAGTAGATGAGGGTCGGGAACCACGACCGGATCATGGCATTCGCCTCCCGAGTTGGTGTTGGCCCGTGCATCCCGGCCCATCGTGGGGACCGGCCGCCAAGGGGGCAAATCCCAAAAGAGTCAGCGCGCGAGGGCGCTGCGCGCGGCCTGCGCGAGGCGGGGCCTGCCCGTGGCGGATGGCCTCGTCCTCCAGCCGCGTGAGGAACTCGCGGCGCTGGTCCCTCGGAAGGCCCGACGGGTCCCACCGGTCCGACAGGAGGAAGTTTCGCAGGGCCTCCTCGCACCGGCCGAGCCGCAGGAGGACGAGCGAGCGGTCGTAGGCCGCCTGGTAGAAGCGCTCGTCCAGGCGAAGCGCGTCCCCGAAGTGGTCGTTCGCCTCCCGGTACTCGCCGTCCTTCGCAAACCGCGAGGGCCAGCTGGTCCTGCAGGATCGAGAGGTAGGAGACGGGGCCGTAGTAGGCGCTGATCCGCTTCTTGTCTGCGATGATCGCGGCCGCCTTCTGGTATCCCTGGCCGGCGGGTTCGCCCTGAGCCTGGCCGCGACGGCCTCCGACGCCGGCCCCTCGTCGCCCCTCAGGAACTCGAGGATCAGCTGGCGGCTCGTGAAATCGTCCAGGAGTTCGGGATTGGTGAGGCCACGCGCGACGTAGGCGTGCTGGACGAGGTCGTCCGACCACGCGCCCGAGCTGCACCGCGGTCAGCCGGCCGAGGACGCAGAGGACCGCGAAGGAGCAGACGGAGGCGAGGGCGCGGGCGCGAGGCGCGCGGATCCTCGCCAGGGCCGCGGCGAGGACGGCCGCCATGATGACCGTGAGGAAGCAGCCGTAGCGGTCGCTCGCCATGTGGGGCTTCTCCGTGAGCCCGAAGAAGGGGGCGGCGGCAGCGAGGTAGCCGAACCAGATGACGGCGAGCGCGGGCAGCCGGCGGAAGGACGCGAGCGCCGCACGCGGAAACCGCCGCGACCGCCGCCATGCTCAGGAGGAACGGCAGGTCCGTCGGTCGGAACTCGAACAGCGTGTCGTAGAGGGGGGAGAGGTGCACGGGCCACCAGGGTTTCCACACGTAGTAGGCCGCGACGTAGGCCGACTGCGCGATCCGGCTGGCGAGGGAGAGCTCCTGCATGCCGGGGACGGCGCCGAACACCTCGGTGTTCGCGAACCGGGCGCCGAGGGTGAGCGCGAGCACCGCCGCCAACGGGACGAGGAATACGGCCTTCTCCGCGAGGAGGCGCCGGAAGGACGGGCCCGCGCGCGGCCTTCGACTGCAGCCAGTCGAGGCCGACCAGGAGCACGGGTGCCCCGAGCGCGACGGGGTAGGTGAGGAGCGACGCGCTGTACGCGGCCGCGGCGAGGGTGAGCCACGCCGCCCTGCGGCGCCCCTCCGAGGAGTAGGTCCGCAGGTAGGCGAGAGAGCGGCATCAGGAGGAGGGCGAGCGACTGGCCGTAGAGGTTGCCGGAGACCCAGGCCGTGGTCTCGACCCGCAGGGGGTGGAGCGCCCACCAGCCCGCCCCGAGCGCCGCCGCGACGGCCTCCCACGGAGTGACGCCCGTCCGCGCGGCCCGCCGGCGCGAACCGCCGCAGGCAGCCGAGCACGAGCGAGAAGACGAGCCCGCAGTTGAGGGCGTAGAGGGCGAGCGCGACGCCGTGGTAGGGACGCCGGGTCGAGGCCGGCGAACTCGTAGGTCGCGCTGAAATTCAGCCAGCCGAGCGGGATGTACCGGCGCACGTAGCTCCAGTCGGTGAACATCCAGTGGAGGCGCGCGGCGTCGAGGCCCCCCATGTGCGGGTTGAGCGTGATGTTCACGTCGTCGTCGCGCAGGTAGAGGAAGCCGAAGTCCAGCACCCGCATGTTGACGGCGAGCGCCGCCAGGAGGAGGGCGGCCAGGCAGAGGCGCGCCGTCAGGCGGGCGTCCGGCGGAGCCGAAGAACGGGGGTTTCGGTCGGGGGGGATTCACTGGGTTCGTGTACCGGCTGATCGCCGCGCCGTCATCGGGCCTGCAGCTGCCTGAAGATGAGCGAGGAGGCGATGGTCATCGAGGCCCAGCGTCAGAAAGGTCCAATGGATCCCGGAGATCAAGCCCGCGGGCCCCGGCCGGTGCTCGCCGCCCAGGAAGACGGCGGCGAGGAGGGAGGCGGTCGGCGACGCCGAAGCTCATCGACATCTGCTGGGCCGTGCTGGAGATGCTGCTGCCCGGGCTCGCGTCGGCGTCCGGGAGGTCGGCGAAGACGAGCGTGTTCATGCTCGTGTACTGCATCGACGAGAAGAAGCCGAGGGCGAAGGCCATGAGCGACGATGACGCGCGACCGGGATCGCCCGGGGCGACCGTCATGAAGAGGATGATGAGGAGCCCGATCGTGACCGTGTTGGCGAGGAGGACCCTGCGGTAGCCGAAGCGGTCCAGGATCCGCGGCATGAACATCTTCAGGCTCATCGCGGCGAGCGGCTGGGGCATGATGAGGAGGCCCGACTGCACGGGCGAGTAGCCGAGGCCGATCTGGTAGAGGAGGGGCAGGAGGAACGGCATCCCGCCGACGCCGATGCGCGTCGCGAAGCTCCCGACGACGGCCGCGCGGAAGGTGCGCACCCGGAACAGGCTCAGCTTGAGGAGCGGGAACTCGGCGGTCAGCGCGTGGCGCCAGTAGGCGACCAGGAGCAGCGAGCGACAGCACCAGGAGGAAGGCGATGCTCCTCAGGCTGAGCGAGTGCTCGCCGAAGACCTCGAGGACGTAGGAGAGGAGCGCGATGCCCGGAGCCGAAGAGCGGCGAGGCCGACGAAGTCGATCGGGTCGCTGCGCTCGGCGCGGTAGTCGGGCATGTGCCGGTAGACGAGGTACATCCCGAGGAGGCCGATCGGGAGGTTGACGAAGAAGATCATCCGCCAGTGCAGGTAGCCGACGATGAGGCCGCCCGCCAGCGGCCCGATGAGGGGGCCGATGAGCCCGGGGATGGCGACAAAGCTCATCGCCCGGACGAGCTCCGACCTTGGGGAACGTCCGCACCATCGTGATCCGCCCGACCGGCATCATGAGGGCGCCCCCGCAGCCCTGGAGGATCCGGGCGGCGACCAGCATCGGCATGTCGACCGAGAGGCCGCACAGGAGGGAGCCGAGCGAGAAGACCCCGATCGCCGTGAAGAAGACCCACCGGGTCCCGAAGCGGTCCGCGATCCAGCCGCTGATGGGGATGAAGACGGCGAGGCTGATCGTGTAGCTCGTCAGCGCCGCCTTCATGTTGAGCGGGGCGATCCCGAGGGCCTCGGCGATCGTCGGGCACCGCCGTGTTCAGGATCGTCGTGTCGAGCGACTCCATGAAGAACGCCACCGCGACCAGCCACGGCAGGAGCCGCTTGATCGATTCGCTTGGGGAGCGCGGTCGCGCATTTGTGACGTCGGGCGTAGGAGAAGGGCTTGCGCCTCGCCGTTGGCAACCCGCCACCGGAGGCCCGCGGCACCGGTGAGTCCCGCCTTCCGGAAAATCGCTTGCGTCGCCCCCCCGCCGCGAGTGGACACTCGGGGGCGTCTGTCACCGGACGCGAACCGGGCACTTCTGACTACATGGACGACGACGCATCCAAGGAAATCCGACGGCGGATTTCAACAAAATCGACTTAAGCCAACTGCAGGGCTTCAGCTTTGGCACGCAGTGGGCCAAGGACAAGGACGCGCCCGCCGACGGCCGGGAGCGCTCGGACCGGCCCGCACCGCGACGACCGCCGGGCGGCCCTGGCGGCGCCCCCGACCGCCGGGACCGCCGCGCGTTCCGGAAGCCGGCCGGCGACGGCCCCCCGGCCCCGCCGCGCGACGGACCAGGGCGACCGGGCGCCCGCGCAGGGACGCGGGCGAGCTATCCGCGGCCCCGCGCCGCGGCGGCCCGCCCATGGACCGGCAGGACCGCGGGCCCTACGACAGCCCCTATTTCACCGCGGTCGTTCTTCCCCGAGGACACGAGCTTCAACGCCCTGGTGAAGACGATCCGCACCTCGGCGCGCACGATCGAGCTCTTCGAGATCGCGCGCACCGTCCTCGGCAAGCCCGACCGCTTCGTGGTCGTCGTCCAGCGCAAGCCCCGCGCCGCGGGCGGCCCCGAGGCCGCGCCCCAGCCGATCCACGTCTCCGTCCCCGACGGCGCTGCCCGTTCGAGACCGAGGAGGCCGCCGATCTCGCACGTGATCGGCGACGCACCTCGGGACGTTCTTCGACAGCGCCGAGGCCGAGGTCGACCCGCCGAAGGGCAATTTCCTGGTGATCAACAAGTGCGGCGTCACGGGCGAGCTCCTCGGGCCCCCGAACTACCACCGCTACAACCAGATGGTGCAGCAGCACTACGCGGCGAAGGTCGTCGCGGATGCCCTTCGAGGCGTTCCGTCGCAGGATCGAGACCGTCCGCGACCCCGAGGTCGTGAACCAGTGGCTGGAGAAGATGAAGAAGGTCACCCGCTACACCTGGAAGGGCGCCCGTCGCCGAGGGCCAGGCGGCGCCCGCCTTCGACAGCCTCGAGGAGGCCCGCACGCACCTGCTGGACCACGGCGCGCGACAGCGTCGTCAAGGCCGGTCGAGAACGCGCGCTTCCACGGCAAGGCCCTGGACACGATGCCCCGCGGCGAGATCCTCATGGCCATCGAGGGCGCCTACGAGCGCCAGCTGCCGGTTCCCGCTCGACACCGCGAACCAGCTTCGCGGCCGGCTGCGCCGCGAGCATTTCACGATCTTCAAGAAGGGCTCGAAGGGCGTCTCGTACGTCTGCGCCGTCAAGCGCAAGTTCCGCGTCCCGGGCCAGGTGTTCGCCGAGAGCATCGGCAACCTGATCTCGTTCATCGAGGCGCACCCGCTCGTCAAGGCGAGCGAGCTCGCCCCGAAGATGCTGGGATCGCGCCCGCGGACGGCGCCGCCGTCACCCGGAGCAGAGGGAGAAGATCGCCGGATGCAGGGCGACCTGATCTGGCTCGTGCGCGAGGGCTACGTGACCGAGTTCATCGACGGGGGCCTCTACGCGCCGCCCGCCATGGTCGAGGCGCGCAAGAAGGAGGTCGAGGCCGAGGAGGTCGACCCCGAGAACTTCCCCGAGGTCCCCGCAGGCCCGCCGAGGCGCCGCGAAGCGCAGGCGGCACCGGCGGCCGAGTCCGCGCCGGAGAGCCCGGCGGCCGCTCCCGCCTTGGCCGCGGAATCCGAGGCGCCGCCGCCGACCGAGACCTCGGTCGCCTGACCGCGCTAGCGAAGGCGGACCGTGTGCGTCCGTCGGCCGCGATGTCGAGGTCCAGGTGCCACGCGTCCGGCGGGATCCACCCGGGACCTCTCCGGCCACTCGACGGCGAGGCACCACGGGCTGCACGAGGAATTCCTCGAGGAGGAGCTCCTCGGCCTCGCGGGCGGAGCCGAGGCGGTAGGCGTCCAGGTGGGCCAGCATGCCGGGTCGCGCCCTGGTGGAGGTGGTAGATCGTGAAGGTCGGGCTCGTCACCGGACCCTGCATGCCGAACCCAAGCGCCATGCCCTGCACCCAGGTCGTCTTTCCCGCGCCCAGGTCGCCGTGGAGGGCGACCGTCGCGTCCGCGGGCAGCGCCTTCGCCCACTCGGCCGCGAGCGACCGGGTCTCGTCGGCGGAGCGCGTCGCCACTCCGGCGCGCAGCCTATCGCAGATGCTCGTATCCACGGAAGTCCTCCAAGGGGATTGCGTCCGCCGGCAGGGCGCCGTCCCTTGCGAAACGCCCGATGCACGTGAGCCGCGTGCGCGGGAAGGTCCGCTTCCATGCCGACTCCAGGGCGTGCCGGCTCGCCCGGGCGGAGACGCTGAAAACGAGCTCGTAGTCCTCGCCGTCGCAGACGGCCTGGCGGACCGTTGCGCCCCTGCGCCGGGGAAGCGCCTCCGCCCGGATCGCGGGCGTGGCGCCCTCCGGGGCGAGCGCGGCCAGGTCCTTCCCGAGACCGTCGCTGACATCCATCATCGAGCGCACCTCCCGCCTCCCGGCCAGCCAGGCGCCCTCCGCGAGGCGCGGCCGGAAGGAATGGTGATGGCCGCTCTCCACACTGCGGCCGAGTGTCCCCGTCACGTAGATCCAGTCGCCCGCCCGCGCGCCCGACCGAGTCAGGACGCGGCCGGCCGACTCGCCCGTCAGGGCGAGGGTCGCGACAAAGCCGGCGCGAAGCTGGGCGACGTCGCCGCCGACGATCGGAACGCCGCTGCGAACGCTCTCCCGCGCGAGGCCCCGGAAGAAGCCCTCGAGCCACCGGAGCGAGACCTTCCGGTCGAGCGCGAGAGCGACGACGGCCGCCCGCGGGCGTCCCCCCATCGCGGCGATATCGCTCAGGTTTCTCTTCAGGAGCTTCGCGCCCGCGAGCCCCGGCTCCAGGAGGTCGTCAAAGTGGACGCCGTGGATGACCGGGTCGACGGTGAGGAGTTCCCGGCCGCGGGCGGGCTTGAGGACCGCGCAGTCGTCGCCGATGCCGCGCGGCGCGGGAGGCGAGGCGCGACCGAGCCAGCGTCGGATGAGGCGGACCAGCTCCCCCTCGCCGACCGAGGAGACCGAGGCGCGAGCCGAGGGGGAATGGAGCCTCAGCGCGCTCATGAACCGACGCCGATCAGGATCAGGATCGTCATGTTCAGGTTGAACAGCGAGTGCGCCACGATCGTCGTCCCGATCGAGCCCGTCCGCTCGTAGGCGATGCAGTACACGCAGGCGAGGACGACCAGCGGGACGGCGCTGACGAGGCCGGACAGGTGTTCGCCCCAGCCGACGTGCGCGGCGCCGAAGAGGGCGGACGTGCCGAGGACCGCGACCCAGCGCGGCATCCGAGTCCTGAAGTAGCGGAACAGCCCCCCGCGAAAGACGAGCTCCTCGGCCGCCGGGACGACGGTGGCGGCGAGGGCGACGAAGCACAGCTTGAGCGGCGCCGAATGCATCGCCTCGAACATGTCCACGACGGCCTGTTTCTCGACCGGGAAGCCGATCCTCGTCAGGCCGAGCTCCGAGGCCCAGAGCGCCAGGTACAGGAGCGGGGTCGCAATGAGGAAGGTGGCCAGGCCGCTCCGCAGGGCGAGCGGGATGTCCACTCGCCCGGGGCCCGCGCCCCCGCGGGCCGCGTACAGGAGTCGTTCTAGGTCTCCTGTCGATGGCACTGGGTTTGGCCGTGTGCGGGAGCACCGCCTCCTCTTCAAGAGGCGGGTCAACTGGCGGAGCTATTCCGCCGTCCGCCTTCCGCGACTCGACCGGCATAACCACTTCGTCGGTGACCATCGGCAATATTTCGACGCAAACCGCGGGGCTCTTCACGGGTGCTGCGATTGGCACGGAGGCTTATGCGGACTATGTGAAACTCTCAAGGTGGCGTTCACGGCCGCAGGCTCATCGTCGACAGCGCTAACGACAACTTCCTTGGTGCAACGAACAAACAGCTCACGACGGTGGCAGTCCAAAGTGACTTCGCTCTGGTCGGTGATTTCTCGCTCGAGGACAGCTTCGGAGGCACCGTGCTGGCGGCGAATCCACAAATGGCCAACATCTCCGAGTCACTTGACGCCCGGACAAAATGCGCTGCCGAACAGTTTCAGTCCGAATCCGGCTGCGGGCGGGTACTACCTCGGACCACTCGGTCTATTTCCAGAAGAAGTACCCCAACGCGGCTCTCCCATACCGGCGCATTGATCGCCGACTACGGATCGGCCGAGACGGTCTGGAATGGAGAGAAGGCGGCGATGCAGCATCTGGGCTACAAGGTGGTCTTCGACCCCACCTTTCCGGTGACGCAAACCGACTTCACGCAGAATGTCATTGCCATGAGGCAGGCAGGAGTCCCAAGATTCTCTTCCTCGAGCAGATGCCGGAGAACTATGCGTCGGCCGTAGTGAGAGCACTCAACCAGCAGGATTTTCATCCGGTGGTCGTTCTGGGCACATCGACCTACAGCAATGAGCTGGTGCCGGACTCCGGGGGGAGCAGCTGCCATTGACGGTGCCTATCTCGAACAGCCAACGGCCCTGTTCTTAGGAGGGGATGCCGCCAGCCTTCCGGCTGTGGCCACGTTCCTGCGCTGGGTCCAGGTGGCATCCCCGGGATTCAAGCCTGATTACTACACCCTCGCTGGCTGGTTGTCAGCCAGTCTCTTCACCCAGGCCCTTCGCTCCGCTGGCAATAATCCGACCAGAGGAATCCCTCCTCACGGCGCTCAGGAAGATTACCTCCTTCAACGGAAACTACCTGGTTGGAACGGGCAACCCCGCGGCCAAGAAACCCACCAACTGCTACATCCTGGCCATCATCGATAAAGGGCAGTTTCAACGTCTGGATGATCCGCCCGTGAATGGACCAGCGCACGGATACCGGTGCGACCAGCCCTACTTCTACCCGCCAAAGTGACGCTTTGTCAGCCGGCTTTGGCACTCAATGCCCCCAGGACGGACAGTTTCGCCACAGGAGCCGCCCGTGCGAGCAATTGCTCGCGGAGCCGGGGTGCTGTTGTGGCCGGAGCGCTAAAGCCTCCTTCGCATCTGTGGACGTGACTCTCCACAGCAAAGGAGGTGGCCGGAGGCACCAGCTGGACGCTGGTCAGGCGTGAGGAGTCAAGCAGGTACCGGAGCCACTGTCGCCCAGGTACCGGAGCCGCACCGGAAAGTGTCAACCAGGAGCCGGAGCCACGGGGAAAGCATGAACCCGGAATTTCACACGGATCCGAGTGTAGCGATTATGGGATTTTTATGGGATGGCTGACCTTTAAAGTAGGTCGGAAACCATTAAAAACTGCCTCTGAGCTGGTGCGCCCCCCCGGACTCGAACCCAGGAACCTTCGGATTAAGAATCCGATGCTCTACCGTTGAGCTAGGGGCGCCCGGGCAGCATAAATCGACAACCCCAGGTCGTCAATGGCAAACGAACGGGACGCTCGACGGGTGGCGGATCGATCGAGGGGCAGCCATGGCCCGGCGCGTCGATGACGCCGCGGACCAACCAAGGAGGATCAGGGGACCGGTGGCGTGCAGTGGGCCGGTACATGGGCGGGCGGCGGGGTCAGACCCAGGCGCCACGAAATCCACGGCAACGAGTCCTTGAACGCTACCGACCAGAAACGAAGGAGTGGATCCCCGGGGGCAGCGTCACACAGACCTGCATCCCGGTCTTCAGGGCCAGGGCGCTCAGCTGCCGGGCCGCCGCCAGTGGTTGGGGGTCGCTCTGGCCGGCTGTGAACCATCCACCCAGGGTCGGGTACTTCTTGCCGGTCAGCAGGGTCACCGGGTTGTGGGCCAGGTAGTTGGCCTTCGACCCGCCGTACAGCGTGATGATGGTCTGTTCGGCGTTGTCGTCGAGGTAGGTCGGTGACGCATACCCCGAGTAGTCGCCGAAGGTCTGGAAGACCTTTGGATTCCGCAGTGCCAGCATGCTGGCGCAGGTCCCACCATCGGAAAGCCCGGCCACGGCCAGCGAGTGCTTGCCGATGGCCGCGTTGAACTCGGACTGCATGTAATTGGGCACATCTTTGACCAGATAGGTCTCGGCGTTCCCGAAGTGGCTGTTGGAGCACTCGGTGTCCTGGGCGTTCCCGTTGTTGTCCGGTATGACCAGCAGGGGGGCCAGACCGTGATGCGCATTGGCGAAGGCGGTCGAGGTCTCGTCGGCGTAGCCGGCCCGGGTCCAGTCCGAGGGCGAACCGGGGATACCGGCGATCAGCTCGATCACCGGAAGCTGGGGCTCCGGGCTCTTGAACCAACCCGGCGGCAGATACACGTAGGCCTGACCGGTCTGGAACTTCGAGATTTTCGCCGGGATGGTCACCTCGATGGTCTCACCGTGGTTCGGCAGCTTGCCCGATTCGCGGACCTGGGTCCGGATGGCCCGCAGCTGGGGTAGGTCGGTGAAGTGGTTGGCCTCCTTACCCAGGAGCGCCGCCAGGGTGGGGTAGTAGTCGAAGTTCTCGTTGATCACGGTGAAGGCCGCTATCACGCAGAAGATCAGGGCGATGACCGAAAAGGTCCGGAGGATCCAGTGGGCCCTGGTCCAACCCAGCACGATGATGACCACCGAGTACCAGATGAGCCAGGCCCACAGATAGAAGGACGTGGGGAACTGATCCGGCACCAGATTGAAGACGTGGATGGCCACGCCGGTCAGCACGGTGAGCACGAAGCTGATCGGTATCCCGATGGCAAATCCCACTTCCACGCCCCGTCGTGCCAGCCGACCGAAAGCACCACCGAAGCCAGGGCCACGATGATCACGGTGGTTGGGAACCATCCGGTGATCAGATCCAGGGTGATGGCGAGAGTGCTCATTATTTGGCCGCGGTTCTCATGTTTTGTCCGCCTAAGATATCCACTGCTACCCGTCCGAGTCGGGACCGATCAGCGGGGCGAGCCGATGAGGAGGATCTGAGAGTGGTAGAGCCGGGTGGCGAGGACCAGGATGCGCCGACGCTCGACGTGCTGAGCGCCGAGCGACGCAAGAAGCGAGAGGTCCTGGCGGAGCAGGGGATCGACCCCTATCCGCTCCGGTTCGACCGCACCGCCACCGCCGCCGAATTGCGGGAGCGCCATGGCGACCTGGAGGCCGACGTCCGAACCGGCGAGATCGTCAAGATGGCCGGTCGTCTGACCAGCATCCGTGGCCACGGAAAGCTCTCCTTCGCCACCCTCCAGGACGTCACCGGCTCGGTCCAGCTGCTGATGCAGGCCTCCGCCCTCTCCGACCAGGCCAAACTGGTGCTGGCCAACGCCGATCTGGGCGACTGGATCGGAGCCGAGGGCGAAGCCATCACCAGCCGGCGGGGGGAGCTCTCGGTCGACGTGACCGGACTGTGGCTGCTGTCCAAGGCCCTGCGCCC
>CAWCAZ010000012.1:0-100481 GCA_963793525.1 uncultured Acidobacteriaceae bacterium
CGTCTGGCTTGTTACCTGCCATGGCGTAGGCACGGCCCAGGCCCAGGTAGGACAAGGCGTAGGGGCTGCCGGTGGTGTAGGCAAGGCCCTTCTGACGGCCCGCGTCGCGAAAGGAGGCGATGGCATTGCGCGAGTCCTTGAGCTGAGATAAGCGAGACCGCGCAGGTAGGGCGCGTACGAGGCATCGTCGTGGGCGCGCACCTTCTCAAGCTGCGCGAGGGCGCCCTGCGGGTCCCCCGCCTTGATGGCGAGCCAGGCGCGGGCCTGAGGCACTAACAGCTCATGAATCAGCGTGTCTTGTGGATTATGCTTTTCGAGGTCGGAGAGCATTTGGCTAGCGTGCTTCTTCTCATTGCACAGAGCCAAGGTACTGGCTGCAGTGATGAGGGTGACCTTGCCTTTATCCAGCTTCAAGGCCTCTTTGGCGGCCCCTTCAGGATCAAAGCAGCGATCTACCATCCAGCCGGCGCTGGCAGCGTAGAGTAGACCGGCAGCTTGGGCGTCTTTCTCGTTGGCGCTCCCCGCCTGGTCGGCCTGACGCAGCAAGGTGGTCTTCGCAAGCTGAATCTGGCCTAACTGGGGAAGTATAAAACCCCAGGCAGAGGTGATGACAAACTGATCGGGCCGCCCGGCCGTTTCGGCAATGATCTTCTGCACGTTGTTCCAGTCAGACAGGCTCGCGTAATACTGCAGTTCGATTCCAAAAAGGGAAGTCCCGTTCAAGCCTAGACGCTGCGCTGTCGCAATATATTTGCCACCCTCGGTTGGGTCACCCAGGGTGGCGCCCGCAACGCCGTTTTCCAGAGCGATGGCATTATCTGGCTGCAAGGCTAGAGCCCTGTGATTGGCAGCGTCACTCTTCTCAAGCTGGCCGGTGCTGAGGTAGGAAACGCCCAGGTTGATGAAGTTGCCGGCGTCCAGCGGATACTCCTGGGTAGCGACCTGGAGAGTCTCGATGGCCTTATTCACATCGCCTACGACCGTGGAATAGTAGTGACCCGCAATGTACAGTTTTTCGCGCTCGCTGACATTGTTGCTGAGCTGATAGGCGCGGGTGAAGTTATCCGCTGCTTCGCTGATGGCGCCGCCGTTCAGGCGAATCACGCCCAGGCGGGCCCACGCCATGGCGAGTTTGGGATCAAGCTCCAGGGCACGTTTGTAGTGGTCCTCGGCTTCGGGTGTGTCATTTCCCTTTTGATGGGCTTCGTCCCCCAGAGCGTAGGCGCGAAAGGCTTCGAGCGACGGAGTAGTGGCCTGACCGAAGGGTGCGTTGAGCCTCTGAATGCTGGAGAGACTTTCCCCAAGTTTGGCGCGCATGGCGGTCGCGACCTGGTTGAGCGCTTCGAGCACGTGCTCCTTGTCAGGGGCCGTCGCTTCTTCGCTGGCAATGTCATCGCCGTTTACGGTGTTCTGAGCATCGAGGGTAAGGACGTAGGCTTTGCCCAGGGGAGCGATGGTGCCGGTAAGGATCGCCTTGACCCCTTCCCGCTGGCCGATTTCGCGGGCGATCTGCGGGGTAATGGTTTCGTCCTGCTTACGGCCCAGATACTGAAGGCTCTGGCGAAGGTGCTGCTGGCTGATGATGTCGAGCACTGGAGACTGGGCCAACTGCACGCGGAGGGCCTGGTCGAGGGTGGTATCGAAGACGGAATCACCCGTTTTGTTGACGAAGTCGGCGACGATGATGCTGTCCTTTGAGGCCCCAGGCTTTCCCGCTGGATTCGCCGCTGGTGTCGCAGTCGCGCTGGGTGCGGGTTCGGGCGCAGGCTTGGCGCCCAGGTGATTGCGGAAATAGAGCGACGCCGCCGGCGAAGGCCACTAACAGCAAGGCGCCGATGACGATCATGCGGGAGCGGGGACGGCGCTGGTCTACTTGCGGCGGCGGAGCAGGACGGAGGCGGTGGTGGAGCAGAGGAAACCTTCGCCGGAGCGACGGCGCCGGCCGAGGACGAAGCGGAAACAGCTTCGAGATCGGCGAGCAGCTCCTCGGCGCTGCGATAACGCTGATCGCGGTCCTTGGCCAGCAGCTTGGCAATGATGGAATCAAGCGCGCTGGGCATGGCCGAATTGAGGCTGCTCACCGGCGGCGGATCTTTCATCAGCAGCGCAGCAAAGACTTCGGCTGTGCTGCGTCCGCCAAACGGAGCTTGTCCGGTCGCCATCTCGAAGAGCACGCTGCCTAAGCTGAAAAGATCGGTGCGGGCATCGAGCGGATCGCCCTTGGCCTGCTCGGGAGACATGTAGGCTGCGGTGCCGACGGTCGAGCCGGGAGTGGTGAGATCCATCACCCCAGTGGCGGTGCCGGTCGCGGTATTGTTGTGCGGGTCGAAGTAGCGGGAATCGGGCGAGGCTTCAGCGCCCTGCTTTTTGGCCAGACCAAAATCGAGAATCTTGAGCTGCTTGCGGTCGCGACCGCTCTCGACCACGAAGAGGTTGGCGGGCTTGATATCGCGATGGACGATTCCCCTGGCGTGAGCAGCAGCCAGAGCACTCGCTGCCTGCTGGCCTAAGGCAATCACTTCGGAGGAGGAGAGACGGCGATGGCTCAGATACTGCTTCAGCGTTTCGCCGCGCAGCAACTCCATGACGAGGTAGGGCTGCCCTTCCTGTTCGCCGACGTCGTGGATGCCGCAGATGTTGGGGTGGTTCAGTGTGGCGGCGGCGCGAGCCTCGCGCAGGAAGCGTTCGTGGGATAGGTGGACGCGCGAATGCGGAGTACCCGCGGGTGAAGGACTGGCGGGAGGATCGGAGACCAGAAAGCTGTCAGAGATGAGTTTGAGAGCGACTTCGCGTTCCAGCCGGGTATCGAGTGCCCGGTAGACGTCACCCATGCCGCCTGCGCCTATCTTCTCGATCACTCTGTAGGGCCCAAAGACAGTTCCGGCGCTGATCATTCTTGCCCCAAATCGTTCAGATTCACGTCCCAGCGAGGGGATTTGCAGGGTGGTCGATTCCTGAGTGTACACAGGGCATCATGCGGCGCGCTATTTCGTACTAGAGTCCGGCGTATTCCTTCTTTGCCTCGGCGATGACGGGAAGATCAGAGTCTGCGTTCTTCCACTCTGAAAAGAAGGCGTCGTAGGCTTTTTTCGCGTCTGGCTTGTTACCGGCCATGGCATAAGCGCGGCCAAGCCCTAAGTAGGAGAGGGCGTAGGGGCTGCCAGTGGTGTAGGCAAGGCCTTTCAGACGGCTCCCCTTCTGGAAAGCAATGATTGCGTTGTGGGAATCCTTCAACTGCAGATAGGCCAGGCCGCGCATGTAGGGTGCGAACGAAGCATCATCATGCGCGCGTACCCGCTCAAGCAGAGCCAGCGCACGCTGAGGGTCGCCGGCCTTGATGGCGAGCCATGCGCGGGATTGGGGCACGTTCAACTCTTGCACAAGAGTGTCTTGCGGATACCGCTTTTCGAGGTTGGAGAGCAGCTGATCTGCCGCTTTGGCCGCATTACAAAATGCCAGTGCTGTCGAAGCCGCGACTTGCGTGACTTTGCCGTTATCTAACTGCAGAGCCTGGTTCGCGACTTTTTCCGGATCAAAGCATCGGTCCACCATCCAACCAACGCTTGCTGCTTGCAGAATGGCTGCAGCCTGGGAGTCCTTTGCCTTGACGCTTGCCGCTTGATCAGCAGCCCGAAGCGCCGTGGTCTTGGCTAGTTGGATCTGGCCTAACTGGGGATAGATGGTCGCCAAAGTCGAAGTGATCGTAACCTGATCGGGTCTTCCAGCGGCCTCGGAGACGAGTTTCTGCACCTCGTTCCAGTCGGAAATGCTGGTGTAGTACAACGATTCCTGCAACAGCAACGACGTTCCGTTAAGGCCCATCCGACTTGCTGCAGTTATATATTTATCTGCGTCCTCACGATTACTGTCGCTTGCCGCAAAGCCGATCGAGTCTTCCAGGGTGGTGGAATCATCAGGCTGCAACGCAAGCGCCCTGCGCATCGTTTTGCTGGCCTTCTCAAAATCGCCGTTCCTTTGGTAAAAAACGCCAAGGTTGATGAAGTTATCGGACTGTAGGGGATACTCCTGGGTGGCGACCTGGAGTGTCTCAATCGCCTTGTTCAGATCGCCGGTTACCTCGGCATAGTAATGGCCCGCGATGTAGAGCTTCTCGTACTCGCTGACATTCTCGCTGAGTTGATAAGCACGGGTGAAGTACTCGGCTGCTTCGCGCATGGCGCCGGAATTGAGGCGAATCACGCCGAGGCGAGCCCAGGCCATGGCTAGCTTGGGGTCAAGCTCCAGGGCGCGCTTGTAGTGGTCCTCGGCCTCGGGGATGTCATTTCCCTTTTGATGCGCCTCGTCACCCAGGGCGTAGGCGCGAAAGGCTTCGAGCGAAGGCGTGGTGGCCTGGCCAAAGGGCGCATTGAGGCGCTGGACGCTGGCAAGACTTTCTCCCAGTTTGGCGCGCATGCCAGTGGAGACCTGGTTGACCGCTTCGAGCACGTGCTCCTTATCGGGAGCGGTCGCTTCTTCGCTGGCGATATCGTCGCCGGTAATGGTGTTTTGCGCATCGAGATTGATGACGTAGGCCTTGCCGAGCGGCGCGATGCTGCCGGTGAGAATGGCTTTGACGCCTTCCCGCTCACCGATCTCGCGGGCGATCTGCGGCGTAATGGTCTCATCCTCTTTGCGGCCGAGGTATTGCAGACTTTGGCGCAAATGCTGCTGGCTGACGATGTCGAGCACGGGAGATTGCTGGAGTTGCACGCGGAGAGCCTGATTGAGCGTGCTGTCGAAGACCGGGTCCCCCGTCTTATTGACGAAGTCAGCGACAATGATGGCGTCTTTTGAGGTAACAGGCTTGGCCGGCTGGCCTGGAGCCACCGCGGTCGCGGACGGGCTTGCAGGACCAGTAGTCTCAGTTGCCGGGTGATTGCGGAAGTGGAAGACCAGCGCCGCGGCCGCCACGAGCAGCAGGGCTCCGATGACGATCATGAGGCGTGCGCCGGCGTCGAACGGGCGACTGCGGGAGCACGGTGCAGTCATGCCAGATGCGGAAGAGGAAGACGGCGGCCGAGCATTGCCGGGAGAAAGGGAGATAGCTTCGAGATCAGCGAGCATTTCCTCTGCGCTGCCGTAGCGCTGATCACGCTCTTTGGCGAGAAGCCGGGTGACAATCCCATCAAGCGCGGCAGGCATGGCTGGATTAAGGCTGGTGAGCGACGGCGGTTCTTTCGTCAGCAAGGCGACAAAGACCTCCGCGGTGCTGCGTCCGGCAAAGGCTGCGTGGCCGGTGGCCATCTCATAGAGCACGCTGCCCAGGCTGAAGAGGTCCGTGCGGGCGTCGAGCGGTTCCCCCTTGGCCTGCTCGGGTGACATGTAGGCGGCAGTGCCGACGGTCGAGCCAGGGGTGGTGAGGTCAAGGGCACCGGTAAGTCCTCCCGGAGCAGCGTCGGTGGCGGTCGCGCCGGCATTCTGAGCGTCAAAGTAGCGCGAATCCGGAGAGGCTTCTGTTCCCTGCTTCTTGGCCAAACCGAAGTCGAGAATCTTGAGCTGCTTGCGATCGCGGCCGCCCTGGACAACGAAGAGGTTTGCCGGCTTAAGGTCGCGGTGGACGATGCCGCGGGCGTGGGCGGCAGCGAGAGCGCTGCCGGCCTGTTGGCCCATCGTGATTACGTCACCAGCGGTGAGGGTGTGGTGGGTGAGGTACTGCTTGAGGGTTTCGCCGTTGAGCAGTTCCATCACCAGGTAGGGCTGGCCCTCCTGCTCGCCAACGTCGTAGATGACGCAGATATTTGGGTGAGTCAGCGTGGCCGCGGCCCGGGCCTCGCGCAGAAATCGCTCGTGGGAGCGGTGTACACGGGAGTGGGGCGTGCCGGCGGGCGATGGACTTGCGGGTATCTCCGCGGCGAGAAAACTATCCGAGATGAGCTTGATGGCAACTTCGCGCTCGAGCCGGGAGTCCAGGGCGCGATAGACATCGCCCATGCCTCCGGCGCCTATCTTCTCGATTATCTTGTAAGGCCCAAAAAGACTTCCTGTGGCGATCATCAGCGTCCCGTATTCGAATTCGCTCCCGGCAAGGAGAGATCTGCAGGGGTACCCGGATTTTATTCCTGAGTGTACACAGGGCCGCCTGGCGTGCGAATCAGGTCACTCAGGATTTCCTGGTCAAAGTTGACCGTATTCATTTTTAGCCTCGGTGATAACAGGCAAGTCAGAGTCGGCATTCTTCCACTCAGAGAAGAATGTGTCGTAGGCCTTCTTCGCTTCGGGCTTATTGCCGGCCATTGCGTAGGCTCGACCAAGCCCTAACCAGGACAAGGCGTAGGGGCAGCCAGTGGTGTAGGCAAGGCCTTTGAGTCGAGTTGCGTTTTGAAAGGAGGAGATGGCATTGGCGGAGTCCTTGAGCTGCAGGTAAGCCAGACCTCGCAGGTAGGGTGCGCGGGAAGCTGCGTCGTGAGCGCGAACCCGTTCCAGTAGCACCAGCGCCCCTTGCGCGTCTCCTGCCTTGAGAGCAAGCCAGGCACGGGCCTGAGGCACCGATAGCTCATGAATGAGCGTGTCTTCCGGGTATCGCTTTTCGAGATCAGAGAGCGCCAGCGTCGCTGGCTTCGGTTCATTGCAGAAAGCCAGGGTGTCGGCTGCGGCGACGAGCGTGACCTTTCCTTTATCCAGTTGCAGCGCTTGTTTGACGGCTTGATCCGGGTCGAAGCAACGATCGACCATCCAGCCGGCGCGAGCGGCGCTGAGTAAACTGCCGGCCTGAACGTCCTTCCCGTGGACGCTAGCGGCCTGATCCGCGGCACGGAGCAGGGTGGTCTTCGCCAGCTGAAACTGGCCCAACTGAGGAAGTAAGTCCACCCCAGGTGGAGGTAACGACAAATTGGTCAGGCCGGCCGGCTGTTTGAGCGACAATTCTCTGCACGCTGTCGAAATCAGACACGGTGGCGTAGTACTGAAGCTCGGTCCGCGAAAAGATTCGTTCCGCTCAAGCCGATATGCTGTGCCTCCGCGATGTACTTCTTTCCTTCCGTTGCGTCACCCAGCGAGGCTGCTTCCGCGATCCCGTTATCCAGGGCTGCGGCATTGTCCGGTTGCAAGACGAGGGCCGCACGATTGGCATTGAAACTCTTATCAAGATCACCATTGCTGAGATAGCTCACACCGAGGTTGATGAAGTTCTCGATCTGTAGCGGATACTCCTGGGTGGCCACCTGCAGGGTCTCGATGCTCTTGTTAACATTACCCAGCACGTTGGAGTAGTACTGGCCGGTGATGTAGAGCTTTTCCCGCTCGCTGACGTTTTCGCTGAGCTGGTAGGCCTTGGTGAAGTTTTCCGCCGCATCGCTTAGGGCTCCGGCGTTGAGGCGAATGACCCCGAGGCGGGCCCAGGCCATGGCCAGGTTAGGGTCTAGTTCCAGGGCACGTTTGTAGTGGTCCTCGGCCTCGGGTATGTCGTTTCCCTTTTGGTGCGCCTCGTCTCCCAAGGCGTAGGCCCGAAAGGCTTCGAGCGATGGTGTGGTGGCCTGACCGAAGGGCGCATTCAATCGCTTAATACTGGAGAGGCTCTCCCCCAGTTTGCCGCGCATGCCGGTGGCAACCTGGTTGAGCGCGTCGAGCACATGTTCCTTGTCAGGCGCAGTGGCTTCCTCGGTGGCAATATCGTCACCGTTGGCGCTGTTCTGAGCGTCGAGGCTAATAACATAAGCCTTGCCGAGGGGAGCGATGGTGCCGATAAGGATTGCCTTGACAGCGCCCTCCCGCTCACCGATCTCGCGGGCAATTTGCGGGGTAATCGGCTCGTCTTGCTTGCGCCCAAGAAATTGGAGATTCTGGCGAAGATGCTGCTGACTAATAATGTCGAGCACGGGAGACTGGCCGAGCTGTACACGCAGGGCTTGGTTCAGCGTGGAGTCAAAGACAGGATCGCCTGTCTTGTTGATAAAGTCGGCAACGATGATGCTGTTTTTCGAAGCGGGGAGCGCAGCCTTGGCGCTGGAGTGATTGCGGAACCAAAAAGCCCCGGCGGCTAACACCACGAGGAGCACGGCGGCGATGACGAGCATGAGAGCGCGGCGGGGATGGCTGGCTGCCGGCGGTGGGGCCGGAATAGGTGGTGCTGTGTAAACGGCTACTGGGCCGGTGCCAGTTGGGGACGCGGGGGTAGAAATGGCTTCCAGGTCAGCTAGCAGTTCGTCGGCGCTGTGGTATCGCTGATCGCGGTCCTTGGCCAGCAGTTTGGCGATGATGGAGTCAAGCCCGTTGGGCATGGCTGGGTTGAGGCTGCTAACCGGGGGCGGATCTTTCATCAGCAGGGCGGCAAAGACTCCTGCGGTGCTGCGATCGCCAAAGGGTGGCCGTCCGGTCGCCATCTCGTAAAGCACGCTGCCCAGGCTGAAGAGGTCCGTGCGCTGATCGAGCGGGTCGCCCTTGGCTTGCTCGGGAGACATGTAGGCAGCGGTGCCAAAGGTCGAGCCGGGCGTGGTGAGGCCGGCATCAGTGGTGCTCGCAGTGTTACCTTGTGGCTCGAAGTAGTGGGAATCGGGCGAGGCGTCAGCTCCCTGCTTCTTGGCCACGCCGAAATCGAGAATCTTGAGCTGCTTGCGATCGCGCCCACCATCTACGACGAAGAGGTTGGCGGGCTTGATATCGCGATGGATAATGCCCCGTGAGTGAGCAGCGGCGAGCGCACTAGCGGCTTGCTGGCCAAGGCTTATGACTTCGGAGGGCGTGAGACGGTGGTGGCTTAGATACTGTTGCAGGGTTTCCCCGCGCAACAGTTCCATGACCAGATAGGGCTGCCCTTCCCGCTCGCCGACGTCGTAGATGGCGCAGATGTTGGGATGGTTCAGAGTGGCAACTGCCCGCGCCTCGCGCAGAAAGCGCTCACGGGAGAGTTCGACACGGGATCGCGGAGTGCCCGCTGGTGGGGAGCTGGCGGCCGGGTCCCGAACCAGGTAGTCGTCGGAGATGAGCTTGAGAGCGACTTCGCGTTCGAGGCGGGTATCGAGCGCACGATAGACTTCACCCATGCCTCCGGCGCCGATCTTCTCGATCACTGTGTAGGGTCCAAAGACAGTGCCAGAACTGATCATTCTCGCCCCGAAGCGTTCGGATTTATGTCCCCGTAAAGAAGGCCTGCAGGTGTTTGTTTCCTGAGTGTACACAGGGAGGGTGATCGGCGCTATTTGAGACTGATGGCTACGAACCGTGGCGCAAGGATTGGCTGGTCAGGAAGCCGGCGATAGAAAGGGATTTTCTACTCGTAGGTCAGCAAACTTCTGGCCGTGCTGAAGATCTTCAGTCATCAAAATCTGGCATTGCGCCTGGATGGCCGCGGCAACAATCAAAGAGTCATACCACGATAAACGATATCGTGACTGGAACTGCAACGCTTCCAGATAGAGCGCTTGGGAAGAGTGAATGCCGAGGAGTGGACGAAGGGTCGTGCTGTAGTACTGTTCGGCTTCGTCCAGCTTCATCGGTTGGGCGAAGCGTTGCAAGGCAACGTTGAAGAACTCCTGGACTACTTGGTAGCTAATAATGCCCTTCTGCGTGTTAAGCGCCGACCTTATCAACTGCGCCGCCCGGCGCGCCTTGGCCACCGCCCCTCGATCGAACGAATACACGAAGATATTGGTGTCGAGGAAGAACTTATCGCTCATTCAGCTCGTCTCTGCTGAAGTGTTTTCCGGCGTCCACATGCTTCATCCGTTTCATCAAGCCGTCGAAAGCTTGTGCATCCCCTACACTCGCTGTGAATTGGGCCAGCCATTCGCGAAAGGCCGCGTTCAACGTCTTGTGCTGCGCGCGCGCAATCAACCTGGCCCGTTCGATTAGGTCCTCATCGGCGCTGAGTGTGATATTTTTCATGCGAAACCAGTGTACACTGTTTTCGTGTAGGTTGAAACCGAGAACGGTAAACCGTTAACGCGTGCGCGTCGCTTGATTTGGTAACGTGCGGCAAGATTATTGGGGTGTCAGCTTCAACAGCATGCTGGTCGGCGGCGTGTCGTCGACAATCACGGCGCTGCCGCTGTCCGTAAGCACATAGACGGCGCCGTCGGGTCCGACCCGAACATCGCGTATGCGGGCATGCAGGTCGGTCAGCAGCGCTTCCTCCGCGACGACTTTACCGTCGCTGAGCGTGAGGCGGTCGAGCAGCATGCCGCGTAATCCGCCGATGAAGACGCTGCTCTTCCATTCTGGAAAGAGACTTCCCTGGTAGAAAGCTAGCCCCGATGGAGCAATGACGGGATCCCAGTAATAGACCGGTTGCTCCAGTCCCGCCTTCGCCGTGATCCCCGCGCCGACCGGAGCACCGGAATAGTCGATGCCGTGGGTGATTACTGGCCAGCCGTAGTTCTTACCCTTCTCGATGAGGTTGAGTTCGTCTCCGCCGCGCGGACCGTGTTCGTCTTCCCACAAGCGACCCGTTGCCGGATCAAATGCCAGGCCCTCTTGGCTGCGGTGACCGATGGACCAGATTTCCGGCAGCGCGCCGGGCGTGTCGAAAAACGGATTGCCGGCCGCAGGCTTGCCGTCGGGCGTAATGTGGATGACTTTGCCTAGATCGGTATCCAGCTTCTGAGCCACGTCCCAGGGTGTTGCTCCGGCGCTATCGCGGTCGCCAATCACCACGAACAGATTGCCGTCGGGCGCGACGGCTATGCGGCCTCCGGTCTTTGTTCCAGCTGATAGGTCCGCTCCGTTGGGCAAAGCCGGCGTGGAGCGGAAGATAACCTTCACGTCTGTTAATGAGCGGCCTTCAAGGCGAGCCCGCGCGACGTTGGTACTGGCCACGACCTTGTCGGAATATCCAAAGAAGGTGAAGAAAATGCGATGGTTGATTTCGAAGTGGGGGTCGAGGGCCACGTCGAGAAGGCCGGTCTCCTTCTCGGTGGACAAGCCGACTAGTCCGGGAAGAGGCTCTGATAGGACACCCCTCTTGTTCAGGATGCGCATTGCTCCGGGCAGTTTTTCGGTGATGAGGATACCGCCGTCCGGAAGGAAAGCCAGGGCCCAGGGCGCGTGCAGGGAGGTGGTGAGCGTCGTCACCTTGTAGGCCGCGGTCTGGTGATACGGCGCACGCGTTTGTTCCGGGAAGAGCGGTTTGTCGTCACTTTTTTCGGGTGGGCTGGGGTTGATCGGTTGACCTTCCACCGCAGAGTAGACCGGAAAGGATGGTGCAAATCGGCTTTTCCGGGGCGCTGTTTGTGGGGCCTCGGTCTGAACGGCTGACGGCGCGGGCGTCGGTGTTTGGGCCGCAAGTGCAGTGGGTAATCCAGCCAGGAGAACTGCCCCAACCACGTAATGACCTCTTCTGAAGTAGCCCACCATCGTGTCCTCATCTTAACGTGCCGTCCCCTTCGTCTCGGGTACGTGCGATGAGCGGACTTTACGCTGTTGACCCGTCCGGTATATCACTCTCTATGGAAATCTATGTCCCTATGCGGAGCGTCTTGGATGAATCGCAGATCACTGATTAAACTTGGCGGGCTCTTCGCTATCACCCTTCCCGCCCTCGCATTTCAGGAAGAGAAAAGCAAGCTCAAGATCACGGGAGTTCGCCTGGTGCGAACCCGGCCCAAACGTCCTGTGCCCAGTTACACGCCGTCTCCGGGATCGTGGTCGACACAAGGCGTCGAGGTGGCGAACCCCATGTCGATCTATCCGCAGTACAAGGCGACTCGATCGTTGTGGAACCCTGATCCAGGAAAGCTGGAGGGATTCACGGTCGAAATCTCCACCGATAAAGGGGTGACCGGTTATGGATCCGGCGGAGCAGGCGGCGGCGCGGTGGTGGAGCAGCACCTGGTGAAGCTGCTGGTAGGGGAAGATCCGTTCAACGTGGAGCGCCTTTGGGACATCATGTATCGGTCGACGATGCCCTATGGACAGGCCGGCATTGCCATCAATGCAATCAGCGGAGTCGACCTGGCTTTGTGGGACGTGATCGGCAAAGCGCTCAATGTTCCTGTCTATGAATTGCTAGGCGGCCAGACCAAGGCGCGCATTCCGGCCTATTGCACCGGCAATGATGTCGATCAACACCTCAAGTTCGGCTACAAGCGGTTGAAGCTTGCGATGCCCTACGGCCCCGCGGATGGCTGGTCGGGGCAGCAGAAAAATCTGGAACTGGTAAAGAAGACCCGCGAACAACTGGGGCCAGATGGCGACCTGATGCTCGATTGCTATATGGCGTGGAACGAACAATACACCATCGAGATGGCTAAGCTGGTCGAGCCGTATCGCATCTACTGGATGGAAGAGTGCTTGCAGCCGAGAGATTATGAAGGCTTCGGACGACTGAGCGCGGAGATAAAATCCACGCGCATGGCGACCGGTGAGCATGAATATACGCGGTACGCCTTCCGTCAGCTGCTGGACCATCGTGGGGCGTCGATCTGGCAACCTGATATCCACTGGTGCGGTGGGATGACGGAGCTCCGCCGTATTGGTGCGCTCGCGGCTGCCTATGATATCCCTGTGATTCCGCACGGCGGAGGCGCCTTTGATTCGATTCACTTCATCCTGGCGACGCCGAATAGCCCGTGGGCAGAGACGTTCATGCCGCCGCCGGGTGGGCCGGCGGAGGTTTACCGGCGTTTTGAAGAGGACAACCATATCACCCGAGGCCCAGAGGGTATCTATGCGCGTCCATCGGATAGTCCGGGGTTGGGTTGGGATATCGAGGTAACTTAGTGGGGTTACTCGTTTCTCAACGCCTCTACCGGTTGGATGGAGCAGGCGCGGCGGGCAGGCAGCCATGCCGCGATGGCTCCTACGGTGAATAGGGCGACGATGGCGGCCCCGATCGACGGCAGTACGCCGGCGCCGAAGGCGGTGAAGGAGCTGCGCAAGACAACAACGGTTACGAATGAAAGCACCGCCCCGATGATGAGGCCGGTGACGATCCAGGTGAAGACGCTGGACAGCACCAGGTTGAGGATATCGATGCGCTGCGCGCCCAAAGCCATGCGGATGCCGACCTCGTTGGTGCGCTGGGCGGTGATGTAGCTGATCAAGCCATAAATGCCGACGATGGCGAGCAGCAGGGCCAGGGCTGCGAACGCGGCCAGCATGTCGACGATGAGGCGGCGGCCGGCAAGCGACGCGGACACCAGGGACTCGAGGGTTTGGATATCGTAAGCCGCCTGGGCGCTATCGGCGGAGGCCACGGCCCTCTGTATCACAGGCACAAAGGAATTGGGGTCGCCGTTCGTGCGTACCAGGAAGTTGGTCAGAGCATCCTCTTCTTGCGCGGTGGCGTAGTAGCGCATTCCATCACTCGAATCCTCTTCAAGCGAACTCAGACGGATGGTGCTAACAACGCCGATGATCAGAGCCGCGTGCCCGGCACGGCCGCTCGAAATGTGCTGTCCTATGGGATTCTGGTTAGGCCAATAGCGTTTGGCGAGCCTGGCATCGATCACCACAACGGATTCTGTATTGCCACGGTCTTCCGGCGAGATCCAGCGGCCGGCGAGCAAACGAATTTGCATGAGCCTGAGGTAACCCATGGATGCATAAGCCAGCTGGCTGTGCGGGCCCGGGTCATTGGGTGCGGTTGGACGGCCGACGATATCGAAGGAGCTCGATCCGCCCTCTTCCGGATCAAAGGGTAACGGTTGCACGGCAGCCGCGGCCGTGACCCCAGGCTGGTGGGAGAGATTGTCGACGACCGCTTCGATAAATACGGCCTGCCGTGGTTGTTGACGTCTTAACTCGTCGCCGGAATAGTAGACCGACGCGGTGAGGATGCCCTTGGGGTTGAAGCCAGGATCCACGCGCTGTAGTTGGCGAAGGCTTACCAGGAAGAGCCCGGTTCCCGTGAGCAGTAGGAAAGCGATGGCTACCTCCGCGATCACAAACGCGCTGCGCAAGCGTTGCTTTTCAATCGATGCCGTGGCACTGCGGCCGCCGTCGTACAGCTTGAGCGATGGATGCTGCCGCACCAACTTAAGCGCAGGGCCGACCCCGGCTATGAGCGCGGTAAATAACCCAGCAGCGGCGGTAAAGGCCAGGAGTGCGGGATCGATGGGAACGCTATAGCCTTCCGCGAGGCTGTGAGGAATCAGCCAAAGAAGAAGCCGGCCGAGGAGAGGGCCGGAGGCGATACCGATGAGGGTGGCGACCCCGGCGAGAATCACGGTTTCGATCAGGAAAGGCCTCAGAATCGCGTTTGCGTTGGCTCCCAGGACCGTGCGGATAGCGAACTCGCGGGTGCGTGCGGAGGTGCGTGCCAGGAAGAGTCCGGCAACGTTGGCAGAGGCTATCAGCAGGACCAGGGCGACTACTGCGAAGAGCACATTGAGAGGCTTGCGCAGCGGGCCGGCGGCAAATTGCGTAAGCGGGGTAGCGTAGAGGAACCATCCCGAGCTCGCTCCATAGGCATTCTTCCCTTCCCGTAGCACCTCCTCATGCATCTTCTGAGCGAGGCCGGCATTGAGTTGGGCAAGAGAGACGCCGGGTCGCAGCCGCAAATAGGCATAGTAGTATTCTTCGAATCTTTCCCCCGCAGCAAAGGCCTGGGGTGGGAGCGCGATGGGTACCCATAGCTGTTTGCCGCGCGGCCAATCGAAGTCGCTGCGCATGACGCCGATCACCTGGTAAGGTCTCTGGTCCAGCATTACGGTTTGTCCGAGAACGTCGCGGCGGCCACCGAAGGCGCGTTGCCAAAGGCCATAACTGATGACGGCCACGGGCCCGGCGCCGGGTTGGTCTTCCTCGGCGGTGAAGGTGCGCCCAAGAATGGGGCGTCCTCCAAAAACCTGAAACCACTGCACCCCGACCTGTTCGGCGGGGAGATGTTCCACGGTGCCGTCATGGACGATGTTGAAGCTGGTATCGCGGGCGATCGAAGCGGCCTCGACTTGATCTTTGAGAGCGGCCACGTCCATGAGATCGGGCAGAGAGACGAAGGGGATATCGAGCGAAAATTGCGTATACCGAACCTTCATAACGGCGACGCGCTCCGGATAGTCGACTCCGGCGGGATGGCGGAGCACGCCGTTGACCACGCTGAAAATGGCGGCGTTGGCCCCGATTCCCAGAACCAGGGTGAGGATCGTTGTCAACACGAATCCAGGCATGCGGCTGAGTTGACGAAGCGCTTGGCGCAGGTCATGAAGGAACATGGACGGAGAGCTCCTTGGTTTGTGGTTACGTACCAACAGGGCCGATTTGTTCCCCGGTCCATCTTCTTTCTCCGCGGTTTAATATGGAAACGGGAGAGGGAGGGAAGAGTATGGCCGATATCAAGAGCACGGATCTTCTGCAGCAGTTCGCAAGCGATAATTATTCTGGCATCTGCCCTGAGGCCTGGGCGGCGATGGAAGCCGCCAATCACGGCCACGTCTCCGGCTATGGGGACGACCCCTGGACTGCGGCTGCAGCGGATGCCTTTCGGGAATTATTTGAAATCGACTGCGAGGTTTTCTTTGCTTTCAACGGCACCGCGGCCAATTCCTTGGTGCTCGCGTCCCTTTGCCAGTCGTATCACGCCGTTATCTGCTGTCAATCCGCTCACGTAGAGACGGATGAATGTGGCGCTCCCGAATTCTTTTCCAACGGCTCCAAGATTCTTACCGCTGACAGCGATGACGGGAAACTTACCCCGGCTGCCATTCACCAGATTGCTACCAAACGGCAGGACATTCATTATCCTAAGCCGCGCGCCGTCACCATCAGTCAATCCACGGAAACAGGCCGCGTCTACACCGTCGCGGACCTTCGTGCGATCTCGGAAGTATGCCGGCAAGACGGTCTGCGGCTGCATATGGACGGAGCACGCTTCGCCAATGCCTGCGCCAGCTTGGGTTGCTCCCCTGCGGAACTAACTTGGAAGAGCGGCATTGACGCGCTGTGCTTCGGAGGGACCAAGAACGGAATGGCTGTCGGCGAAGCGATTCTGTTTTTCGATCAGAAGCTCGCCCAAGACTTCGACTACCGCTGCAAGCAGGCCGGACAACTGGCATCCAAGATGCGTTTTCTTGCTGCTCCGTGGGTAGGCATGCTCAAGAGTGGCGCATGGCTCAGCAACGCGGCGCATGCCAATGAGTGCGCACGGTATTTAGCGGATCAGCTGGCTGGTATCCCGGGAGTGGAGATTACTTCTCCACCGGAGGCGAACGCTGTGTTCGTCCATGCCGCGGACGAAGTCCTCGAGGCCCTGCGCCAGCGGGGCTGGAAGTTCTATACCTTTATTGGTGGCGCGGCGCGATTCATGTGCTCATGGGACACGGAGCGCAAACGTATCGACGAATTTTGCCGCGATATGCGGATTTGTGCCGAACAGGCTTCGATGCAGGCTCGGTGATGCCAATCAACGCTCTCATTGAGGAGCGAACATACTCTCTGTCGTCGAAGGCCCACTTACCTGCTTGCTTCTCTATAAGCTTCTTGAACGGCTTCAGCGCAACGATTTCCCGGAGAGCAACATCAACGGCTTCACTTCTTGATTTCGCTCCCAGGATCTTCGCGGCTTCGTCGGCAAGATTGGCATCGAGTCGAATTGAACTTCTTTTGACCGCCACTGGTTGTCCCTCACATACACGGTATGCCGGGAAACGATCACCATTCTGCTGCACCCGAATTCAACAATAGCCTCGATTCAGCAGTGAATGATCAAGGTTCGTGGTATCCCACATCTCGCGAAAAACGAGCGAGATGTGGGCCACCCATCGGTTCCATCGCGGGGAAGAAGCCCAAGCCGCACAGACTAGGCGGAGCAACGACCTTGCCGAACGGCGCAACTTGCTGAAGCATTGAGAAGGCGGGAGGGAAACCGCGTGGTTTGCTGTAGTACCGACTCTATCCATCCACCTCTACTCGCGCCGAGCTAGCGTTGCTGCAGGTGCAGCGCACGCTGTAAAATCTCGGCCAGGTGGACGGCCTTGCGCCCGGTACCTTGCAAGATTTGCTCGCGGCAACTGAAGCCGTCGGAGACGATCAGAGTATCGGGGTCCGCCTGCCGTACCGCGGGCAAGAGCACTCGCTCTCCGATTGCCTGGGACACCGCATATTTCTCTCTGCTCGAAACCAAAGGGACCGGCCATTCCGCAGCAGCCTGCGTCCAAGGCCTTCAGATCGGAGCCCATCTTCCGCAGCAACTCCTCTTCGGCGGTCATCTTCATGATTGCTTTGTGATGGCAATGTCCATGAAGGAGCAGCTTTTGTGACAGTTGCGGAGGCTGATAGGCATGTCTGTTGCAGAAACTCGCTGAGCAGGAAGGTCTGACGCCGCAGGCGTTCTGCACGCGCATCCTCGGGAAAGAGGTTGCGCAGTTCGTCGCGAAATACCGACGCGCAGCTCGGCTCCAGGATCACGATGGGTAAGCCGGCGTCGATCTCCGGCGCTAGCACTCGCATGACGCGCTGCAGGTATTGCTTGGCCTTGTCGAGCATGCCAAAGTCGTACAAAGGGCCGGCCGCAGCATAGATGACTCTGGGGGACGTTCACGCTGAATCCTGCGTGCGTAAGTACTTCAAATGCCGCCTGGCTCGTCTCAGGCTTAAAGTAATTGTTGAAGGTATCCGGCCACAGGAGCACACCTGGTCTGCCATCTTTTGCCACTCGCGTTGCTTGGAGGCCCACTTCTGAAAGCTGACGGTAGCGAAGCTGGGGCATCTGCCGCTGGGGCGCAAGGTCGAGGGCTTTCTGCAACCAGCGCTTCGAGCTCGGGGCGTTGCTCAGCAGGTTGGCGACACGCGGAGCGAACGAACCCAATGCTGCCCAGCGATCGATCATGCCGAAGGCATAGGCGTGCAGCGGGCGTCGCTTTGCCTCGTAGTAATGGGACAGAAACTCTGCTTTATACGTGGCGAGATCCACGTTCGCCGGGCATTCCGACTTGCAGGCCTTGCAGGCGAGGCATAAATCGAGCGCCTGCTTGACCTGCTCGTTCTTCCAAGCGCCGTCGATCACCTCGCCCTGCAGCAGTTCGAAGAGCATGTGGGCGCGTCCTCGCGTGCTGTGCTCTTCTTCGAGGGTCACCATGTAGCTCGGGCACATCGAGCCACTGTCCTGCTTGCGGCAGGTTCCGACTCCAATGCATCGCGCGGCGGCATTGGCGAAGGAGCCGCCGTCTTCGACAAACTTGAAATGAGTCTTCGGCTGCAGCGGTTTGTAGTCCGCACCGAGGCGCAGGTTTTCCGTGGGCAGATAGGCATCCACCACCTTATGCGGGTTCATTTTGTTGTGCGGATCCCACACTGCCTTGAACTGGCGGAAGGCGTTCATCAGTTCAGGACCAAACATCTTTGGCAGCAACGCACCGCGCGATTGCCCGTCGCCGTGCTCGCCGGAAAGGGAGCCTCCATAGCTGACGACGAGGTCGGCAGCCCTTTCGACGAATTCGCCATAGTTGCGAATGCCCGCTTCGCTCTGCAAGTCAAAGCTGACCCGCATGTGGATGCAGCCATGGCCGAAGTGGCCGTAGAAGGCGCCTTCATAGCTGATATTCGTTCATGAGCGCGCGAATGTCGCGCAGGTAGCGACCCAGCTTTTCCGGAGCCACCGCCGCATCATCCCATCCTTCCCATTGCGGCGCCGCGCCAGGAGCAAAGGCCGCTGCGCGGGGTCCGGATTCGCGCAGGTGCCAGACTGCGCGCGCCTCGGACGGTGTGTAGAGACGGGTATTCGGCGCATCGGGCATTTGCTTCAGGCGATCTATCAATTGCTCGCGCGAGGCTTCGCGCATGCTGCGGCATCGTCAGAACCAAATTCAACCAGCACGATGCCGCGCCCCTCGGGGAGCAGTTCGAGTTTAGGAGCTCCCTTGAGTCGCAGCCCGTCGACAATGCTTCCCTCGAAGCCTTCGAAGCCGATTGGCTGAAAAGTCAGGATCTCAGGAACGTGGTCTGCCGCGACAAAAGCGTCATGGTATCCGATTCCGACCAGCACGCGATGCTGCGGGCTGGGGATCAGCTTTACCTTGGCTTCGAGGACGGTCACGCAGGTGCCTTCCGTCCCGACCAACGCACGAGCTACATTGAATCGCTCCGGCAGCAGCTCGTCGAGGTTGTAGCCGGAGACGCGCCGGGGAATTTGCGGAAAGCGTGCTCGTATTAATTCCGCGTATTGAGTCCCGATTCCGCGCAGAGCTTTGTAGACATCGGCGCGACGCCCGCCTTGCTGGAGAATGGCATTCAATTCGTCCATCGTTGTCGGGCCGACCGTCATCTGCGTCCCGTCGTAGAGCAAAATGCGCAGCTCTTCGATGTTGTCTACCGTTTTGCCACCCAAGAGAGAGTGGGTGCCGCAGGAGTTGTTCCCGATCATGCCGCCGATCGTGCAGCGGTTGTGTGTAGACGGATCGGGCGCGAAGGTCAGCTTGTGAGCTTCTGCCTGGTCGCGAAGCGTATCCAGCACAACCCCGGGCTGCACCCGTGCGAAACGTTGTTGCGGGTCGAGCTCCAGGATCTGATTCATGTACTTGGTGAAGTCGAGGACCACGGCGACATTGCAGCACTGACCCGCCAGGCTGGTGCCGGCTCCACGGGCCAATACAGGCGCTCCGTGTTTGTGGCAGACCGCCATAGCAGCCACTACATCGTCGGCATCGCGTGGGACCACCAACCCGATAGGAACCTGTCGGTAGTTCGATCCGTCGGTCGAGTACATGGCGCGGCTACCTCGATCGAAACGGACTTCCCCCTTAATGTTTTGCTTTAAGTCTCTTTCCAGCTCGACCGCTTGGGGGAAGGTATCTACAGGTTTGGAGTGGGAGCTCAGCGGGAGGGGCGGGAAAGTTTCCATCGTTTCCCTAGAGGCCAGTGGATGCTGGGGTTTCGATAGGGGCAAGAAATTCAAGGGCGGCAGCTACGCCCCCCGACTGGTGAGGCACGCCGGCTAGGCGCAGGCCCATCTCGACTCCGCTGAGTGTTCCCGCCAGCATCAGGTCATTGAAGCTGCCAAGATGGCCGATGCGAAAGACTTTGCCGGCCAACTTGGAGAGACCAGCCCCAAGAGACATGTCGAAGTTTTCCAGGATGATACTGCGCAAACGATCCGCATCGTGGCCCTGCGGCATAAATACTGCGGTCAGCGCGCTCGAGTACTCGCGGGGCTCTTCGCAGACAATTTCCAGGCCCCAAGTTCGCACTGCAGTGCGCGTCGCTTCCGCGTGGCGGTCATGGCGCCGGAATACGTTGCTCAGGCCTTCCTCCTGCAACATGGCCAACGCTTCCCTCAAGCCGTAGAGCAGAGTGATTGCGGGAGTGAACGGAAAATAACCGTTGCGATTGGGGCCCAGCATCTCCTGCCAATCCCAATAAGAACGTGGCAGTTTTGCGCTCTTGCTGGCGGCCAGTGCTTTTTGCGAAATTGCGTTGAAGCTCAGGCCCGGCGGCAGCATCAGTCCCTTCTGCGACCCGGAGATGGTTACATCCACTTCCCATTCGTCGTGACGGTAATCGATGGCGCCCAGAGAGGAAATCGTATCTACCATCAGCAGCGCAGGATGGTGGGACCGATTCATCTCACGCCGGATGTCGGCGATGCTGCTGGTCACTCCGGTGGAGGTCTCGTTGTGGACCACCATCACTGCCGTGTACGTGTGGGAATCGTCGGAGGCTAACCGTGAAGCTACTTCTGCGGCGTCTACACCCCTCCGCCAGTTGCCCGGGACATAGTCGACTGCGATTCCGAAGCGCTCCACGAGCTGCCGCCAGAGTTGGGAAAAATGCCCGGTCTCAAACATCAGCACGCGGTCGCCGGGAGATAGGGCGTTGACGATCGCCGCTTCCCACGCCCCCGTGCCCGAAGCAGGGTAGATCACCACTGGGCCAGTGGTTTGAAAGATGGGGCGCAGGTTCTCCAGAACTTCGGAGCCGAGCTTGGCAAACTCTGCGCTGCGATGATCGATGACCGCACGATGCATCGCCCGCTGAATGCGATCGGGGACGTTTGTGGGTCCGGGAATTTGGAGAAAGTGCCGGCCGGCGCGTGTCAAGAGGACCTGCCCAGAATTCTAACCTATGGTGAAACCGCTTCATGAATTGCTAGCCGCAATCGCGACCATCTATAGTGTAAGGCCAACGCATGTCGATGGATCATTTCTCCCGAATGCAGCGGCGGGCCTTTTTGAAGCTTACTGGCGCGATGGCGGCCTTCCGTCTCACGCCGCCCGCCCTCGCGGTTCCGAGCCACACAATTTCTGTCATCGTCGATGACAACGATCCGATTGCCTGCAGCGAACCGGTCCATTGGGCCGCAAATCAGCTTCGGAATGCGCTGGTTGCCAAAGGCGTCCTTTGCGATGTCGTTCCCTCGACGGAGCAGGTCAAAGGCTCGACCTTTTCTATTGCCGTGGCCGGTGCCGGCTCAGGCCTGGCGCAGAATTTCCCGCAGGCGGGAGCGATTCTCAGCAGCCCGGAGAGTCTTCGCCTCACTCCCGGATCTCTGACGGGAGCACCAGCGATTTTGGTCTCTGGCGGCGGCCAACGAGGAGTTATCTATGGCCTGATGGAATTGACCGAGCGGGTCCGGTTCTCGCCGGACTTGGTAGCCGCATTGCATTTAAGCGGGGTGATCGAGGAAGAGTCCGCGAACGACGTCCGAAGCATCGCTCGTGCGTTCTGCAGCGAGATCGAGGATAAGGCCTGGTACTACGACAAGGATTTTTGGCGAGGATATCTGGATCTCCTCGTAGCCAGCCGCTTCAACCGCTTCAACTTTACTTTCGGGATCGGCTACGACTTCCCTCGCGGTGTCACCGGCGACTACTTTCACTTCCCTTACCCGTACCTTATCGACGTCCCTGGTTACGAGGTCCGCGTGGTCCGGCTTGGCAGCGAGACGGGAGAAGAAAATCTCGCCCCGTTTACCGCCGGCGAGCGGGAAAAGAATCTTCAGATGTTGCGTTTTATCGCCGCTGAGACAGGAGCCCGCGGGCTGCAATTCCAATTGGGACTTTGGACCCATGCCTATGCGTGGACCGACAGTCCGCACGCGCATCACCGGATCGAAGGACTCACGCCTCAGACGCATGCTACGTATTGCCGCGACGCGTTGGCCATCCTCTTAAAGGAATGCCCTCAGATTCAAGGGCTCACGCTTCGGGTGCACGGGGAGAGCGGAATCCCGGAAGGGAGCTATCCATTTTGGAAGACCTTATTCGAAGCGATCTCTGGGAGTGGCCGGAAAATCGAGATCGATATGCACGCCAAGGGAGTGGATCAGACCATGATCGACATAGCGACAGCTACCGGCATGCCGGTCAAGCTGGGAGCTAAGTACTCCGCGGAACACCAGAGCCTTGGCTACAACCAGGCGGATATTCGGCAGCTGGAGATACCGGAGCCGGACCGCATGGAGACGGGTGTCTTTAGCGTAAGCAACGGAGCCCGCCGCTTCACGCGCTATGGTTACGCCGATTTCTTTCAGCAAGGCAGCCACTATCAATTGCTCTTTCGTCAATGGCCGGGAACGCAGCGTCATCTGCTCTCTGCCGATCCGGAGATGGCCGCGGCTTACGGCCGCACTTCCCACTTCTGTGGCGCGGCCGGATTGGAGATATTTGAGCCTCTCTTCTTCAAGGGACGCGAAGGCTCCGGGCTCCCAGGCGGCCGTTGTGCGTACGCGGACGCGTCGCTCAACCCCAAGTCGGGTGACTGGGAGAAGTTTGCCTACTTCTATCGGGTATGGGGACGATGTCTCTACAACCCAGACGCCGATCCGGAGAGCTGGCGCCGATACTTGAAGAGCAGTTTTGGCCGAGGTGCGCCTTCGGTAGAAAGCGCTTTGGCCAATGCCAGCCGTGTTCTGCCGTTGGTGACGTCTGCCCATCTGCCTTCGGCTTCGAACCACGCCTTCTGGGCCGAGATATACGACAACATGCCCATCGTCCTGGGGAGCGAGCGGTCACCTTACAGCGACACGCCGGCGCCCAAGTGTTTTGGCACGGTCAGTCCTCTCGATCCGCAGCTCTTTTCGACCATCGTCGACCATACCGGGGATCTGCTGGCTGGGCGGTCCAATGCGAAATATTCGCCAATCGAAGTCGCGCAGTGGTTAGAGGACTACACGGCTGCGTCCGCTAAGGCTTTGGCCAGCGCGCGCCTGGAAGCGACGTCGCACACCTCACCTGAGTTTCGGCGGATCGAAGAGGACGTTCTGATCCAGAATGGATTGGGCACTTTCTTTGCGGCCAAGCTGCGCAGCGGGGTGTTGTTTGAGATTTACCAGCGAACAGGCAGTGCGGATGCCGGCCAGCGGGCGCTCGCTCAGTACAAGAAAGCGCGCGAGGCGTGGACAACCATGGCCTCTCGCGCCAATAACGTGTACCGGCTGGACCTCACATACGGCAGCACTCCGATGCGACGCGGAAATTGGACTGACCGGATTCCGAGTATCGATAAGGACGTCGCGGCGATGGAGAGCAAGGTGCAAACGCCGCCGTCCTCGCCTGAGCCCTCACATAACGTCGAGCCAGCAATCGAGGCAGCCACAGGCAGCCCGAAGCGGCCATCGATCCGTTGCGTCCACACACCACCGCAGAGCTTCCAACCTGGGCAGCCGCTCTCGTTATCGTTGCTTGCTCCGGGGGTAACTGCTCACGATGCGCCCAGTGCCGTGCATCTTTACTACCGTCACGTCAGTCAGGCGGAACGCTGGTTGTCAGTGGAAATGCAACGCGGCGACGATGCCTACAGTGCTGCCATTCCCGGGAGCTACACAAATTCAGCTTTCCCGTTGCAGTATTACTTTGTACTTCAGCGCGGAGCCGCTGCCGCGTGGCTCTACCCCGCCTTCAACTCGACGCTTTCGAATCAGCCTTACTTTGCGATCTGGAAGCGGAGTGGTTCCTGATTTTTGGTGTGTGTCCGTTTGCGTGAGAACTACACTTAAAAACTCAGTCCCTCGATCGCTGCTTCTTCTTCCCTCATTAAGCCGGGTGGCCCATATCTCGCTCGTTTTTCGCGAGATGTGGGATTCCACTGCTCTTACCCTCTGACCGCCGATTCATCCGATGCACTTTACGGTCGGCATTGGCGGAATCCCATATCTCGCAAGAAACGAGCGAGATATGGGCCACCCGTCCTTGGAGGCACGAGAAGCTCCCGTGGGGTCCCTTCTTTTTTCTGAAGAGTGCGTCGGCTCGCTGTCAGGGCCCACATGCTTTGGTTCCCGGCTAAACGACCGTCGCGAGTGTCCTTGTGACCGGTGAAGCGAAGTTCAAAACGGGTGTTGACTTCATCTGCGGGGCTGCGTGCGTCATGACGTTCCCCGCCGTTTCAGTGGTAGTCTACGGTCTCGGAATCTATTGCTTCAAGGGATGCTTATGAAATCGCGGGTATCAAGTTACTTTTCTGTAGTTTTAAGCGCCATCCTGTGCTCTTGTTTGTTGCCGTTGTCAGCGCAGCAATCTAGTCCTGCTGAGAGCGATGCACCTCGGATATGGGGCCAGAATCCCAACGGGATGCATGTGTACCTGCAGGCGGGCCTTAAGACTCACCAGGTTGGCCAGCACGACTATCCACAGTTTCTCGCGGACTGGAGCAAGATACTCACCGAGCATGGGGCCATCGTCGATGGCTCTTTGCATCACCCCAACGCCCAGGAGCTTGAGGGCGTTGACGTGCTGGTGATCTATAAGGGAGACGACGGCTACATGAGCGATAGCGAAAAGACCGCGCTCGAAGCATTCGTCAAACGGGGAGGGGGCATCGTCAGCCTCCACGACTCACTGTGTGGTCCCGACCCTGCCTACTTCGCTACCCTGGTCGGCGGCGCAAAAAAACATGGCGAGGTGAACTACACGCTGGGTGCGGATATCCCGTACACCATCGTGGACAAATCAAACCCCATCATGGCGGGTATGTCGGATATCACGATCTTCGATGAAGCGTTCTACTCCATGACATGGGCCAAGGATCCTGCGGTGCACGTACTCGCGACCGCCGTGATTCCTGGAACTCCGAGCGCCGGCAAGCACAAGGGTGAGGTTGTGCCGCAAATCTGGACCTATGAGCACACACTTCCTGGAGGCCAGCCCGCGCGTGCTTTCGTCTGGATGCAAGGCCATACCTACGCCAACTATGCCAACCCACAAATTCAAGCCATGCTGCTGCGTGGCATCGCATGGGCGGGCAAGAGGCCCGTGGATGAACTGATCGATTACAAGCCTCCGGTGCGCAAGACGCCCAGTCCCTATGGTCAATAGCATGACCTTCACCCGATTGGTTCTGGCGGCGCTGCTAGCAAGTGCCGTTAGCAGCGCGCAGACTAGCCCGCCTCCAACCCATTGGCCCGTGCAGGATGGAAACTACGTCATCAGCAACTTCCGTTTCGGCAGCGGCGAATCCATCCCTGAGTTGAAGCTCCACTACCTAACGCTGGGCAAGCCTCACCGCGATGCGGCCGGACACACCGACAACGCAGTCCTGCTTCTCCATGGCACGGGTGGGGACGCGCATTCCCTTCTCAACCCGCTCTTTTCCGACGTGCTCTTCGGCCCCGGCCAGCCGTTGGATATTACGAAGTACTACATCATCCTTCCCGACGACATCGGCCACGGCGAGTCGAGCAAGCCCTCCGACGGCCTGCGCATGCACTTCCCTCACTACGACTATGACGACATGGTCACCTCGCAACACTCCATGCTGGTCGACGGTCTCCATGTCGATCATTTGCGACTGATTCTCGGGACCTCCATGGGGTGCATGCAATCCTTCGTCTGGGGCGAGACGTATCCGCAATTTTCTGATGCGCTTGCCCCGTTCGCCTGCCAGCCGGTGGAGATTGCCGGCCGCAACCGCATGTTTCGTTACATGGCGATGCAGATGATCCGCAACGATCCCGCCTGGAAGAACGGTGACTACACGACGGAACCCGTCGAAGGCCTGCGCGGCGCGAATGGGATGATCCTCATCGCCGGATCCGCGCCGCTAAGGCTCCAGAAATACTACCCCACGCGCGTTGCGGCCGAACGTGCCGTTGATCGCGCGCTCGACTCTCTCATCGCCGGCACCGACGCTAACAACTTCCTCTACTACGTGGACGCCTCGCGCAACTACAATCCGGAGCCCAAGCTCAGCACCATAACCGCACCCGTGCTTTGGATCAACTCCGCCGATGACTTTATCAACCCGCCCGAACTCGGCATCGCGCAAAAGATGGTGACGAGAATGCCGCACGCGAAGTTCATTCTCATCCCCATCTCGGATGCGACGCGCGGACACGGCACCCACACCGCGGCCGCGGTGTGGAAGGATTACCTCATCGAGTTCTTGCAGGAGACGGAAAAGAAGTAGCCTTAATTCAGGACGAAGGCGTACAGAGTATCGCCTCCTCCAACAATCAGATACTGGCGGCCATCCAATAAATAGGTCTCAGGCCCATTGCTGAGCGAGTGCAGCATAGGGAAATGCCAGAGTATGTCGCCTTTGCTAGCGTTGAAGGCGATAAGATTGCCGTTGTAATCACCGCTAAACAACAGGTCGCCGGCAGTGGTCAAGATTCCCGGACCACCCAAACCGCCTCCCAAACCGTCGACGCTGATATATGCATGGCTCCATCGCACCTCGCCGGTTTTGTGGTCGAGCGCCTCCAGCACATGCTGCGACCAAAGATCGCGGCTCGAACCTCCGTATCCCTCCGGGTGTTCGCTGGTGTCGGTGAGGTAGGTCACACTGTAGCCGCGCACCGCATTGACGTAAAACAACCCGGTTTGCGGACTGTAACTAGGAGGGATCCAATTGGTTCCCCCGCCCCCGTTAATGGTCAGGAGGTTACCATCCACCGTCGGTTCCCTTTGCGGGTCGGGTATCGGCTGCCCCTTTGCATCGACACCCTTAGACCAGTTAAGAGCAACGAAGGGTTTGGATAGAATGTTCTCTCCGTTGGTGCGATCGAGGACAAAGAAATATCCGTTGCGCGCCGCCTGCGCCAGCAACTTGCGCGGCTTGCCCTCGACCTCGGCATCGAACAGCACCGGGGTTTCCGTGTTGTCCCAGTCATGCGTATCGTGGGGCGATCCCTGAAAGTACCAAACCAGTTTGCCGGTATCGGCATTAAGGGCCACAATCGAGCAGGTATAAAGGTCAGCGCCCTTTCTGCCCTGGCCTGCCATCACCGGGTTGGCATTGCCTGTTCCCCAATACAACAGGTTGAGATCCTTGTCGTAAGTGCCCGGCAGCCATGTCATGCCTCCGCCGTGAGCCATCGCGTACTCGTTGGGCCAGGTCTCCGATCCAGGTTCTCCTTTTTTCGGCTCGCTATCCCAGCGCCACTGCAATTCCCCAGTCTGCGGATCACGCGCTTCCAGGTAGCCGGGAACATCGATTGCGTCGCCGCCCACGCCCACGATCACGTGATTGCCAACCACCATGGGCGCTCCGGTAGTGAAGTATTGCATCTTTTCGTCGGCTACTTTCTTTCTCCAGCGCTCTTTGCCCGTCTTCGCCTCCAGGGAAATGAACCACCCATCCGGGGCCAGGAAGTACAACCACTCACCGTACATTCCGACTCCGCGATTGCCAATCAGATGACCGCCCTTGTCCACCCAGTCGTAGTGCCAAAGCGCCAGCCCGGTGCGCGCGTCTACCGCGAAGACGTGATCCGGAATAGTGAAGTACAGAATGCCATTCACCATTAACGGCGTGGACTTGATATCCGGCTCTCCCACTCCGCGCATGGCGCCGGTGACGGCCACACGATAGGTCCAAGCCAGGGATAACTCATGAACATTGGAAGCGTGAATCTGCTTCAGCGGGCTAAACCTTCGTCCCGAGTAATCGCCGTTGTAAGTGGGCCACGTGTCGGTCAGCTCCGGTTGCACCAACTTTTGCGGATCGAGCGCCTGGGCCGCGGAGACGCCGTTTAACCACCAAAACAAGCAGAAAAATGACAGGAGAAGGCCGGCAAATCTCATTTCAGCGTAACCAGGTAAGCGGTAAGATCATGCATCTGCTGGTTGGTGTACTTATCCAGCATCTGGCGATGGAAGACAAGTTTATCTTCTACTTGCACTTCGATGCCCTTCTTCAACGTGATCGACTGGTAGTTTCCGCCGGCATCGTAAAAGGCAACGTAGAAGTCATCAAGATGCTTTAGGGTTCCACTCAGAGTCTTACCGCCTTCCAGGGTGACCGTGACTCGGGGAGGCGTTCGATTCCTGGGCGCAGGATATAAAAAGGTCTGTTGCAGATCGGATGGGCTCATTTTCGATCCGAGATGCGCCAGGTCGCCGCTGACCGAATGGCAAGTGTTGCATTTGCCCGGGCCGTTGAAGTAGGCCTCTCCTGCCTTGGCATCGCCGGTAACCACGTTCAGAGCCTTATAGGTTCCACGGTTCGCGGCCAGTTCCACTTGGAGGTGGAGATATTCGGCGATGTCGCGGAGCTGCTCACTGGTGAACGAGGAGAATGCGGGCATCCCTTTCGCGGGCCTGCCGTCGTGCACCGTCGGTCCGATGAGCTCGCCCTGGTTGTCGTCCAGGACAACGGGGGATCGCAAGAGATCGGGACCACTTGCGCCCCGGGCATCGGCTCCATGACAAAACCCGCAGGTGGGTGCGAAGATTTTGCCGCCCTCCGCGGCCATGCGCGCATCCGGCATCCTGCCCAGACCGAGAAACTCGCGGGTACTAATCCCTCTCTGGTCCTCTTGCTGTTCTGTTGTGTCGTTAAGTGCTCTCGGGCAGCGTAGCTTGCTGCGACCGGCTCACCGGGACGAGGGCGAGAAACATCAGTGCGGCCAATAGCGGAGTTTTTGATCGATGGTGCTGCTGCGGGTTGCGGTTCTCCTCTGCCGGGCCCATCGTCCTAAGATATACTTCGACTTTTCGCACGTCGAGAGGCTTTTCAGTTCGCTCCTTGGAGCGGTCCTATGAACACAGATGTTCTTGTAGCAGGCGCTGGGCCGGTCGGATTAGCGATGGCGGTTGGCCTTGCCCGATACGGCGTCTCTGTCCGCATCGTCGATAAGGCGGCGCAACGTACGGATAAATCGAAGGCACTGGTGCTATGGAGCCGGACATTGGAACTGCTGGACTCCGCCGGGTGTAGCCGGCCCTTGATCGACGCAGGTTGTAAAGGTTTCGGCCGTCTCCATAGTGGAGGGCAGCAAGCAGATAGCTCACGTTACGCTCGACGGAGTGGCCTCTCCGCACCCCTACGCGTTGATGCTTCCGCAGAGTGAGACGGAGCGGCTGTTGGATGAACATTTGAACGTCGCTTCGGGGTACAGGTGGAACGAAGCGTCGAGCTGATACAGTTCGCAGCCTCCGCGGACCAGGTGGTCTCCACACTACGCCACGCGGACGGCTCGTGAGGAGAAGCTCGAAACAGCGTGGCTGATCGGATGCGACGGAGCCCACAGCACCGTGCGCCATCAGCTGGGGATGGAGTTCGTGGGGGACACGATGCCCAGCAACTGGATACTGGCCGACGTCCATCTGAGCAATGTCCCCTGGAAGCGAGAAGTCGTCATCGCCTGGCACGCGGATGGCGTGCTGGCAATTTTTCCCATCGTGGAAGGCCGATACCGGATCATCGCCGACATCGGGAATGCCCAGAGGTCCGATCCCACCCTGGCAGAGGTGCAGGCCATTCTGGACCAGCGCGGTCCGGGCGGCATCGTAGCTTCGGAGCCAGTCTGGCTGGCCGGCTTCGGCATTAATGAGCGAAAAGTCGCCGACTATCGGGCAGGCCGAGTGTTCCTGGCCGGCGATGCGGCCCATATCCATAGTCCGGCGGGTGGGCAAGGAATGAATACAGGGATCCAGGATGCCTGCAACCTTGCCTGGAAGCTCGCGCTCGTCCATCGCGGGAGTTGCGCGGCTGAGCCGCTTCTGGGTAGTTACAGCCTGGAGCGCAGCGAGGTCGGGAGACAGGTGCTGGAGGCGACTGGCCGGGCAACCTCCATTGGCCTGATCAGGGGAGAGTCAAGCAATCGATTCGCAACCATATCGCTTCACTTATCTTTGGCTTGTCGCCCATACGTAAGGCAATGGCTGAGGTACTCACGGAGCTTTCGATCGGCTATCCCCACAGCCCGCTCAGTGCCGGTGGCCGATTCGGGCACGGTGGCCCGGCCGCCGGGTGAGCGGGCTCCCATTCGTCCAGAGGAAACGCCCGTCAGGGCGGGGTCAACGCCCCGTTTTGCATTGTTTTCGGAAGATGACGGCGCAGCTACTGAAATAGTTGCGCGTTATCCCGGCATTCTCGATCCGAATATTCGAAAGCCTTTCCATGAGGGCGGACTCTGGCTGGTTCGACCCGACGGCTATACCGCGTTAGCGACAGGGCATGGGGGCTGGGATCAAGTGGCGCCTACCTGGACCACCTCGGTTGTACGAGCCCAATTCACAATGCATCTACGGCGAGCTGAAACACTCGCAAAGGAATTTCAAGCTTCGCGAGTTCCCCGACGCAAAAAAGTATGAGCGGCTCCTCGGCCGGTAACCAGAAAAAATCTAAAAGGAAAAATCGCAAAGCCTTCATGGAGGTCTCAGAAGCGCGAAACGTGTGCTAAAGTCCTCTGGTATCCCCCCACAGGTAGCATTGCGACCCCCGCACGACCGGGATCGAGGGCCCCCTTGTGCAGGCTGTGCCTAAGAAGTTCGTTCGAACCAGCTCCGAACCAGGAGTATTCATGCGATCTCGACCAAAACTGCGATGCTCGCTGCCGTGTAATGCCCTCTTCACAATTCTATTGTCAGCAACATTGTTGAACGGATGCCGGGAGAAAGAGGAAGCTCCGCGACCTAGCCCGCCCGGAAGTCGAGGTCACGGAGGTTGTCCAGCGGAATGTCCCGGTCTATCACGAGTGGGTGGCCCAGTTGAACGGGCGCACCAACGCGCAGATCACGCCTAGAGTTCAGGGCTACCTGCTTACGCAGAACTACCGTAATGGCTTTTTCGTAAAAAAAGGGCAACTTGCTGTATGAAATTGACCCTCGCGCATTTGAAGTAGCGATCGAGCAAGCTAAGGCGCAGGTGGCCGTAGCAGTGGCAAATTTGTCCAATGCGGACACCAATGTTGCGCGTGACAAACCGCTCGCCGCGCAGAGCGCTATTCCGCAAAAACAACTGGATACCGATATCGCGACCCAGGCCGCAAGCAGGGCTCAACTGGATGCAGCCAAAGCGCAACTGGCGCAGGCACAGTTGAACCTGTCGTGGACCAAAGTCTACTCGCCTATCGACGGCATCGCTGGGCTTTCCGCTGCCCAGGTCGGCAATCTTGTGGGCACCACGACCATAATGACCACGGTGTCCCAGGTAAATCCCATCTGGGCGTACTTCAATATCAGCGAAAGCGACTATCTAAGCGAGGCGCCGACGTTTTACCGGTTGATTAGCGGTAAGAAGGTGGCCAGCCCCGTACTCGAGTTTATCCAGGCGAACGGCGTACTCTTACCCGCAGAAGGGGCGCATCGTCCTGGTCAATCGAGAAATTGCCAGCCAGACGGGAACCATACAGCTGGTCGCCGAATTTCCCAATGCTGACGCGGTGCTTCGTCCCGGCGGCTTTGGGCGAATCCGATTCCAGACGGGGATGAATGAGGGGGCGCTGGTGGTGCCGCAAGCAGCCGTCATCGAGGTGCAATCGATGTATCAGATTGCGGTGGTCGAACCGGGAAATAAGGCCGGCTTCCGCATTGTAAAAGTGGGCGATCGCGTCGGCACCGACTGGATCATCACCGAAGGACTGAAGCCGGGAGACCAGGTCATCGTTCAAGGCTTCATGAAGGTCAGACAAGGCACGCCGGTAAGTCCCAAGCCATTTGTGGCTGCTGCCGCGGAGCAGCGACTAATGTCAAAGTTCTTCATCAACAGGCCTATCGTGGCCATCGTTATCTCGATATTGATGGTCATTGCCGGCGTTGTCGCCTTGCTTCGCCTGCCTACTGCGCAGTTTCCCAAGATCAGCGACCCGCAAATTCAAGTCACTGCCAACTACACCGGCGCGGACGCCAACACGGTTGCTCAGTCCGTGGCGACCCCGATCGAGCAGCAGATGGCCGGCGTGGACGGGATGAACTACATGTCCTCGCAGAACGCGAGTAACGGGCAGATGTCTCTTACCGTGGACTTCGGCATCGACACCGTGGCCAACACTGACCAGATCCTTGCCCAGATGAGGGTCTTGCAAGCCAATGCGCAACTGCCGAGCGCGGTCGTCAACAACGGCGTGACGGTACAGAAGTCCACGGCTTCGCCGTTGATGTTGATTGATCTCTCATCAGACAACACAGCCTTCGACAATATATTTCTTGCCAACTATGCATACATCAATCTGAATGATGAATTGACGCGGGTGCCGGGCGTCGCGTCGGTGTCGATCTTTGGCGCCGGGCAGTACGCGATGCGGTGTTGGGTTAATCCCGACAAACTCGCCAACCTGGGTGTGACCATCCCGGAGATTGTCAACGCACTACGCTCGCAAAACACGGTGAACCCTGCAGGCCAGATCGGTGGGGAGCCGGTTCCGCCAGGCCAGCAGTTCACCTACACGGTGCGCGCCCCGGGGCGTCTCCCCTCCGCGGAAGAGTTTGGCGAGATTATCGTTCGCGCGAATAGCGATGGAGGAATTCTCCGCCTGAAAGACGTCGCCCGAGTGGAATTAGGGGCGACGAATTACTCAGTGATTGGCCGTTACAACGGCAAACCCGCCGCGCTGCTGGCCGTCTACCAAGCCCCGGGAAGCAATGCAGTCACTACGGCAGAAGCGGTCCGTAAAGTGATGGAGGAAGCGAAGACCAGGTTCCCGGAAGGTTTGAACTATGTGGTTGCGCTGGACACGACGCTCGCCGTCACCTCGGGCATCAAGGATATCGAACACACCATCATCGAGGCCCTGGTACTGGTCACCCTAGTGGTGTTCATCTTCCTTCAGGGCTTTAGAGCCACGCTGATTCCCTTGTTGGCCGTCCCGGTCTCACTGGTGGGAACCTTCATCATCTTTCCGTTACTTGGATTTTCCATCAACACGCTTTCGTTGTTTGGCCTGGTGCTGGCGGTCGGCTTGGTGGTAGACGACGCGATCGTGGTAGTGGAGGCGGTGGAACACCACATCGAGAATGGAATGACGCCGCACGATGCCGCGCTGCGGGCGATGGAGGAAGTCAGCGGGCCGGTCATCGCCATTGCTCTCATCCTCGCTGCCGTCTTCATCCCGACTGCCTTCATCCCCGGCATCACGGGCAGGCTATACCAACAATTTGCGGTCACCATCGCGGTTTCCGTAGCGTTGTCCGCCTTCAACGCGTTGACCCTCAGCCCTGCTCTGGCTGCGATGTTGCTCCGTCCCAAGAAGGAAGCGCGGGGGCCGCTGGGCGCCTTCTTCCGCTGGTTCAATCGCGTGTTTGGCCGGGCCACGGACGGTTATGTAAACACCTGCCGTCATTTGATCCACAAATCCAGTGTTGCTTTTCTATTGTTGGCGCTCGTTGTTGGAGGAACCTATTTACTGAGCAAAAATGTTCCCGGCAGTTTTCTTCCGGACGAAGACCAGGGATTCATGTTTGTGGGGCTGCAATTGCCGCCGGCATCGTCGCTACAGCGAACGTCCGCCGCTTCGCGGGAAGTGGAAGATATTCTGATGAAAACGCCGGGAGTACGGTACGTAAGCTCGGTGGTGGGCTATAGCCTGCTGAGCGGAGTAAGCACGACCTACAGCTCCTTCTTCTTTGTCTCCTTTAAAGATTGGGATGAGCGGAAAGCTCCCGACGAGAGCTACGCCGCTATCAAGCGGCACATGGCTGTGGCGCTCTCGAAGGTTACGTCTGGCATTGCCTTCTCCTTCCCTCCACCTGCTATTCCCGGTGTGGGGACATCGGGAGGATGGAGTTTTGTGCTCGAAGATCGATCCGGGGGAACCACCGAGTTCCTGGCAGAGCAAGAGCAAGCCTTTATTGCGGCAGCGAACAAGCGGCCAGAGTTGGCGGGCGTGATGACGACTGCCCTGTTGAGCGTTCCACAGGTCGGGGTCACCGTGGATAAAGCTAAGGTGCTTACGCAGCAGGTGGCTTTGGGAGACGTATACCAGACTCTGCAAACCTTTATGGGCGGGGCGTTGGTGAATTACTTCACCCGTTTTGGCCGGCAGTGGCAGGTGTATGTCCAGGCAGAAGGAAGCTACCGTACTGCGCCCAGCAACCTGGGTAAGTTTTACGTCACCAACGCTAGTGGGCAGTTGGTTCCGCTCAGCACGCTGACAGGTAACGACCGGCAGGATGGCCCGGAGTTTGTCACCCGGTATAACCAGTTCCAGGCGGTTCAAATTAACGGAGGCGCTGCACCGGGATATAGCTCGGGACAGGCGATCGCCGCGCTTGAGGATGTTTTCAAACAAACTATGCCGTCCCAGATGGGATATGACTGGACCGGCATGACGTACCAGGAGGTCAAAGCTGCGCAGGGGGTGAGCCCGGCCGTAGTCTTTGCTCTGTCGTTCGTCATCGTCTTTCTGATCATGGCTGCGCAGTACAACAGTTGGACGCTCCCTTTTAGTGTCCTTTTGGGAGTGCCCATCGCGATCTTCGGGGCATTTGCCGCCTTATATTTCAGGCGTCTCGACAACGACGTGTATGCCCAGGTTGGCCTGGTGATGTTGATCGGGCTATCTGCAAAGAACGCGATTCTGATCGTTGAATTCGCCAAAGACGAATACGAAAGCGGCAAGTCGTTGCTCGATGCATCACTGGCCGGCGCCAGGCTTCGACTGCGGCCCATCCTGATGACCGCCTTCGCTTTCATTCTCGGCTGCGTGCCGCTGTGGACTGCGTCCGGAGCAGGTGCAGTCTCCAGACGTGTGCTGGGTACGGCGGTAATCGGTGGCATGCTCATGGCCTCTCTTATCGCTATCTTCTTTATTCCTGTTTCCTTTGATGTCGTCGAGCGAGCGGGTCTTCTTTTCAGCCGCGAGAAACAGCCCCCCGAGGCCGCGGCGGAGTCAGGACCGGTCAAATGAGAACCAGAGTCATCAGCGCCGTTGCGTTACTGCTCACTTTGTCTGGTTGCAAAGTGGGCCCTAACTACAAACGTCCTACGCTGGATGTACCGGGCCAGTATCGCGGGGTCGCCCCCGGGCTCGGCACAGGCCAGCCACTCGGCGATATGAAATGGGAGTCTGTCTTCACTGACGAGGTGCTGCAAAGCCTGATCAAGGAGGCGCTCACCAACAACTATGACATGCGCATCGCCGCCAGCAACATCCTCCAGGCCGAAGCATCTTTGGGAGTGACGCGGGCGAATCAACTTCCAAGCTTGACGGGAACCTTTGGCATACAGAACGAACGCTCCGCGGCCTTACCCGGCGCCCCCACATATGACACCGCAGGCTTGCAGCTGAATTACCTGGTGGACTTCTGGGGACAATACCGCCGAGCGACAGAGGCCGCCCGGGCCAACCTTCTGGCCAGCCAGTACGCTCAACGCCTGGTTCAAACCACACTCATCGCCAGCATAGCGTCGGCCTACTTTCAATTGCGCCAGTTGGATTCGCAGCTCGACTTCTCCAAGGAGACAGTGGTGTCGGATCGCGACAGCGTGCGCATCAACACCATTAACTATAAGGGCGGAGAGTATGCGATCACTGATGTGTATCAAGCACAGCTGCTTTTGCAGCAGGCTGAGGCGGAGGCCATTACCCTTCAACAATCGATCGAACAGACGGAAAATCAGCTCAGCGTGTTGTTGGGCAGAAATCCGGGGCCGATTAACCGCGGTCTGAACCTGGTCGACGAGCCGCATCTCGACGAAGTGCCGGTGGGTTTGCCCTCGACGATCCTGGAGCGCCGGCCGGATGTTCGCCAGGCCGAAGAGGCACTCGTTGCGGCCAACGCCAATGTGGGAGTGGCTAAGGCCGCTTACTTCCCCCAGATCCCCCTAACCGCCAGCTTTGGGGCGTCGAGCACGGCACTGACGAGCTTCCTGCAAGGCCCGGCCACTTTCTGGGCATTGGGTGGTCAGCTGGCACAGCCGCTCTACGCCGGGGGAAGAATCACCGGTACATACCGCCTGGCCCTGGCACAACGAGAGCAAGCTGAACTCACTTACAAACAGACTGTGCAACAGGCATTCGCCGATGTCTCCAACAGCCTGGTTGCCTATAGACAATCCCGGCTGTACCGCGTGAAGTTGGAGGAACAAACGACCACCTACAAAGAAACGTCACGCTTGGCGAATGTTCGTTTTACGGGAGGAGCCACCAGCTTCCTCGAAGTCCTCACCACGCAGCAGCAATACTTCACCTCCGAGCTGCAGACGACCCAGGCCTGGTTTGCTGAGTTGCAGAGCTATGTACAGCTCTACCAGGCCCTTGGCGGGGGTTGGTAGCGGCCGTTGGTAGAGGAAGCTAGGGTCCCGAAAGTGATATAAGAGATGTTGTTTACTTATCAATCGGGCCCAATACATTGTTAATCGAGAAAAGAGGATGTCATGTTCAAAACAATCGCCCTGGTCAGTGCTTTGGCGCTATCGACGTCATTGAGTTTCGCCGCGCAGGACGTGGTTCACGCTGTGGAGGGGACGGTGACCAAGGTCGACTCCGCTACCAAGACCGTTGCCGTCAAGACGGCGGACGGCACCGAGCACACCTTTCACTATCTCGGCGACGTGACTGTTCACGGCTCTAAGGATGCGGCAAAGGGGACGGTGAACGGAGTGAAAGAGGGCAGCAAAGTCGCTGTGCACTACACAGTCGAAGGATCTAAGGAAACGGCTCACGAATTCGACAACATAGGTGACGATGGCTTAAAGGCTACCGACGGTACCGTCACTCATGTGGATAGGGGAGCAAAGACCATTGCCGTCAAGACCGCGGATGGCAGCGAAGAGACCTTCCACTTTACCGAGGACGCCGCAAAGGATACTGGTAAGGATATCGGCAAGGGTACCGAGAAGTCTGCCAAGGTTACTGTCTACTACACCGAAAAGGCAGGCGTCAAAACAGCTCATTTCGTCAAACAAATCTTCTGATTCGGCCCTCGGCCAGACCCGCCGTATCCGCCTCTTCGGTTTGGGTGGATACGGCGGGTCGCTTCCTTTGCAGGCAACATTGGCGGCGGTGCGGACCGGACGACGTCCTATCCTAAACCCGGCTGGAGAACGGTATGAGAATACTGCTTGTCTTTCTCTTGGCGGCGAGCGCGGCTCTCGCTCAGGAAACCCGGCGCGCGGTCACCATCCCACGTCCTGCCGAGGATGCCCGGGCGAACAGCGACCAGGTTCCCGACGCCTACGCCATTACTGGTCACTTCGATAGAGTGGTTGTGATTCGTTTGAAGTACAAGACCGATTTGCTTGCCGGCCTGCAGAAGATGGTGAAGCAGGAGCACATTCAAAATGGGGTCATTCTTTCGGCCGTCGGATCGGTGCGCGGTTACCAGGTTCACCAGGTGACCAACCGCACCCTGCCCACCGAGGACACCTTCGAAAAGAATCCGACCCAGCCCGCTGACTTGGTAAGCATGAACGGATATGTAATCGACGGCAGGCTCCATCCCCACATGACCCTGGCGACGCCGGACAGGGTCATCGCCGGCCATCTCGAGCCAGGGACCGAAGTGTTTACCTTTGCGATCGTGACTATTGGGGTGATGAATGACACGGATCTTCGCCGGGTGGACGATACCAACTACCGGTAAGGGGTCAGGACAGCAGTGTTATGGGTTTTGTCCCTGCCGCATGGCAACTCCAGTCGCTCAAGGGGATTCACGGAAGGTCACTCGACGAAGGGTACGGCTTTCCTTGATTCAGGGCGAATGTAACCTGGCAGACTTGAAAAGCGTACCTCCGCGGCTAAAGCCGTCTTTCGCGTATGCCTTTACGGCACGGCTGAACCCGTGCCCTTCGTAGAGAGCTTCGTTCAACAAGTTTTTCCAGCGGATACGGGTAGGCCTAAGCCTCCTCACCAAAATCAGGAATCTCTTGCGTTCTCACCTACCTGGGTCTAGAAAGAGGGGGGACGTTGGACAAGCAGTGAAGGTTGCCGGTCAAGAGGAGAACGAGATGGGGTATAAACTTGGGCGGATTTCAAAAACATGGGCGGGCTCTGTGCTCCTGGGATTTTTCATGGCGGCCTGTGCCGCTGTGCCACAGGCTCTGGCCGCGCCGGCGAAAGGTAGGAACGTGGCAAGCTCTTATTTCGTGTATGTCGGAACCTATACCGGGCCCACAAGCAAAGGCATCTATGGCTTCCGTTTCGACCCTAAGGCGGGCAAACTCACTTCAATGGGCCTGGTAGCCGAATTGCCGAATCCCTCATGGCTCGTTACCGATCCCCAACATCGCTTCCTATACGCGGTGACGGAAATGGGTCCGGAACCGGGGGCGGATGACTACAAGAAAAACGGTTTCATCAGCAGCTACTCCATCAACCCCAAGACCGGCGCGCTTACATTTCTGAACAAGGTGGATGCGGGCGGAGGCGGCTCATGCCACCTGGTCATAGACAAAACCGGCAAAACGATCTTCGTGGCCAACTACGGTAGCGGAAATGTCGCCTCGTTTGCCCTCAAAGCGGACGGGAGTATCGGTGAACGGACCGGCTTCGATCAACACTCCGGTTCCAGTATTGATGCCGCCCGGCAAACCGGGCCGCATGCTCACGCGGTCGTGCTCTCCTCCGACGATCGCTTCCTGTTCGTGCCCGATCTGGGCCTGGATCAGGTCAAGATTTATCGCGTCGATGCGGCTAAAGGGACGTTTGCACTCAATGATCCTGCCTTCGCCACCGTGAAGCCTGGCTTGGGGCCCCGGCATTTTACGTTTGGGAAGGACGAAAAGTTCGCTTACATGCTTTGCGAGATGGGATCGAGCGTTGCTGTTTTTGCCTACGATCCGGCCAAGGGGTCACTCACGCCGGTGCAGACGATTTCCACCTTGCCTTCTGACTTCAAAGGGGAAGACGACTCGGCAGAGATCGAAGTGGACCGGTCAGGGCGGTTCTTGTATGCCTCCAACCGCGGGAACGACAGCGTTACCGTATTTGCCATCGATCCTGCCAAGGGGACACTGACCAAGGTACAAGTCGAACCCACGCAAGGGAAAATTCCCAGAAATTTTGCCTTGGATCCGACCGGGAAATACCTGGTGGCGGCAAACCAGAAATCTGATCAGATGGTTGTTTTCGCCGTGGATCAGAACGACGGTCAGTTGAAGCCGACGGGCCAGGTGCTGGATGTTCCGGCGCCGGTCAGCATTCTGTTTGTGCCGGCCGAATAGTGCCCGCAACGACGGTTCAAAGGGGGCTCGATGAAGTTTTTCCGTTCGAATTTTTCCCGACGGGCTCTGGTTCAGAATGCCGGCTTGGTGGCCGGCGCGGGATTGCTAGGTCTGGGCACTGGCGCGGTCGGGCAGTCTGCGCGGAGCAACGGAAAGCCCCGCGCCCTGGCGCTGATCGGTGATCGCTATCACAACCCCGATTACATTCGAGTGAGCCTGGACAAGGTCTTCAAAGACCTCGATATTCCCATCGACTACACCATCCAATACGACCAGATCTCGGCCGCCTTGCTGAAGAATTATCAGCTTCTTCTGATCCTCCGCGACGGCATGATCTGGCCCGATGGTTACCTCGGCCCGGACGCATACACGGCCTACGAGGCAGATCTGGAAACCCCGAAGACCTTCCCTGATCCCAAGCCCGTCACCTGGATCACGGAGGAGCAGGGTGCGGCGATCAAGGACTTTGTGACCGCCGGGAATGGCTTTTATGCTTTTCACAACTGCAGCCATATCTCGCTCAGCTCGAAAAATTACCGTGAGGTGATGGGCGGAGCCTACATCAGCCATCCACCGCTGCGTCCCTTCCAGGTGCATGCCAGTGCGAACAAACATCCCATCACGGACGGCATGAGCCCGTTCATGGTCAACGATGAGCAGCACTACGTGACCTACGATAAGGATCCGAAGTACGTCATCCTGGAGGCGGAAAACATCGACGGGCTGAAGTTCGAGGATCTGGGCACCAAGTCGATCTCCGGTTGGGCCTACGATTTCGGCAAGGGGCGGGTGGTATTTACCGCGGTCGGCCATACGATCCATGCCATGTGGGCTCCGCAATACATCGAGATACAGAAGCGATCGATACGGTGGCTGCTGAAAGAGCTCTGAGCATTTGCATGGTGTAACCAGGAAACTACGACGCGGCCATTCCGCCAAAGAATGGCCGCACATACTGATCCCACCGAGCCGCAGTATTGCAAAATGCGTTAAATTCCATTCCCTTCCCCGCTTTAACCTCCCCTTTCCCTGGCAGAATTTCCCCTGGAGCAGGCCATGCAAGGACCGCGCACGACTTTTATCTATCTGGCCGTGGTCTTTGGCCTGCTGGTGATTCCGCGCGCATTGCAGCGCTTTCGTCTGCCTGCCCCGCTCACCTGCTTTGCCTTCGGCATCATCGTGGCCGGTTTTTTCAAGCCGCTGGTTACGGACAGCGTCGTCCAGTACCTCTCTACGCTTGGTATCGCATCGCTTTTCCTTTTTGCCGGCCTGGAAGTGGACCTGGCCGAGCTTCGCCGCCAGCTGCCTTCGCTGGCCGGACACTTCGCGGTACGCGGGACTGGTGCTGGTGGCTTGCGCGCGCCTCGCCGCTATTTATCTCCACCTCGGTTGGCAGGTCGACTGGCTGTTGGCGCTCGCACTTCTTACCCCGTCCACCGGCTTTATCCTGGATATGCTGCCCCACTCCGGGCTTGATCATGTGGAGCAGTCGGAAGTCGCTCTGCACGCAGTTGCCGGCGAAGTGACGGCCGTCTTTCTCTTCCTGGTGATTTCGCAGGCGGGTTCGGTCAAGACCCTGCTCATCTCCGGGGGCGCAATTGCCCTGTTGATCGCCTTCATGCCCTTGCTTTTCCTTGCGCTGGGGCGCTATGTGGTGCCTTACGCGCCTGGCTCGGAGTTCTCTCTGCTGCTGATGGTTGGGCTCATCTGCGCGGTCATCACGGAGATCCTTGGCGTCTATTACCTGGTGGGCGCGTTTGTCGCCGGACTGGTCGCCCGGTCTCTCAGCAAACGCATGACGACGCTTGCCTCGGAGCAGAATCTGGAAGCGATTCGCCTGTTCGCTTCCTTCTTTATCCCCTTCTATTTTTTTCACAATGGACTTGGCGTACCCAGCGCCGCGCTGGTCGCCAGTCTCTGCTGTATGGTTTTGCGCTTGCCGGCCTGCATCATACCCGTGCGCCTGGGCGTGGTTTGGCTGCAATCACGGCTCATGCAGCATAGGGGACATCGCGGCAGCTTACGGGTTTCCATCGCCCTCACCCCCACGCTGATCTTCACCCTGGTGATCGCGGAGATGCTGCGCGAGAATTTTGCCATCAGCCCACCGCTCTACGGCGGACTCCTGGTCTATGCCGCCATCGCCAGCATCCTGCCCTCGTTAGCTCTGCCGGCGCTTGCTGAGACCCTGGTTGACCCGATCGCGGTTGAAGCCTGAACCTTCCCCGATGTGCAGAAGAACATCCGGCATGCTGATGAAGGGTCTTGCGCGTCTGGCACCCGTCCTTCGTGAGGGAACGTAGATGTTCCGGAACGGTGTCAACCCATTGACGCACGGCACCGGGCCAAGCTATCGTTGAGGAATCTGGTGTTCGGGAAGGCGGTGCGAATCCGCCACTACCCCGTAACTGTAAGCGCCGAGAGCTTGAACCAATTTGCTGGAGCCACTGGGATGCGAATTCCGGGAAGGCTGTTCAAGATCGATGAAGCGCAAGTCAGGAGACCGGCCAGATGCCCTCCAGGGCCGTTTTCAGCTTCGATGGGAGAGCTGGAAAGCAACCTCGCTGACGTAGTTGCTCGTTAGCACGGACGCTGCCTTTTTATTTTATCCCGCTTCGCGCCGGGCTTTTGCCCTGCGCCAGAGGCGACCGCATGCAGTCAAATCGCCGCAATACCGTGACCCTCGTGCTCGGGGGTGTGCGCAGCGGCAAGAGCCACTACGCGCAGCAACTGGGCGAGCAGCGCAGCACGAGTCGTTTTTGTGGCCACGGCACAGGCCGGCGATGACGACGAAATGCGGCGCAAAGTCGAGCGCCACCGCAGCAGCCGCCCCCGCCACTGGCAAACCGTCGAAGAACCCCTGCAGTTGGCGGAGACCATCGCCCGCTACGGTCCCAATTGCGACCTGATGATCATCGATTGCCTGACCTTCTTCGCCGCCAATCTGCTCGATGCCCAAGGTGACGAGCAAAGTGCCGATCGAGGCGCTCTGCACGGCCCTCCAAGTCGCCTCCCTGCTCGGTCGTGCTGGTGTCGAATGAGGTGGGCAGTGGCGTGGTGCCCGCATATCCGTCGGGCCGGCGTTTCCGTGATCTGCTGGGCGAAATGAACCAGAGCGTTGCCCGCGTGGCGTCCAATGTGCTTCTCCTGGTTGCCGGCCTGCCCGTTGGTTCTCAAAGGGCAATGGAAGCGCGCAGCGTTACTCCAATGATCGGGTCTGATGCTCGGTCTGGCGGCACCGCCAGCGGCGTAGGCAAAACCACGGTCGCCCTGGCGATCATTGCCTGTTTGCGCAGGCGCGGCTACGTGGTCCAGCCCTACAAGGGCGGCCCCGATTTTCTCGACACCACCCATCACACCCGCATCGCCGGACGCGCTGGCACGCAATCTCGATACCTGGATGCTCGCCGAGGAGGCCAATCGCGATGTGTTTCGCCGGGCGGCCGTTGGCGCAGACGCCGTGGTGGTGGAAGGGATGATGGGGCTCTTCGACGGCAAGGATGGAATCACGGAAACCGGCAGCAGCGCTGAGATTGCCAAGCTGCTCAAGCTGCCGGTGCATCCTGGTCCTGGACTGTGCCAAAAGTGCACGCAGCGTGGCGGCGGTGGTGCTTGGCTTTGAGTCCTTCGATCCAGATTTGCCGCTCGCCGGCCTTATCCTGAACCGGGTCGCCGGCCAGAACCATTACCGGCTGCTCGAATCCGCCATTAAGGCCCGCTGCAAGACGCCAATCCTGGGTTGGCTGCCGCGTGAGCCGCTCATCGCGATCCCCGAGCGCCATCTTGGATTGCATGCGGCAGCGGAGACCGAAGCCCAGCTCGATACGGACCTGCTTGAGCGGCAGATCGACACGCTGGCGGGTCTGGCGGAAAAGCACTTCAAGGTCGACGCCATCCTGCGGCTCAACTGCCCGCTCCGCACGTCGCTACCCAGCCGCGAAGACAACCGTGATGCCAATCGCGCGAGTCGAGCCGCCTTGCGCATCGGCGTGGCCCGGGACCGCGCCTTTTCCTTCTATTACGAAGACAATCTGGATCTGCTGCGCGAGCAGGGGGCGGAAATTGTTCCCTTCAGCCCCATCGCCGACCGGGCATTGCCGACAGGGCTGGACGCGCTCTACTTTGGCGGGGGATATCCCGAGCTGTATGCCCGGGAGCTCAGCGAAAATACGGCGATGCTGGAACAGGTCCGTGCCTTCGTACGATCGGGAGGCCACGTCTATGCGGAATGCGGAGGCCTGCTCTATCTGTCGCAACAGCTTAGTACCAGGGACGGAATTGTTTACCCCCTCTTAGGGATCGTGCCGCTGACCATGGAGATGACCGGCAAGCTGGTGGACTTCGGTTATGTCACCGTCACGTTTACACAGGACTGCCTGCTTGGGCCGGAAGGCTCCTCTATTCGGGGCCATAGCTTTCACTATTCCCGCATTTGCTCATCCTCCGAGGTAGCGACCAGCTACCAGGTGGAATTCTCTCTCTCCGGCAAGCAGCAGCGGGAGGGATTCACCTGCGGCTCCGTGCTCGCCAGCTATATACACCTGCACTTTCGCGCTAATCCAGTTGTCGCGCGACACTTCGCTGCCGCTCTTCGCCGCGCGCGGCAACCCGAGGCGGCCACGGCATGAGACAGACTCTGTTGGTGTTCATGGTGCTGGCCGGCTGGATTCTGCCGGCTCAGGCGAGCCGCATCCTGACCGATGAGAGCGGGCGCAAGGTCACGGTGCCCGACCATCCGCATCGCGTGATTTGCCTGCTGCCCAGTGTCACCGACACTGTTTTCGCGTTGGGGTCGGGCGACGATGTGGTTGCGGTGAGTGACTTCACAACCTATCCTCCCGCGGCTCTGAAGAAGCCGAGTGTAGGCAGCCTGGTCAAGCCTTCGATCGAGACGATTCTCTCCTTCCATCCCGACCTGGTCATAGGAACCGAGATACCGGGATCGACGGAAACCGCCACCCAGTTAGAGGCGGTTGGTATACCGGTCTATCTCGTCGACCCGCACGGTCTTGCCGGCATCCTGCACTCGGTCGCAAGCATAGGCGAGGCGCTCAATCGCCCGCAGCAGGCGGCTGCTCTCAACGCCAGCCTGGAAAAGCGTATCGAAGCCGTAAGAGCGCGCACCGCGGGTAAACCGGGTCCGCGAGTCCTGGTCCCGGTTTGGTATGACCCGATCATCACCATCGGCAAGCACGCGTTCATCACTGAGATCGTTGAGACCGCCGGCGCCAAGTCGGTGACGGACGACCTGATCCCCGACTGGCCACAAATAAGTTTGGAGGCGGTGATCACCCGGGCTCCGGATTCTCTCTTGCTGATTCGCGGGGGGAAGATCGACATCCATATGTTGGAGAAGCGGCCGGGCTGGAGCACTCTTCCGGCGATCCAGACAGGCAAGGTCTATTACGTCGACAGCGGCATACAGGATCCAAGCCCAGTCGCCATCGACGCATTGGAGGAATTGGCTAAAGAATTTCATCCATAGATAAGCAAGAACGGATGGTTCCGTTCTTCCACACAACCACGGCAAGGTAACGAGAAGGCGGTGCGAATCCGCCACTACCCCGTAACTGTGAACGCAGAGAACCCGGCAAGGACGAGCAAAGCCACTGGGATGAGTCCTGGGAAGGCAGCCAGGGTTTGTTGACGCGTAAGTCAGGAGAACGGCCTTGCTTCACCCACCCGAGGGGGTATGCACGTGTTCGATCGCTCGATTTTGCGAAGCATCTTCTTCTTGTCCTTACTGCTGGCGCCGTTGACCACCTTTGGCGCCGAGAGCGGCACTTTGCGCGGAACGGTAACCGACCCGCTTGGCGCGGTCATTGTCTCGGCCACCGTGGAGTTACTCGACGGCACATCCGTCGCCGCAAAAACCACCACCGACAGCACCGGCAGCTATCTCTTCCATCTGCAAAAAGCCGCTCGCTACCAGGTTCGCGTGGTTGCGCCCACCTTCCAGTCCACCACCAGCGATGCTGTCTTCGTCGGCCGCTTCGGCCAAAGCGCAGGTAGATATCACCCTGGCCACGCAGACGTTAACGGAACAGGTAACGGTCACTGCGACCGGAACCCCGACACCCGAGGCCCAGGTGGGCGCGGCAGTGAGCGTGCTGAACGCGGATCAATACCGTTACTCGACCGAGGTGCAGGATCCGTTGCGCCTGGTTCCGGGTGCGCAAATAACCCAGACGGGGCAGACCGGCGGCACCACAGGTCTTTCGATACGCGGCGGCAATGTAAACGCCAATAAGGTGCTGATCGATGGAGTTCCCGCGGACGATATCGGAGGGAGCGGTTGAATTCGCCAACATCGATACTGTCGGCATCGCAAAAATGGAGGTATTGCGGGAGCCCAACAGCGCGCTCTATGGCTCCGATGCCTTGGCAGGCGTGGTGAGCTTGACCACGGCTCGCGGCAACACCCTGCTTCCCTTGCTGACTTACTCCGGCGACGGAGGCAACTTTAACAGCTTTCGCCAAGTGGGCACGCTGAGCGGCGCCTATCGTCACTTCGACTATTACTCCGCCTTTGCCGCTACGCAGACGCAAAACAGTTTCCCTAACAGTGATTTTCACAACGCGACCTACGCGGGAAACTTTGGCTGGACGCCGAACACCGCCAACGATCTGCGCTTTACCGTGCGGCATCTTACCGTGGCTGCCGATCAGCCGAATGCCATCCTGCTCTATGGCATTCCCGATGACACCAGCGCTGAAGGAGCACGACAGCTATTACAGTGCTGCCTGGAACAACCAGACCACTGAGAAATGGCACAACCAGATACGCTATGGCGGCCTGCGTTTGAACTACAACTTCACCGATTTTGCGGCGACCGGAATCTATGACCCAGACTTGGATGTGTATCTGGGCGCTCCGGTCAACGTAAAGGGTGCGAATGGCTATAGCGTAAACGGCCAGGCGATCTTCCAATACGGCGCCAGCTACGGCGAAACCTACCCCAACGACTATCTAGCTCCCAGCAAGCGGGACTTCGTGTATGCCCAGACCGATTACCGGGTCAATGCGCATATCGTCGCCCTGGGCGCATTCAAATACGAGGATGAGCGGGGCTCGACGCTTACCTCTGGAGGAACGCCCACTGCGATCGAGCGGGGCAACTACAGCTACACGGTTCAACTGGAAGGGGACATCCGCAACCGTCTCTATTACACAGTGGGCAGCGGCCTGGAAGACAACGGGCTCTTCGGTTTCGCGGCCACTCCGCGCGCTTCCCTTGCCTACTATCTCTTTCGTCCCACCAATACCCATTGGCTCAATGGGACCAAGCTTAACTTCAGCTTCGGCAAAGGCATCAAGGAGCCGAGCATCTACTACCAGAGCATCTCTCTTTATGACATTTTCGCCGCATTGCCCAATGGCGCTGAGCTGATCAAGCAGTATCACGTCTCTCCGATCGGGGCCGAGACCTCGCGCACCTACGATGGAGGCGTCGATCAGCAACTCTGGAATGGTCGCGCCCGCATCACCCTGACCTACTTTCACAACGAATTCACCAACGGCGTCGAATTCGTGCCGCAATCGGCCTTGCTCGCGCTCGGTCTGCCCGCCGCCAGCGACCCCGCCGTTCAATTTGGAGCGGCCGTCAACTCGCAAGCCTTCCGTGCTCAGGGCGCGGAGGTTGCGACTGAGTACCAGATCGGCAGCCATCTCTTTGCCCGCGGCGGCTACACCTACCTGGATGCGAAGGTGCAGCAGTCCTTCTCCAGTGAATCGCTGCCCAGCTACAACCCGAACTTTCCCACCATAGCGATTGGAGCCTTTTCGCCCCTGGTAGGCGCACGGCCTTTCCGGCGCGCGCCGCACTCAGGCTACTTCGGGCTTACCTATAACCGCTCCAAATGGTATGGCTCCTTTACCGGCACGCTGGTCGGCCGCCGCGATGACAGCGACTTCCTCACCGATTCAGAATTCGGAAACACCTTGCTGCTGCCCAACCGCAACCTGCGATGGCGCTTACCAACGCCTGGAACTGGGCGGCGGCTACCAGTTCACGCGATCCCTTACCGCTTACACTGATATACAGAATCTTTTGAGCGAGCATTACAGCGAAGCTTTCGGTTACCCGGCGCTTCCCTTCACGTTTCGGGCCGGGGTAAAGATCAGCTTTGGAGGCGAATCTTGGCAATTGAAATAGCCACGGTTTCCCCCGCACCGGAGGCTGCTTCGCCCCTGGGCGGCCGTCAGGGTAAGGAGCCTGATGGCGGAAGAAGCAGGCTCCGTCCATTGCCGCTCATCGTCCTGCTGACGGTGGCGCTGGTGCTTGTCACCCTGGTGTCGGTCGCGACCGGCGCTGTGCCCATCTCGCCGCGCACCATCTTTGCCGCTATGCTCGGAGATCACCCACTGACCGAGACGCAGCGGCTTATCCTGTTTCATATCCGGCTCCCGCGGGTGCTGGCCTCGGGGCTGGTGGGCTCGGCGCTGGCCCTGGCCGGCCTTCTCTTTCAGGGTCTCTTTCGCAACCCCATTGCCGATCCCTACGTCATCGGCTCTTCGGGAGGCGCTATCTTTGGCGCCTGCATCGGCATCTTCTTCTTTTCCCAATGGTCGCTCTTCGGTTTCAGTGCGACTGCGTTGCTGGCCTTCGCCGGCTCGGCCGCTACCATGGCACTGGTCTACTCTCTGGCTCGATCGGCAGGCAAGACCAACGTGGTCACTCTGCTTCTGGCTGGGTTTGCCATCAGCACCATGTTCACCAATACAAGCTATTTCTTTGACTTGTTTGATGGGACGGGCACGGGAAACCGCATTTTGATTTCCTGGCTGCACGGAGTCATCAGCGTACCGGCGTGGAACGAACTGGGCATAAGTGCCGCGCTGCTCGGCCTGTCGGCATTGGTTGCGCTCCCTTTGATGCGAACGTTAAATACGCTGGCCTTGGGCGATGAATATGCGCAGCAGCTCGGGATCCGGGTTGAGTCGGCGCGAGTGTACATCATTCTGATTGGCTCACTACTGACAGCCGTGGCCGTCTCGCTGGGCGGCATGATCAGCTTCGCCGGGCTGATCGTGCCCCACGTCGCGCGGCTCCTCTTAGGGCCAGACCACGTACGTCTGCTGCCGGTAACTGCGTTGGCGGGAGCCATCTTCCTCATGCTTGCCGACACGCTGGCGCGGACGATCTTTGCGCCGTCAGAGGTTCCGGTGGGCATCCTCATGGCTTTTATCGGCGGACCTTTCTTCCTCTACCTTCTGCGCAAGATGAAACGGAGCTATACGGTATGAGCTGCCTGTTGCGCTTGAGTGGAGTGCACTTCGACTACCAGGGCAACAGCGTCCTGCGCCAGGCAAGCTTCGATCTCGAAGAGGGGAGCTGCAGCGCCCTGATCGGTACCAATGGCGTGGGCAAAACGACACTGTTGCGTATAGCCGCGGGAGCTCTGCCGCCGGCATCGGGCGAAGTCATTTTGCGCGGACAGCCGATTAAGGCACTCCCCTTGAAAGAGATCGCGCGCACCATCGCGCTCGTCCCGCAGCAACTCGAGCTTCCCTTTGAGTTCACGGTGCAGCAAGTCGTGGAGCAGGGGCGCACCCCCTACATCGGCATGCTGCGCGGCCCCGGACGCAGCGACCGCCTGGCCGTCGACCGAGCCCTCGACCTGGCGGATGTATCCAGCCTGCGCCATCGCATCTTCAACGAGCTGAGCGGAGGAGAACGCCAGCGAGTGAAGATCGCCCTCGGACTGGCTCAGGAACCACGGCTGCTGCTGCTCGACGAGCCTACCCAGAACCTCGACATCGGAAGGCAGGTGGAGCTGATCGATCTACTCCACTTCCTGCGCGATGAGGGCATCACCATCCTGGCCTCCATTCACGATCTCCACCTGGTCGACAAGAACTTCTCCACCGTGCTGCTGCTGAGCCCGGGACAGCCCTTGGCTAGCGGAAGCCCGGAGCAGATGCTGAAACCCTCGGTCCTGGAGCGCGCCTTTCAATGCCCGCCGGACCGCCATCCGTTGTTGATTGAACGCGCCGAACTCTACCGGAGAGAAGCTCGATGAACACTGAGGTACAACCCAATATTGAGGAAGTGATCGGGGCGATCGTCGCTCCGTCAGAAGCTTATCTGGCCCAGGCGAAGGCTCATCTCGACACGCTCACCAAACCGCTGGGAAGTTTGGGACGCCTGGAAGGTCTGGCGGCGCAATGGTTCGCTATCCGCCAGGGAAACCTGGCCGGCCCGGTCAGCAAGGCAGTCTACGTTTTTGCCGCGGATCATGGCATCACGGCGGAAGGAGTGAGCGCCTACCCGGCAAAGGTGACCCAGCAGATGGTGCTCAACTTCCTTTCCGGAGGAGCCGCCATCAATGTGCTGGCTCGACTCAACCAGGTAGAAGTGAAGGTGGTGGACGTCGGTGTGGACGCCGATCTGTTTGGTTATGTCGGGCTGACAGACGGTAAGGTGCGTAGGGGCAGCAGGAATATGCTGCGGGAACCGGCAATGAGTCCGGAGGAGGTAGGCGCGGCGCTCACAGTCGGCCTCACGATGGCGGAAGCCGCCTACGAAAAGGGAAACAACCTGGTCGCTGTGGGCGAAATGGGCATTGGCAACACCACCGCTGCCAGCGTGATGACTGCGGCGCTTACCGGCATGCCGGCGAGCTTGGTCACCGGCAAAGGGACGGGCCTCGATGAGGAGGCGTACGCGCGCAAGTGCCGCACGGTGGACGCGGTTCTGAAGCTGCACTTTGCCCAACCCGCCGGTCCGCGCAAAATTCTTCGCTGTGCCGGTGGCCTGGAAATCGCCGCCATGACGGGCATGATTCTGGGCGCGGCGCGGCGGCAGATGGCCATCGTCATGGACGGCTTTATCTCCACTGCGGCCGCGGCCATCGCCTGCGGCCTTTCTCCCGCGGTAAAGTCCTACCTGTTCGCTGGACATCAGTCGCAGGAGCCCGGCCACCGGATACTGCTGGCTCACCTGGACATCGAGCCCATCCTCGACCTGCATATGCGCCTGGGCGAAGGCACGGGCGCGGTTCTGGCCATGCCCGTTCTCGAAGCAGCCATGCATCTTTACCAGGAGATGGCCACCTTCGCCTCGGCGGGCATCAGTGGAGCCAGTGCATGAGCTTGCGCGCTCCGCGATTCGTCGTGGACATGGCGGTAGCGTTTCAATTTCTTACCCGCCTGCCGATTCCGCAGGTGGCGTTTGCGCCCGACGGCCTGGCGCGCGCAGTGAAATTCTTTCCCCTAGTGGGCCTGGTGATTGGGGCAGGCGCGGCGCTGTTGCAGAAAGTGCTCTCGCCTCATCTTAGTAGGCCCGCCTCCGCGCTGGTCGTGCTGGTATACCTGGTGCTCATCACGGGATGCCTGCATGAGGATGGTCTCGCCGATGTCGCGGATAGTCTGGGCGGTTGGAATCGGGAACAGCGGCTGGCTATTCTCCATGACAGCCACATCGGCGCTTTCGGCGCGGTTGCGCTGGTGCTTTCCCTGGTCAGCCGCGGGGTGTTGCTGGCTGAGCTGCCGCTGGAGCGCTTCACCGCCTACCTGGTGTCGGCGCATGTGCTCTGCCGCTGGTCGGCTCTGCCCCTCAGCTACTATCTTCCACCTGCTCGCGATAGTGAGGGCCAAGGGGCGCGGATTGCGCGGTTGACCTCCGCTTTCTCTTTGATCGCCGGGTCGGTCTTTACCATCGTCACCGTGGTTGTTGTTTTGCGTAAAGCAGCGATTGCTCCGGTGCTGGCGGCGATCGTCGTTTCCCTGCTTGGGGCTGTCCTTTACCTGCGTAAGTTTGGCGGCGTCACCGGCGATTGCTTTGGCGCCACCACGCAGATCACCGAGATCGCCGTGTACCTTTGCGGGGTGTGGAGGCCATGAGCCGCGTCTTATTCATCCGCCACGCGGAGACCGAGATGGCAGGCCGGTTTTGCGGCCACTCCGACCCGGAGCTGAACGCCCAGGGACGGACGCAGCTCGCTGCGTTGACTCAGCGACTCTCCGCGGAGCCGATCGATGCCGTCTACAGCAGCGACCTGCGCCGCGCCAGCACGCACGGCGCAGGCGATCGCCGCCGTTCGAGAGATACCGCAGGTGTTGCGGCCGGCACTGCGGGAGATCCATTTCGGGCAATGGGAAGGTTTGCGCTGGGAGCAGATTGAACAGATGGACCCGGACTACGCGCGGGAGTGGGTCGCACGTTATCCACATCTTCCCGCGCCTTCAGGGGAGAGCTTCCAGGCCTTCGAGACACGCGTCCTCGAGGAGGTGCATCGTCTTATCGACGGCAGTCCCGGCCCTATCGCGGTGGTCACGCATGGGGGCGTGTTGCGCGTGGTCTTACAGCATTTTTGTGCTTGCTCTGAGGAGGAAGCGTGGCAACAAACGCAAGCCGTACTGTTGCATCGTGCGCTATGAGTGAGGCGTAAGGAGAAAAGAGATGAGTATCGCAACCAAACATGGTGATAAAGGACAGACCGGGTTGGCCGGTGGGATTCGTATTTCAAAGGCGGATGTGCGGGTAGAGGCGTATGGCACTGTGGATGAGCTGAACACGGTGTTGGGTTTCGCCCGCAGCATTTGCACGAATAAGGAGATCGTTGGTTGGACAGAGCAGATTCAGAAGACGCTCTTCCGGCTTGGTTCCGCTTTGGCGACGCCGCCGGAGAGTCGCAAGCCGCAACCGCACATCACTGCAGAGGATGTCGAATTTCTGACACAACTGGTGTATCAGATCGAAGCCACGGAGGGGATTCTCGCCGATTGGTCACTGCCCGGGGCCTACACCGAGTCGGCTGCGTATGAAGTCGCGCGGACGGTATGCCGTCGCGCGGAACGCGCTGCTGTGCGGTTGGCGGAGAGCGGGCAAGATGTCCAGCCGGAGGTGTTGGCGTACCTGAATCGCCTGTCGGATCTGGTGTGGCTCTTCGGCAGGTTGATTGAGCTGAACGCAGGCATCGATGCGCGCCTTCGCGATGAGAGCAAAGCTGGCCCTAAGTGGTCGCGGGCATGGTAGGCGACCTAGGGAGTTGTTAGAGGGAAAGGCGCACTGCAGATCCCTCGGCTGCGGTGCGCCCTTCCCCCTAGCAAATCTTTCACGGAGTCCTTTCCCTAAGGAGCGTCATGAGTCAAGCGCGCGCCATCATGGTTCTTGGAACCAGCTCCCATGTTGGCAAATCATTGTTAACCGCGGCGCTCTGCCGCATCTTTGCCCAACAGGGCCACAGCGTCGCTCCGTTTAAATCGCAGAACATGTCGCTCAACTCAGCCGCAACGATCGAGGGCCTGGAAATCGGCCGCGCCCAGGCACTGCAGGCCGAAGCGGCCGGCATCGCAGCGTCAGTCCACATGAATCCCATCCTCATCAAGCCATCGGGCGACTGCTCGTCCCAGGTGGTGGTGCGGGGCAAGATCTGGGGGCAGATCTCCGCTGCCGACTACCATCAACGCCGGGTCGAAGAACTGATGCCCGCAGTGCGGGAAAGCTATCAGACACTCGCCTCCGACTATCAAGTGATCATTCTGGAAGGAGCGGGTTCTCCCGGCCGAGATCAACCTGAAGCAGCACGACATCGCGAACATGCGCATGGCAGAAATGGCGGATGCCGCTTGCCTCCTGGTGGGTGACATCGATCGCGGCGGAGTCTTCGCTTCCCTGCTGGGCACGGTCGAACTGCTCGATCCAGCGGAGCGCGATCGCATTCGCGGCTTCTGCATCAACAAATTTCGCGGCGACCTCAGCCTGCTGGAACCCGGCGTTCGCATGATGGAAGAGCGTCTAGGAAAACCTTGCCTGGGCGTGGTCCCCTATCTGCACGACCTCGCACTGGAAGAAGAAGATAGCGTGGGCCTGCCATCCGTGACGCGCACCGGCTGGTCCCTTAGCAGCAACACGCCAGAGCGGCCGCTGCGCATCGCCGTCGTCGCCCTGCCATCCTTCTCCAACTTCACTGACTTCGACTCACTGCGCGCCGAGCCAGGCAGTCGATTTGCTCTTCTGCCGCTCGGCTGACCTTTTGCAGAACGCGGATGTTGTGATCCTTCCAGGAAGCAAACAGACCATGAGCGACCTGGAGTGGATGCGCGAGCGTGGTCTCGATGAGGCGGTTCGCAACCACGCCCAGCACGGCTTGGTGGTGGGCATCTGCGGTGGTATGCAGATGCTGGGCCAGGAGCTCTTCGACCCGCTCGGGATCGAGCGCGAAGGCCGCATGTCAGGCCTCGGCCTGCTCCCCATCAGCACTACGATGCAGGCACAAAAGGTAACCCGCATCTGCTCCGGCACCATCAATGGCGACTCTCTCTTTGGCCAATCCGCTGCCGCAAGATCGAATAGCCGGCTACGAGATTCATATCGGTAAGACTCTGTATCTGAATCAGGCAGAACCCTTCGCCACACTTAGTTCCGGCGAACTGGACGGATGCGTCAGCGCCGACCGGAAGATACTTGGTACCTACCTGCACGGAATTTTCGACGAGGACCGCTTCCGCCATGCATTCGTAACCGCCGCGCGCAGCTTCTGCAAGCTAACGCCTCCCTCCGCGCTCAATCCATGGAAGGCACAACGCGAGGAATCTCTCGATCGTCTTGCTCGGGCAGGTGAGCGAGTCGCTGGACATGCAGCGAATTTTCAGCTGGGTAGGGTTAAAGTACCAGATGACCCGCGCTAGAGCCATCGCTGCTGCCTGCCTGCTGGACTGGATCGCAGGTGACCCGGAGTGGTTTCCGCACCCCGTACGATGGATGGGACGCTACACACAGCTTGCAGAATCACTGCTGCGCCGGCCCGGACAAAGCGCAAGCGATGAACTGCTGGCAGGCGCGGCGCTCACCGCTGTTTTGGTCGGCGCCTCCTATCTGGGCACAGCGAAAGCTATCCAAATAGCATATCGCCTAGGCACTGGAACCGGCCTGGCAACGGAAATCCTATTGGGATGGACCTGCATCGCGTCGCGCAACCTGATCGACGAAAGCCTTGCCGTCATTCGCGCGTTAGAAGAGGAGGACATCCTTCGCGCCAGGCAAAGGCTCTCGCGCATTGTCGGCCGGGACACGCAGTCTCTGAGTGAGACCGAAATCAATCGCGCGGTCATCGAGACGCTTGGCCGAGAGCGCGTGCGATGGAATCGTGGCGCCCCATGGTTTACATGGCCATCGGCGGCGTCCCGCTGGCCATGGCTTACAAAGCCGTGAACACACTGGATTCCATGATCGGGCATGCCGACCAGCGATATTTCTACTTCGGCAAGACGGCCGCGCGACTGGATGATGTGGCCAACTACCTTCCCTCGCGCCTGACGGCTGTGGCTCTAGCCACGGCTGCGGGGATGGGCAACACAACGCGGTGCCAGATCGGCCTTACGCATTTGGCGGCGTGATGGCGGAAAGCACAAGAGCCCAAATGCCGGCCAACCGGAGAGCGCGATGGCGGGCGCGCTGCAGGTTCGCTTGGGTGGCGATAATACGTACGCGGGCGAGCCCATCGCCGCACCGCTGCTGGGAGCGGAGTTCGAGCGGCCTAAGAGCCATCACGCGAAACAGGCTCTCCGGCTGGTCGTGACCGTCTCTCTCTTCAGTGCTGCTATCGCTGTGGCAGTGCGAGGTCTTAGGAAGAAACCTCAATCAGGAATTTAAATCACCGAGACGACGGGGCTCCACCTCTCGCTCGTTCTTCGCGAGAGGTGGGATTTCAGCGGGTCAGTCCTTGCAACATCCGCGTTCACATCAGCCCTGAAAGCTGAAAGGTCAAGGATTCGTGGTCGACCCGATACGCCTACCTCACCGCGTACAAATTTCCGTCATTGCTCCCGAAATACACAACGCGGCCGGCAACTACAGGCGAGGAAAGAATAGTGCCTACGCTCTGCATGCGGGCGATGCCGGCGATCATGTCGTCATAGAAATCGGAAGCGAAGGCCGCTTCGTAGTTGGGGCTTCCATCAGGCTTGGAGAAAGCCGCCAGCCGTTGCCTGGAGGCATCGGTTTGAAAATCCCAGGCGCGGGTTTGGGTCGTAAGGTTGATGGCGGTGAGTTTTCCGTCATGGGAGCCGATATAGAGCGTATTGCCGGCGATGGCGGGCGAGGAAAAGAATGGAAAGTGAAACTTGAGCGAAAATATCTCTCTTCCCGATCCGGCATCAAGCGCATAAAAGAGAGCAGAGTCGGAGGTGGCGAAGTAGACTCTGCCGTTCAAAATCGCGGGCGAGCTGATGACCCATGAGCTCTTGGTCGAGAATGACCATTTCTTTCTGCCCGGTAATGGCATCGAGAGCGTAGAGGTGGGAGTCGCGACACCCAAAATAAACTGTACCGTCGGCAACAGCCGCTGAGGACTGGATGCCGACCTGGTTGTGAATGTCAGGATCCACTCCTGTCTTGAAACGCCACTTCTCTTTTCCGCTCACAGCATCGATGGCGTAGAAATAACTGTCCCAGCTTCCAATAAAAAGCGTACCGCCCGCAATTGCAGGCGAGGCGTGGACCACGTCGCCGGTCTGAAACTTCCACTTGAGAGCGCCCGTAGCCGCATCCAGGGCGTAGATATTGCCGTCGCCGCTGCCGAAATAAACGGCGCCATTCCAAACCGCCGGGGAGGAGAGGTAGCAATCGAAGGGATCGGGCATGGTTTCCGCAGATGGGAGCGCGCCATGGATGTGCCTGGCCGCAAACCGGCGCTCACCGGCATTCTTAAACCTCCACTTTAACTTTCCGGTCAGGGCATCCACGGCGTAAAACCAGCCGTCGTAGCTTGAGAAGTAGATCAGTCCGCCGGCAACGGCAGGCGAAGAAACAACGCGAGCCTTGGTCTCAAACTTCCATTTCATCGCGCCGGAATTCAAATCAACCGCGTAGAGATTGCCGTCTGTGCTGCCTACGTAAGCCAAACCATTGGCAATGGCCGGCGACGAGACGATGAGGCCGCCGGTATGGAACTTCCATTTCAGCCCGCTGAGCTTGGGCACGCCGGCCGCGTCGTACACGCCGGTATGTGCCAGGTTGCCGCGGAACATCGGCGCGTCCTGGGCAAACGCCGCGCGTAGTGAACAACAACGACAGCAAGAAGAGAGCGATCGCACGCGGACCTTTCCTCGGCGGGAGAAGCGAGCTAAAAGATAATCTTGCCCCCGACTTCGAGCCGGCGGCGGTCTATCCCGGAAAAGACGGAGTTGGTTTCACCATTGCCGTTGGGATTGAAGTAGGTATTGGCGAACGATCCACCGACCTCGGAAAAACTGCCGAAGTCGATGTTAACTCCAGGTGTTCCGCGATATTGACGATTCATGATGTTGTAGGCGGTGGCCCGGGTTTCCAGGGTAATTCGCTCCTTGATTTTGAAGTCCTTCAGCAACGCCAGATTTGCGGTATTGATGCTGTCGCCTCGCTGCAGATTTCTGCCTGCGCCGGCGAATGGAGTACCGTAGTGCTGCGCCGCGGTTAAGTCGTTCACAATCCAATGCACGTTTTGTTTGCTGACCGGCACCGGAGTCGAGGCCGGGTTGTTGCTGAATTGCGGAGTGCTGTAGTAGTCGACCAGCCCGCAATCTGCTGCGGCCGCGTTGAGACATAGGCCGACCGTGGCAATGGGCGCCTTTGCGTTGGCCAGGATGGGGCGGCATGTCGTCGAGCCAGAGGCCTGTTCCGGATCGCACAATGAGGTATCGAACGGAATCGAGAAATCGGTGTAGTCGCTATGCAATGACTCGAGCACGGTGTAGGGCTGCCCGCTGGCATATCTCCAGATAGGATTCACCTGCCATCCCCCCAGCAACTTTCCCGTAAGGGTCTGCTGTTTGAAGGCAGGCACTTCGTAGATCACGTAGACGGACGCGAGGTTGGGGTAATCCAGTCCGCTCAGACCGCGTTCCGCCTGGCTGAGATCGAACGGGCTTTGCGCATAGGCACTGGTATTCCCTCCCGTAAACGTGCTGTAGATCTCGGACACATTGTCCATGTCTTTGCTGAAGGTGTAGGTGGCGCCGGCGGTGACGCCATGCCAACGCTCGATGCTCAAGCGAGTTTGCAGCCCGCTGTAATTGGAATATCCAGTGTTGCCCAGCGTCAGCAGATTGGTGCGATTGCAATCCACATAGCCATCCGCCGATCCAGGGGCATTGGGCGTAGTGCACGGCGTGAGACCAGGCAGGAATCACGTTCCCAAAACCATTCGCAATCAGAGGGCCGAGCGCCGGGTTGCCATTACGCAACTGGAAGAGGCCCACCGCATGATTGCCCAGGTAACGAACCTCGCCAACCACATGGCTGTTGATGGCCTGCTGGAGGCCGATGGTCCATTGCTCGGTATAGGGATTGAATAGTTTCGGGTCCACGTTCTGCTCGGCGCGGAACCCTGGGTTGCCTCCCCGCGGGACCTGGGGATCGATCACCGTGCGCAAGGCCGAGCCTTGGCCGGTGGAGGGCACGCAGTTTTGGCACGTCTGCAAGGTTGCGCCATTCACCACCGGCGTACTCTCACCGATGTTCACAAAAGGGTTGTTGAAGGTTGGGTCGTAGCCGATGCGGAAGCCGCCGCGAACCACAGTGTTTCCTTGTCCACGCACATTGGGCATCCAGGAAAAACCAACCACCGGACCGAGGTTGTGCTTGTCCAGCGGAAGCGATTGCACGGTGCGAAGACTGAGTGGCAACGACTGATCCCAAAACGCGGTAGGCGGGGTTTGTCTCTCGCTGTACGGTCAAGGCGTGCAGGCTATTCAGCGGCTGGCTCTGGATCTCGTAGCGAAGCCCAAGACTCAAGGTAAGGTTTCCGCTGGCCTTCCAGTCGTCTTGAAGATAGACCGCCCCGTAGTTGAAGACCAGGTTATAGGCAGCCGGCCCTTCGGCATAAAGAGTGACGGTGGGTGCGGTGTTGATGTACGCGCCGAAGTTGTCGAAGCGCAAATCGCCATTGACATTGGGCAGTCCCGTGTCGCTCTCCGGATAGTGATTGTACTCACCACCGAGCTTCAGAAAATGCTTGCCGGCCTGCCAGGAGATATTGTCCTGCACCTGATGACTGGTGACGATCCTGCCTTGCGGCCACGCTGGATTCTCCCCCAGGGAAAGAGTCTGGCCATCGTTGAAATCGACACGTATAGGGCAACCGGTCAGGATTGCCGCGCTGGTGCAGCTGGCGAAGCCGCCGCCTTCAAAGGAAGTGGTGGAGCGGGCATAGCTATAGCGCGCCTGGTTCAGAAAGTGGTCGTTAAAGGTATGCGCCCAATCGATTCCCACGTAGTTACTCGTCCCGGGCACGCTGACAAAGCCTCCGGTCACTACCTCAGAAGGCGGAAAGTAATTCACGCCCTTCGCTGTCCGTGTTCTGATAGATGTACCGGCCGAAAATACGGTCGTGTTCGCGAAACTGATAATCGACGCGCCCGGTTCCCTCGTAGTCGTTGATACGGAGAAGCGATGGTGCGCCGTGCGGTGGCGAACTCGATCGGCTGCCCCAGCACATCCACCGTGGTCGGTGTGCCAAAAGTGAGATTGCCGATCTTAGTGCTGGCAGGACCAATCGCTGCCAACGCGCTGACTGCAGGATTATTGGGGAAGGCCTGTTGCAGTTGCTGGATTCCGTTGGGCGTGGGGGTAAGGAAAGGAGCAGAAGAGGAGGGCGCCGTGCCGGTGCGCGTGTGCTCAAAATTAGCGGAGCCGAAGAACCACAACTTGTCTTTTAGTATGGGCCCACCGACAGTCCCACCCCATCGATTGTCCACATAACGCGGCACGCTTGGGCGGCGTACAGCCGTCTGCGGGATTTTCGCCCGGGACACAGAACTCCAGCAGAGGACTTTTCTCCTGATTGGCAAGTGAGTCAGCCCAACTACCGTTGTAGAACTCGAATCCGGTTCCGTGGTAAGGCGTTGGTGCCGGCTTTGGTGACGTAGTTGACCACGGCTCCACTGTTCTTTCCGTATTCAGCGCTGTCATTGGTGATGATCTGTACTTCGGCCAGCGCATCCTGATTGCCAAAGAAGACATTCGGGCCACCGATGTTGGTGTCGTTGTTGGCTTGCCCATCCAACTCGAAGTTGTTGTTGCGATCGCGTAAACCGTTGGTGGAGAATTCGGCGCCGTTGTTGTTGGTGAAGATGTTGCCACCAGAAGGGGATATGCCGGGCGTGAAGAGCGCAACAATGTCAAAGCCATTCCCGATAGGCAGGTTTGCTATCTTCTGCGTATCAAAGGTCTGGCTGACCTGCACCGAATCTGGCTGCAGAAGTGCTGTCGCGCCCTCCACGGTCACCGCCTCCGAATTGCCAATCTTCAATCTCTGTGTACCCAGCGGAGTCTGCCCGCCCGAGGTCACATTGACTGCCCGCATGTGAATCGAGATGAAGCCCGGCGCTTGAATGGTGACGTCGTACACGCCGATGGGCATGCCGGGTATTTGAAAGCTGCCCGCGCTGCTGCTCTCCGTCTTGAAGGTAGCGTTCGTACCTTCCTGGGTTGCGGTAATGCTCGCGCCCACGATCACGGCCGAGCTTGGATCCTGCACCGTTCCACTGATGGAACCGGTCACAATCCCTTGAGCAAAGCCACGCACGCTGTAAATGAGAAGAACCAAGGCAATCAAAAGCCATAGAAGCCGCGAGTAGTTAACTTTCACGATCCCTCCACTCCGCTGGAAACTCACTGTTACGCAAGTCATGGCCCAAGTCGCAGTGTGGAGGGCAATAAGTGACGAACAACCGCAGGGCGTGACCACTGAACCTGGGAATCACGGTGAGATGACCGCGGCTCCAAGCTGCCGGGCGTCCACGGCACGCCGGGACAGGTCGGGTCGCGGTAAACAATCCAGAAATTCATAAAAGAGTGCGGGATCGGTATGGCCTTCTGAAAATAGTGACGAATGGTCGCTGGGCGATGACGAGCGGTTCCGTTTTAGCGACGGCTTGCTCCTTGCCCGCTACAGTTCCCTGCCCTTTCCCTCCTCACGCTTACAGAAATCGGTAGAAGGGCTAAGCAGCAGTGCGAGTCAGTCGATAAACATTTTTTGAATATGTGACGAGTCGTTGCGAGAGCGGGACGAGTGGCCGGCTTGCGGGATATCTACGTCCCAATCAGGCGATATCCCTGTCTTGAGCGCCTTTTCGCATGCGCGAGTATGGAAACCAATGTGAGGTGATATATGCCATTACCTAGCGTGCGCACCCTGCACAGTCGTTTACTACCTCTGCTCATCGTGCTTTGCTGGTTGTATCCGATAAGCGCCGAAGCCAAGCCGGATGCCACGGAGGAACATTCAGCCAGTGTGGACGAATTACAAACAAAGGCAGGGCAAGGCTTTGTCAAGCAAGAGATGGAATTGGCCGCTGACTATTCTGTAGGCAGAGGAGTGCCTCAGGATCTTAGCCGATCAGCTTACTGGTATCGGAAGGCAGCGGACCAGGGAAACCCCGCAGCAGAACTTTTCCTGGGATATATGTACACCGTGGGTATCGGTGTGTCCCAGGATAGGGCCGAGGCAGTGAAATGGTACAGACGGGCCGCATCCTCAGATGATTCAACGGCAAAGGTGAACCTGGCAGCGCTTTATATGCGAGGTGAGGGAGTCAAGCAGGATACAGCGGAAGGGGTGCGGCTATTGAAATCCGCGGCGGAAAAAGGAGATGGCCGGGCGGATGCATACCTAGGCTTGGCAAGCTACCTGGGATCGGGCGTGCCCGTCGACTTCGCCGCGGCGGAATCCTGGTTCAAGCAGGGCGTGAAACGGCATGATCCGGAGGCAGAATGTTTCCTGGCGAATGTTCGACGCCAGTGCACCCGGCCGCATGCCCGATTTTGCTGCGGAAGCCAGGCTCCTGCGGCTCTCCGCGAGCAGCGGTTACGTGCCGGCCATTCATCTGCTGGGCCTGCTTCTCGTCAACCATCCCGACCTGCCGCAAGACCCGCAAGAAGCAACCAACCTTCTGTTGTCAGCCGCGGCAGCCGGATCGTGGCAATCCTCCGTGATCCTCGGTATCTTGTCGCGTGACGGACGGCTCTTGCCCAAGGATCAAAAAGCAGCTTATCGTTGGTATCGCATCGCGGCTTCACAGGGCGGAAGCGCTGCCGAGGCTTATTTGCGTAGTGAGATGCAGCGCATGGCAAGCAGTGTAGCCAATACGGCGCCTGCGGAACAGGAAGCGGCTAATTGGCTGCAAACGCATCCACAAGCACGATCTTTTCATCTATCAGAATGAATTGAACCCGAAGTATTTCCCCATCCAGGAGGTGTATGCTACGGCGCATGCTCCCTCAGTGGATAAGGAGGTTGGGAATCAAACCAAACAGCCAGACTAAGCAGGAGGCACAGCAAGGGCGTCCATTCTTCATGCACCCGGTGGTCTTCTTGTCGGGCTGGGCAACGCTTGGGCTTTTATTTGGGTTCCAGCAGCTCGCGGAAGTGGAAGTCTCCATGGGGGAATGGAAAATTCCCTTATGGGTGCCCCTCGTAGGTGACGCCTTTGGATTTCTGTTATGGGGTCTGGTCGTCCTTGGTATGTGGCGTTTCCTCCGGGCCAGCATACAAAGGGCCTCTCTCCGGCAAATGCTCTTGCAATATTTGCCTTTGAGTGTTGTCGTCAGCATTCTCCTGGAAGTGATCTACCTCGCGATCTTTCGCTACCAGAGTCCGGGCAAACACCACACATACTTGGTCCGGCTGGAGCGCTATCTCGCCTCTGAGCTGGTCACAGACATCGCCATCTTCTGGATGGGCTTTGCTCTCGTCCGCAGCATCGGTTACTACCAGCGGTTCCGCGAGCGAGAGCAGATGACTGCGCGCCTTGAGGCACAACTCGTGCAGTCCCGCCTCCAGGCCTTACAGATGGAGCTCAATCCCCATTTCCTTTTCAACACTTTGAATTGCGTGTCCAGCCTGATGCGGTCAGACCCTGACAGCGCCGACGAAATGCTGGAACGGCTGAGCAGCCTTTTGCGTATCACTTTGGCAAAGGGCGAAGCGCAACGGATTCCCCTACAGGAAGAGATGGAGGTTATTCAACTCTATGTCTCAATCCAACAACTGCGCTTTGGCGATCGGGTTCGGCATAGCATTGAAGTGGCACCTGAGGCCTGGGACGCCCTTGTGCCCACCATGATTCTTCAGCCCATTGTTGAAAATGCGTATGTTCACGGAATTGCAAGATCTCTCGACGTAGGAACGATCACCATCAAGGCGTCCATCGAAGGAGATACACTGTGCATATCGATCCGCAATGCGGGCTGTCTTCCAGGCTCATTCGACGAGGCCCCCAAAGGGCAGGGCGTCGGCATTGCGAACGTAAAGGCCCGTTTGGAGTTGCACTACGGAAGCCGGCAAAGCTTCTCGATCCGGGAGATGGTTCCAGGAGATGTAACGGCAATCTTCCTGCTTCCCCTGGAGATTGCCAAGAGTCCAAGCAATGACCACGCGGAGCCCCTGTATGCCGCTTCAAGTAGTGATCGCGGATGATGAAGTTCTGGCCCGGCAAAAGCTATTACAACTCCTGCGAGAGGAACCAGATATTGAGGTGGTGGGCGAAGGAGCCAACGCCCTGGAAACAATCGACCTGGTGCAGCTTACCCAGCCCGATGTGCTACTCCTCGATGTCCGCATGCCAGGCATGGACGGCTTCGATGTCATCTCAGCCTTGAGCTGCTCTCCTTCACTCGACCTGCCAAGTATTATCTTCACCACCGCACACGACCAATATGCCCTCAAGGCTTTCGAGGTGCATGCGGTCGACTATCTACTGAAGCCATTCACTCGCGAGCGGTTGAGGATGGCACTGCAGCATGCCCGCGAACAGCGGGAACACCGGCGCACCCATGGGGCGGTTCGCGCGGCGCAAAAGAAGGAATATACCAACCGCCTGGTCTTCCGATCCAAGGGGCGCATTCTCTTTTTGCCCATTGCGGATATTCGTTGGATCGGGGCGGAAGAAAACTATGTGAGGATCTGCGCCGGCAACGAAACCCATATGCTGCGCAATACCATGGCCAATTTCGAGACCAAGTTGGATCCCGACGTTTTCCTGCGGATTCATCGCTCGGCCATCGTGAATCTTCAACATGTGAAGGAATTTCGCACCGATGGCAACGAAGGAGAGTGCTTCGTCACCATGTCCGACGGCCACAAGCTTCCCGTGAGCCGAGGGTACCGTTCCCGCATTACCAGCCTGATTGCCCGCTAGAAGGACCGAGCAGAACAAAGAATAGTACGAGTACCCCTAAACCTCTGTTCCCTCGCTGACGACGGGTATCCCGCATCTCGCTCGTTTTTCACGAGATGTGGGATACCACTACCTTTTCCCTCCGGGTCTCGATTCCCGCGATGCACTCAGCGGTAACCTCTGTGGTGGCCCGTCGTCCGCGAGGGAATGAGAGACAGGGGCAAGTGTTCAATTTCGAACAATCATTTCGCTTGTGGACAAACCCATCAAGACTATCTCTGCCCTAGCCATTTGTTTTCGGTAACTTATAGACGCTGGGGGATGGCGGATGGAATGCAACCTACGGTGACAGGATGCTTAAAGACCTCAAGTTTGCTTTGCGGCAGTTGCGAAAGTCGCCAGGATTTACGCTCACAGCGGTTCTGACCCTGGCGCTGGGGATCGGTGCAAATACAGCGATCTTTTCCCTCGTCGAATCCATCATGCTTCGTCCGCTGCCGTTTCCCCAGCAAGACCGGCTGGCACGAATCGAAGACAGCGCGAGCCAGGTTAGCTTTTTCCCTAAGGGCTGGATTCGCGCGTTGGGCGAGCATTCCGATTCCTTCTCTGCCATCAGCGGATTCGGCGCGGATGCTGAGTCGAATGTGGCGGGATATGATGCCTCCGATCGCGTTTTCGGCGCCGAGGTGATGGCCAACGCTTTTGACACGCTGGGTATTCATCCCGCCGTTGGCAATTTCTTTACCCCCAACGATGCAATCGCCGGTCGCGATTTTGTCGTGGTGTTGAGTTACGGCTATTGGCAACAGCGCTTTGGCAAGAATCCCGATGTGGTCGGGCAAACCATTCGTGTGGACGGCATTTCACGGCGCATCATCGGCGTCATGCCCGCCGGCGTGCGCTTCCCTTATGCCGATACCCAGTTGGTCACGCCCGTAGCCTTCAAAGGCGGCGATCCTCTCGATGCCTGGCGGGTGTTCGACTTGCGTATGTTTGGACGCTTGAAGGATGGTGTGTCTCCCGCGCAGGCACAGGCCGAATTGCACCGGCTTCATTCGGCGCTGCTGCCGTTGTTTCCCTGGCGGATGCCTGATAGCTGGGCTTCAGAGCTGACCGTGGTACCACTGCTGGAATCGGAAGTCGGCGCAACCAGGCCGCGTCTCCTGCTTCTGTTTGCCGCGGTGGCGTTGATCCTGCTGATTGCCTGCGCGAATGTCGCGAACCTGATGTTGGCGCGGGCTGCCGGCCGTGAAAGAGAGATCGCGATTCGCGGAGCACTGGGAGCTTCTTCTAGCAGGCTGACCCGTCAATTACTCTCGGAGAGCCTGATTCTCGGCGGTATGGCTGGGGTCGCAGGTTTGGTCGTGGCGGCGGCCAGCTTACGCGGCCTGGTGCAATTGCTTCCCGCGGATACCCCGAGACTGAATGAGATAGCACTGCATTGGCCAGTGTTTCTCTTTGCTGCCGTTGCATCGTTGATGACTGGATTCATTTTCGGCCTGGTCCCGGCGCTGAAAATGGCGTCCCCTAATCTGCAGGGCATGTTGGGCTCCGGCAGCCGTGCCGTTGCGGGTAAGGCATCCCAGTTCCGTTTGTCCAGGGCATTGGTCATCGGCCAAATGGGCTTGTCCGTCGTGGTGATTACCGCCGCCGGTCTCCTGCTGCACAGTCTCTACAGGCTGTCGAAGGTGGATCCGGGATTTCGTACCGAGCGTGTAGTCACTGCCGAAGTATCGCTCGATGCAGCGGCATGCCAGCAAAAGGGACGATGCCACGGCTTCTTTACGACGCTGCTGAACGACGCCCAGGGCATCGCCGGAATGGAAACGGTTGCACTCACTGACTCGCTGCCGCTAAGCGGGCGCGATGACAACTACGTCTACGACGCCGAGGGACATACCAGGGATCCGCGCCAAGGTGCATTGTTGGCAACCGGACGCACGGTCTCCTCTGACTACTTTGCCACCCTGGGTATGCGGTTGATGCGGGGGAGGCTGCTGTCCAATCAGGACCAATCGGGATCCAGCCACGCGGTGGTTATCAACCAGAGCATGGCAGAACGGTTGTGGCCACACCAGGATCCGCTGGGGAGACACATCATCGATGTGAAGGATGAACCGGCGCCGACGGTGTGGAATCAAGATGCTGCGTCTGTGGTGGTGGGTGTGGTCAGCAACACGCACGGTGGCAGTCTTGCCGGCGGCTTCGGAGACGAGGTCTATTTGCCAATGACCATGGGCCGTGAACAGCCGGTTATGTATGTCCTGCTGCGCACGCGGGCGAGTGCAGCGGATGCGGCAGCAGCGCTGCGCAACGAGGTGGCGAAGCTCGATCCGCAGGTGCCGGTAACGCGCGTCCGCAGCCTGAACGAGGTGGTAGCGGCATCGGTGTCGGCTCCGCGGTCGCTGGCGATCCTCCTGCTGTCGTTTGGCGCCCTGGCCCTCTTGATCGGCGGCGTTGGAGTCTACAGCCTGATCGCATACGTAGTGAGCTGGCGAACACGCGAGATCGGCATCCGGATGGCGCTGGGTGCAATGCGTTGGCAGATTGTGAGCGACATTGTGAAGCAAAGCCTGGTTCTCGCCACGGCAGGATCGGTCGTTGGTTTAGTCACAGCCGCTCTGCTGACGAGATTTTTGCAAAGCTTCCTGTTCGGGATCACCCCACTGGACCCACTGACCTTCTGTACGGTACCGATTGTGATGTTGCTGCTGGCCATGTTCGCGGCATCCATACCCGCGCGGCGCGCAGCCAGCGTAGATCCGATGGACACATTAAGAAACGAATAGCGGTGCGAGCTGTAGGACTAAGACGACCGACTTAAAGACGGACGGGTGCCCCAGGTTCGCCCGAGCGTACTGGGCCGATAATGCCTTGTTTCGAACGCTTTCTCTTTCGGACACCCGGTTTGCTTGCCGATTAGTAAGACCTTTGGAAGCGCTTCGCGCATCATTTTCGTCCCAGATACGCTTAGGCGAACCTGGGGCACCCGTCCCGTTTTTATGTGGTGCTGCTGTTTCTCTGGACTGGTTTGGAGATTAGGCCCTGTTTTTACGTCGAGCTACTGATTGGCGGTCATTTTGCGGATGGTGCTGGTGGTGCTTGCACCGTTCACAGTAGGCACAATTTCTACCCGGCCGCCCCAGGTGATCACGTCGTCCGCGCCCACGATAGTCAAGGCGTTGTAGTCGCCACCTTTGACCAGGACATCAGGGCGGACATGGCGGATGAGCTCAAAGGGAGTTTCTTCGTCGAAGATAATAACAGCGTCGGTTGAGCCCAGCGCGGCCAGGATGCGGGCTCGTTCGTTTTCTCCGACCACCGGCCGCGTGGGCCCTTTCAGTTGTTTTACCGAAGCGTCGCTGTTCACTCCGATGACGACCTTATCGCCAAACTCACGGCATTGCTCAAGCAGCGTGATGTGGCCTACATGCAGAATGTCAAAACAGCCGTTGGTGAAGACAATGCGATCGCCGTTCGCACGCCATTCCGCCAAACGAATCAGCAGATGTTGCAGATCGAGTATCTTGTCCGGACCCTTCATCTGGGTAGAATCCGTGAACTCGGCCACCAACTCGTTGCGCGAGATAGGCGCAGTTCCCGTCTTGGCAACCACAATGCCCGCTGCAATATTTGCCAGGTTCACAGCCGTCTCCGCATCAAGCCCAGCCGCCAGCGATGCAGCCAGGGTAGCGATGACGGTATCGCCGGCGCCGGTAACATCAAAAACCTCGCGCGCCCGGGTCGGAGAATGAAAAGCGGAGTCGGCATAGAGGATGCGAATACCCTTCTCGCTCATGGTGACGGTCAAGTAATCGATGCCCAGCTGAGAGACCAACTGCTGCGCTGCGGCCAGCAATTCCGTGAGGTTATGGCGGTCAATTCCTGTAACCAGCCCCAGTTCCTGAAGGTTCGGACAAATCGTCGTGGCGCCCGCATATTTGTGAAAGTCCCGGCCCTTAGGGTCGACCAGTACCGGGATGCCGCGCTCCCGAGCCAGGGCAATCACTGCCTGGCAAAGCTGCGGGGTCAAAGCTCCCTTATCGTAGTCGGACAAAATAACCGCATCGGCCGTGCGCACCAATTGCAGTGATCGCTCCAGCAACACCTGCTGCTCGGCCGCGGGCCGCGATTCAGCACTCTCCACGTCGAGTCGCAGCAACTGCTGGTTACGGGAAACGATCCGGGTCTTGGAAATCGTGGAGTGGCCGGAAATAGTCATGCCCGAGAAATCCACGCCGGCGGTGGTGAGCAATGCGCTCAATTCCCGCATTTCCGCATCATCGCCCCAAAAGCCTGCCTGCGCGGCCTTAATTCCCAGGCCAACCATGTTCATGGCCACATTGGCCGCACCCCCCGGCGCAGCCGTCGTGCGTACCGAACGGAGTACTGGAACCGGCGCCTCGGGCGAGATGCGGTCCACATCCCCCCAAATGGAACGATCCAGCATCACGTCGCCGATGACCAGGACGCGAAGTGCAGCGAATCCGCTTTCGATCAGAGAGAGAAGGCGAGACTGTTCTTTCACCAACATTTCCTCAAAGCCCACTCTCCTGGGCAAGGGCGCCCTGTCCTATCATCGCAAAAAAAAGGCCACTCCTGTGACTGGCCTATACTACGAGGAGCCCGGGGTGTTTCTTTTCTAGCAATGGTTTATGCCGATTAACCTACCAAGATCCAGTGTTCTCAGGGCCCGGTTGAAGCGGATACTACGTCCCGCCGGCAAGTGGGCTCGCATCACCGTCTGGCTGGGTGGATTATCTCTCCTGCTGTGGTTGGCCGACGCCTTGCCGGGGGTGGGGGTAGGCGGATGGGCGACGCTTGTCACCCTCAGCTTCCTCTTCTGTGCCACGGTCGTGCTCTGCCGCTGGGGTTACCGCCCACTGCTCTGGCGGCTGCGCAACCGCTTAATCGTCACCTACCTGTTCATCGGCGTTATGCCGATTTTGCTGTTGTTGCTCATGTTCGGGCTGGCTGGCTATCTATTTGCCGGCCAATTTGCTACCTACGTCGCCATCTCCGACTTACATTCGGAGTTGCTGCATCTGCAAGCGGCTAACGATGCGCTCGCCGCCCAGTTGTTCCCGCTGGAGGCTTCCGGCAAACTCAACGAGCAGGTCGCTGAACAGTTCACCAGGGCTTCGGACGAGAGGTTCCCAGGACGCACCGTTACCGTGTGGCGAAACGGTAAGAGTTTCGTCCTCTCCACGGAAGGAGCGCTGCTGACCACGCAACCGGCGCCAATTCCCCACTTTATCAACGGGGACTTCACCGGTTTCGTGGTCCAGCATAATGCTCTGCATTTGCGTGCGATCCGGCTTTCGGACGACGGCCGAATGGCCTTGATCTCCAACCTTCCCATCACCCCCAACCTGCTCCTGCCCACCGCCGAGCGCCTGGGCTCGGTCACCGTTCTTCCCCTTCCCATCGAGCGCAAGAATGGTGAAGAGCTAGACCGCAAACCGGTGAAGGCCGGAGAGGTATCCCCTCGTACTCATTGGTTTGACATAACGCTCCACTTCCCCACCCTCTTCGAGGTAGTGGACTGGCAAACCGGCGAAAAGCAAACCAATGGAATTATCTACGTCGCCACCCGGCCTTCGATGCTCTATGCCACCTTATGCGCCACCCTGGGAGACAAGGCGCTAGTATTCCGGGATTTGCTGTTCGCCGTGGCTATTTTCTTCGGAGTGATTGAGTTGGCTGCCCTCTATCATCGGCGTCCGTCTTTCGCGCAGCATGACCGCCTCGGTAGCAGAACTCTACCGGGCAACCGAGCATGTCAATCGCGGCGATCTGAGCCACCGCATCATGATCAACGGCCATGACCAGATGGCTGCGCTCGAAGGATCCTTCAACTCGATGACCGGATCCCTGGCCAAGCTGATCGACGAGCAGAAAGAGAAGCAGCGGCTGGAGAACGAGCTGAGCATCGCCTACGAAGTACAGGAGCTGCTCTTCCCCAGCGAAGTGACCAACCTGCCCTCGCTTGAAGTGCATGGTGTCTGCATCCCGGCGCGCACGGTCAGCGGAGACTACTACGACTTTATCCCTCTGGGCACCGACCGCATGGTGCTGGCCGTCGGCGACATCAGCGGAAAAGGAATTTCCGCGGCGCTCCTGATGGCCACCGTGCATGCCTTTGTTCGCGCCTATTCGCTGGAGCCGGAGATGGTTTTGGTGCCGGCAGCCTTGCAATATCAAGCCGAATCTCAGGGAGATTCCCGCATGTACTACCGCGGAGATGGCGGCTCCGAATCACAGCTGGCTCCCGCCATGCTGATGACTACGTTGAACTACCAGCTCTACCGCAGTACGCCGGCGGCGAAGTACGCCACCATGTTCCTCGGCTGCTATGACCCCACGGCGCGCATGTTGCGATACTGCAATGCCGGCCACTTGCCGCCTATCATCATTCGCGCAACCGGCGAAGCCTTCGCCCTGGACATCAACGGCACCGTGGTCGGTCTATTTGACGGCGTTACCTATGACGAGTCCACTGTGGTGATGCAGCCAGGCGACATCTTTGTGGCCTATAGCGACGGGGTCACTGAACCGGAGAATGAATTCGGAGAGTTTGGCGAGGACCGGCTGGTGGCGCTGATCAAAGAGCATCGCCGCAAGCCGCTGCCCCGCATCGCCGAAATCATCACCGGCGCAGTCACAGATTGGATCGGCGCGGCCGAACAGCCGGATGACATCACCGTCGTTCTTGCCCGCTGCACTCCTGGGCCGATGGGGCGAGCGTGAGCGCTGGCATGACAATTCCATTTGTTACCATCGGGCTATGAACTATCGCACTCTGGGCCGTACTGGTTGGAAGGTGTCAGAGATCAGTTTCGGTGCATGGGCCATTGGTGGCGCCTGGGGTCAAGTGAGCGATGAGGAGTCGCTGGCGGCGCTCAACCAGGCCGTCGACTCCGGCATCAATTTTCTCGATACCGCGGATGTCTACGGAAGCGGCCGCAGCCACCACCTGATTGCGCGGTTGAAGAAGGCTCGCAAAGAAGAGATCATCGTCGCCACCAAAGTGGGCCGGCGTTTGGCCAAGCAGACGGTAGAAGGCTACAGCCGCGCCAATCTCACCTCCTGGATCGAAGACAATCTGCGCGACCTGCAGACGGAAACCCTCGACCTCGTGCAGCTCCACTGCCCGCCCACGGATGCCTACTACCGGCCTGAAATCTTCGGCATACTCGACGACTTGGTGCGTGCGGGCAAGATCCGCTTCTACGGCGTCAGCGTCGAGCGCGTGGAAGAGGCACTGAAGGCCATCGAGTTCCCCAACGTGCAGAGCGTCCAGATCATCTTCAACTGCTTTCGCCAACGTCCGGCTGAGATCCTCTTTCCCCAGGCAAAACTCAGGCAGGTCGGCATCCTGGCGCGGGTTCCCCTGGCCAGCGGACTACTCACGGGCAAGTTCAAGGCGGACACCCAATTTGCCGCTGACGATCACCGCAACTTCAATCGCCAGGGGCAGCGCTTCGATGTAGGCGAAACCTTCTCCGGGGTCGATTACGAAGTTGCGCTGGCAGCCGTCGAAGAACTGCGTGCTTTGGTGCCGGCAGGTGTGAGCATGAGCCAGTTCGCACTGCGTTGGATCCTCATGTTCGATGCTGTTACCTGTGCCATCCCCGGAGGCAAACGACCCAGCCAGGTGGCGGACAACGCTTTGGCCTCGACTCTGCCGCCGCTCACATCAGAGCGTGATGGACGGCGTGCGCAAAATCTACGACAAGAAGATACGTCCGTTGGTGCATCCACTCTGGTAGCGGCCTCCCAGTTGCCGCTCATTCTCAGGAGCCATTTTTTGCAGATCCGTATACGCACACTCAGCTTTGTCCTAGCCGCCTGCCTGCCGCTTTCTGCTGCGCTCTCTTTCGCAGCTGATACCGATTCTGTCGCATCGCGTCTCGCGGCGCAGAACGCTCTCTTCGAAGAGCAGTACCTGGCCGATCTGAAAGCCTCACCGCTCACCGCGACCTCTTACGGTGACTACCGCTATAACGACAAGCTGGATGACGCTTCCCTGGCTGAGGCTGAGCGAGAGCATGCTACGGACGAGAAGTTTCTGGCGCGCCTGAAAGCTATTTCAACGACGGGTTTCCCTGAGCAGGACGTCCTCTCTCACCAGCTTCTCGTACGCACGCTGGAGCAACGCAACGAGGACTACTCCTTCAAGGATTTCGAGATGCCCGTCTCGCAGATGAGCGGCCCTCACATCCTTCTCGCTGATCTGCCTCTCTCCACTCCGTTCAGCACCGTGAAGCAGTACGAGGACTACATCGCGCGCCTGCACCAGATTCCCCGCTTCTTTACTCAGACCGAAGAGGTGCTGCGCGCAGGCATGAAAGATAACCTCATGCCGGTACGCTTTCTGCTGGAGAAGGTCCCCGGCCAATGCGATGGGGTGATCGCTTCAGATCCCTTCCTGCTGCCCACCAAAAAATATCCCAGCAACATCTCTGCAGCCGATCAGCAACGGCTAACGCAACAGATCACGGAGGTGGTTAAGAACGAGGTACTGCCGGCGTATAAGTCTTTCGGCAACTTCGTGGCCACGGAGTACGCTCCGCATGGCCGCACCGCTCTCTCCGTAGCTTCCCTTCCTGGTGGCGAAGCCAGATACCGGCACGACATTCGCAGCGTCACCACCATGAGCAATCTGACTCCTGACCAGATCCATCAGATTGGCTTGAAGGAGGTGGATCGCATCGGCGCCGAAATGCTTGCCATCGCGAAACAGCAAGGATTCCCCGATGTGGTCTCGTTCAGCAAATCGCTGAAGACGAACCCGAAGTATGTTCCTACTTCCGCCGAGCAGATCCTGGATGGCTATCGCAAGTACATTGGGCAAATGCAGGGCAAGTTGCCGCAGCTCTTCACCTACATTCCTGGCGCGCCGGTAACCGTAGAGGCGATTCCGTCGTTCCAATCGGCAATGGCGACGCACTATAACCCTGGGACACCCGATGGGAAAAGGCCGGGCCGGGTGGTGGTTGCAACTTCCGATTTCGCGCATCGGACCGTCGTCAACGACGAAGCGATTGCTTATCACGAAGGCATCCCGGGCCATCACATGCAACTCTCCGTGGCCCAGGAGATGACCGGTCTGCCCAAATTCCGCCAGCATACTTTCAACTCAGGTTATATCGAAGGTTGGGCGCTCTACTCCGAGCAATTGGGCAAAGAGGTTGGCTTCTACCAGGATCCTGTGTCAGACTATGGCCGCCTGGCCAGCGAGCGCTTTCGTGCGGTGCGTCTGGTGGTCGATACCGGCATTCACTCCAAGGGCTGGACACGGGAGCAGGTGGTCGACTACTTCCGCAAATCAGGCACCATCGACGAGCCCGAGATCCAGTCCGAAACCGACCGCTACATTGCCTGGCCGGCGCAGGCCCTCAGTTACAAGCTGGGCCAGATCAAGTTCCGCGAACTGCGCCAGCGCGCGCAAAAGGAACTGGGGCCGAAATTCGACATCCGCACTTTCCATGACGAGATGCTGAACGGCGGTGTGTTGCCCTTAGATCTTCTCGATGCGCGCACGAATGGCTGGATTAAGGCGCAGCAGGCGGGGACACGCGCTGCAGCCGGCAATTAGCTTGACATCATCAGGTTGCAGCGACTTGTGAAAGTGTCGCAATACCCCCAAAACTCTTGCCTTCATCCTCTAAGTTAAGGAACGATACCATTCGCATAAACTTCGCCCTTGATCTTCTCTTTTTATTCTCCTATATTGTTGGCTATGCGCACTCTGCCTTTCCCCAAATGCTGCGTCGTTTGCTGCAAGAAGTGCGGCCACGACGTGTTAAGCGGAACGGACCGCTTCCCTGCCAGCTCGATCCTCGTGCTTTGCTCGATGTGCGGCGAGAAGCGGAGATATCTGCCTTCTGAAGTCATCCACGGCAGGCCGCATTTGGTCGTGCGGCGGAAAAGGGGCCCCGTTGCTGCCCGCTTCGCCTCGATGAGCGGTCCGCGGGTAGCGGTTGCAAGAGGCCGCTGATTATTTAGGCAAGGGCGCCAGTTTAATGGTCCTGCCTTCGTGGGCAGACTGCCTGGCCGCATCCAGTATCTGCATCACCACCACGTTGGTCTCGAGCGAAGTCAGGTCGCCGTTCGGCTGCAGTGTTCCATTGAGCACCGCTGCCAGGTAATGCAGTGATCCGTCGTTGGGCGGTGTCAGCGGCGGAGCGGTGGATTCGCTCTCCTGAGTCTGCCCCTGAGTCCTCTCACGCACGTGGTCCGGCCCCACCGTGATCAAGTAACCGGTCGCTCCGTACACTTCCATATCCTTTCGGCCAAACGGCCAGTTCCATGAACCCATCAGCACCGCCTGGGCTTTCGGATAACGCAGGATAATGGTGGATTCGTCGGCGACCTTGGGATAGATCTGAGGCTTATCGGTCTGGGTCACGGCGGTGACGGTCATCGGAGATTCGCCATGCATGAGCCAGGTAACCAGGTCCGCTCCGTAGCAGCCGAAATCGTACAAAGCCCCATCGCCGTTCTGCTCTGGATCTTCGAGCCACTTTAGAAATTCCGGTTGCACGCCGATCTCCTTGGGACCTTCGTGGCCATCGTGCACTACGATTCGGCGGAGGTCACCGAGCGACCCCTTGGCCACTTCGTCATAAGCAGCGCGGTTGCTTGCGTACCAGGTAGTCTCGTAGTTCACCAGCACCTGGATGTGGTGCTCCCTGGCCGCATGACGAATAGCCAGGGCATCTGCGAGCGACATGGTCAACGGCTTTTCGACCATCACGCTGAGACCGTGCTGGGCCGCGGCTTCGATCACTTGACGGTGCTTGCCAATGGAGGTGTAGACCAGCAGCGCCTGCGGATGGCGGGCTGCAATCATCGCGTCCAACTGGGAATAAAACAAGCTGGAGTCGAGATGAAACTGCTCTGCGTAGCGGTGGGAGAGCTCGGCGTCCGCGTCCACAATGCCCACCAGTTCCACATCGTTCTGTTTTGGAAACTGCTTCAGGAAACCCCCGACATGCCCATGTTCCAGACCAACGATCGCAACCCTGAACGGTTGTTTGTTCGCTTGATCCTGGGCAAGTGCGGCACCGCCCACGCCTGCGACGGTTAAGAGAAAGCAAACCAACCCCCGGACAGCAAGCCGCATAATTCCTCCAAAATTCTTATGTTTGTGCGGGCGCTTTGCCGGACCGGCGTACCCAAGTGCCATTTTGTTTTTCAAGATAGATCCATTCGGCCTGTGAACAAAGATTACCGCACCAATCGAGGACGTAGACCAGCGCTGCGGTTTGCGCAACATTGAAATAGACTTCGCTGAAGTAGGTGATGCCCAGGTAGTCGGCGTACGCAGACTGCATATCGGAAGAGGCGGTCATGGAGGTGCGCGCGGCACGGAACTGCGCCGTATCGTTAGCCCCTAGGAGCACGTAAGGGCGATCCAATTGGAAACGCGGCTTTAATGTAAGACGCTCCTTCTTGCGCTGGTTGTAGTCCATCACCGCTTCACGAAAGGCGCGAGGATTGTCGTCCGGCGGTTGAAGGGTAGCCTCCGGCGCCAGCTTGGGGTTCATGTCATCTTCGTTGATCGTGATGTCGCTGATAGCCCAAGGCTGGTTATGGCCCGAGTCCATATCTGTAAATACCTGGCCGGGCATCACCAGTGAATAGATCTGGTACGAGTCCGGAAGCCGGTCCGGAGCAGCGGGAGCGGGCTTGGCTTGCGCCAATGCCAGAGATGCGGACGCCAGGCAGAATAGGGCCAGACGCATGCCAGATAAGGTGTGTGCGAACCGCTGACTGATGGCCATACGCAACAACTCCTGGTGGGTCGCCTATTTAATGATGACACACGCAATACTTGACGTTGGCATAGCAGCGCAAGCTTACGATACCGGTAGTATTCTCTGTGGATACGTTCCGGGGGATTCTTGCTATTGACGAAGCCAAACCGTGCCAAGGCCAACAAGCTGGGAGAGGTGGAGCGCGTCTACCGCATCCTGCGCGATTGGTTGATCACAGCCAAGCTGCCGCCGGGCGAATTCCTCTCCGAAGCGGATCTTGCCGAGCGTTGCGGAACCAGCCGAACTCCGGTGCGGGAAGCATGCACACGCCTGATGCAGGACCACTGGCTGACCCGGATTCGCAGGAAGGGATTCATGGTTACGCCCATCTCGGTGCGTGACATTGTCGACCTGTACGACTACCGCAAGCTGCTGGAATGCTACTCGGCGGAAAAGCTGGCACAAACTGCAAGCCACGATCAGATCAAGGAGCTGGCTGCGATTGTCGCGCCCGAAAGAGACCCCGAAGGCGGCCTGGAACAGATTCTCGCCGCCAACCAGATCTTTCATCTGCGGTTGTGCGAGTTGGCCGGTAACCAGAGGGTACTGGGTCAACTCAACCTGACGCTAGGTTATGTTGCCCGGCTGGACACGCTCTGTACCCAGACCGTCCCAGGCTGGATCGGTCACGCCGAAATTCTACGCGCCATCGAGAGACGTGAGCCGGCTGAGGCCCGCCATGCGATGCAGGTGCACGTGGATGCGTCGCGTGACAAGATGGTGAAACTCTTCAGCGCCTGACCACCGGCGTGGCGCCCTGGCCGCGCAATGCACGGCCGGCAGTCGCCCCCGTCAACTTGCCCTGTTCCCATTCCAGTTGACCGTTCACCAAGACATACTGCACGCCCTTCGCGACCTGGTTGGGATTTGCGTAGGTTGCGGTGTCGATGATGGCCGCAGGATCGAAGATGGTCACGTCCGCGTAGAAGCCAGGCTTCAGCAATCCGCGGCCCGTCAAATGTTCGCGCTGCGCCGGCAAGGAGGTGATCTTACGGATCGCTTGGGCCAGGTCAACCAGTTGCAAGTCGCGCGAGTAGTGGCCAAGAAAACGCGGCATAGCGCCCCAAGCGCGCGGATGCGTGTGTGGCTCAAAGAGCGGTCCGTCGAGCGAGGTTTCGCCGGCATCGAGCCCGATGCTGGTCCAAGGTTGCTTCAGGCCATACTGCAGATCGTTCTCATTGGCCATGAAGTAAAGGGCTTCCGTTTGCCCTTTATCGGCCAGGATGAAATCGAAGAAGGCATCCATCTCCGGCTTGTTCTCGGCCTTCGCCATCTCGGCGACGGTCTTGCCTTCGTACTGCTTGAGCGCGGGATTCACCACGGACGCAATCATGACCCCGCCGCCACCGCCGCTATCCAGATATAGATTTTCCCAATCCTTGTGATCTTCCGACATCTCCGCCACAATTCGCTTCCGCGTTGCGGGATCGTGCAAACGCTGCAGCAGTTGGTCCATGCCGCCATCAGCCATCCAGGGAGGCAGCGCAGAGGACAGCGCGGTTCCGCCGGCGAGGTACGGATACATATCCGCGGCGATTTCCAGACCGGAATCGCGCGCTGCCTGGATCTTCGCGACTACATCTTTCATCCCGCCCCAGCGCGTCTTGCCGCTGACTTTGAGGTGAAAGATTTCTACCGGGAGATGCGCTTCCCGCCCTATCCGCATAGCCTCATCGATCGCCGCTATTTCGCTCTGCCCTTCGCTGCGCATGTGCGAAGCATAGAGGCCGCCGTATTGGGACGCGACCTTGGCCAGGGCAATCAGCTCCTCGATGGTTGCGTAATGCCCCGGAGGATAAATAAGCGCGGTAGACACACCCAGGGCGCCTTGCTGCATGGCCGTCGCCACCAGCGATTCCATCTGCTGCAACTCCGCCGGCGTGGGCGCGCGATTTACATCGCCCAGTACGGCTTCTCGAACCTGAGCGGCGCCTACGTAGGTTCCGAGGTTGATTGGCGTGCCGGAGCTCTCCAGGCGATGGAAGTAGCCGGCGAGATCGTGCCAGTCAATGGTGAGATGGTAGTGCTCCAGCCAGAGCTTTTGCGGCGCAAGCGTGAGCTCGGTTTGCGGTGCGATGGAGCCGCCCTCACCGGTGATTTCGCTGGTGATGCCTTGGGATAACTTGCTCAACGAGCGGTTGTCGATCAGCAGTGAGTATTCCGACTGCCCCAGCATATCGATGAAGCCGGGGCTGACCACGAGGCCCGATGCATCGATGACGCGTTTGGCTGTGGCGCCTTCCAGCGTTCCTATGGCAGCGATGCGATCGCCGCGGATCGCGATATCGCCGGCATACCACGGATTCCCTGTGCCATCGAGAATGTGGCCGTGGCGAATGAGCACGTCGTAAGGAGCTTCCGCGCTGCTTTGCTGGCTACGGGCTCCGATGACCGTTGCCACCGCCGCGCACAAACAGAGGACACTGACGCCGGCAGTTCTAATAGGATTCATGCCTTAGATCGCCACCTGATCGGCCCCCTTCAGGCGCAGCGTTTTTCTCACTTCATCGGGCGTAGCGATCTCGAAAGAAAGCTCCTCCAGGATGCCGCGTACTTTTTTCACCTGTTCGGCGTTGCTCGTGGCAAGCACGCCCTTGCGCAGATACAGGCTGTCCTCCAGACCAACACGGACGCTGCCGCCCAGCAGCGCGGCCAGCGTGACTATCCTCATCTGGTGCCGCCCGGCCCCAAGCGAAGACCAGTGGTAATTCTCCCTCCCAAAGAGACGGTCCGCGGTGGCTTTGACGTAGCCGAGCAACTCGACGTCGGTCCCCATTCCTCCAAGAATGCCAAAGACCGTCTGCAGAAAGATGGGTGGCTCGATTAACTTTTCATCCAGAAGGTAGGCAAGGTTGTAAAGATGCCCCAGGTCGTAGCACTCGTACTCGAACCGGGTGCCGCATCCTTCTCCCAGCTCCTTCAACACCCGCTTCATATCCGCAAAAGTATTGCGGAAGATATTGGCCTCGGTCTTTTCCAGGTAAGGTTGTTCCCACGCGTGATTCCATTCGCTGTGCCGGCGTGTCAGGCGATGGATGGAGAAGTTCATGGAGCCCATGTTGAACGACGCCAGTTCAGGCCGAACGCGCAACGCAGGCGCGAGCCGCTGATCCAGGGTCATGTGCATGCCGCCGCCGGTGGTTATGTTAATGACTGCGTTGGTGGCTGCTTTGATGGCGGGAAGAAACTGCAGGTAGACAGCCGGGTCTCCACTTGGCTCCCCAGTCTTGGGATCGCGTGCGTGCAAATGCAGAATGGCAGCGCCGGCTTCTGCGGCCTCGATGGCCTGTCGCGCAATATCCTCGGGCGAAAACGGCAGGTAAGGAGACATCGTCGGGGTATGGATGGACCCGGTGATGGCGCAGCTGAGAATTACCTTGTTGTCCATGAAGGCTCTTTTTCTGGATTGAGCGGCAATTATACGGTTTCCAGCGGGTTGAAGAACCCCGCGGGCCTTTCACTCCTTCACAAAGACGATCCGGTTTCCATCAGGATCCTGGATGGTGAGCGTGGATCCTTGCTTCTGAACGGAGAGGTGCAGCGTGTTGAGTTGGGCGGCTGCACGTCCCAGGCCGGAAACGGCGAAGAAGATGTTGAGAGCGGACCCTGCCGGCGTAATCTGAACCACTTGATGCGAGGAGCCGGAAAGCTGAAGCGCCATCAGCCCCGGTTCGAAGAAGCGCTGCAAGGGTTGGAAGCCAAGCTTCTGCCGGGAGAACGCTTCGGCGGCGAGCGGGTCTTCCATGGCAAGGCTCACGGCGACGATCTGGTTCGAAATGCGATTTGCACCCAGGTGTTTCCCTCGGTCGTTGGAGTGTAGCGAGCCGGGCATGTATTGGGTGTATTCAATGTTCTGTTTCTCTGGTCCTTCCATGACGAAAAGCAAGTTGCCGGCGCCGGCGCGCTTTACCGGAGTTGGAGAAAGGCCACGCGCCACGTAGTTGCGTTTCAGAGCTTCGAGATCGGCGCCCTCGAAGCAGAAGTGCATAAAGCCGATCGGTTGCGATGGCTGCACGGGATACATCTCAATAAATTGCCGGTCATTCACCTTGAGGAAGGATTCCGTCGTGACTCCATCCTTGGTTAAGGTGAATGCCTCCTCGAAGCCGAGCTTCTGATAGAAATCGCGGGACCGTGCGAGATCGGAGACGCGGATGGCACCGTGCGCGATGCCGGCAAGCACGGGAGTGTCTGTCTGCGCTTGCGCTGCGAGGGTGCAAAGGGCCAGGGCTATGGATAACAGCAAAGGAGTTCTGTGCATAATTGTCATCGGGTGGCCATCGCCACCTGAAGTGCCTGCTCAGCGGGAGGGGTCATGACCGCAAAACCAGCCGGGCTGGGATGAACGCCATCCACCGTATAGGCCGGAACATAGTTCTCTCCATTCGCGGCCTCGAGCAGCGTGTGGTAATCCACCATCTGAATGCCCTGCGCCGCGGCATATTGCTCTATCCACTGATTGAGTTGAACGATGCGTTGGAATCTTTGTGGACTGGGATCCGCCCTTTCGGGAAGGGCTCCCGGTCCCCACGGGGGAATGGTTCCAAGCACCACGCCGATATGATGCCGCTTGGCCTTTTGCACCATGCTCTCGATGTTGTTCGCAGTGACCGAGAGCTGCCATCCGGGATAGACGTCATTGGTGCCGGCCAGGATATGCACTGCCTGTGGTTGCAGGGCGATTACATACGCGTCGAAACCGGCGGCTATCTCACCCGATGTCGTTCCAACGACGCCCACGTCAAGCCACTTGTTCTGCGTGAACGTGGACTGTTGCCCCGACTGGTTAGAGCCCCACAGCGCGGTGATCGAATCGCCCACGAAAACGACCGTAGGCTGGAAGGTAAAGCTTGCTCCGCACCCCGAACAGGAGAAGAGAACCAGAAGCGCTAAAAGCCTTTTCAAACCAGGATATCCGCCGTTTCCAATCGTTCAAAAGTGGGCTTCAAGGCATGACTGCCTGCCGGCCGGTGATGGAGAATTGCTCTTCCGCTCCAGGGGCCTGGCCAGGCTGTCCTCCGCCCAGGAAGACAGTGTACCTGCCCGCCATCACGGCACGTACGCCGGAGCGATCCACTTCGCTCAGACGTGCCGGATCGAGGGTAAAGGCGATGTGCCTGGTCTCTCCGGGTTGGAGATTCACTCGATCAAAGGAGCGCAGCTCGCGCAGGGGCGCACCCTCGGCTTGCGGTCCGCGAAGATAGATCTCGACCACCTCGTCTCCCTGCCGCTTGCCGGTGTTGGTCACATCCGCCTCGACGGTCAGAGGATCTCCTGCGTTGATCTCCGCCGAGGACAACTTGAGGTGGCTGTAGGCGAACGTGGTGTAGCTGAGGCCATAGCCGAAGCCGTACAGCGGCTGTCCGTCGAAATAGCGATAGGTGCGCTTGGCCATCGAGTAATCTTCGAAGGGCGGAAGCTGCTCCAGCGACGCATAGAAGGTCACAGGCAAGCGGCCGGCTGGATTGTCATCACCGGCAAGCGTTCCGGCAATGGCGGCGCCGCCCTCTTCGCCTGGATACCAGGCTTCCAGAATCGCGGCGGCATGTTCTTTCGCCCACGGTACAGCGAGCGCGCTGCCATTCATCAGCACTACGACCAGCGGCTTGCCTGTTGCGGCCACGGCCTGCAACAGATCTTCCTGCAGCTGGGGCAGATTTATCTTGGTGCGATCGCCACCGTGGAAGCCCTCAAGTTGCACCGGCATCTCTTCGCCTTCCAGACTCGGCGAGAGACCAACGAATGCCACGACCACGTCGGCCTGACGGGCGATTTCGACCGCCTGATCGCGCATCGGGGCTGCTTCCGGCTGCCACACAAGATGAACACCAGCGCCAAACATGGGAGCGTTGTGGGCGTACTCAAGGCGGATGGCGTGCGGCGAGGTATTTTCAAAACGCATGGTATAGGAGTCGTGGCCGGTAGACTCTTTTTCGTCACGGCCAGACTCCAATACCTGCTTGTCATCGAGGAAGAGCCGGAAGGTATCCAGGCCATCGCATGGGGAGCAATGTTCCGGGGAGATGTGAAAGACATAACTGCCCGCGCCCGGGACTGCGATGGAGCCGCTCCAGCGCACGCTGAACGCTGCCGGCGGCACGGCATCGGACGGAGAGGTGGCTCCCCAATCAAAGTCCACTTGCTTGTCGGTACGGGTGAGTACCGGCTGGCCCCGCCACTCGGCGTTGTTGAAGTACTCTCCCTTCAGGCCGACCTCGCCGCCGCTGCTCAGGACGGTGCGGGGTACGGTCACGGGAAAGCCTGCGACATACGATGAGCCTTGCGCGTAGAGCACCTTGCCGGCTGTGCCAAAGCGTTTCTCGATGCCATCGAGGGGCAGAATGGGATGCGATGGCTGGCCGCTGTAATTGCCTTCGAGCGATTCGAGGGTCGTCGCGTTGGGGCCGATGACCGCGATTGTTTTTCCGGTTGCGTCCAGGGGCAAGGTGCCGTCCGTGTTCTTGAGCAGAACGATCGATTCCTGAGCCACCCGGCGAGCCAGCATGCGGTGGGCCTCGGAATCAACTTCGGTGTGGGGTATGCGGGTATAAGGTACGTCCTGTGGCGGATCGAACATCCCCAGGCGGAAGCGGGCGGTGAATAGCCGCGTCACGGCTGCGTCGATCTCGCTCCCGGTAATCAGCTTGTCCTTGAGTGCCTGGTTCAGGCTGGCAAACTCCGGACCACAACTGGTGTCAGTGCCGGCGCGCAGGGCGAGCACTGCGCCGTGCTCTTCGTCGGAAGCGAACTTGTGGCCCTTCCATATATCGGTCAGCGCCCAGCAATCGGAGGTGACAAAGCCGGTAAATTTCCAATCCTCGCGCAGGGTCTTTTTGAGCAGCATGTCGCTCGCGCAGGCCGGCGCTCCATCGATCGCGTTATAGGCGCACATGGTGGAAGCCGCCTTGCCTTCCACGATCGCAGTGTGGAAAGCGGGCAGGTAGGTCGCCTGCAGGTCCTGGGGCGAAGGCTTCACGTCGAACTCGTGGCGCGATTGTTCGGGTCCGCTGTGTACGGCAAAGTGTTTGGGTGTGGCCACCACTTTTAGATATTTCGGATCGTCGCCCTGCAATCCTGTAATGAAGGCGAGGCCCATGCGGCCGGTGAGATACGGATCCTCTCCGTAGGTCTCCTGCCCACGGCCCCAGCGGGGGTCGCGAAAGATATTGATGTTGGGCGACCAGATGGTGAGGCCGAAGTAGATGCGATGGTTGTCGTGGGCAGAGGCGTAGGCATACTTGGCTCGCGCTTCGGTGGAGATGGTGTCTCCCACGGAATGCATCAGGGAGCTATCCCAGGTGGCTGCCAGGCCGATTGCTTGGGGAAAGACAGTGGCAATGCCGGAACGAGCCACTCCGTGCAGCCCCTCGTTCCACCAGGTGTATTCAGGGATGCCGAAGCGAGGAATGGCCGCGGCGGTCATGGTCATCTGGGAGACCTTTTCCTCTGGGGTCAAGCGCCCTACCAGGTCTGCGACGCGCTGTTCGATGGGCAGGGAGGGATCCTGAAAAGGAAATTCGGCGGCACGGGCGTAACCGCCCAACAGTCCAAGCAGCACGCCGGCCAGCCCACACGCCTTCGCCCATTTCCGCACGTTGAAGCCTCCCCAGTAACCGTGAGGATAGTACCAGCCGGTGAAGATCGGCTACAAATGGAATCGCCCCGCCCGCTGCCCCGAACGCCCGCCGTGGGGCATCGCTAAAATAGAGTTTTGGGGCGAGGTACAGCATTCATGGCCAAGCAATTCCCTTCTATCGAACCGCACCACCGGGATTTTATTTTGCAACAGCGGATATTCTTTACCGCTTCCGCGGCTGCCCAGGGGCGGGTGAATGTTTCTCCCAAGGATGGCGCGGCCCTGCGCGTCCTGAGCGCCAACAGCGTCGCTTATCTCGACCAAACGGGCAGTGGCAACGAAACAGCGGCTCATCTGCGTGCCGACGGGCGCTTGACGATCATGTTCTGTGCCTTCGCCGGCGCGCCCCTGATTCTCCGCCTCTATGGGCAGGGCAAGATTTTTCCCCGGAGCAGCTTCGAATACCGCGAGCTGCTGGCTTCCGCGTTTGAGAATGAAGAGCGGCCGGGATCGCGCCAGATCGTGGTGCTTACGATTGATTTGGTCCAGACTTCCTGCGGGTATGGCGTTCCGCTCTTCGAATACGTCGACGAACGTAGAACTCTGACGCGATGGGCAGAGGCGAAGGGTGAAGCCGGAATAGAAGAGTACAGGCGGTCGAAGAATGTGTTCAGTATCGATGGATATCCGACTGGTATTCTCGAGTCCTCCTGAGGCCTGGTTATGCAACCACGATGAATCATTCTCCCGAGGTCCTCATCGCCGGAGCAGGACCCACAGGCCTGGTGTTGGCGCTTTGGCTGACGCGAATGGGTGTGCGGGTAAGGATCGTCGATAAGACTGCGGAGCCAGGAACGACCTCTCGCGCACTGGCGGTGCAAGCGCGCACGCTCGAGTTCTATAGCCAGGTCGGGCTGGCGGATACGATGGTTGCGCAGGGGCGGAAGACGATCGCCGCAAATCTCTGGGTTGCCGGCAAGCGTGCGGCGCATGCCGTACTCGGCGAGATGGGCAAAGGGCTCAGCCCATTTCCTTTCGCACTCATCTTTCCTCAGGATGAACACGAGCGTCTTTTGGTGGAGCGGCTGGCCGCGGGCGGCGTGCAAGTCGAACGCTCCACCGAGATGCTGCGCTTTGAGGATGCCGCGGACTCGCGTCATTGCCTACCTGAGAGGGCCTAGTGGTGAGGAGGAAGGGTGTGAGGTTGCGTACATTGCTGGATGCGACGGCGCACATTCCACTGTCCGTGAGGCGCTGCGGATCGGCTTTCCTGGCGGGGTGTACGACCATCTCTTCTACGTTGCTGACGTGGAGGCTAACGGGGCGGCTATCAATGGTGAATTGAATATTGCGTTGGACACGACCGACTTCCTGGTCGTGTTCCCGTTGAAGGGCGATGGACGCGCACGGCTGATCGGCACTGTAAAGCAGGAAGCTGAGCAGCAGCGCGATGATCTGTCGTGGAATGACGTGAGCACACGGATACTCCAGTGGATGCCGATGGACGTCAAGCGCGTGAACTGGTTCTCGACTTATCGCGTGCATCATCGCGTGGCTGGGCATTTCCGTGAAGGCCGTGCGTTCCTGCTGGGGGACGCTGCCCACATCCACAGTCCTGTCGGTGGACAAGGGATGAACACCGGCATCGGCGACGCGGTGAACCTTGCGTGGAAGCTGGCCGGTGTTCTGCAGGGGCATGCGGATGTGTCGCTTCTCGATAGCTATGAGCCGGAACGGATTGCTTTTGCGCAGCGATTGGTTGCGACTACTGATCGGGCTTTCACGGCGGTAACCAGTCCGGGCGCGGTGGCTCGGCTGATCCGTTTGCATGTTGTGCCGCTTTTGCTCGCGCCCATTTACCGGCTGACGCCGGCGCGGCGTTTGATGTTTCGTACGGTCTCACAGACGGCGGTGAATTATCGCGAGAGCAGATTGAGCGAGGGACGCGCTGGAGAGGTACATGGCGGCGACCGTCTTCCGTGGGTGAAATCGGGGCTGGACGGCAGCGACAACTTCGCGACGCTGACCTCGCTGGCGTGGCAGGTGCACATCTACGGTGAGGCTAAGTCGGAAATCAGAAGAGTGTGTGATGAACGAGGATTGCCGCTGCATGTTTTCTCCTGGGGGCCGGAGGCGGCCCGTGCTGGGTTGCGGAGAAACGCTGTTTATCTGCTGCGGCCTGACGGCTATGTGGCCTTGGCGGATGGTGAAGGGCGGGCGGCGGCAGTCGCGTCGTATATGGACAGTCGCAAGCTTACATTGCGCTCGTGAATACTCCTTTTAACCTTTCGGCACCGGGCGTCAGGGTCCGCGTGGGAAGTGGAAGAGTAACCGCAGGTCCCTCCACTCCGCTGCGCTCCGGTCGGGATGACAATTCATTCGTAGGAACTGGCCTTTGCCCCGGTTAACGGAGCGAGCAGTCGCTGGCGCAACAAAATTGTCATCCCGACCGGAGCGCAGCGGAGTGGAGTGGAGGGATCTGCGGTTTTCCGGTTTCCTGAATCACCTTGTTGCGTTCCCGACTGCGCAAAGCTTTCCGAAAAAGACTGCACTTTGTGAGAGAAAAGAGAGATAAGCCCCCGGCCGGACGCTTTCATACCGGAAAAAGCTTGCGCAGTACTGGTGACGGGACGTTTTCGCCTTCATGCGCGGCTGTAAGGTTAGCGTCCCGTCTATCGCCGGTTTTCTGTCAGCAGCTTTCGTACCTGCAATGGGTATGCTGGCATCGAATCGAACCATTCTGGGATGAGAAAGATCGATTGATCCGCCCCTAGGGGCGCGCCAGGGGCGACAGGCCTTGTGTTGCGGTTTGGTTTCAGGAAGGTGATCTTCCCGACATGGTTTCTCTCGAGATGGCGGCTAAGTCCTTTGTTTCAACGAAGGTGCTCAAATTTTATTTTTCCCGCCCCCATAAGCTGCTTAGGCGAGCCGGACCCTTAGTGCGTGTTTGCATCGCGGTGACCCGTTGTTGGGGGACTTCTTCGCATAGGGATCCCCAGGATTCAAGGGTGCCTTCACGGCACGATCGTCGCGCTCATCCTCGCAACGGATGTCCGTTAGGCTCTACCCTTGGCGGTGGTTGATTTGCTACCTATACAGATGCGAGTCAGGCGGATTTCGGTCATTTTTCCCGGCGAACTTGAGGATGGGAAAGTTTGCTCGTGCTGTGAGGAAAGTTCGACAAAGTTTTGGGGCACGGAAGCCTCACCGAATCAAAGCATTTTGGGATGAGAAAGATCGATTGATCCGCCCCTAGGGCGTGCCAGGGGCGACGGCCCTTCGGTTGCGGTTTGGTTTTCAGGAAGGTGGTCTTCCCGTCTTGGTTTCTCTTGAGATGACGGCTAAGTCCTTTGTTTCACGAAGGTGGCCAAATTTATATTTTTCCCGCCCCCATAAGCTGCTTAGGAGAGCCGTCGATGATCTTAGGGCGTGTTTCCATCGCGGTGACCCGTTGCTGGGGGTTCGAGTGACTTCTTCGCATAGCGATCCCCAGGATTCAAGGGTGCCTTCACGGCACGATCGTCGAACTGCGCTATCCTCGCAACGAACGTCCGTTGGGCTCTACCCTTGGCGGTTTTTGATTTGCTACGTATATAGATGCGAGTTAGGCGGATTTCGGTCATTTTTTTTGGCGAACTTGAGGATGGGAAGCTTTGCTCGTGCTGTGGGGAAAGGTCGAGGGCAGACAGGGGAATGGGGACAGCTGATCTGCTCGATTTTCCCAACTCTCCACGCGAATCACGCAGTTCGGCTGTCCCTTTTTTAGTCCGGCCGCAGCGGAAGAAGAGAAATAAGGTCGCAGCCCGTAGCCATCGGTTAGATTTTCCCACCTTTGGGGGAAAGAGCAGTGGTATCCCACATCTCGCGGAAAACGAGCGAGATGTGGGGCACCCGTCCTTCGTTAGGAATGAGGGTATTTTTGTTCTGGTTACGGGCTTCCGCCCGTACATAATCGGACCTCGTGTTTGAGATGGCTTTAGCCATCGAGGGATTTTGCTCTTCCATCGAAATCGCTGGTATCGATGGCGTGACAGGCTGCGAAAAAGCTCATGCTTCCTATCAGGGCACGGCTTTAACCGGGCCGTACTCGATCGAGAAAGGACAGGCTTTAGTGTCTGCGTGAGAACGAAAAACACGCCAGATCCCCCCTATCGTCTAGGCCCAGAGGGATCTGCTGTGTCTTTCGTTCTCACACAGAGTCTTAAAGCCCCTGAGTATTGCTTGCCTATCCTGGATTTCCCGCATCTTCTGCTCCATCTCCTCAGCCTCTAAACACCTCAGGACGGGGGCTCTCCCGGCATGGCATACACTGGGTCCCGTGCCAGACAAGCGGGCATTGCCTAAGCAAGCGGCGAGTTTCATCGAGACGATGGATTGCCTTCCGGTCGCCAAACTGCCGGATGGGCCGCAGTGGACTTATGAAATCAAACTCGATGGCTATCGGCTGGAGGCGGTACGGACGAGCCGTGCCACTACGCTCTATTCCCGGCGGGAGAATGTGCTCAACCATAGGTTCCCTTACATCGCGACGGCCTTGCAGCATCTTCCCAACGACACGGTGATCGACGGAGAACTGGTAGCCCTCGGCCCCGACGGGCGGCCGGAGTTCCATCGACTACAAAACTTTCGCTCCGCGGAGTCGCGCATCCTCTACTACGCCTTCGACATCCTGATGCATGAGGGGCGCCGTGTCACTGAGCTTCCACTCCTGGAGCGCCGAGCTATCCTGATCAACGTGGTGGAAGCCGGGGAGCACGTCGCGCTGTCTCAAGTGTCTGACCGGCCGGCGGCGGAAATGCTGCAGTTCGTAAAAGACTACGGACTGGAAGGGGTGGTCGCGAAACGCTCTGACAGCGCATACCAGCCTGGTCAGCGAACCGGGCTCTGGAGCAAGTACCGGATCGATCTTCGGCAGGAATTCGTGGTGGGTGGCTACGTCCCAAGCAACCTGGGCATTGATTCGCTGGTGGTGGGCGTCTACCGCGGTAAGGATCTCATCTATGCGGCCCGGGTGCGCGCTGGACTCGTGCCTGCTACCCGCCGTGAGGTCTTCGAGCAGCTGAAGCATTTGCAGAGCCCGAGGTGCCCGTTCGTCAATCTCCCGGAAGCGTCGGCCGGCCGCTGGGGTCAGGGGCTTACCGCGGAGAAGATGGAGGAGTGTGTTTGGGTACGGCCGGAGGTGGTCGCGGAGATTCAGTTTCTGGAATGGACCGGGGCGGATCACCTGAGACATACCAAGCTTGTCAGGCTCAGGGATGATAAGGATCCTTCCAAGGTCATTAAGGAAACTTAATGTGACGCTTCATGGCGTGGGGTTTTCGGGCGACGTATGATCCTGCTATGGGCACAGCTCACAGCCTGCGCAAGTTAGTGAAGGAAACGAGTAACTCGACATGCACGCGCATCATCTTTGTTGAGGTTAGGGCCGATTGGATTTCGGTAAAGGTAGATGAGTGTTTGACCGACTGGACGAGGTCATTCCCTAATACCTCACAGAAAGTTTCAACATGGCTAAGCCACAGCCTTGAGGATGCTGAACTTTATGCGAGCGATTTATTTGGGGTTAGTTTGCTGGATGGTTTCGTCCGAGCTTGCTAGCGGTCACGAACCCCCAGACCAGGCGGGCGGTAAAGTTCGCCGTTGATCAAATAGACAAAAACCTACGCGTCGGGACGGATCATTGGCCGTGCCAGTGGAAGAGCTTATGCGTGATCTTCCACTCGCCATTCCACTTGAGCAGGGTGAATACGTCGGAGGCTCGGGCTTTGGCTCCAGCCAACTTGCCGGACCAGTCTTGAACCTCAAGATGAACGACGGCGATGCTCTCGATGATCTCGATACGTGCGAAGCGAGGACTGATGTTCGGCGCCGGACCATTCTGAGTGATCCAGTTGAACACGTGTTCCACAGAGCCGGTGTATTCGACCCCCTGACAGTAACCGGAGATGGTTGCAGAAGGATGAAATGCAGGGCGCATCAGATCTCCGTTGCCTTGGCGAGCGCCAGCGATATAGCGGTGCATGGTGCGGGTGATCGCGTCATGTTCGACCAGGTAAGCATTGGCAGGCGGCTTAACGGGAGCGAGGTTCTCGGCTTCATCGATCGAGATCTCGCTGGGGTACCTTGTGCGTAAGCGGCTCCAAGCCTCTATTTCGTGTCTGAACGCGAAGACGGTGTCCTGCTTTTCGTGCTCACGGCGGTGGACTGGGAGTCCTTCAGTCGTCTCCCAGCGCCGCGCAGTGCGTTCACTGCGGTCCAGATAAGCCGCGATCTGCTTCCACGATTCCAGCGTTTTCTGTGGGGTGTTCCGCGCAAGCATCCCAAAACTCCCGCGAGAAACTATACCAGAAGCCGCGTGAACCGAGGTCTCATGCATGCCAGTGAAACGCCTTCTGGATGATTTTCCACCCACTTGGCGTTTTGAGCAGCGTAAACAGATCGGACATAGAGACGCCCGAGCCAGCCGCGTTGCCGGACCAGCCGGCGACCTCAAGACGAGCGACGGCGACGGATTCGAGGATGTCCACGCTCACCATGCGGGCCTCGATTTCAGGAGCGGGACCATTCTTGTCGATCCAGTCGAAGAGGAACTGGGTTCCGATAGCGAGTTGTTCCCCGGCGTATCCGAAGAATGAGGCATCGGGGTGGAAGGCGGGACGCATAAGGCCGCTTTTGCCTTGTTTGCTTCCGTCAATATACATCTGCACGGTATTGACGATCTCGTCATATTCAGTGAGGTATTCGTTCTTAGCCATGCAGAGACGGTATGGACTCAAATTGCTGGGCGTCAACAGCCAAACGTGGCTAAAGTAGGTCATCCGTGCGGCCGGGGTCCGAGGGCGGGGTCCTGGAACGTGCGCATCTGCTTGGCGCAGGCGGACCCGATGGTGGTCGACCAAGTGTAAAGTTTGGGGATTAGGGGGACCGAACTACCCCAACGAAATCGGCCGTGGGTGAAACGGTTCTGCGTCCAAAGATAAAATCAACATGCAAGCGCTACGGTCGGGGGTGCTTCCGTCCGTCCCCTTATCTTCGCGTCCCCTTATCTTCGTCCCCTTATCTTCGTCCCCTTATCTTCGTCCCGTTATCTCTCCGTCCGTTATCTCCCGGCGACACTGACGCGGAAGAGCCGCACCGGGCCGCGATTGTTCCTAGGGTTGGAAACCAAACCATCCTATACTTGTTTGCTTTCCACGCCACGCAGATCTCCAGGCTGTAGAAATGAAATCTCGCCGCGCGATTGATTCATGCCCCTTTGAAGCAAAGGAGATTGCCATTGAAGCGTCGTGATTTGCTCAAGAGCGCAGCATTCGTGCTTCCAGCAGCAGGCTTTCCAGCGGCAGGGTTCGAGGCTTTCGCTCTCGGCCAGAGTGCTGCGCTTCCGCCAACTGGCGGGATCCATCCGGTGGAAGCGGGACAAGACCGGTTTGGGGAGACGCACTCGCTGGGATACAGCACGATTCTGTTTAAGGCGGTGCCACGCGAGACCAATGGCGGCTTACTCATGATTGAACACAAGAACCTAATGAAGGGCGGTCCTCCACGGCACTTCCATCTCCATCAGGAAGAGTGGTTCTACGTGATGGAGGGCGAGGTGCTGTTTCAGGTTGGCGACAGCCGGAGGACGTTGCGTGCGGGGGAATCGATCCTGGGGCCGCGCGGGATTCCCCATGCTTTTTCAGGGGTGGGCGAGAAACCGGCGCACATGTTGATTGCGTTTACTCCCGCGGGGAAGATGGAGGAGTTCTTCCGGTATGTGGCGGTGCCGAACGGGCCGAAGATGGACGCGGAAGTATTTGCGCGGTACGAGATGCAATATGTTGGGCCGCCGCTAGTGGCATAGTTGCCTGCTATGCCGCGGGATGCCGCGTGTGCATGCTGTTTCGCGCTCATATGAGCCGGCGACTCCGCGCTTGCGACACTTCCACTGATCACCGTCTGTCTAATCTCTTGTGTCCAACTGGAATTCTTGTTCCTTGCTCTTGCAGAATGGACAACGTATCTGAAAGCTGCCAACGGCACCGGTTAGATCGAGGCCGAACATCTGGTTATACTGCGCGGAGGTGGGGACTTTCCCCCACAGTGCCTATGATTCCTGAGCCAATGCCGACGTTTCCACTCCTCATCCTGTGGGGTCTAAGAGGATGTACTTGCTGTTCTTCCGAAGGGCTGTATTCACATGGATGAGGTTGGAGATGCGTGTCCCGCATCTCGGGACATCGCGAACAACTCCGTATGACTCGGGGCCAGTGTAGATCGCTAATCGTTCACCGTATGACTCTTGCATTCACTACACCTCGCCGGTTTAGCCGGGCGCTCTCTGTCCACGAAGGGTGCGGTGAGCGGTATGCTATCTGCGAAAGGATCATGGACATGCCTACAAGCTCAGTGCCTGGAGAAAGCCGGTTTTCAACCTGGTTGAAAGAAAGGAACTTCGGAAAACAGGCCATCGGTGCCTTCAAAACTGGTCTAGCCGCAGTGCTGTGCGTGTGGCTGGGAAATCTTGTGGGGCTGGAGCACAGCTATTGGGCGGCAGTCTCGGCCATCGTGGTGATGGCTTATGACACCACGATTACCTTCGCGTCGTGTTGGGACCGCATTCTCGGTACCGCAATCGGCGCCTTCCTGGGTTGGGTCACCTATTATGCCTGGCATGGGCATTACCTCATCTATGGGCTGTCGGTGGCTCTTTGCATCTTCGTGTGCAGCGCGTTGGCGTTCGACAAAGCGGGCCGCCTCGCGGCCGTCACCCTTTCTATCGTCGTTTTAGTCAAAATCGATGGCGGACCCGGTCAAGCCGCGATCGCAAGATTCCTGGAGGTCGGACTGGGGATCGTTGTCGCCCTTGGCGTGACTCTGCTCGTGTTCCCGCCACGTTCGGCAAAGCTGCAGGTGAACGCGGCAACTTAGTTCTTGGACAGGCGTGACGGGGCGTTCACCCAACCGGATAAGGCGACAGACAGAAGTACCCCCAACGAAATCGGCCGTCGGTGGGATTCCTAGATAGTCGTTAGATAGCCTCACGATGCGCGCATCTGCTTCGGGGGTATTTCCTCCGTCCCCTTTATGCGCGTCCCCTTTATGCGGGAATGGAAATCCGGCCCACGACAATATCAATTGACATTCAACAGAAATCCACTACTATATGGTTGTGGATAGGTTGGGTACAACATTTGCGGCTTTGTCTGATCCGACGCGACGGGCAATGATCGAACGGCTCTCGCATGGGCCTGCCTCTGTCCATAGGTTGACGGAGCCGTTTGCACTCTCGCAGCAGATGATTTCAAAACATATCGCGTACCTGGTGCGGGCGCGGATTGTGATCAAGACGAAGCGTGGACGGGAGAGTGTGTGCACGCTTAGGCCAGAGGCGATTAAGACGGTCAGCGACTGGGCGTTTAGCTATCGCCGGTTCTGGGAAGAGAGTTTCGACAAGCTGGAAGAGGTTGTAAAGCAAATGAAGAAGGAGGAGGTCGGAGATGACAAAACGTCAGGGGAATGAGACAGAGCGGATGGATGTCACCAGAGTTTTTGATGCCCCACGCGAATTGGTTTGGAAGGCGTGGACGGACCCGAAGTACATCATGCAGTGGTGGGGGCCGAAGGGCTTTACCTCGCCGGTTTGCAAGATGGATTTTCGCGTAGGAGGAAAACTTCTCTGCTGCATGAGATCGCCGGATGGGCAGGAGGGTTGGAATGCCGTTGAATACTACGAGATTGTTCCGTACGAGAAGATTGTTTCCTTGATGTACTTTTCTGACCCGGAGGGAAACAAGATTGACCCTGCGCAATTGGGAATCGAATCTGAGGCCATCGAGGGTGCTTACGACGTGACTCTTTTTGAGGACTTAGGAAACGGCCAGACGAAGCTTACTTTCATTGGAAATGAACCGATGGAGAGCGCCAAGAACAGCGGGCAACTCGAGGGCTGGAACGAGATACTCGAAAAAGTTGCCGCAGTGGTTGCGGACCTGGCGCAGGCGAAATAGGCCCCACATCCACGGATTTCCTGTGAAGTTTGTTGGCGTTGAGGTACTTCATGCGGCTTTCCTCAAAGGAAGCCGCACACGCAGCTCTGGCTTAGTGCCGCGTACAGGAAATCCGTGCATCTCGCTCGATGAAGCTTTGATTCGCGAAACTCAAGCGTGGAGGAAGAAATGAAAAGAACAACGTTTCTCGCTATCGTCCTGCTGGCATTCGCATTTGCCGCCCATGCCCAGGACACGATGAAGAAAGATGCAGCCGTCAAACCTGCCGATCCGGAATCGAAAGTCGTGCTCGATTCCTGGAATGAGATTGGCCGCAAGCTGACGGCGATGGCCGAAGATTTTCCTGAGGACAAATATGACTTCAAGCCGACACCCGCCCAGCGGAGCTTCGCCGAGCAATTACTGCACGCGGCGGGTTCATGCTACTACTTCACGAATCCTGCGATGGGGCTGAAGCCTCCCGCGGCAGAAGATCCGAAGCGCGAGCAATACAAGTCCAAGGCCGACATCGTTGCGTTCGTCAAGAAATCCTTCGCCGATGGCGCAACCGCCATCCAGTCGAAAGGCGAAAAAGGCTTGATGACGGAGGTTGTTTATTACCCTCAGCAGAAAGCGCGCGTTATCGACATTGCGTACGGCATCATCGAGCATAGCGGAGAACACTACGGCCAGCTCGTTGTGTACTACCGCCTCGCAGGGCTTGTGCCGCCGGAGTCGCGGCCCAAGAAGTAAAGCTCAGGAGGCCAGGTACCCCGTCCCGCAAATACCTCCAGGTACGGTCAAAACACTCGCTTGACTTCAGTATTCGCAAAGCGTGCAACTGTTTGTTCGTCAGCCATTTCCCTTCTTTTTCTCCTTTTGCGCCGTCCAAGGGGGGACGATGCCATTCTGCCGCGCGTAGGCGATGAGTTGGCCCAGGTGTTCGTGCGCGTCGGCAACGAGAATGTAAACAACGTCGCCCTGGTTAGCCTGTGGGCCAAGCTTTGGCAGGGGCTTTGCGAAATCCGCATTGCTCATGCCGCTGATCGTTTGGTTCGCGAAATCCCAGGACTGATTCAGATCGTGGACGATACGATCCTTGTCCGTTGTGGATTTTTCGAACTCGCGCCCTTTAAACCCTGCCGGAGGCGTCGCACCCATCATGCTGAGGATCCCGTAACGCTCTCCAGCAACATGCAGAAATACTTCAGCAAACGACCGGGTGTCGGGTGAAGGGCGCCAGGTGAGCTTGTCGCTCGGGAGTGCCTCGGCGAGATCGACACATTTCTTATTTACTCCCTGCAGGTCGAGAAGCGCTTGGGCTTTCAAGTCATAGCTGGGTGCAGTGCGGTCAGTGGAGTTGTCGGCAGCTCGCGCTTGCATGGCGACAGGACTAGCATTCAGGATGCAAGCAAGACAAATCAAAGAGAGAATCGGCGTTTTCATTGCTGTCCCCGCTGGAACGATGTTCTGGAAATCGACCCGAGGCTAGAGCAGTGGCGGGAAAGAATCAAGCAGTTCGTGACCAACCGCATGTTTGTAGGGATGAGTCGCTGCGTGCCGTAGGCCCACGGGGATAAGGTGACGGGATAAGGTGACAGACGGCGGATAAGGTGACGGACAGGAAGTACCCCCAACGAGATCGGCCGTCTCTGGGACCTATTGGGGACGGGGGGCCTCTTGGGGACGGAATTTCCCCTAATGCAAAGTCGACGCGTTTAGAAATGAGCATAGGCCTCGCCCATCGATGGCCTAGACCCCCAAGAAATGCGGCTTATCTTGCACTGTGCGGGCAATGGACTTCGGAATTCGGCGACGACCGAGGAGGGACGAAAAGTTCACCGCAAACGGATCTTCTTTCACCCACAAGGTTACTTCGCCGATCCCCGAAACCTAGACCTGCAATGTTAAGGAATAGATTCAGGTAAACGTGGCGAACGTCCCCTGGTTTCAGCGGGCTGCGGCAACGGTGATCCAGGCCGCCGCGGGCCGAAATGAGTACGCACGATCCGGCCGCCGAACATAGATCAAGTATTATCAGGACCACCGGCAGACGCGGAGTCCATTGAGTCTACCGTCGTTTTGCTAAAGCGTTCACAATAAAGTCTCAGGTGCTCACGGACACGACGGAGAGTGTCCGCACCCTGTAAAACGGTCATTTAGTAGGGTGACCGGAATATTTGAGCCGGGCCAGGATCGCTCGGATATCCCGCACTCCCGGACCACCTGATGCGTTTGCTTGCCTATGTCGACCACTGGAGCGTGCAACCGGGCGATCCACTCGCCGTGATGGTGAGCGCCCCGGCTGGATCCTGTCATGCCGAAATAGTCCGCATCCTGCACGGAGGCCCGCGAGCTGACGGTGTCAAGGATGCTTTTCGTTATAGCCGGCAAGGTGTGCCGCAGCAGGCGCCGGTCTATCCGCAAGCCATCCTGCCGGGATCGTATGTGGAGTTCGATTCACTTCCGGCGCCGCCGAGGGCCTTCTCTCTTTGCGGTTGGATCTGGCCGACCCTGGCCGGCTGCGGTCATCGGCAAGGAATTTGGAGCCATGTTTCCGGCCAAGCGATATTGAGCTTGAGCGTTGATGCCGAGGGCTGCCTGGAATTCGCCTGGGAGGGATACGGCGAAGCTGGCCGTACACGGCTGGAAAGGCCGTTGCTGGAACGGGAATGGTATTTCGTGGCCGCCGCAGTCGATCAGATGTCAGGTGAACTCTGTCTCCATACTTGGTGTGGCGCCGACTGGATGCCCGAAAGCCGCTCCGCGTTCGCAGCGGGAAGCGCCAGGTTTTCAGCAGCATCCGGTGGCTCGATGTTTCTGGCCTGCCGGGGAACGATTGCGACCGCCGACGGTAGCGGCCGGCGCGGCCCGCGGGATGGGTTTAACGGCAAGCTTGACGGCTTTCGCTTGCTCCAGGGATCGCGCCCGCCGGCAGAGATCGAGAAGCTGCGCGCGGGGAGCGCAGCGGAAGATTGTCTGGCACATTGGGACTTCTCGCGAGAAATGCACGGGGGGCGAGCGATTGATATCTCCGGAAATGGCCACCATGGCGTTATCCATCACACGCCGATGCGCGCTGTGACCGGCCACAACTGGACCGGAACGTTCATGGATCCAGCCCTCGCTCCCGAACAATATGGTGCGATTCACTTCCACGACGACGACATCGACGACATGGGCTGGAAGCATAGCTTCCAATTTGAGATTTCGCCGGAGGCTCGCTCGGGCCTCTATGCAGTTCGACTAATCAGCGGTGACGCTGAAAGCTTCGTTCCGTTCTTTGTCCGGCCTCGGCCGGGGACGCGGACGGCTGACGTTGTGGTCGTAATGCCAACCTTCACGTATCTTGCCTATTCGAATTATGTCGTCGGCTTCAACGACATTGAATTTTATACCGGCGAGGCTCGCGATCGGGATCCGGCCGATGCCTATTTGCGACAGCATCCCGAGCTTGGCCTTTCAACCTACAATCGCCACCGTGACGGTTCTGGCATCCACCGCGCCTCCCGGCTGAGACCGATGCTCAACCTCGACCCACGCCATCGGTTCTGGATCAGCGGCGGCGGCTGGACTGTGGGCGGCGATCTCTACTTACTTGACTGGCTGGCCCATGAAGACATTGCCTACGACATTCTGACGGATGACGATCTCCATGCGGAAGGCGCAAAACCGCTTGCCGGTTACAAGGTGCTCATTACCGGCGCCCACCCGGAGTATTGCAGCGGCGCGATGCTCGACAGCTATCGCGACTATGCGCGCACAGGCGGCCACATCATGTATCTCGGGGGGAACGGCTTCTACTGGGTAGCGACGCCGATGCCGGGCAGACCGCACATCATCGAAGTGCGGCGCGGCTATGCCGGGACGCGGGCCTGGAGCAGCCAGCCAGGCGAGCTCCACCACGCCGGCACGGGCGAGCATGGAGGCCTTTGGCGCCATCGTGGGCGACCGCCGCAGCGCATCTTTGGGGTTGGCTTTTCTGCGCAAGGTGGGGGGGACGCCGCCGGTTTTCGGCGCACAGCCGCAAGCGATCAGGAACCCACGGCCTTCCTCTTTGAGGGCGTCTCCAATGTCGAGATCTTTGGCGCCTATGGCAACAACCTGGGGGGAGCCTCCGGCTGCGAGATGGATCGGGCGGATATCGCCCTGGGAACGCCGCGTCACGCATCGATCGTCGCCACATCCTCCGGTCTCCACTCAGACTTCTACCAAAATGCCATCGAAGAAAATCCAGTGATGATGCCGGGGCGCGGCGCGAGGCAGTGTGCCGAAGTACGCGCCGATGTGGTTTATTTCGAATCGGGCCACGGCGGAGCTGTCTTCTCCGTGGGATCGATCGACTGGACATCCGCTTTATCGGAGAATAGCTTCGACAACGATATAGCGCGCATTACCCGCAACGTTCTGAACGCCTTCACCGGTTGACCGCCTGTCGACGGCGCGGAAGAACAAACTATTTGCTTGCACCGTTGCCAGGGTGCGACTATCTGAGGATGATGGATCAGCGACTCGCTGAACCTCTGGCCTTAGAGTGAAGTTCAGCGGCCCCACGAAGGTGGATACTTGTTTACAACTTCGGCGAACCGCTCTTTTTGCTTTGCTTCGAAGCCCCAAGACAATTTGCCTCGGCTCTCTGAATCTTGGTTGGTGATCCAACGCAGTACAATCCAGGATTCGATGAGCGAACGAGATAGGGCCTGGGCATCCGCACCGAATCCCGCGTCAGACAAGACAACGACAGCCCGGGCAAGCCTTAGTGACCGGCGGACGAGAGCGGACACGGTTCCATCAGCCCAACTCTGTCGAAGGTAAATCCCTTTACCGTTTAAGGCCTCCTCGATAAATGTGGTTACGTCAAGCGTTGGTCGTGAAAAGTCCTCGATAGACATTCGGCCCCCCAGTACCCGAGACACAGTAGATCAGAAGGGCCACTCCGAAGCCATTGTCATAGGGCCAATCTTGCCTCTCCTGCTTGGCGTGGGTTACAGTCCGCCACCGCGTGATACGGATCTCGCGAATCCAATCCTTGGCCACTAACTTCCATTTCTTATTTGTCGCGCGGGCCAGATTTGCGGTGAAAGCCGTTGTAACGCTTTAGAAAGGCAGGCCACTATTGGTCTGTTGTGATACGAGATTTCTGGCGATTGCTGGCGGATGCGATAAGGCCGTCCTCGAGGGCTACCTTTCGTCTATCGCCGGAGCCGGTGCGTTAGGGTGAATCCAGTCGGGTAGTCGGGTAACTCAATTCGAGTGCTCGGGAGCCATAACTAAAACCAAGGAGAAGCGATGGGCGATCAAGTGGGAAACTTCACCAGCAGCTCAGTCGGTACAGCCGCGGTACACGCCGCCGCTACCGGTCCAGAAGGTACAGGCGTTTGGGCATCCAGCTCAGGAGGAAATGGCATTCTGAGTATCAGCACTCTGGCGGGTAAGGTCTCACCCGACTTCTCAGTCACTCCAGGCGGATCGGGGGTTATAGGCGAAAATGGCCAGACAAATGGCATCGGCGTAACGGGAACGGCGGTGGGACAAGGCGGTATTGGGGTCCAGGGTAATGCTCAGGACGGAACAGCCATCCAGGGGACGGCAACGAGCGGCACGGCGGTTTCCGCGAGCTGTGGCTCCGGAACAGCCCTGTTGGTCGACTCATCTGGTTTGTTTGGGAACCCGCAAGTTTTGATTACGCAGGGAACGCCGAATGACTTCGCGCGGATACGGCTTGGAAATAGCGGAACCTCCGCAACCGTTGGACCTTGGGACATCGCTTCCGGCGGCCCTAACGGAGTTCTCAATCTATTCTCGGTTCTCACTGAGACAAATGTGCTCAGTGCAAGCTCGAATGGAGATGTCACCCTATCCGGGTCGCTTAAACAGCATTCATCCCAAACGCTCAAGGAGAATATCCGCGATCTAACTTCCGTCGAGGCAGTGGAAGCTTTTACAAACCTGACTCCGGTGCAGTACCAGCTTCGCGGTGACCGTTCTCAGTCGCGGCGATTCGGCTTCATAGCCGAAGATATGCCTGACCTAATCGCCGCGCCCGATCGGAAGACGATCTGCGAGATGGACATAGTCGCTATTTTGACAAAGGTTTTACATCAGGTGCTATCTGAGAATTGCGCTCTGGTACGAAGGGTCGAAGCACTTGAGAACTCCTGATCGATTTCCGGCAAAGGGATAAGGACGGAGTGGGGGAAATGGGGCGGCGGACCTGCACGATTTTCCCTTATTCTCAGCCCAATTGAATTACGCAGGCCGGGCCGTCCCTTTTTGCCCTGCAAAATGGCGTGCCAGGACATCACGAAAGATTCCAAAGAAGTAATGGAGGCCAGCTGCGCCTATAGAGCCACTTTCTCTACTACAAACACTTAATTTGCTTAGAAGGCAGGAACCATATGGCATGCAAGATTTTAGACAAGGCGTTCCTTCTCGCATCGGAAGGAACGATCTCTTCATTCAGCACGTCTTTCCTTATTTACACGGTTGAGCGCTTATGGCCGCCGCCAATAGGAATAAGCGGTTCTCTTACCGGTGTAACCGCAAACGGCAGCGGAGCCTTGCAATATAAACCACCCACCCACATTGAATTCCGTCCTCCAACACCTGCAGCTTTCCATGGAGTAGTTCCATGCAGCTTTACTCTGACAGGTGAGGACGGTTCGACATCGCTAAGACAAGGAAATGTAACCGTACAGATCGCAGCTCCGTTGGTCGCAGGTCCGTTGGGCTCTTACACGATCTCATTCGTTTCCGTCGAGCAGATCTTGCAGCCACCGTATAGGGATCTTTTGTATGGCAATTTCACACCGATATGCCCTAGTCAGGTTCAACTCGGCGCCCCCAGCATTAATTTGATTCATGGATTGCTCAATGACAGTCCACTCTCTCCTGTAACGATGTACATAGATCTTCCCTGAAAACACTTGCATGAGGAGCTTCAGGGACCTGTGGTGGACCCCTATCTTCCCGGTCTTGGAAAGTGCGGCACCGGGGGGATGGGGTACAGCCCTGCACTGCGTGATTTGCGCGTTGAAGTAGAGGAAAATCCTTCAGATCAGGCTATCTCCCATCTCCCCCTTAGATGGCCTCAAGATGCGCACATCTGCTTCGCGGGTACTTCACGTCTGTTCCCGAAAAGCCCTGTGGCCGTCAGGTGGTAGGCGCGGGAAGGACCCACCCTTGCCGCGCCTACTCCGCTCGGTTAAACGAGTTTTTTATCGACCCACAGCGGCCGCTTGCGAACGCCGGTTATGACAGGCCCCCCATTGCCCTTTGTCCGTTACTTCCGGGTGGTTTTGGCGAGGCAAGCCATGTTGGTACTCGCGATCGAACTCGATTGGCAAACATTCCCGCGATCGGCGAATCTCACTATCGGCGTTTGAATAAACAGGCGCGCCAACTTGTCTCCGAAACCGCAGAACGTAATGACAGACGGAACGTTTCCTCGTAGTCGGAAGGTGAACGTTCCGTCTGGAAGATGTGAAAAAATTGACTTGCTGGAGTTTTCGCGATTTTATTTTTGATCCTAAATGCTTGCCGACACCCCAGCGATCGCTTATAGGGCATCCTAGAGCAATTTTTTAACGCCGAGTTTGCCGCAAATTTTAAAATCGATTTTTTCACATCTTCCTGTCACTGGTTCTTTTCATCGTCACCGCTTTTCCGCTGCAGTTTGTCCCTGTTTTCAGTGTCTCAAAGTTGGGGTCCACACCAGTCCACTGAATCGCAAGAAGCGATCCAGCTTTCGAGAAACGAGGGACAGCCCTGAACTGACTCTTTCGCCTGAGGATGGCTATTCCTTACCTTCACATTTCTAAAGTGCCAGTCCGGTCCGGTCACCAATTCTAGCCGTTCCAGGTGATGAGTCGGCCCGTCTCTTT
>CAWCAZ010000013.1:0-74776 GCA_963793525.1 uncultured Acidobacteriaceae bacterium
AGGGCACCCAAAGTGACAGCGTGGCCGAGTATGTAGACAAAGCCCATCTGCATGGCCGTCCTTCTCGAAGCCTCCATGCTGGTGATATCGGAGATGGCAGCAATGTGGTCGTAATCGAATCCATGACGGAAGCCCAATATACCCGCCGAAACAAATGCAAGATCCAGGGTACTTAACTGACATTTTGTCTGTCCTTTTGCTGGAACATTAGTCATCCGTAACGGCTGTTCCATAGGGGATCAAAGTCTTGATCTGGTCGGTTCCAGAAATGCCGACAATCTCCAGCGCCCTCCGCTCTTCTTCAGATGAAAGGTTTGCACCTCATTCCGATTGGCGTAGACATATTCAACCCTCAGGCGTGCCTCTACATCACTCGGCTGATCGGTCACAGAGACTGCGACGCTTTGAAATGAAGAACTTTGCGCAGTCAAATAAGTAGCAAAATGCGATTTTCCGCTCTCTCGAATCAGCCTGTTGAATCTGTTGCTGCAGGGGTCCGGAAAAGGTGTCGACATAGACCGCTGTATCGCCGGCGCGCGCTGCATCAAGCATTCCATAGACCGTATCTTCAGGCGTCTGGGTGCGCGGCGTGAGCGGGAAAAGAAGTCGGTTACATTCGACAGGCACCCGCCACCCATGGGCGCGAAGGAAAACGAGAGTGAACAGGACCAGCATAAAAAATCCGGTCAATACCGCAGGCCTTTTGACGAGATTCATCTCTGGGTGGCTCCGTCGGCCGTAGCAGGAGGCGCGGGTGTAGAGTTGTCCTGGCGGCCAATCACACTCAGATCGAGGTTGCTGTTGGCGTCGACGATCAGCTTTTTCAGCTTTGGAAGGATGAGCTCCATAGCCTCAAGATAGACGCGCGTGCTGGTGACCTGGGGGAGTCTTGCTGTATTCCGCAGCGACGGCGGTAAACCGGGAACTGTCTCCCTCCGCCCGGTTGATTTTCCCATCGGAGTAAGAATGAGCCTGATCGAGAAGCTGGTCAGCTTCACCGCGGGCGCGGGGCAGAAGGTCATTGGCGTAACCGTCGGCCTCATTCACGATGCGGAAGGCATCGGAACGCGCCCCAGCAACGCTACGAAAGGCCTCCGCCGTTTCGGGCGGCGGCGATACGCTTTCAATATTGATGCTGGAGAGCAGGGCCCCAGTGCGATAGCCATCGATGATTGTTTGGGCCGTCTTAAGGACATCGTTTTGGATGGCAAGTTTCTGCGTGGTGAGAATGTCGTCCACCGTGGTGTGGGCGACGCGTCGAACCAGCTCTGACTCAACCGCTAAACCGACAATGCGGTCGGGATTCTGAGCCTGGAACAAAGAAGTCCTTCGGGTTGCTGACGGAGTACTGGACGACGACCCGAATATTCAGCAGGTTCTGGTCTCCGCTAAAAAACTCTGAGGTGGCGGTCTGGGTTCGTCCAAGCACGGTGTCTGGTATCTCTCCGCCGACGACACTGCGCCGCAACTCGCGCACCTTGAGCTTGTAAACCTTGTCGATCGGCCACGGCAAAGCATAGTGAATGCCGGGAAAGACACGCGGCTCGACGACCTTACCCCATTGCGTCACCAATCCCTGCTGGTCTGTCTGCACAATATAGATTCCCAGAAAGCAGCCACGCACCGAGCGAGATACCACAGGAGGTGACGATATCGCCGTCCGCGCGGGGGCGTCGGCGTCTCCGCAGGGGTCGGCAGCCGGTACAGGTGGCGAAATGAGTATGCTCATTTTGCCGCCGCCTGGCCTTTGGTGAGGATTTTCAGCAGGTCGGAATCCGAGCTGAGAATAATGGTCGTCTTGTCATCAAGGATCTTCTTGTAGGACTCGAGCGTACGGGTCAGCTTGTAGAACTGCGGATTCTTCGAATACGCCTCACCGTAAATCCGCGTCGCTTCCGCATCGCCCTTACCGCGAATCGTCTCCGCTTCCTTGTAAGCCGCGGAGAGAATCCCTTCCTTCTCGCGATCTGCATTGGCGCGGATGGCCAGCGCCTGCTCTTCTCCTTCGGCGCGGTACTGCATGGCGATGCGTCCGCGCTCTGCCCGCATGCGGGCAAAGACATTCTGCTTGTTCTGCTCCGGCAAATTGAGCCGCTTGATGCGCACATCCTCAATCCTGAGACCGTACTGTTGCAGGGCGGCGCGGTCGCTGCTGGCGGTGATGCTGTCCAGGATGGAAGTGCTCTGCAGCTTAGTCTTGTCTGTCGAAACCAGGGCATCCAGATCTTCATTGCCAAAAGCAGGCGGAGAGGCCGGACCAGATGATATCGTGCAGGCGCATCTCCGCCGAGGGAACATCCCCGACGCTCTGCACGAAGCGGTTGGGATCTTCAATGCGCCATGCCACATAGTTTTCGATGACCAGGTTTTTCTTGTCCCGGGTCAGGAACTCCGACGGTGCCGGATTGTAGATCCGCAGGCGCTTATCAAAGCGCAGAGCGGACTGAAAGAACCACTTCGCGTGGAGTCCGGCTTGCGTGACCGTCCGCACCGGCCGGCCAAATTGGGTGATCAAGGCGAATTGGGTTTCGCTGACGGTGTAAAAGGACAGCCAGGCGAGCAATGCGCCAACGGCAGCGGCGATCAAAAGCTTTTTGTTGCGTGTCATAGCCGGTCTACTCCGAGGGCAAAGGCCGAATTCCATTCGGCAGTTGGACGCCATTCTGCAACAGATACAGCTGGCGTTTGCTTGGTGGTTTTGTCGACGATCAGCTTGTTCCTGCCGGGCAGCACCTGCTCAACGGTCTCGAGGTAGAGGCGCGAAGCGGTTACGTCGGGCGCCAGCCGATAGGCGGCAGCGGCAGAATCGAAGCGGCTGGCATCGCCGCTGGCGCGCGCAGTGCGCCCCACCAGGAATGCATTGGCATTCTGCAGCATCGCGGCTGCATTGCCGCGGGCAAGCGCGATCTGCTCGTTGCTGTAGCCCTCGCGCTTCGTTGATCAAACGGCTCTTCTCTTCAAAGGCATCGGATACTTCGCGAAAAGCATCGACCACTTCGATCGAGGGATGAACATCCTCCAGCTTCACCTGCAGAACGCGAACGCCGGCGCCATAGCGGTCAAGCCGGTCTTGCAATTGCTCCCGCGCCGTGGCTTCAATCCCGCGCCGGTTCCGCGTCATCACATCGTCGAGTGAGGATGAGGTCACCACACTCTGCATCACCGCTTCCGCCGCGGACCTTACCGTAAGATCGGCATCGACCTGGTGAAAGAGAAAATCATCGGGATGCTCCGGGATGTAGTGCACCGTGGCGTTCAGCTCGAGCATGTTCTGATCGCCGGAGAGCATGAGAGATTCTTCCGGAATGCTCTGAAAGCGGCCGCTACGGTGCTGCACATTCCATTCGTAGGCCGCCGGCTCGCCCACGCCATTACCGCTCGGCGTTGAGACCGGAATCCAATTTCCACCACGCGCACCCGCTGCGCTCTTACCCGGGTCAGCGTGTCGATGGGCCAAGGAAGCTTGTAGTGCAGGCCAGCTTGCCGATCGGAGGGCAGCTTGCGTCCGAAGCGCTGGATGACTCCGACCTCGTCCGTGCTGAGCATGTAAACGCCGCTCAGGGCATATAACGCGATGGCCTTGTAGAGCAGAGGCTTGCGGATACGCGGCCACAGCGATACGAACCGTGCGGCAAGGGAGCTGAACTCAAAATGCTCCACGCGGGCATTGATCCAACGAAAGCCTTGGCTGATCCCGTGGGCAAACGGAAGCCGCTCCCAGGTCGATGCGAAGCGCTGTCTCCATTCTCCGGCCGAAGAGACATGGAGCAGGCGCAGAGAGTTCATCATTACCAGGAAGGAAGAAAGCTGGTGGGTGACCGCGGCGCCCACCGGGCCAATCTTGCCCGTCGCCGCGCAAAGAACAGCGGTTGCATTAAAAAGGCCGGCGAAAAGAAATATGTTCTGCCACGCGGTGCGCACCGCGCTCCGGCTGACGCGGAAGAGCTCCGGCAGCCTCTCCAGCGAATGAGGAAGAAAGACGACATCGGCAGCCTCGGCCGTGACGTCGCTGGCCCCGGCCATGGCAATGCCGACGTATGCCGTGGCCAGCGCCGCGGCATCGTTCAGGCCGTCCCCCGCCATGGCAGGTTTGTGCCCCTCCGCGCGAAGCTTTTCCAGCAGCTCGACCTTTTGCGCCGGGAGCAGCCCAGCTTCGAGATGTGCGATCCCGAGTTGCTGGGCGATCAACTCCGCCGCCCGCTTGCGATCGCCGGTAAAGATCCTCTGATCAGTCAGCCCAAATTCCCGCAGTGCGGAGAGCGCTTCGCGGCTTCCTTCGCGCAGGTGATCGCGAAAGAGAATCGCGCCGCGAAACACTCCCGCGTCGGCCACCAGCACTGGCGTGGCTCCCTGTTCATCGGCGTCGCCGGACAAACGATTCGATCCCGGTGACGCCATTCTCCCGCAGGAACTCTGCATTGCCGGCGAGAATCTTGCGCCCATCCAGGTAGCAGAACGCGCCCCGGCCGGGGATAATTTCCGCGCTCTGCGGAGTGCGGGGAGTGATGCGCCGCCGGTCGGCCTCGCTGACAATCGCCCGCGCCAGCGGATGTGAGGAAGCATGTTCGGCCGATGCGGCCAGCGAGAGCAGTTCATCGGGTGCACCCCAGCGGCAAGGACCTGGGAGATTTGCACCTTGCCCTCGGTGACGGTGCCGGTCTTGTCGAAGACGAGCACATCCGCTTTGGCAGCGCGTTCCAGAACGTCGCCGCCTCGCACCAGGATGCCGCGCCGCGCCAGCCCTCCAATCGCGGCGACCATCGCTGTAGGCGTCGCCAGAATCAGCGCGCAGGGGCAGGCAACAATCAATACCGATACGGTTCGCAGCCAGTCGCGTGTAAAGCCGTAGGTCAAGGCAGCCGAGAGCAGCAGCGCGGGAAGAAAATACTTGGCATAGCGGTCGGCAGTGCGCTCCACCGGCGACCGCCGCTCGCTTGCCTGCTTAACCAGTTCGACCACCTGGGCGAGCGTGGTATCCGATCCGCTTCGGGTGACACGAATGCGCAGCAACACATTCTGGTTCAGCGTTCCGGAGAAGACCTCATCGCCCGGCTTCTTATCGCGGGGCAGCGGCTCGCCATTGATGGAGCTTTCATCAATGGTGGAGAAACCGCTTTCGATCACTCCGTCGGCGGGAATGCGCTCGCCGCTGCGCACCAGGATCGTATCGCCCGGGTGCAGCTGCTCAGTGGAGACGATCTGTTCATTGCCGTCACGAAGCACGGTTGCCGACCGCGGCATCTGTTCGACAAAGCGCTCGATGGCCGCGGTGGTCCGTTCCGCCGCGTAGGACTCCAGCCCTTCGCCCACCAGCACAATAAACATGGCCTCGGCGGCGGCCAGATATTCGCCCACCAGCAGGGCTGCACAACAGCAACGCAAAGGGCAATGTCGGCGGAGATCCGCTTTTCCAGCAGCGCCTGGATGGAGCCGTAGAAGGTCTTGTATCCGGCGAGCAGCGTGATGATGATCGCCGTATTCACGCCGAATACGGTGCGGAAGATCTCCGAGCCAGTTGAGCAGCAGCAGTATTCCCACGCCTGCTGCATAGGAGTAGTAGAGAATTCGCTCTCGCCGCTCTTCGCTCATCGACCTAATGACTCCTTCGCGCCCAGGGCCGCCACCTGCGGTGGCAATTCCCGCAGGTGGTCAGTTTCCAGCCAGAAAAGAAACGGATAATCGCCCGCATCAGTTTCCCGTGTAAGTGATCCAAAACGGAGAGACCCAGACAATCTCTCCATTGTCCTGTTCTCCGCGAACGTAGTAGTAGCTGTTCTTACCCTTGATCGGGTTGGTTATCCCGCCAGGTAAGTTGAACGTTCTGTGTATCCGGCGCAGTGGAGTATACGTATTTGCCATCGCGGATGATCACCACTTTGGCAAACTTGGAAGTCCCATCCAGCTTGATGTTCAGGGTAGGTAGCGAAGAGGTGGAGAACTCGTCTCCCGCCAGGTAGTCGCCGCTCCTGACGTCGGCAAGAATCTCATCCGTGGCGGCGTACACGTGCCGCTTGCGGAAACCCTCCAGCAGCGATTCGCGGGTCACATCCCCTTTGACCAGAATGTTGGCGTAGCTGATGTGAGTGGAGACGTGGTCGGAGCTCGATTCAAAGCCCAGGCGATAGCCTTTGTCGAGCGCCAGGCTGATGAAGCCCTTGGGGCGCCATCCGCCAATGGAGTCCTTCTCGCTGTTGGCGCGAGGCCCATCGGGGATCTCATAGTTCTGTCGCAGGCCCTGATAGATTTCGACCACCGGCTCGACTTTAGGATCGTTGTCGCGCCAGTCGGTGCCCATCGAGGTGGCGCTGGTGTGCGATGCCGAAACACCATCGAACTGGTGCAGATAGGCATACAGCATCTGCGTATCGGGCGCATGGGCGAAGTCGTTCTCCGAAGAGATCGGCAGCCGTGGCAGCGGGCGGATGCCGCGTTGCGCAAAGAGCACATTGCGATGACCTTCCGGATAGGGAACACTGCGCTCATAGGCGAATAGCGGCGTGAACTTGCCCGGAGCGTAAAAGACGTCGGTCAGCTTCTGAATAATCCACCAGGAATATTCACGGCCGGCTCCGTTGTCATGGTCGCAGCAGCCGATCCAGTCCATGTCGACGGCGTCCAGCACATAGCGCCATTGATCGAGCAGGGTGCCATCTCCGCCGCCATCCATGGATATCTCGCTGTGGCGATGGAATTCGCCGCGCACGATGTGATACGATGCCGTCGGGTCCTGCCTTATATTCGCGAATCGCTTTTGCCCCATTGACCTCCACGCTCTCCCACGTGGGGGCGGAGGGCGTCTTCTCCGACTGCGAAAGCGCGACTACCGGAAGAACCTGGTCGCCGGGACCAAGATCGAGTTCCTGGCTCCATAGGTCGTTGTTGTAGGGATCCTTCGTTCCTTCACGCTCGCCCATGAGGGAGCTCGCAGGAACAAATTTGCGGCGGCCATCCGAGGAGTTGACGATCAGCAGCTTTCCCGGAGCGGCGGCCAGCACTGCAGGACGATTGTCGAGCAGGTTGTCGGAGTGATCGAGAAAGATGGGCTTGGACCATTGCTTGCCATCAAACGAGATCACGTACTCCGACCACACGGTCCCGATGGGGCTCCACCAGATGGGATGTGCGCGTGCGAAAGGTAATGGAGATCCGCCCCGAGTCATCGATGGTCAGGCGCGGCAGGGTATTCTTCGCCGTTGTCTGGGCGCCGCCTTCGGGGGCTTGGTCGGGCTTGCGCGTAAGTGCGCTTTGCGTGTCGGGATCGCGTGGTTCTCCATCGAGTTGGCTGCCGGTGATATCAGGGCGCGCAGAGGGGATACCGACGAGGGTCTTGTCGATCGATGACTGAATGGTGACCAGCCGTCCATCGGGCTCGAGCGCGCGCAGCCGAATGGCACGCCCTTTATAGAGCGCGATGCCTGGGCTGGTATAGGCTCCGAAGTCCTGGCCCCATCCTTCGCCGCCCTCTTCGTAGGCTACCCAGAGCCGCCCCTTAGGGTCGAAGGCTATCGAGGGGTAGGCTTCGTATCGGGCGGAGGCAGCGATCGGAACTTCTGCGCCCCAGGAGTTGGACCAGGTGCGCGCGTAGACGTCATAATTGCCATTGCGATACGAGTCCCAGGCTACGGCGACCCGCCCAGCCTTATCGGCTGCGATAGCCGGGTCCCACTCGTTCTTTGCGAGTTGGAGATCTTCTCCGGCGCCGTGAAGCCGTTTCCGTTCTGATGTGCGGTAAAGATAGCAGCCCGGCCGTCACGCCATCCCTGCCACGCGACCCAGACTTTGCCATTGGAGTCGGTCACAGCGACTGGATCGATATCCGATCCGCTCTCCTTGGAAATCTGAATTTCACTCTGCGGTCCGGACTGGTCGACCGAGCTGGTAAAGATGTCGAAGTTTCCGCCGCGGTTTTCCGACCAGAAGACCCATGGCCGGCCGCTGCCATCCACCGCCACCGCGGTACGGTATTGATCTTTCCCGGCTTTGGTTACGGCGACGGGCTGTTGCCACGCTCCGCCGGAGTACTTCTGCAGCCAGATCTGATCGCCGCCCACTGGCTGTTTTAAGGGCGCGAAGTCCTTAGGCGCCTCATGCAGTGGCGCGGCTAACTTCACGTGATCGGGACTATGGTGGAACTCCACATAGGCCAGCCAGGCGTCGCCATTCTTGTCTTTTGCAATCGACGGATAATCTTCTTCCTCGGGCGTGTCGGTAAGACGGTAGGAGGCGGGAACACGATCGATGTAAACCCTCTCTCCCAGCCGGTAAATGCCCTTGCCGTAGGAAAGATCAGAAGCGCGGAATTGAAAGTCTCCTTGCGCGGTGGTGAAAGAAAACTCACTGCTCTCGGTCACCCGCTCCGCGGTCAATATAAATCCATTGGGGACAATCGGCGCGCCACTGCCACCCGAAGCACCAACGAAGCGTTGATCGGGATGGGTTGAGAAGTGAAAGAGTTGGCCGTCAATATTATCGCCGGCAATAAACTTCCACTCTGTGGCCGTAATCTTGCCCACTCGTTCGCCGGAGAAGGTTCCATCCCATCGGGTCGGGGCGGTGTCGCTTACGCCAAATAAAACACGGTAAGAGACGGTCGTTTGCGCATGCAACGTGATGGTGAGAGCGAATGGGACATAACTCAGCAAGGCGATCAAAGTTTTCTTCACAAAGGCTCCATTGCAACCGTGCAACGGGCGAGGCATAGGGAACAGAGATCTAAGACTTAGATAGAGACGTCACGTCCACCGCTGAGCGAGGGGACAAGACTATCTACAGATTTGAAGGGAGAAAACTAAGGATGAAGGTCAACAACAACGAGAATGAGGGGGAACCTGCTCAATCGGCAGCCGCAGATTGTCGGTTCTTTTAGAGACAATTCTCATATGGGGAAAGTGCAGGCCTGGAACTGTTAAAGAGAATAACATTCCTCTCAGCAGTAAGCGCAAATATTTCTTCTGACGTCTCACTCGCATTCCGCGTTCGGTGGCACTTATCACGACGGTCTCGCAGCGATCGGAGTTTCTTTGGGAGATATCCCGCTGGGATCATTGGCCACCGCTCCTGGCGGTGCTGCGACTGGCCCGCGTAATAACGGGTCGTTCGTGGAAACCATCCAGCGATGTAGGCGATCGCGCATTTCTTGAGCTACCTGCGCGTTACCAGGGTCGTTGATAAGGTTCGCATGCTCCGTTGGATCAAAGAGCAGGTCATAAAGGCTCTCAGTATCTAAGATCTGTGAGCCCCATCCAGCCTGTAGCCAAAGGTCTTTGCTCGGGCTATCGTCGCAGTTAGGCAGAACGGGTGTTCGGCGGTCTCCGAAGCGGCGAATGTATTTCCAGCGTGACGTTCGTACTGCGCGTTTTGGCTCATAGGAGGCGTGATAATTTACCTCGGCGAAAACTTCTTCATGTATCTCCGCTACTTGGCCTGAAAGTACAGGCAGGAAAGACTTGCCTTGTAACCACGCCGGGTACTGAATTCCAATGTAGTCACAGATGGTCGGGAAGATGTCTATCTGCGAGATCAAAGCGTCGCAAACAGCCGCCCTGCGGAAGCTTCGGGCCGCGCATGATCAGCGAAACTCCCCAGCCATCGTCGGTAAGATTGCACTTCATGCGAGGGAACGAGATCCCGTGGTCTGTTGTGCTGATGATCAGCGTGTTTTCACGATAGCCATTGCGATCGATCGCCTCGAGAACCTTTCCCACGCCTTCGTCCATGATTCTGGCGCTCGCGCGGTAGCGCGCAAAGTCACCCCTGGTCGCGGCGGTATCCGGGATTGGCCTCGGCAGAGGCGAGTAGTTGGCCTTGTCTTCCGCTGTCGCCTCAGGATACTCACGATGCGTTTCAAAGAACCCGATATCCAGAAAGAAGGGAGACGCTGGCTTGCTATCCAGGAACCCGACAGCCGCAGGCGCTACATGCACTGCGCTAGTATCCTTGTGCGGAAGTACCCGGTCATATCCGATCGTCTCAGGAACCTTGGCCACGTGCTGTAGTCCAGCCAGGACCGAGGTATAGCCGGCAGGTTTGAGAGTATGCACAATGTGCTGCTGGTAGTCATTCAGCGAAAAGCCGCGATGGGCGAGCCCGAGCATGCCACTGCTGTGTGGATAGAGCCCGGTGAGCAGGGCAGCGCGGCTGGGCGAACAGGTGGGCGCAGCACTAAAGGCTTTGCGGAACAAAATGCCTTCTTGCGCGAGTCGCTGCAAATTCGGCGTAGGCACTGACTGGCCATAGGGCGACAGGTATCGCCCGGAATCATGCGAATGGATGTAGACGATATTCGGACGGAAGCTGGTTGCCGTATCAATTTCAGCTCCGGCGTTTTTTGCTTGCAAGGCAACTCCGGCTGCGACCATGCCTTGGAGAAACGCTCGCCTCGATACCCCGGAACCCTCGTTCCCGTCTGCCATCATTGTCCGAATCGACTCCTGAGATCTATACATAAGAAAAAATCCCTGGGCCAGTCCGCTATCTGACTGGCCCAGGGCAGAACGGGAACGGAAATTGCATGGTCAGAACGCCAGGTGGAGAGCCAACTGAAGAATTCTCGACTGGTTGCCTGTTTGCAGCCCCGTGACCTGGCCAAAAGCGCCGTTGCCAAACAGGGTATTCGGATTCGCGAGGTTAGCGTGGTTAAAGACGTTAAGAGCTTCGGCGCGAAACTGCAACGTGCTCACTTCAGCGATTTTGAAATCCTTTATCAGGGATGCATCCGTAGAAGCGAGTGCCGGCCCTCTCCCAAAGGTACGCGGAGCGTTACCGAACGTGTATGCGGGATTTTGTGCGAACGCGGAGGTATCGAACCACTCATGTGTCTTTTGCGCCCTGGGACGCGAGCCACCAAGATCGTTGGGGTTGCCGACCAGGTTTGGCCGTACTCCATCGGAATACGTGCCAGTATTATTTGTGGAGTCCAGTACCCCAAGAGCAGTTCCCGAGTGTATCTCAGAGATCGCCCCGACTGTCCAACCAGCAACGAATTCGTTCACCAGGGAAGAATTAGGATGAATCCATTTTCCCGGGCCGACCGGAAGTTCATAGAGCGCGCTTCCAATCACGCGATTGCGAATATCGTTCCCTGAAAGTCCGAAGCGGTCCCGCGGATTGTAATAATCAGTGAATGCATCGTTTGTTCCAGAGTACCCGGCGTTATAGTTTGCCAGCTCGTTTCTGGACTCCTGGTTGTCAATGAACTTCGACCAGGTGTAGTTCACCCCGTACTGGAAACCACCGGCATAGCGTTTTTTGACGCCGACGTTCAGCGCGTTGTAGCCCGATTGTCCCGCATCCGCAGCAATAATACTAACGTTCCCAAATTGAGGATATGGGCGCAGAGTCTGCGTATTCTTGGTCGTCGGCAGCAACGCCATATTGGCTGGAGTGACCTGGTTGGTATTCTCCGCGTTGGTGGCAGAGAGGTGATGGCCGAATGTCCCCAGGTAGCCAATCGTCAGCAATACCTGGTTGCCCAATTGCTGCTCCACATCAAGACTTGCTTGATAGAGATAGCCGCTTACCCGATCCCGCTGAAAATACTGTGGGGCCTGCACAACCTTTTGCCCCACCGGCACGGCGCCGTAGGCGGGGGTCAACTGGGCGGGAGTCGGAATGGCCGCGGTTCCCGTGCCATCGGTTCCATTATTCTTCAATAGAAACGCGGGCGCACCGGTTCCGGCATTCGGAGAGGAGAGGCTGATTTGCCTGGCAAATCCCGTGTAGGCAACGATCGGGGTTGCCTGGTCATACTCGCCGGGAAAAAGAATGGCGCCCCCGCCGCGCACGACAGTGTTGGGACGAGCTGTCCACGCGAAACCAACGTGCGGGCCAATGTTGTGGAGATCCCAGTTGTTGGCATATTTGCTGACGCCATTTATTCCTGAGAAGGTGATGATCCCCGGTGTCCCTGAGATCGGATTAATCGTCGTGCTATTAAAGGAATTCTGACGGTTATGTTCTTCGGCGCGCGGCGCGTCAACATCGTACCGTAACCCGATGTTGAGAGTTAGGTTCGGTCTTACTCGCCAATCATCCTGCGCGAAGAAGCCCCAGGAATACGTCGTGGTCAGCAATGTCTCTGCTTGCTGCAGAGTCGCGGAATTAACTCTGCCCAGCAGCAGATTTGCCAGGCTGCCCAGCGCCGCGTTGGCGCTCACACCAGTATTGGTAAATGCGAACGAACCGCCCGCCGTCGGGAAGTAGTTATCCGTATTGTTCGACGTGCGCAGTTCCCCGCCGAATTTGAATTGGTGGTTACCCCGCTGGAGAGAAACGTTGTCTACATACTGGTTGCTGTTAATGGGTGTTTGTAGCCTTTCCTGCTGCGTCGTATTGCCAAAGCCCGCAAGCCCAGAGAGTGTGACGGTTGGGAAGAAAGACGCGTTGGTCCCTTGAATACCAATCTGGGATGCCAAAGTCGTATTGGCTCCCGCCGAGATACTCAGAGCCTGCCTGCGTGAATAGGTAAAGCGGAATTCGTTGATCAGCGTAGGCGAAAAGTTGTGATACCAGGTGCCGGAAGGATTGTAATAGTAGTTGTGCGCGAGCACGCCAAAGTTGTCCGTTCCTGGCGTTGGATAGATCGAGGCCGTCGGCTCATGATCCGTCTGCGCCAGGAAGCGAGCAAACATCCGGTCTTTTTCGCCAAATACGTGATCGATCCGAGCTACGTAGACGTCGTATATCCCCTGCGTCGGATCGTTGGCGCGAAAATTCGAGACGTTTGGCGCAGCGCCCGCTACATTTGGCGCCGGATAGAACTGGACCAGCTTCTGCGCAACCGGGTCTAGCTCATCCGGTGGCAAAACATTCAACTTCCCGTTGTAGACCGCCTGCTTCCCCGTATTAGGATCTATTACGGGCGTCGAGAAGGCAGAGAAGTCGCCGGTGAGTTCCGCAGGTGTAGGTACGTTGATAATCTGGGTCACGGAAGATGTTTGCCGGCGCCCCTCATAGTTGAAGAAAAACTGCGTCTTGTCTTTCTTGATGGGGCCCCCAATGCTGGCGCCGAAGAGGTTGTAGCGAAGCTCCGGGTTGGTCTTGGCAAAGTATGGCTTGGCCTGCAAGTCGTCATTGCGGAAGTATTCGTACGCTGCACCGTGGAACTGGTTGGTTCCAGACTTGGTCGTCATCTGGATCACCGCACCGCCGCTGCGGCCCAGCTCCGCCGCGTAGTCGCTGATAGAGAGGTTGAACTCCTGCACCGACTCGATGGGCGGATCAAACATGAGCGTCGGCACGCCGAGCAGGAGATTCTGCACGTTCCCGCCATCTACCAGGTAATTGGCATTATTTCCACGGCCGCCCCCCACCGCGAAGGTTGCGCTTGATCCCGTTCCGTTTCCTACGACAAACCCGCTCAAACGCTGCAGCTGCGAAGAGCGCCGGTCAATCAGCGGCATGTTTACGATCGTCTGGTTCTCCACCACATCTTCAACCGCTGAGGACTGTGATTGCAGTAACGGCACCGTGGCGTCGACGTCGACCGTCTGCGCGACTGCGCCGACTGCGAGCACAACATTCACCGTGCTGACTGTGCCCGTTTCAACAATGATCCCCTTTTGATCCTGCGTCTCATAGCCGTCCTTCTCGACCTTAAGGTCATAATGTCCGGGCAAGAGAAGGGGAAATGAATAATAGCCCTCACCGGTCGAGTGTTGTTGCCGGGTATCTCCTGTCTCTACTCGGGTCAGAGTCAAGTTTGCCCCCGACACTGCCGAATGACTTGCGTCCACAACCTGCCCTGAAACCTGAGAAGTTTGCGCGAAAGCAGTCAGGGAAACCGTTGCAAATCCGCTTAGCAAGAGAGCAAGTTTTATAAATGAGAGCGAGTGTTTCCGCAGATAGTGCAGAGACATGGTCGTACCTTTCTTTTCCTCAGCGAGGAAGAGCGACAAGCGAACCTCAGGTTCACGCCTGTGTTGGGTGTCTCGAGTGATGACGGGGTGCGAGCGTCGACCGGGGCCTACCGGTCAGCTAGCAATCTGCCGTAGCTGCTAGCGGGGTGCGGAGGCCGGACAACAACATCGTGCTGCCCTGGCGTGCTGGGTTGCGGATTGTGAGATATGTTCCATGTTGGCTGTTATGCCTGTATCGGGACCTTGCCGAGTTCGAATTGCTCAACAGGTTCACGTGTTTCAATATGGGTCCTCACCACCGGACCATCGGCAGCCAACTCACTGCCCGGGATATTCGATTTGAAGACCGGCCACAGAAGCTGCGCGTACCAGGGGTCGCCTTCATAGTGCGAGATGCCATATTCCCTGGGATATTGGCGCGAGATATGTCCTGTCCCAAAGATAACGTCCCACAGGAAAAACATATTGCCGAAGTTGCCCTTGTAGAATCCGACCCCGTCGTCTGTAGTCGATGCGTGGTGGGCATGATGGGTCGCAGGAGTTGAGACGACTCGTTCAACGATCCAGGCAAGCGGGTGGAGAGCCTTGTAGCGATAGAGAGGCTTGTCCCAGGGAATGCTGGAATGCGCCAACGTGGTAATCGTAGACTTCACTCCCAGCACCACTACCGCTGCCGGGCCAAAGCCAAGGTATACCAGGATGCTGGTGAGATAGGTCTGCGAGAAGAATATGGAGTAGATGGCATTTTGACGTCCCGCCATCGACATGCCCATGTATGGAGCGGAGTGGTGCGTGCGATGAAATCGCCATAACCAGGGAATTTCATGATGCATCCGGTGATACCAATATTGCGTCAAGTCATCGGCAATGCAGAGAATCAGGACGCCCCAGAAGAATGGAACCCACGCAAAGCTATTGTGTTGACGCGGAAACAGGACAGGAAGCACCGTCAGGCTGAACCAGGCAAAGAACGGAGCGAACACCAGCTTGGGGATCGCGAAGCAAGCGAGATCGAGCGCCTTTTCATTCCTGTTCCATTCGTCACCGTAGAGTCCAAGAGAAAACTCGACCACACCGAGACCGATGATGAAGAGCATGAAACCATAGCCATGCGCATGATCAGATGCAGCGTGGCGCACGCCTAAACTGCTTCCCGTCGTAGCATGCACATTCTCCCAGGGCCTGCTGCCGCTGAGGTAAAGCGTGAGAAGCATAAGCAGGACGGGCAACGCGTAGATGAATAAGCTGAGAGCGGCGTTCCTTATCATCCTGCGCTGAATATTTGGATCAATCTTCATTATTCGCTCTCATGCATATCTGACTGGTAGTGCGCCTCAATTGCTGGTGGAGTTAATGAGCCAGTAGTTTTGTCGTGGCCCATAGCCCCCCTGCCAGGATCAACAGAGGAACCAGGGTTAGCGCGACGCCAACGGCGATTTTTTTTAACAACAAGCTAAAGTCCGCTATCCGCATAGACAATTCGGCGACAACGAGAGTCGGCAAGCAGTGCGAACACAGTGCGCGCTGACTGAAAAGCAACAGTTGATTAAGCCTGGGTTAAAACTCGAGGGTCAGTTCAGAAGAACTCGCCCCAAACACATCCGCCTTGTTACCCGTTAGTTGGGCAACAACAATAACGACGGGGCGAAATGTTCGGCAACCGGGAGGTTTGCATAGGGCTCAGTGGTCGCGATAGAGATAATACCGCTGGTTCAGATCATGCAGTTAGTGCCACAATTTGTCAAGCGATTTACCGGTCACATTGACACACTAAGTCCTGCGCTTTATAGTTCGCCCAGACGCGATGAGCAGCCATGTTCAACAAGATCTGAGAGTTATGTCGAGCGTAAAGCTGGCTCCGCCCCGCTCCGGTTGTTGTTGACTACCCAGCCTGCGAACCCTTTATTCCTGGATGATTGTTGTGTTGTCCTGCTGGAGAGCTTCCAGCGGGCGGACCAACTAGGTCTTTTCGCTATCTTGCCGGTGGGAAGGTTTCACGTTAAATGTTAGTTAGGAGAGGTATGCCAGATCAGATAGACAGCAGAAGGTCATTCATCAAAAGTTCGCTGGCAGCCGCCGTAGCAGCTGCGGTTCCGGCCTCGGCCGAAGCGAATGAAAACACTGCCGCTAAACCGGCACCACAGCCGAATATTATTCTCTATCTCTCCGACCAGTTCCGTTGGGACTTCATTGGCGCCAATGGCCACAATAGCTCCACGCGCACACCCAATCTCGACGCGTTGGCGTCCCGGGGTAAGAACTTTACTCACGCGGTCACTAACCAGCCTGTCTGTGCTCCCTCCCGCTCGGTCTTGTTCACCAGCCGCTACGCAACCGAAACCGGCGTCTGGCGCAACGGCATTGCGCTCGGCCAAACGCTCCCAACGCTGGCTGGAGAGCTGCGCAAAGCCGGCTATTCCGCAAACTTGATTGGCAAATGGCATCTTGCCCCAAACACTGAGGCCGACGGTGGCGGTCCCGGCGCTGTAAAGCCAGAGTTCCGTGGCGGCTTTCTCGATCTGTGGGAAGGGGCGAATGTTATCGAGTTCACCTCGCATCCTTACGAAGGAACGATCTGGGACCGCGACGGCAAAGAGATCACCTACAAAGACGAATACCGCGTCGACTTCATTACCGATCGCGTGGAGCGCTTCCTTCGCCAGAAGCAGGAAAAACCATTCTTCCTGTTCATCTCCCAGATCGAGCCTCACCAGCAGAACGACATGCATCGTCCCATCGGGCCTCATGGTTCCGTGGAGCGTTTCGCCAACTCTAATGTCCCCGACGATCTCCGAGCGCTGCCCGGCACATGGCAGGCGCAGCTGCCGGACTACTACGGTTGCATTGAAGCGATCGACGCCTCGGTCGGCCGAGTGCGCCGCATTCTCGAAGAGGAACATCTCGCCGACAACACCATCTTCGTCTTCCTCAGCGATCACGGCTGCCACTTCATGACTCGCAACCAGGAGTACAAGCGCAGCACTCACAACAGCTCCCTCCGCGTGCCCCTGCTTATCGACGGACCAGGTTTTCATGGCGCGCAGCAGATCCCCGAGCTTGTCGGTCTCATCGACATTGCTCCCACCCTGCTTGAATCCGCGGGCGTGCCCGTGCCATCCGGGTGGAAGGGCCGGAGCTTGCTGCCGCTGTTCAACGATCCCGGTGCCCGGCAGGCGTGGCCAAACCAGCAACTGATCCAGATCAGCGAATCGATGACAGGCCGTGCGATCCGGACGAAAGATTGGACCTACTGCGTCGCGGATCCCTCTGGCGCATCGAAAGAGCCCGCCGCTGCCACGTACCATGAGTACCAGCTCTATGATCAGCGCGCCGATCCACACGAGCTGGTGAATCTTGCTGGCCGCCAGGAGTATCGATCGCAGGCCACTGAACTGAGCCAGCAGCTGAAAAAGCTGATGGTTGCAGCCGGCGAGCCCGAGCCTGAAATAGTACCGGCTAAGCTTTATCCTTAACCTTAGGACGATGAAGAGCGGTCGAAAAATCATCTTGCTGCGCTCCGCATTTTCGCCGCGCGAAGAGGCAGAATGTCGTCTGCGCCCTCGGGCCGCGAAGTCGATCCGCATCGCCGTGGGCAGGCCTCCGCGGTAACCGCCGACACGACGAGGGCAAGCGTATCTCCTTCCGGGTGGAAGCTTCCTGATGGGAACCGGCTACGACCGCGGCTTTCCCGCCGATGGCGAAGGCCCGGTCCGCGCTGTCTCTCTCTCGCCGTTTGCAATCGATACTTTCCCAGTCACCAATGCCTGACTTCGCCGCCTTCATTGACGCCACCAACTATCGAACCGAAGCCGAAATCTTTGGCTGGTCGTTTGTCTTTTGGTCTCACATCCCGCCCGAGCGCTTCGAAGAACTGGTGGAGGACACAGCAGCCTACACACCGTGGTGGTGTAAGGTGCCGGGTGCCACCTGGAATCACCCCGAGGGGCCACGGGTCAGATGTGGATCAACGCCAGAATCATCCCGTCGTCCACGTTTCCTGGAACGACGCATCCGCTTACGCCGCATGGGCCTCGAAGTCTCTACCCTCCGAAGCGCAATGGGAATATGCGGCGCGCGGCGGTCTGGAGCAGAAGCTTTATCCGTGGGGCGACGAACTTGTTCCAGGCGGTATGCATCGGTGCAACATCTGGCAAGGGGAATTTCCGCGAGATCGATACAGCCGAAGACGGTTACGCCGGAACCTGCCCGGTCGACAGCTTTCCACCCAACGGCTATGGTCTCTATTCAGTCACTGGCAATGTTTGGGAATGGTGTGCCGACTGGTTTCACACCAAGTTTCGTTTGCGCCCGCGCAAGATCCGGTAGGGCCACCGCACGGCGAGGCGAAGGTGATGAAGGGCGGCTCATTTCTATGTCACGCGTCCTATTGCAATCGATACCGCGTGGCTGCGCGCACGTCGAACACTCCAGACAGCTCAGCCTCAAACATAGGCTTTCGCTGCGTAAAATCCAAGGCAAACCGATAGCGCCGGCACTGGTTTTCAATCGAGCGACGGCTGCCTGCGCAACTTTTTTTCCTGTTTACTCTCTAATCAACTAGAGGTTGAACTACGATGCCAAGGTTGAAGGCGATTCTGCTTTCCCTGGCGACTATGTGCGCGCCTGTAGCTTTAGCGCAGACTGCAAACCCAGCCGTTCCAGGAACTGTTAACTATGTAGAAGGCTCGGCCTCGATAAGCGGCCAGCCATTAAATCAACAATCGGTGGGCTACGCCCAACTCCAGCCGGGCCAGGTGCTGCAAACAGCAAATGGCAGGGTTGAGTTGTTGCTCACCCCAGGTGTTTTTCTCCGCGTGGGAGAGAACAGCGCCGTACGAATGATCTCGCCAAATCTGCTGAATACGCAGGTAGCCCTGGATCGCGGCCGTGCCGACATTGAAGTGGATGAGATACACCCCCGCAACGATATACAAGTGGCGCAAGGGAGTGCGAACACTCGTCTGCTTAAAGACGGTTTGTACGCTTTCGACGCAGACAAGGGCACGGTCCGTGTCTTCAAGGGAGAGGCTGAGCTGTTGGAAGAAACTGGCGGTGGCCAGAAGGCACTCAAGGTAAAGGGTGACCACCAGGTCGGTTTGACGGGCAGCGAGGCGGTTCAGAGCGTGAGTTTCGAGCGCAATCAAGCCGAGGACGCACTCTACAACTGGAGCAGCCTCCGTTCTCAATACCTGGCCGAAGCTAACCTCAGCCTGGCCTCGCAATATGCCGGGTACGGCGGCATGACTCCAGGTTGGTACTGGGACGCCGGCTTCTGGGGCTATACCTGGCTCCCGGGTGACGGGCTGTTGTGGAGTCCCTTTGGATGGGGCTTCTATTCGCCACGGTACATCTTCTACGGAGGCCCGGTCTTCTACGGCGGTCGCGGGTACGGTGGCCGCAGCTATGCACAATTCAGAGGAGGAGGCTTTTCTGGTGGAGGAGGACACGCCATGGGTGGGGGAGGTCGTGGCGGCCGTTAAGCAAAACTAAGATCGACCGACAGGAAATTACCAGGCCCGTCCTTCACGGACGGGCTTTTCTTTTCCCAATCGAGCCCGATCAACGATCGCAATCGTCCTGTCCCCTTACGAGCACGTTGACAGATGCTCTTCGCCGGGACTATGTATCTTCCCGGACCTTCTAAATCTTCGATGGCGCGAACTGACTCACGCTTTAGCTGCAGATGCATAAGCCTACCGAGTTACTCCCGAGACAAGGCCTGCGTGTTAAGGATCTCCATCTTGCATCCTTTGCTAGCGCTCGTCTTCGTCCTCTCTGCCCAAGCCACTTTGGCACAAGACCTGACGCCCGTAAGCGATTGGACCACATGGGGCTACGATCAGGAACGGACAGGCTGGAACAGGGGCGAGACTTCGCTAACCATCGACAACGTATCGAAGCTACGGTTGCTGTGGAGCACTCAGCTGAGCACGCCGCCCAACGGCATCGTTCTTTCCACGCTCACCGCACCGCTGGTGGCGGAAGGCGTGAGCAGCGCGCAAGGCACTAAGAATCTGGTTTTCCTGCTTGGCGCCGACGACACGGTATTCGCGCTGGATGCGGACACGGGAAAAATTTTCTGGCAGAAGACCTTCGCCAATCCCGCCACCCCCATCTGGCCTGCTACCTGGCTTTGTTCGAACACAGTGAACGATACCCCGGTGATCGATAAGCGGAACAACGTGATTTTCCTGATCACCAGTGACGGTAAGCTGCGCGGACTCAATTTGAGTGACGGCGCGGATCGCATGGCGCCGGTCAATATGGTGGAACCCTTTGCCCGCGCCTGGAGCCTGAACCTGATCGACAACGTGATTTACACCACCAGTGGCCGCGGGTGTGGCCAGTTACCAGCAGTGCCCGGCGTGAAACCATCGGTGGTGCCGGGGAGTGTTTCTGCGATGGATGTGAGCGATCTTGCTCGCCCGCAGCTAACCCGCTTTTATACCAGCGGCAATAAATATTCGGGTCCGTGGGGACGCGGCGGTGTCACCAGAGGCTCCGACGGCACTGTCATTGCGCAAACAGCCGACGGTGTCTACGATCCGGCAGCCGGCGATTTTGGCGAGACCTTGCTCAAGCTGGCTCCCAAGGCAACGCGTCTGCTGGATTCATTCACGCCCTCGAATTGGCAATTCTTGAATGCTCAGGACCTGGATCTCGGTTCGGCGAGTCCAGGCGTTTTTACTTTCCAGAACCGGACGCTCATCGCTGTTGCCGGCAAAGAGGGTGTCCTTTACCTGCTCGATGCTGCCGATCTTGGCGGCCGTCCTAATCATTCGACGCCTCTGTACAAATCACCGCAGCTTGGTAATGATGCGGCGGAGGGCCGCAAACCTGGTCAGGGAGTATGGGGCTCCATCACCAGTTATGAGACCCCTGATCAAAAACGTTTTCTGTATGTGCCCATGTGGGGGCCGCCTTCAAAAAATGCGCCGCAGTTCCCATCAAACGGCGGTCCCGCACCTCACGGCAGCATCATGGCTTTCCAGGTTACAGCCGAAGGAGAAAAGCTATCCCTGGCTCCGCAGTGGATCTCGCGCGACATGATCGTGCCCGATCCGCCGGTGGTGGCGAATGGTGTGCTGTATGCGATTCAGACCGGGGAACAGACCGTCCAGAGCCCCGCTTATGTTCACGGAACCCAGGATGAAATCAACCACAATCCGTTATCGGCTAAGTACCGTTCCACCCCGGTCAGCAATCTCACCCTGTATGCGTTCGATGCCGAGACCGGGAAACAACTTTATTCGAGCGATAAGATCCTCACGGATTGGGTGCATTTCAGCGAACCCGTGGTGGCGCTGGGAAAAGTCTTCGTCGTAAGCCATGACGCCCATGTCTACGCTTTCGGGCTCAAGCACTGAAAGCACACAAATCAAAGGAAACTACTTTGTCAACAAAAATCTCCTCGCAGGGTCTCAATAGGCGCGAATTCATTTGTTCGGCGTTGGCGTTTTCCTGCGGGGCAGTTGCAGCGGGCGTGCTTGGCCAATCGAACGCGTGGGCGGCTAGCGCCGTAACCAAATCCCTCGACCCGATCGACCCGTACATTCGTTTCGGGATCACCGGTGCCTTGTGGGGCGATTGGCCCAACGGCAATCTTCGCATGTCCACCGACATGCAGCAGATCATCGCGGACACGGCGCGCTTCGGTTTGCAGGGCATCGAGCCCTACTCAGGGCAAGTCGTACAGTTCCTGGATAACCCGCTCGAGCTCAAGCGAATGTGCGATGCTGCGGGCATCCAACTAATCGATGTGGGAGATCTGCCGCGCGCTCCGAAGCCATCTTCGAGCGCGAATCCCTCTTCCAATCCCCCGTCTAATCCATGGATCAACAAGGAGGGCAACGCCGAGCTCATCGCCGCCATGGTGAACTTCGCGCACGATTTTCTTGCGCCCTGTGGATGCGACCATTGGAAGACCAATATGGGCAGCCGGCCGCAAGGTGGGCCGAGCGACGATCAACTCAAGACATTGGCTGACACACTGAATGAAATCGGCCGGCAGACCATCGCCTTCGGAGTAAGGCTGGCTCCCCATCCCCACATCTGGGGCCCTATGGAACGGGAGCACGACATGCGAACGGTGATGGCACATACCGATCCCAAGTATGTATGGCTCACGGCGGATACCGCGCATTTGACCCTGGGCGGCGGCGACGCTGTGCAGATCATCAGCGATTATTTTCCACGGATCGCCGAAGTGCACATGAAGGACACCTATCCCAGGTATCGCGGCAATACATCGACGCCGACACTGGCGGAACATCGCCAGGCAAGCCTGTACCACAACCTCGGTGTGGGAGGTGTGGACTTTCCAGCCCTCTTCAAAGTCTTACGGGATCGAAAGTTCAAAGGATGGGTAGTCTACGACCTCGATGCGCCGCGGCCGGGCGACGGCACCGGGAGCATACAAAACAATCTCGCGGTCAACATCAACTATCTGAGAAATGTACTGCACGTAAAATTGCCGGCGCCCCCGCAAGCCTAGAGGGGCCCGAAGGCCTACGGACGCTCGGGCCACGAGTGTCTCGGGTACCGCCGCATCAGCTCACGCCGCACCTGCGGGTAGAGCCGCTCCCAAAAGCCCGCCAGGTCGGTAGTCGTCTGCACCGCTCGCTGATTCGGAGCCAGCAGGTGGACCACCACCGGCGTCCGCTCCAACCCGATCCGCGGTGTTTCCCGCATGCCAAAAAAATCCTGCAGGCGGGATGCGATCCAGGGCGGCTTACCGGCTTCGTAGTGAACCTTCGTCTCCCGGCCGCTGGGCAATCGGATGCGAAGCGGAGCAATCTCATTGAGCTGTCGCATCCCCATCTGCCGTTCGAGCGTCGCTACGATGTGCGCCCCCGCGGACTTCAACTCGCTGAAGCTGCGCAGCCCCAGGCACACTTCGCGAAGCGCCTGGGAAACATCCGGCGCCGTGCCACCGGCGAACTCGACGCGGGCTAAGAAGTCATCGAGCGCCTTCCTGTCGACGAAACGATCGATGCCTGCCTCCAGCGCTTTTTGCGCCAGCAACTGGGCTGCGGCCTCTGCGTCCGGCATTGCCCCACGGGATTCTTGAATCACCAGCTCGTCGTACAGCAGCGCGCTCACCGCCTCCACCCGCTCGGTTTGGCGATTCCACTCCACGCCCGACTGCTCGCGCACACGATCGGGAAACAATTCAATCAGCCACTCCGGTTCGATCCGCGCCGTCATACGTATCAGTGGCAGCGGCTTATCTTTGCGGTCCTCGGCATCCACCGCGGCCATAAATTCATATTGCGGAGGCTCGCCCGCGATCTCCGCCGATGCGCCGTTCGAAAGCAGCACCTGGTTGCCTGCGCGCCGCCGCGCAACGCGATCCGGAAAGGCCGCCAGTATCGACATCAGCAAAGCATCGTCGTTGTGCTTCGTCTGCCGGGCGGGCCGCGCGATCCTGCGCAGTTGCTCTACTTGTTGCCGGGTACGGTAATCCTGATCCTCATCCATGGCTGCAAGCACGTCATTTTTCTGCGATCGCGCGCCCGACCCAAGCAGTGCCGCCGCGATACAGCCGTCCTCGCCCACTCCACGCTCCATGGCCGCCGTGAGAATGCGCGATAGCCGGGGATGCAGCGGGTACCGCGCCAGCTGCTGCACCATCGGCCCTGTAGCGCCCAGGCGGTCGAGCAAAGACTCCGCTCTTTCAACGGCGGCTGCAGGCGGCGCATCCAGCCAGTCGATTTGGCCAATCCGCATAGCGCGCAAAGCAAGGCAAAGCTGAGAGAGCTCGCTGCGCGCGATCTCCGGCTCGTCGTGTTCCGGGCGGCGCAGGTAGTCCTCCATGGTGTACAAGCGCAACACCCGGCCGGGTCCGGTGCGTCCCGCCCGCCCCGCTCTTTGCTTTGCTGAAGCCTTGCTGACACGGCCCACGTGGAGCGTCGGCAAGCCGGTCCACTGAGAATAGGTCGCGATGCGTGCCAGGCCGCTATCGATCACCGCGCTAACGCCTTCAACCGTCACTGAGCTTTCCGCGACATTCGTAGCCAGGATGACTTTGCGTTGGCTAGCAGGCGCGACCGCGCGATCCTGTTCGGCGGGCGTCAAATCACCGTGCAGCGGCAATACCAGCAACCCGGCCCGGCGCGCGACTGCCTGGCTCTCGCGCGTGGCGCGCCGTATCTCAGCGGCCCCAGGCAAGAAAGCCAGAACATCTCCGGAAGGCTCCTCCGCAATCAGCAGCTCCAGTGCTTCTGCTAACTGAGCCTCCAGCGGCTTTGGAGAGTACGGCAGATGGGTGATCGAGAGTTCGAACTGCCGCCCCTCTGACCGCAGCACCGGACAATCTTGCAGGTAGTGCGCCACCGGAGCGGCATCGAGCGTCGCTGACATAACCACGATCCGCAGATCAGGCCGCGTCTGCTGCAGGCGTTTCAGCAAGGCCAGCGCCAGGTCGCTCTCCAGATGGCGTTCATGGAACTCATCCAGCACCACTGCCGCCACACCTTTTAAGCCCGGATCGGAAAGCAGCCGCCGGGTGAGCACGCCCTCGGTGACGAACCGCAAGCCGCGTTTTCGGGCCAATCGCTTCCTCAAATCGAACCTGGTAGCCAACGGTCTGGCCAACCTCTTCGCCCAGTTCCCAAGCCACCCGCCGCGCCGCCATGCGCGCGGCAATACGGCGTGGTTCCAGGACCACCACTTCACCGCTGAGAATCGTCCAGCAGCGCAGGCGGCACGCGCGTGGTCTTACCCGCCCCTGGCGGTGCTTCGATCACGAGGTTAGCAGAGCGCTTTAACGAATCGAGGATCTCCGGCAGAATCGTATCCACCGGCAGAGCGAGATCTGGGTTTCACCAATTTTCATCCAAACACGGCCCTTCGCACGCGTCAAACGGTTGCGACACCCACACCTCTGTGACTAAACTCCTCCCCATGACGTTCAAGCCGCCTCATGCCCTCCGATTTGCTGCCGTTGCTTTGCTGTTTTCTTTCGCCACCGCTGCCATGCACGCGCAAGACTGGGCCAAGACTCGTCTTGACGCCTCGCCCCGCCACCATGAATATGTGGCTCTCAAGCATGGCAGCCGCACCGTGCAGGCATTCGTCGTCTACCCCGAGGTCAAGACAAAAGCGCCTGTGGTCGTCCTCATTCATGAGATCTTCGGCCTCACCGACTGGGCTAAGGAAATGGCCGACGAACTGGCTGCACAAGGCTTCATCGTCGTTGCTCCCGACTTGCTCTCCGGCTTCGGGCCCAAATGGAGGCGGTTCGAGCGAATTTCCCAGCCAGGACGCTGCTGTGAAAGCAGTCTCCGGCCTTGATCCCGAGGGAGTGATGGCGGATCTGGACGCCGCGGCTGACTATGGAAAAAAGCTTCCCGCAGGCAACGGTAAAATCGCCGTGACTGGCTTCTGCTGGGGCGGAGGCAAGTCGTTCGCGTTCGCCGTCCACCGCAAAGATCTCTCCGCGGCCTTTGTCTTCTACGGCACCGGCCCCGCGGACGTGACCACGATTACCGCCCCCGTCTACGGCTTTTATGGAGGGAATGACGCCCGTGTCGATGCCACGATTCCAGCTACAACCGCAGCCATGAAGGCCGCCGGCAAAACATACGAGCCTGTGACCTATGAAGGCGCTGGTCACGGATTCATGCGCGCCGGCGAAGACCCCACCAACACCATGCCCCGAAACAAAACTGCGCGGGAGCAAGGATTTGCCCGCCTGGTCAAGCTTCTTAACGGAATGTAGAACGGGAGTCAAATGGCCAGAATCATTTCTGTCGAAGCACGTACTGTTCATATTCCGCTGCGCCAGGCGACCGCCTTTGCGCGCCGCCAGGTAATCTCGCGCGACTACAGCCTGGTCAGGATCCGCACCGACGACGGGGTCGAAGGCATTGGCCATTGCTACGCTGGGCATTCCGGGGGAAACGTGGTCACAACGGCGGTGCGCGAGATGCTTGCGCCCATGCTGATTGGCGCTGATTCGAACGCCACGGAATTGATCTGGAAAAATATGTATCAGGAAGTTTTGCTGCATGGCCGCGTCGGCTCGGTGATGCGAGCGCTGAGTATTCTCGATAACGCGCTGTGGGACCGCAATGCCAAGGCGGCCAACCTTCCGCTTTACAAGTATCTCGGCGCCGCCTATGAAGATACGGTTCCGGCCTATGCGAGCGGCGGCTATTACCTCGAGGGCAAGACACCCGCGATGCTGGGCGAAGAAATGGCCGGCTACGTGGGGCTCGGCCTCAACGCCGTAAAGATGAAGGTCGGCCGCGGCGACTTGAAGTCAGAAGAAGCAAGGATCGAGGCGGCTCGCAAGGCGATTGGGCCCGACGTGTTGCTCATGCTGGATGCAAACAACGCCTGGTCCGATGTACCCACGGCCTTTCGCTACGCTGAGCGTTTCGCGCCCTACGATCCGTACTGGATTGAGGAGCCGTTCAGCCCCGATCAAATCGAAAACCACGCCAAGCTGGCCGCCATGATCAGCATCCCTGTGGCCACCGGCGAAATTGAAGCCGGACGCTGGCGATTCAAGGAGTTGCTGGACAAACAGGCAGCATCGATCCTGCAGGCGGATGCTGCGGTCTGTGGTGGGATAACCGAATTCCGGCGCATCGCCGCGCTGGCTGATGCTTACGGTGTGACCATGTGCCCGCACTGGTTTCACGATCTGCACGTGCACCTGGTCTCCGCCTCGCCCAATGGTCAGTTCGTCGAATACTTTCCCGACGGCAAGGTGTTCAACTTCTGCGAGATTATTGATCGCCAACTCGAAGTGCGGAACGGCGGCCTCGCCCTGCCGACCGGTCCAGGCCTCGGGTATCTCTTCGACGAAAAAGCGATTGCGCGCTTCCAGTCAGACGCGTGGAGTTAGGCCTGTCTCATGATGACGGAACGGACAACAGTGGAATTAGACCAAAAGACGATTGCAAGTCTCTCCGCCGTAGCCACGGCGACCCTCACCACGGTGTTGCTGAAAAAAGGCCTGCGCAATGTCTGGCTGCGCGGCACCAAGCCGCTGCGTCCCGGCCAGAAGCGTCTCGTGGGCCCGGCTTTCACGCTGCGTTTTGTCCCGGCGCGCGAAGATCTGGCCACCCCGGAATCCTGGAGTTCCCCCATCTCGACGCGCGCCGCGATCGAATCCATGACGCCGGGCTGCATTGCGGTGGTCGACGCCATGGGCATCACTGACGCCGGCATCTTCGGCGATATTCTCTGCGCCCGCATGAAAGTCCGTGGCGTCGCCGCCCTGGTCACCGATGGGGTAGTACGTGACCTCACGGGCGTGCTCGCCACCGGTTTGCCCGTATGGTGCATGGGCGCCGCAGCGCCCCCTTCGGTCGCCGGGCTCACTTTTGTCAATTGGCAGGAACCCATTGGCTGTGGCGGGGTCGCAGTCTTTCCCAATGACGTGATCGTGGTGGATGAAGATGGCGCTGTGGTCATTCCCCGCGCCCTGCTCAACGAAGTTGTGGAAGCTGCCGTCGAGCAGGAGAAGCTGGAGGACTGGATTATCGCTGAGGTGCAGGCGGGCGCGTCTCTGCCCGGGTTGTATCCGCCCAATGCGGAAAACAAAGCGCGCTATGAGGCTTTTCGCAGCGCACAGTCCGAGACCTCTAAGTAAGAAAGTTTGGCGCCGCCCGGGGAAAAAGCCAGTGAGCCTGTTCGAAATTTCCGCGCACCTTTGCAACGTCTATTCCTCTTCTGTCACTACTCGGTACACGCTTCTGTTGTCAGCATTCCGGGCCGGCTACGACTGCTGATACTTCTGCCTTGGTTCTTCAAAGCCGGCACGGGAGGAAGTATGGAACACCGGGCCTCTGTGACGTCAGGATTCACCGGCAAACGGCCGGGATATGCAGGACGGTACCGGAGGACCGGATGCGCGAGACCCACCCACAACCGAATAGTGTGCTTAAACGATTCCCCTGGCGGTGTAAACTTGGACGCGCTCGCTGTCGCTGCGGAGGAACCGGGCTTGGAATTCTTTGCGTTCGACGCCTCCTACGTCGAGAGACTTCGATCAGGGGACGCCCATGTCGAAGGGCATTTTGTGACGTACTTCAGCGAACTGATACGTCTCAAGCTACGCTCGCGATTGAATTCTAAAGAAGCCATTGAAGATATAAGGCAGGAAACGTTCATGCGTGTGCTGGCGTTGTTGCGCGCAGAAGAAGGCCTCAGACAGCCTGATCGGCTGGGGCCCTTTGTCAATTCGGTCTGTAACCATGTTCTGCTGGAGCACTATCGTTCCCAAAAGAGGGTGACGGCCACCATTGACGACGAAACCGAGGCTACCATTGCCGGCCGCGAACCAAGCGCACTCAGCCTGCTGGAGGCCAAGGATACCGAGCGGATGGTTCGGCAGATCCTGAACGAGCTAACGGAGCGGGACCGCCGCTTGCTGCAAGCTGTGCTATTGGATGAGCGCGACAAAGATGAGGTTTGCGCCGAATTCGGGATAAGCCGTGAATATTTGAGAGTGCTGTTACACCGCGCAAAACAATCCTTCAAGTCGTTCTATATTAGTCGCTTAGGCTAAACAGTCGTCTATTTCCCCACTCGCCGCCAAGCTCCTTCCTAGCAATTTTGTGGCCCCGCTGGCGCCAAAAAAAAATCTCCACCGGCCTGAAACGAATGTAGTGTTTGCATCACAACAGAGTGTGGATGCAAACGCGCTCATCAAGAGGAGAAAGAACGTGGCAACTCTGGCCAAGTCAAAGCCTGAAGCCTCCACGGATCAGCTGCAGCGATTCGAGCGAAAACTCCGCGAGGTGAAGCAGGCAATCGCCAACCTTCCCGGTGAGGCATACCACGAGGAGCTCCTCAAAATCGTCCGCCGAGCCGGTTGGACGACGCTCGCGGAAGGGATCTTCTTTGACGCCATGGCCGAATCAATGTTGGCCCACACGCGTGACCTCGCGCAGCTCCACCAACGGCTCAAGGCGGCCTTCGAGGCCGTCCAGGAAAAATAACCTCGGGGTTGCTGGAAGTAGCGGCCCGGGCCGCCGTGCACTAGTATTGCGGCATGAATGATCCTGGGGAACGAGACGGGGAACGAGACACCATTCGGGGTCTGCGCAAGGGCCTGACCAGCTATGGTGACGCCGGTTTCTCTCTGTACCTGCGCCAAGCCTTCATCAAGGCCGCGGGCTATTCTGACGACGCGCTCGACCGCCCGATCGTTGGTGTGATCAACACTTTCAGTGACTACAATCCATGTCACGGCAATGTGCCGGACCTGATCGAGAGCGTAAAGCGCGGCGTCATGCTCGCAGGCGGGCTGCCGATGGTGTTTCCCACCATCTCCATCGGCGAGAGTTTCGCTTATCCCACCTCGATGTTCCTCCGCAACCTCATGGCGATGGATACGGAGGAAATGATCCGAGCACAGCCGATGGACTCGGTGGTTCTGATCGGCGGCTGTGACAAGACGTTGCCGGCTCAGGTCATGGCCGCTGCCAGCACCGATCTGCCGGCCGTCGTGGTGCCCACCGGGCCGATGGTGGTGGGTCATCACAGAGGCGAGGTGCTGGGCGCTTGCACAGACTGCCGGCGGTTCTGGGCGCAGCACCGCGCCGGCGTCATCGACGTTGCCGAGATCGAATTGATCAGCGGCCGCCTGGCCCCGTCTGTCGGCACGTGCATGGTCATGGGTACGGCCAGTACCATGGCCTGCATCGTCGAAGCGCTGGGTCTGGCGCTGCCCATGAGCGCCACCGCGCCAGCCACGCACTCTGACCGCCGCCGCATTGCCGAGGCCAGCGGCAAGCGAGCCGCCGAGATGGCCATCTCCGGTGCTCCCACCCCAGGCGAGCTGATTACGGAAGCCTCCGTGCGCAACGCCATGATCGTATTGCAGGCTATTGGCGGGTCTACCAATGGCTTGATTCACTTGACCGCCATCGCCGGCCGCGCCGGCGTGAACATAGACCTGGAAGTTTTCGATCGACTGGGCCGGGACGTTCCGGTTCTGCTCAACCTCAAGCCATCCGGCACGCATTATATGGAGCATTTCCACTACGCCGGCGGTTTACCCGCTCTGCTGCGTGAACTCAATACGTTGCTCGATCTCGACGCGCCCAGCGTATCCGGTGGAACCATCGGCGATGCAATTGCCGTGGCCGAAGTAGTACCAGGACAAGATGTGATCCGCAGCCTCGCCGCCCCCTTGAAGAAGGAAGGAGCGATGGCCGTGTTGCACGGCAATCTGGCCCCGAATAGCGCCCTCATCAAGCAGTCGGCAGCTTCCCCAAACCTGATGCGCCACACTGGGCGCGCGGTCGTATTCGACTCCGTCAAGGACATGACCATCCGCATCGACGCGCCGGACCTGGATGTGCGGCCCGAGGACATTCTGGTTCTGCGCAATGCCGGGCCGAAGGGTGCGCCGGGCATGCCGGAGGCAGGCTATCTGCCCATCCCGATGAAGTTGGCTCGACAGGGTGTGAAAGACATGGTGCGCATTTCTGACGCCCGGATGAGCGGCACCGCTTTCGGCACCATCGTCTTGCATATCACCCCGGAATCGGCGGTTGGCGGCCCGCTCGCGATCGTTCAGACCGGCGACCGGATTACGCTCGACGTGGAAGCACGCCGGATTGAACTGCTGATCGACGACCAGGAACTCGAAAGCCGCCTGGCCGCCTGGAAAGCGTCGCCCCCGCAACGCAACCTACCCGCACGCGGCTATGCCAGGTTATTTGAGGATTGCGTATTGCAGGCCGATCAGGGCTGCGACTTCAATTTTCTTCTGCGTGAAGGCGCCCCGCAGGCAGGTTCAAAGAAATGAAATTAGATCACACCGCGAACGGCGTTTACGCCATCGCCGCAACTCCGTTCGCTCCGGATGGGGCCGTCGATACGGAATCGGTCGATTGCATGACAGATTTTTATTTGTCCCGCGGCGTTACCGGCTTAACCATTCTCGGCATTATGGGCGAAGCGCCGAAGCTCGACCCGGCCGAGGCCCTGGCAATTTCCAACCAGGTAGTCCGCAGGGCGAAGGTGCCGGTGATCGTCGGAGTCTCCGCACCAGGCTTTGCCGCCATGCGCTCGTTGGCCCGCGGGGTAATGGATGGCGGAGCCGCGGGGGTAATGATCGCACCGCCGCCTGCCCTGCGTACCGATGATCAGATCATCGATTATTACGCCCAGGCGGTGACCGCCATCGGTACGGATATCCCATTCGTGATTCAGGACTATCCGCTGCTGCTGACCGTCGTGATGACGCCCAAAGTCATCCGGCAGATTGTGATGGACAATCCCTCTTGCGTGATGCTGAAGCATGAGGATTGGCCCGGACTGGACAAGATATCCGCGTTGCGCGGCTTTCAGCGCGATGGATCTCTGCGGCCGATTTCGATTCTGACCGGCAATGGCGCCTTGTTCCTGGATTTCGAGATGGAGCGGGGTGCAGACGGCGCGATGACCGGTTACGCATTTCCCGACATGCTGGTCGACGTGGTGAAGCATGCGCAGGCAGGGAAGCGAGATGCCGCTCATGATCTCTTTGACGCACATCTTCCGCTCATCCGCTACGAGCAGCAACGGGGCATCGGTCTCGCCGTGCGCAAGTACGTATTGCAGAAACGCGGCGCGATTGCTCATGACACCCAGCGCGTTCCTGGTGCACCGCTGAATGCGGCGGCGCGCACCGAGGTTGATTATCTGCTGAGCCGGCTCGCGCGTCATGACCCGCGTGCCGCCTTCTGAGCAGAAAGATTTCTTGCCCGGAAATAGGCCCTGGGTCGGTGAGGGACCCTCGTCGCTACTACTGCAACCAACCCGATTTCGCCTGCCCTGGGTTCTCTTTAGCGAGACATCCGGGTTAGAGCCTTAACCACCAATGTGTGCCATCGGCACCGCTTTGTAGTATTTCGGCCGAGCCCCGGCCGGATGCATGATGAAGCTGTGAAACAAACAAACCCTGACTTCGACGCACTACTGGTATTCCTGGCCAACTGGGAGGCAATAGAGCGCTCCGCCCTGGGCAGAATCCTAACCGCTGGCCAACTCGCCGATGTGCAGGAATTAGAACGGCTTTACGCGTTGCCATCCGGCAATCCAGAACCAGCCTCAAACTAACCCCACCGAGCCTGGCTCTCGTCCCCTAGCGCCCAAGCGAAGGACGGGTGGCCCACATCTCGCTGGTTTTTCCCCGAGATGCCTCGTATTTCCTGTACGCAGGACTGCCCACAACTGCGTGTGCGCCCTTCGTTAAGGAAGGGCGATTGAAGTTCACGGAACCCACCGAGCCTCACACGAAATCGGGGGGTGTGGGAGACCACTGCTCTTTCCTTCTGTCCCTCGATACATCCGATGCACTTAACGGTCGACCCTCTTCCTCAGCAGCGCCCTACGGCGTACCTGAGGTAAACGTCCAGGTCTTAATGTTCTGGATGGCGGTCCCGCCTCCGGTGCCGCCCGTGAAGCCCACATATGCCGTGTTCGCGCCAACAGTCGATGGAATATTAATGGTGAACGCCTGGGTGAAGGTCTTGTTCGTAACCGTGTCGGTAAGATTGAGCGTCAACGTCGTGCCGTTATAGACAAGTTGCGCGGATATCGTATCCCCACTCGACAACACGATCCCGGAAGAGGTGAGGCTGATCGCGGGGTTCGTCGGCGCAGCTCCATTGGTGAAGATTCCCGTGGAATCGGAGCCCTCCCCGCTGTTGCTGTAGATGTCGAACTTGATAGCGACACTCTTGGCTATACCGCCGGTTGTTCCGCCGTTGGGGTTGACTCCGTAGCCCAGCCCCCCGCCATAGTTTCCCAGCGCCGTTGTGCCCGCATCTTGGATGGTGAAAGTAAAGCCATCGGCAGTGGCGCTGGTTAGCTGGAAGGTAAAGTTGGTGGTAAAGGACTGGATGTTGACCGGTGTTGTCCAAAAGCCGCTCCCAGCCTCATAGGTTCCCCCATCGGTAAGCTCAAGGTTGTTGGCGTTTACTTTCGTTGCACCATTCAGCTGCAGGCCGGTGGCGTTGGGAAAGCCGCTGCCAAAGCTTATGTTGGGGGTGCCGCTGGATTGAATCACGAAGGCCGCGGTGGCCACCGCACTCTGCGTATATCCAGGTGCAATCGCGAGAGCCTCCAGGGTGCTGCTGGCGCTGACCGTAATGGCCGAAGTATAGACCGCTGAGCCGGTGGTTGGCGTGGTCCCGTTGGTGGTGTAGTAAATCACTGCTCCGGGAGTGGTATCGCTGATCGTCACCTGTTGCGCCGAAGTAAAGGTTCCTCCGGTCGGTGAGAAGGTCGGCGTCTGTGTGACCGTCTGGGTTGGAGAGAACGTATAGCTCACCGAGCCCATGGCGCTTTGCGTATAGCCGCTGGCCGTGGCGATCGCGTGGACAGTGGTGGTTGCGCCAATCGTAAACGGGGCCGAGTAGAGCGGAGAGGCCGTCGTCGGTGTGCTTCCGTCAGTAGTGTAATAAATTGACGAGGATGGTGTTGCATCCGCAATGGACACACTTAGCGTGGTGGCGAAAGTCGTTCCGCTGGCGGGGGTAAACGTTGGCGTCGCCGCGACCGATTGGGTTGGGGAGTACGTATAGCTCGCCGAGCCCATGGCGCTTTGTGTATAGCCGCTGGCCGTGGCGATCGCGTGGACAGTCGTGGTTGCACTAATCGTGAACGGGGCCGAGTAGAGCTGAGAGGCCGTCGTCGGCGTGCTTCCGTCGGTAGTGTAATAAATCGACGCGGATGGAGTTGCATCGGCAATCGACACGCTCAACGTGGAAGCAAAACTGGTTCCGCTCACAGGAGTGAACGTCGGCGTCGCCGCTGCGGCTTGAGTTGTTCCCGAGGTGAAGGTCCAGGTTTTAATGTTCTGGATCGCTGTCCCGCCCCCCGTGCCGCCGGTGAAGCCGACATAAGCCGTATTTGCGCCAACGATGGAGGGGATATTGACCGTGAATGCCTGGCTAAACGTATTATTCGTAACCGTGTCGGTTAGATTGAGCGTTAGCGTAGTGCCGTTGTAGACAAGTTGGGCGGCTATGGTATCGCCGCTTGTCAACACAATCCCGGAAGAGGTGAGGTTGACCGCAGGCACCGTTGGAGCTGCTCCGTTGGTATACATGCCAGTGGAATCGGTGCCCTCACCGCTGTTGCTGTAGATGTCGAATTTGATGGCGACACTCTTGCCTATACCACCTGTTGTGCCCGTGGTTGGGTTCGGTCCGTAACCCAGGCTGCCGCCGTAGCCACCAATCGCAGTCGGTCCCGCACCTTGGATGGTGAAGGTAAATCCGTCGGCAGTGGCGCTGGCCAGCTGGAAGGTGAAGTTGGTGGTAAAGGACTGGATGTTGACCGGTGTGGTGTAGAAGGCGCTCCCCGCCTGGTAGGTTCCTCCAGTAGTGAGTTCCAGGCTGTTGGCGTTCACTTTTGTTGCGCTATTCAGTTGCAGGCCGGTAGCGCTGGGAAAGCCGCTGGCAAAGTTAATGGTGCTGGTGCCGCCAGATTGAATCACGAAGGCCGCAATGGCCACCGCACTCTGCGTATATCCAGGAGCAATCGCCAGAGCCTCCAGGGTGCTGCTGGCGCTGACCGTGATGGCCGAGCTATAGACGGCAGAGGCGGTGGTTGGCGTCGTCCCGTTGGTGGTGTAGTAAATCACCGCCCCAGCGGTTGCATCGCTGATCGTCACCTGTTGCGCCGAAGTAAAGGTTCCTCCGGCCGGCGAAAAGGTCGGCGTCTGCGTGACCGTCTGGGTCGGAGAGTACGTATAGCTCGCCGAGCCCACGGCGCTTTGCGTATAGCCGCTGGCCGTGGCGATCGCGTGAACAGTGGTGGTTGCGCTAATCGTGAACGGGGCCGAGTAGAGCTGAGAGGCCGTCGTCGGCGTGCTTCCGTCGGTGGTGTAATAAATCGCAGCCGATGGAGTCGCATCCGCAATGGACACACTGAGCGTGGTGGGGAAACTCGTTCCGCTGGCTGGGGTAAACGTCGGCGTCGCCGCTGTACCCTGGATCTGATAAGTGCCCATGACAATCGGGCTGCTTTGATATCCGGTCGCCGCGGCAAAGGCGCGAATCGTAAGTGTCGCTGCGCTCACCACGATCGGCGAGCTGTAAACCGCGGAGGAAGTCGTGGGGGTCGATCCGTCGACCGTGTAGTAGATGGTTGCGCCGGGCGTCGCGCTGCTCAGGGAGACGTTCTGTGCCGAAGCATACGTGCCGGGCGTTGGGGTGAATGTGGGATCGGCGGCTACTTGCGTTGTTCCCGTGGTGAAGGTCCAGGTTTTGATGTTCTGGATGGCGGTCCCTCCGCCGGTGCCGCCGGTGAAGCCGACATAAGCCGTGTTCGCGCCAACGATGGAGGGGATATTTACCGTGAACGCCTGGCTGAAGGTGTTATTCGTAACCGTGTCGGTAAGATTGAGCGTCAACGTGGTGCCGTTATAGACAAGTTGGGCGGACATCGTATCGCCGCTCGACAGCACGATCCCGGAAGAGGTGAGGTTGACCGCGGGCACCGTTGGAGCTGCTCCGTTGGTATACATACCAGTGGAATCGGTGCCCTCGCCGCTGTTGCTGTAGATGTCGAATTTGATGGCGACACTCTTGCCGATACCGCCTGTTGTTCCCGTGGTGGGATTCGGTCCGTAACCCAGGCTGCCCCCATAGCCACCAATCGCAGTCGGTCCCGCACCCTGGATGGTGAAAGTAAATCCGTCGGCAGTGGCGCTGACTAGCTGGAAGGTGAAGTTGGTGGTAAAGGACTGGATGTTGACCGGTGTGGTGTAGAAGGCGCTCCCCGCCTGGTAGGTTCCTCCAGTAGTGACTTCAAGGCTGTTGGCATTCACTTTTGCTGACGCTATTCAGTTGCAGGCCGGTGGCGCTGGGAAAGCCGCTGGCAAAGTTAATAGTGCTGGTGCCGCCGGTTTGAATCACGTAGGCCGCAGTGGCCACGGTGCTCTGCGCATATCCAGGAGCAACCGCCAGAGCCTCCAGGGTGCTGCTGGCGCTGACGGTGATTGCGGAGCTATAGACAGCGGAGGCGGTAGTTGGCGTGGTGCCGTTGGTGGTGTAGTAGATCACGGCCCCCGGGGTTGTGTCGGCAATCGTGACTGACTGCGTCGAGGTATAAGTGCCCGGTGCCCGGTGAAAAAGTGGGCATTGCCGTAGTCGCCTGCTTGGATAGTGTAGGTTGCGCTGCCGACGCTGCTGGCACTGGATCCCGGCGCCTGCGCAATCGCATTGATCGTGACCGTGCCGCTATCGACGCTGATCGGAGAGCTGTACACGGTAGACGAGGTGGTAGGAGCCGAGCCATCGATCGTGTAGTAGATGACTGCCCCCGAGGTCCCATCGCTGAGCGTCACCTGTTGCGCCGTAGTAAAAGACCCTCCGGCCGGAGAGAAGGCCGGTGTCTGCGTTACCGACCCGGACTGAGAGGTGAACGTCCATGACAGAATCTTCTGGCTTGAGCTTTGACCGCCGGAGCCGCCGGTGAAGCCGATATACGCCACGTTGCTACCGATGGTTGCAGGAATATTGATCGGGAACGTATGCGTAAACGTCTTGTTCACGACGATATCCGTCAGGGTCAAAATCAGGTTGGCCCCGTCGTACGTCATAGTCGCGTTGATTGAATCTCCACTGCTCAGCACAACGCCCGACGAGGTCATGTCGACGGCGGGAACGGTGGGGGCCGCGCCGTTCACATAAAGTCCGGTTGAGTCTGTGCCTTCGCCGGCGTTGTTATAGAAGTCGAACTTGATGGCGACACTCTTGGCGATACCGCCCGTTGTTCCCGTGGTTGGGTTCGGTCCGTAGCCCAGGCTTCCCCCGTAGCCACCCATGGCAGTCGGGCCGACGTTTTGTATGGTAAAGGTGAATCCATCGGCCAGGGCATTCGAGAGTTGAAATCCGAAGGACGTGGTAAACGCCTGGATGTTGGTTGGAGTGTTATAGAACACGCTCGATGCCTGGTATGTCCCGCCCGTGGTCAACTGCAGGCGGCTGTCGTCTGTGTTGGTTGCGCTTCCGTTCAACGTCAGGCCGGCGACGCTCGCAAAGCCGTTGCCGTAGTTAATCCCCGTCCCGTTCGGCTGGATCGTGTAGGTGGCGCTCGCCACGTTGCTGTTTGTCAGCCCGCTGGCGGTAGCGATTGCATTGATGACCGTGTTGGTGCTGACGGTAATCGGCCCCGTATATTTTGTCGAACTGGTCGTGGGAGTCGATCCATCCGTCGTGTAATAGATGATGGCTCCGGACGTGCTGTCCGAAATAGTGACTGACTGCGTGGTCGTGTAGGAGCCGGCCGCCGGAGAAAATTGCGGCATGGCGGTCTGCGTGTTGAAGCTATAGGTTGCGCTCGACACCGCGCTCTGAAGATATCCGCTCGCGCTGGCAATCGCCTGCACCGTCGTACCGGTAGAGAGCTGGAAGGGCGCGGTGTACTTGGTCGATCCCGTGGTGGGAGTCGACCCATCGGTGGTGTAATAAATGGAAGAGCCGCTTGTGGTATCCGTGATAGTGACTTGTTGTGCGCCGTTGTAGGTTCCTCCTGCGGGAGAAATGACGGGTGCGGGCGCTTGCGGCGCTCCGTTCAGAAGGCCGTACACATCAACCTGGTAACCCGCGCCTACATAAACTTTCCCGTTGGTGACAACGGGAACGGTGAACTTGATCGCCGGTCCCGGCGTTGTCGCGAGTTGGAGTTTTGATTGCTGTCGTAAAATTCTTGCGCCACATTATTAGCGTTGAATGCGTACAGAATCGACGGATCCGTTTGAGTTGTACACATCGGTCTCCAATGCCCACACGATACCGTTCTGTGTGCCATTGGACGAGACCACCGGGGTGGCTCCCGGAAAGCTCGAACTAGCCGAGGATTGCGCCGAGGCACGTCGTTGCCAGAACACCATTGGTGATAGGAAACATTTTCAGGGCATCATTTTCCGCCCACATATAGACGTTCCCATTCCAATAGGCCGGCGTGCTCCACAATCCTGAGTCCGATCCCAATGCATTCGTAATATCCTGCACGGCATTGGTGTTTCTACCGGCATTGGGGCCAACATAGCCGTCGAGATTGTCACGGTTGAGCACGAGGATCCGGCCTTCTTTGCCAACCTGAACCAGGAGGTGCGGATAGGTCCCTGGTTGATTCGGAAGCAGGAGAACACCACCTGAGCCTTGATCGAGATCCGCGGCGGTTAACGAAGCTTGATTGAAGTCTGTGAATGCATCACTGATGGCAAAGCCGCCATTCGACAGATCGTAACGAAGAACGCTTTCGCCGTAATCAACATTGCTCGTGAGCGGGGGATAGGTGGTCAAATCGCCATTGCCAGTGGAAAGAAATGCCCGGCCGTTTGCGCTCACCGTGTCGATGGGCATTCCCGCGCCCGACCCCCAGATACCATCGCCCCAGCCATTGGGAGAGGTGCAAATCGCAGCTGTTCGTGCAAGAGTGGTTTCGTTGTAAACCAGAACCCAGCCATGCCAGGGCCCATCATCACCATGAGAACCGAAGGCAATGTAGATGTTCCCGTTAAAGAGACCGAGCGCCGAACGACTGTTTTGCCACAAGGTGCTGAAGGCCAGCGTGCCTCCCGAGCTGCCGCTGCCGTTGCCGGGCACCGATGCGGTGAGGGCCGTCGGACTGCCAGGTTGCTCGTTGCCGGTCAGAATGTTGAGCGCATGCAGCCTTTGATAGTAGTTGCCGTTCTCTTTGCTCTTGGCGAGCACAAAGAGGGTGTTGGTGGCGAGGTCGATGACCGGGGTCGAGGTGATGCCGATCTCGGGATGAATGTCTCCGGCACCACTTTGCACATCTGTATAGGGAACGGTGGTCGCTCCCGACGTGGCCCCATGGGCCGTGCTGATCATGCTGGCCTGCCACAGCGGCGCACTATTCGTACCGCCGTTGCTGTCGGCATCGAAGGCGTAGACCGTATCATGTTCGTCAGCAATGAAAATGACGTTGTGCGTCGCGCCGTTTATGGTCAGATTGGCTACATAGAGCGGTTGCGCATAAACCTGGCCGTCCACGGTTAGGCTGAATAGCTTGCCGAACGTGTTGGTGTTCACATTGGTCGGGGTAAGAACCGTCTCCTGCGTGTTCTGGCCCTGATGAGTGTTGTCGTAGCGCCAGGTGAGCACATTGGGGATCTGCGCGAGCAGAGGTCCTGCCGCGGTCAGGAACAAAAGACACAGGAGCAGTGGCCTGGAAAGGCAACAGATTTTGTTTGAATTGACGCGAACCGGTTGCGTCGCGCTGGGCGCGTGGATTCCCTTAGCCGAAAAATAAGACCCTCCTACCCGGGTGGGTATATTGGGGCCGCAATTCCAGCTACGTACTGCCTGGCCCTGGCCCGCACCACCGTCAAACGAATTTTTGGACTGGCGCAGTTCTGTTGATACCGACAGGAACTTTGCAGCCCGAGGGATAGGGGATCGCATAGGGGATGGAGCGGGGGGGGAAATTCGGAGACGCAGGTTGAATATACAACAATTCGGGGCATTACGAAAGACATTTTTGAAGGTCATTTTTCTTAAAAGGTTTGTTTCGTTTCGGCTTGACGGCTGCCACTCCGGTTGGCTTCGCCCTGGAAGGATGCGAGACTTAGAAGACTCAACCCATGAAACTGATAGCCCTGCTCGCTCTACTGGTAGCCGGCGTTGTTTGGGGTGCGCTCCCCATCTGCGGGCCCGCCGTCGCTGATGGCGGCCGGGAGCGAGGCTTCCGGAATGGTTTGGGAAAAGCATGGGGACTGGCATCTCAATGGCAGCTCCAGCGCCCTCCGGTTGGGGGAGGCGATCCCACCCGGCGGTTTGGTCACCGCCGGCGCCGAGGGGCCGGCGCACTCGATTGTGATTCTCCTGCCCGACGGACGGCGAATGCTGTGCGAATGCTACGACGCGAAATTGTGTTCCCAGGGTTTCCGAGTTCCGGCGATTACTCCGCAGCCCCAGCCCGCGGTTTGGGAGATGTTTGTCGCCGTCAGGAACGTTTTGTTGTTGCGGCCCGGCAACGGCCGAGACCGCTTTCCCCAGCCCTGGCAGGGCGCGAGTCGATGGCGGTCAACTCCGAGATGGTAGCGGCGGTCAGCCCGCAGGGCGAGATATCGATCGCTCCCGCGCTCCGTGTTCTGCCCTCGGGCCAATACGCCCTTAGGGTATCCGCGGACGCGTAAGCAACCGTGGCCACCCCGCCCGGCGTCCAATCGCTCGATTGGTCGGCTTGCGCAGAAAGTAGCACAAGTTCGAGTAGGCGGACCCGGCCTTTACAGGATTCGCGTGTCGGATCAAGCCTACGTGCAGCGATTCGAAATTGAGGTGCTGGCCACCTCTCCGGCATCGTTGGCAGTCCGAGACTGCCGGCCTGAAAATGGCTCGCGAAACGACCCTCAAGTGGACCCACGAGGGCTGGCCCCTGCACGATTTCCTGCGCGTCTACCTTGAATCGCGACTGAGTGCACTTCGCAGTGACCAGTAATGTCACATGCAAAGTTACGAATGCGCGCAGCCTGAGGGCTGCCTTAATGTCTGCCCAGATATTCGGCGAGCCGGGCATCCAATGGGCGTGGCCGGCCGGCTTCCGCGGCTTCATCGATGCGCAAAAAAGCGCCCTGCATATACCGCACAACCAGCCAGCGCAGCGGTTCTATCTCCCACTTCGGCGAACGTCTCTGGGCCAGCGGAAGCATCTCCAGGCCCGTTTGACGATTCATGATCAGGCCGGCGAGCAGTCGTCCAGCCAGATTGCTGGTGGAAACGCCCTGTCCCGTATAGCCCATAATCGAACCGATACGCGAGCTCGCGTCAAAGCTTACAGCCGGCATCCAGTCGCGCGGCATGCCCACCGGGCCGCCCCACGCGTGGGTGAAAGCAATACCTGCCAGCGGCGGGAACCACTCCCCCAATGAGCGCTGGATCATCCGCACGGTCGCTTCGTGGGTATCTTGCTGGTCGGTGATCTTCGAGCCGAAGGCATAAGGCGCGCCCCGGCTGCCAAAGAGAATGCGTCCATCCGGGGTTTTGGTCAGATATACGACCGTGTTGCGCGTGGAAGCAACGCTCTCTCCGTTCTGCCATCCGATCTGCGACCACTGCCCGGCGTCAATGGCTCGGTCAACGAGATCAGGGAATAGACCGGCAGCAGCGCCCGGTGCAGGGGTGGGAGGCGCGTCAGATACGCCTCTCCCGCGAGCACGATGGCACGCTTCGCGCGCAGCTCGCCCCCAGGGGTGATGAGGCTCCCGGGCTTTGAAGCTGGTCACTTGCGTCTGCTCATAGATGACCCCGCCGCGTGCCTCGACTGCTCGCGCCAGACCACGCACCAGGCGCGCCGGATGCAGGCTCGCGCCATCAGGCGTATACAGCCCGCCATGTACTTCGGTTACGCGAATGCGTTCCGCAGCTTCTGCGGCGCTGAGCATCTGGTAGCGATCGCCCAATCCCAGCCGTTCATAGGCCGCATAGCTCGAGCGAATGCCCGGTAGCTGATGCTGCCCGCGCGCCAGGGTCAGAACGCCACCCTTATGGAAGCGCGCATCGATCTTTTCTTCTGCACAGACGCGGCCCACCTCATCCACCGAGGCGCGCATGGTCAGCAGCAGATTACGCGCGGTCTCAGCCCCGAACCGCTTCTCCAAAGCGCCAGCCGTCACAGGGAAATTTGGGGAACACCAACCTCCGTTGCGGCCCGAGGCGCCGAAGCCCGCGATCTCCTTATCGACCACGGCAACGCGTAGTGCGGGCTGATCCCGCAGCAGGTAATAGGCCGTCCACAGGCCGGAGTAGCCGCCGCCCAGGATGGCCACGTCGACGTCGGTCGAACTTGTGAGCGCCGGCCGAGGCGTCAACGGCTCGCCCAGGTCCTCTAGCCAGAAGCTGTAAGCGGAGTAATCGCGCATCAAAGGGCCGCGTCACCCTGCCAACAGGAAACCAGCCAGCAACGCAAAGGCAACGCCAAGGCCCTCGCGCGACGTGATCTTCTCGTGCAGAAAAAGGACACTTAACGCGATGGTGATCACCGGGTACAGCGACGACATTGCGATCACCGTCGAAACTTTGCCTTTTTCAACTGCCGCAAAGAAGGCCAGAAAGCCCACGAAGTTTACAAAGCCCGCGCCGACCGACCAGCCGAATCCCTGGGGAGACCAATCGATGTGGAAGCGCTCCAGCGAGAGCACCACCAACCCAAAGGCCATCACGCCCACTACCTGAAAAAGCAGTGTCTGCCGCGGCCGTGTGTAGTTGGACGCCAGCTTGCTGAATACTCCCCACACGCCCCATGCCAACACGGTCATGCCTGCATACAGGATCCAAGGCTTCATCAACACCACCTTTTCGGAATTTAGTGATGGCTCATGCTCCAGACATATGCGGCCAGGGCTTTCACCTGGTCGTCTGTGAGTTGCGCCCCGCCCATCGGCGGCATGGGGCTGCGATATTCTTTCGGTTGCGTGACGCCGTCGGTGATGGTCTTGGCGATGCCGGCATAGCTGCCATCGCTCCACAACCATTTTTGATCCGTGAGATCGGGACCCAGCGGAGTCCCTTTGCCGTCGGAGCCATGGCAACCCGTGCACGAACCCCCGCCCACTTGCCCGTGGTAGATGCGATCACCCAGCGCCACCATCTCTTGCGTCGCGCCTGGGGGAACGGAGAGTCCTGCGTCCGGGTTTGTGCCTTCCGGCGGTTTGGCATTGGCCGTGTCGATAGGCCCGGCCGGAGCTGAGGCGCCCGGGCATGGAGTAGACTTCGCCCCTCCACCTGCAGAGCCGCCCACATAAACAACGTGGTAGATCCGCCCGGTATTATCGTCGGAGATGTAGAGCGACCCGTCCGGTGCGACGGCAATGCCACTGGGACGATGGACGGCTTTCTCGGGTGACTCCACCGCACCCGCGAAACCGTCGGCAAATATTTCACAAGGACCAGCCGCGCGGGCTCCGGCCAGCGGCTGAAAGACAATGTTGTAGCCCCCCTGGGCAAAGGGCGCGCGATCCCATGAACCGTGGAAGGCGATGAACACGCCATTGCGGTAGTGAGCCGGGAATTGCTTTCCGTCGTAGAACACCGCGCCATTCGGCCCCCAATGCGCAGGGAAAGCTGCCACCGGGGCGATCTTGTTGGCGCAGACGCCTACCTTTTTGCCGCCGTCTCCGCCGTACTCCGGCGCCAGTACCAGCTTCTGCTGCACTGCGTCGTAGTAGCACTCGGGCCAGCCATAGTCGCCGCCCTGCTTCAGCAGCAGCAATTCTTCTGCCGGTAAAGTGGCTTCCTCGTCGGCGGGTAAAGGTCCGGCCAATTCGCATGCAGCTGGTCTCGCCCGTGTTGGGTAACAAATATCCGCTTGCCCGCTGCGTCGATGCGCGAAACCCTCACCGTTGCGTATCCCGGTGGCGAAGCGGTCGGCCGGCGTGAACGGTTGGTTGGTCTTGTTCGCGTCATAGCGCCAGGTGCCGCCGCGGGTCTCGAGTTCCGTGCAGGGGTCCGCGCCGGGCGACTTGAGCGTTCGATTTTTCAGCTGGCAGGAGTTGGTCGCCGTGCCTACATCGACGTACATGGACCCATCGGCGGTGATGGCGAATGGATGCATGGGATGGTCGCCGCCCAGAGGCAGTCCGGTAACGACGGTGGTGGCCGATCCCTGGGGGACGATCGACCCGGCAGACAATGGGTAGCGCACGATGCGATCGTTGATCTCGGCGTAAATCGAGCCCTTATAGAGAGCGATGCCGGTGCCACCCGCTCCGCCGGTCTCTTCGCGTTTCGCCAAAACGCTCAGTCACGGCCGCCTTACCCGCCCGCTCTTATCTTGCAGCGCTACCAGAAATCCGCCGGCGGGAGGCTTGTCTCCCGGGGGATAGTAGTCGCCGGACCAGGTATTCACGTAACACCACTCCGTTCGGCGCCACCACCAGGTGACGCGCGTGCCCAATACCGTCGGCGAATATGGTTGCGCAAAAACCGGCGGGCAGCTTCAACCCGCTGTCATCGCTCGGGCATCCCTGGCTCTTGGTTTCTGCGCCAGGTCGGCCCGACGCCAACGAACTGCCTACACACAATGCACTAATAGCGGCGATGGCAGGCAGCAAACTCTTAAACAAACTGGAAAATCGCATGGACCACCCCTCAGCATCTGACTAAATTTAAGCCCTTCTTACAAACGGCCGAACTTCTTTACCGCTTCCTGGATGGATTTAGTGTTCTCGATGTACGCGTACATGCTGTGTTCCTTAAAGTCCAGTTGCTGTGACAATACCAGCACCTTCGGCGCGATCTCCCGGGGTACGACCACGACCCCGTCGCTATCCGCCGCGACAATGTCGCCGGCATTGACCTTGATTCCGTCACACACGACTGGTATGCCCGTGCCCGCAACACGATAGTGCCCGGCAGAAGTTGCCGGTACGATGCCGCTCGCATACACAGGGAAGCCAATTTTACGCAGATAGGCTACGTCACGCACGCCTCCATCGATCACCGCGCCCGCGAATTCGCGCGCAGACATCGCCGTGCCCATCAATCCGCCCATCCCTGCGATATCCGCCCCATCCTGCACCGTCATCACATACACCGAGTCCTTGGCGCCCTGGTCGATCGCTGTAAGCATACCGGTGAGTGCATTCGGATCGTGGTTTTCTTCCTTCACCAGCTTTACGGTTACCGCATAGCCGGCAAACTTTGTGGTGAAGATCGGCTGCATGTGGTGCGTCATATACTGGCGCTGCCCGGTGAGCTGCTCAATCGCGTCGGAGACCGAAGAGACCTCGACATGCCGGTATCCGGCAAGCATGGCCGCGGGATCGTTTGCGTACACCGATGCGTCGGGAAATGTTTGTGCGTGCAGGAGCATTGCAACCAGCAGGCAGGGAACGATAAGAGCCCCTGCCAGAAAAATTTTCTTGCGCGAGTGATTCAGCTTCACGATTTTCTCCTCATAATGCGGCGACCGAGCCATCCTGATGGAAGACGAAGGCCATCGGAACAGTGCCGCGCGAATGGATACTTGCTCAAATCAGCTTCGTTCAACTCGAAGCCCAGGCCAGGCTTGGTCAGGCAGCGGGACGCGGCCATCGACCATCCGCATCGCAGGAAAACCAAACCACTCTGCCCATACCTTCTCTTTATCTCCCGGCTTCACGAAGCTGCAAATCTCCTGCACCAGGAAGTTGGGCATTGCGGCATCCACATGCAGCGTCGCCAGGCCGCCGATGGGCCCTTCGCAGGCATGAGGAGCCATGGAGATATTCGAAATGTTCGCCATGGCCGCTACCTTCCACAGCGCCGAGATCCCGCCTACGTGATTGATGTCCGTTTGTAAAATGTCGACCGCGCCTAGCTCGATCAACTCGCGGCAACCGTAAGCCGCGACCAGCCGCTCACCGGTCGCGATCGGGGTGGTGGTGCGGCTGGCGATCTTCGCCATCGCCTGTACGTTCTCCGGCGGGCAGGGTTCCTCGACAAAAAGCAGGTTTAGCGGCTCCACTTCTTTGATCAGGATCGACGCTACGCTAGGCCCCATCTTCGCGTGAAAATCGACCGCGATGTCGATGGAGTCCCCCAACCCCTCGCGCACCCGCTGCATAAATTTCACCGCGCGTTCGATCTTGGCGTTGGTCTCGATCCACTCATAGTCCGAATCGGGTAGGCCAAGCTTAAGACAGGAGACGCCCTGTTGCAGAGCCGTGGCCCGCAACTGTGCTAGGTCCTCTGCGGTCGCCACGCTCTCCACGTGATAGTACCCGCGGATACCACGAGCATCGAAGGGCCCGCCTAAGAGCTGATAAACGGGCACATTGAGGGCCTTACCGCGGATATCCCACAGCGCCTGGTCGATCCCCGAGATCGCGGAGCCAATCACCGGCCCGGCGCGATAGAAGGTGTGGACATACATCGACTGCCACAAATGCTCCACCTGCATCGGGTCGCTCCCGATCAGGAAGTCACGAAAGTCCTGAATACAGGACATGACCGATTGAGCTTTGCCCTCGAGCGTGCCTTCACCCCAACCAACGATCCCCTGGTTTGTTTCCAATTTGACGAAGACGTAAGGCCGGTCCGAGTGAGGCGTAAGCGACACTCCGAAGACTTTCATATTGGTAATCGTGAGCCCCGAGCCCAGTCCGCGAAATGCCTCTCGTCCAGCGGCTTGGCCCTCGGGACGATATGCGTAGCTTCCGTCGGCGGCTTGAAAATCACATCCGCACGAGTCGATGGCCCGCGAACCGGAGACCGCGGCTCCCATGCTGGAGCCGTGCCCACCGGTTGCCGCAAGTAGCGCTGCTCCTCCGAGGAACCTTCGCCGGTTCATACGATGTGATCCTCCCGACCACTACCAATCGAGAATTGCGCCGTCTGCCGCCCGTGCTGCTGAAGTAGCAAATTTTTCCTGCTTGAAAGGATGTTTCGCTGCCTCAGCCTCATTCACTTCGATTCCCAGGCCCGGAGATTCACTCTTCGACCAGTAGCCGTTCTCCATCTTCAATCCGTGCTTGACCACGTCCCAACGCCAGGGTACGTCCGTAAGCATATCCTCCTGGATGAGAAAATTCGGTGTCGATAGAGCAAAGTGAAGCGCTGCGGCATTGGCAATCGGGCCCAGCGGATTATGCGGGGCCACGCCCATATAGTAGGTCTCTGCCGCGGCCGCTATCTTTTTTGCTTCGTAAAGACCGCCGCAATGGCACAAATCGGGCTGAATTACGTGACACGCTTGCTGCTCAAAAACCTCGCGAAACTGGTAGCGGGAAACTAATCGCTCGCCGGTAGCGATTGGAACACGCACTGCTTCACGAACCTGGCGCAGCGCCGGGGTATTTTCCGGGGGAACCGGCTCTTCACAAAAGTACGGACTGAATTCTTCAATCGCGTGAATGTATTGGATCGCCATGGCAGGGGTGGTTCGTCCATGGAAATCGATCATGATGTCGATACTGTCTCCGACGGCGAGCCGCAGTTTCTCGAACATCTGCGAAAACTGGCGTACATACTGGCGCCCCATCAATGGCTCGGAATAGGGAACAAAGACGACTTTCAGCGCGGTATAGCCGCGGGCGACCACCTCGTTGGCAAGGTCGATGAGCGGCTGCGGATCGAAGGTCTGGTAGACGGACTTCATATCCCCTCCACCGAGGTGGGTATACATGCGGACCCGGTCACGCACTTCGCCGCCCAGTAGTCGATACACCGGAAGGCCAAGCGACTTGCCGAAGATATCCCAGCACGCCTGTTCCACTCCACTGATCGCGCTCATGCCAATCACGCCCATGCGAAAGAAGGAATGGCGATAGAGCTTCTGATAGATGTGCTCGATGTTGCGCGGATCCTCGCCAATCAGCATAGGAGTGAAATCTTCAACGGCGCCGGTGACCGCCCGGGTCTTCCACTCCAGCGAAGCCTCACCCCAACCAAACAAACCCGCCTGGTCGGTGATGACCTTTACAAATACCCAATTCCGCATCTCTGCGTTCACGACGACGGTCTTAACATCAGTAATTTTCATAGAAATCTTCCGGGGAAATGGACGGATCTCTCCAACACTGGAGGGGACGGTTTACGCAACTCAGCTTTGGGGTGTCTACGCCCTAGTAGAACCCAATCGGAGCTGGACGGGTGCCCCACGTTCGCCCCAGCGTACGTGGGTTGAAAAAGACGGGCGAAGCCCACAAAGGTTTTTTGCGGTATCGACCAGCAAATCCAGGACGGGGCTAGGAAAAGCAATCGAAACATATCATTTTCTGCCCAGGTACGCTTTGGCGAACCTGGGGCACCCGTCCAGTTCCAATTGGGTTCTACTAGGAGACAGACTCCGCAGGGACTGAGTTTGCCGCCAAGCTCAGTGTCCCTTGGCCAACGGATGTTTAGGCGCAATCACGCTCTGCGGCAGCGCAAACGCAAACAACACACTACCGCTGCTCGTCAGCAAATATTGCCGGCCGTCGAGTTCATAGGTAATCGGAGAACTTCCGATGCGAGCCCCTGATCCGGAATGCCAAAGCGTTTTGCCGCTGCTGGTATCCAGCGCGAGAAAATTCCCCTGAGCATCAGCGGTGAAGATAAGCCCCGAATCCGTGGTTAGCACCCCAGCACCCGAACCGCCCGGGCCAAGTTCATGCGTCCACCGGATCTTGCCCGTCTGATAATCGATCGCCTCCAGCACGCCCTTGCTCCACAACCCGTAGTCCGCACCCGCCCAACCGTAGGAACCATCCGCAGGCTTATTGAAGTAGAGGCTATAGGCGGGGTGGGCACTGACAATAAACAGGCCAGTTTTAGGGTCGAAGCTGGGCGAGCGATAGTTCGTGAGTCCACCCTCATCCGGCGCAATCAAGCGGCCGTCCGGCGCGGGATCCTTGGCCGGCTCTGGAGTAGGACGTCCTTCCTTGTCCACCCCCGAGGTCCAGTTCACTGGCCCGAAGGGAACCGTCAGCAGGCTCTTACCATTGGTCCGATCAAGAACGAAGAAATACCCATTCCGGGAAGCTTGCATGAGCATCTTGCGCGGTTGCCCATGAAAAGTTCCGTCTACCAGTACCGGGATCTCGACCGCATCCCAATCATGGGTGTCATGCGGCGACGCTTGAAAGGACCACACTAACTCGCCTGTATCGGGATTCAGAGCCACGATGCTGCAGGTATGTTCGTCGTCCCCCGGCCGGGAATTGCCGTCGAGCACCGGTGTGGGGTTTCCCGTTCCCCAGTAGATGAGGTTCAGGTCAGGATCATAAGTCCCGGCCATCCACGTCGTGCCGCCCGTGGTGACGCCCGGACCCGGCGGAGGCGTAACGTTCCACTGCCACTGTGTCTGGCCCGTCTCCGGATCGATCGACTTCAGGAACATCCTTATGTTGTCCAGATCGCCGCCCACGCCCACCAGGACGTGGTTACCCACAATGAAAGGCGCTTCGGTCGCCCAATAACCCTTGTTCACGTCGGCAAGCTCAACAATCCACCGCACCTTGCCATCTTTGGCGTTGAGGGAAACGAGGTGCGCATCCGGGGAGACGAAGAACAGCCAGTCCTTATAGATGGCTACCCCGCGCTGACCAATATGGTCCCCTTTGTTGGGTGGATAGGTGTACTGCCAAAGCTTCTGGCCCGACCGCGCATCGATCGCCCAAACATTGTCCGGAACGGTAAAGTACAACACGCCATCGACCAAAATCGGGGTGGATTTGATCTCTGCCGCCTGGTTCGTCTGAAAAGCCCAAGCCAGGCTCAGATCACTCACATTTTGCGGCGTAATCTGTGTCAGCTTGCTGTGCCGCCTCCCGGAGTAGTCGCCATGGTATCCAGGCCAGCTATCCGCAGGCGGATGCTGCAACATGTTCGCATCCACATTCTGTGCCTTCAGCGGACACGAAAATGCAAAGGCCGATACCGCGCCGACGGCAAGCAGGATGTTTCTCAAAGCAGTCAAAAAATGCTCCTAGTGCAGGGTTTGTATATAGGCCATCAGGTTATGGATATCGTCGTCGGTATATTTGCTGAATAAAGCCACATGGGCCTCCACAGGTGCGTCAACGGAGACCTTCACGGCGCTAGTCGGCCACGACCGATAGGTTCCTGTAGCATCCCGCAATCCCACCGTGAATTCGTCCTGGTATGCCAGCGTCCCGCTCACTTTTTCTCCTGAAGCGAGCGTCACCGTTACCTTGCTCTTCACGTCTCGGGGATACAGCATTCGCTCTTCCAGCTGCAGCCCCTCATAACGTGAGGCAACGCCGGCCAGATCGCCGGTGGGTGAGTGGCAGGTCGCGCAGCCGCCCGCCCCGTTGAAGTAGGCTTTACCGGCTTCTACGTTCCCAGTCTGAAGATCGGACACATCGACCCCCTTCCTCTTGCCGCTCTGCGCCATGGCTTTGGCCTGTTGGGAATGGATAAAAGCGGCAAGCTGGGTGATCTGGTCCGCGGAGAACGGGAAAGCCGGCATCCCCTTGTCGGTACGGCCATGCAGTACGACATCCCCGATCTTGTCTCCGCCTACGTCGGCAGTCACCAGCTTCGACCGGGTAAGGTCGGGGCCCGTTTCTCCGCCGCCCGCATCCCGCCCGTGACAGAAGGCGCAATTCTGTTGGAAGAGGGCACCGCCGGCGGCAGCCAGCTCGGCAGTTTGGGCGGGCGGCGCATTGCCTCCGTGGGTGGGTCCAGTGTTTTGCGTTGCCGGGGCGGCCGGCGCCTGGCCCGATGCGGCATAAATGTGCAATTGCCTGCCCTGGTAGGCAGCTAAACCAGCGATCACCGCCAGCATGGCGAAATCCCGAAATCTCTTCATCCTTGTGATACCACCTTCATTCCCATCGGGTTCTATTTCACTTACCAGGTTCGGACCCGGCCGGTCGCGCATGCGATGTCGTGCTTCCCTCGGTCATCCCTAACGACCACTTGATTGCCTCGAAATACATCTTCCGGATGTCCGGATCGTCCCATGCCTCTTCGGTGTGGCCGAGCGTGGAATAGAAAACCCTCCCTTTACCGTACATCTTGCTCCAGGCCACGGGAAAATCATGATCGGTGCGATGAATACGAGGGTTGTTCTCATAGTTCAGCTTGCTCGGGTCCAGGCTTAGCAACACATTCACATTACTCCGCGACCAATTCTTAGGCTGGTAGATCTCGTCGTATTTCACGAACGCTTTGGGAAAATGGCGCACAGCTGGAAAATCGGGGTCCTCATTGATAATCGGCGCATTGAACGTCATCCATGGATGCTGATCGAACCATCCCCCGATCATCTCGCCGTATTCGGGCCAAGTGTAGTTTGTATCCAGCGCGGCGTGGATGCCCACAAAGCCTTTCCCGTCTTCCTTGATGAACGACATTAAATCCTGCTTCTGGCTGGCGTCCATGTCCAGTTCACCAGTCGTGCTGGCGAAGATGACGGCGTCAAAATAGTTCAGGTTCTTTGCGTTGGCCTTCAATTCCTTCTTGGTAAGCAGTTCGGTGTCGGTGCGCAGCATGGTGTCCCAGAGCCCACTCTGCTTGCCCATGTCGTAAATAGCGGCCATCGCGGGTGAGATCGAATCATGTTCGAAGCCCTTGGTTTGGCTGATTACCAGAACATGCTTGAGGTGGATCTGCTTAGCGTGTGGTGGCGGCGCAGGCATGTCGTTTGGTTGTTGCTGCGCTTCCACTTTGCCGGTCTGAACCAGAAACTGAGGAATGAGAAAGGCGAGCGAAAGAAAGAGGAAGATCCGAAAAGCGCGCACGCAGTCTCCTTACAAACCTGAAAAACCCGGATTTTGGCCCGGAGAGAAGTTTATTGGGGATTCCGTACAGACGCAATCTTTCGGCTTTAGTGGGCGCGGGCAGCTTTCGCCCTCGGCAATTACGAAACTACCTTAATTGCTCGAAGGCGCTGCACCGCGTTGGGCCAGCGCGCTGTCTCGCTGCTTTTCCGTGGCAGCGGCAGCGGTGGTGTTTCCGGCCAACCGGTAAGCCGAAGCCAAGGCGCTGTACATGGCCGCATCCGGCGTGCCCGCATCGACGGCCTGCTTCAGGTAAGCCACGGCGGCCTGCGGTTGCTGCTGCGCCAAAGCACACAGTCCGCGCCGATACAAATTCACGGTCGAGTCCGCAGTGTTTGTGTAGGAAGGGCTGGTCACATTCCACAGCGGATGACGGTCCCCGCCAACCAGGCGGAAATTGATCGCTTGCGAAGTGCTCTCCTTGGTCTCCGCATCCGTCACCCGGACTACCAGCCGATAGTTGCCGGGATGAAGGTCGTTGGTCGGGATATCGGTACCCATCAGGAGATTTCCCTGGGCGTCGAACTTGGCCCGGTCAACCGTCTGCGACTGCTCTTTCTTGGTAGTCACCCCAAGCTGGCCGATCATGTAGGAAATCTCCAGGTTCTTTCCCTGCAACAAGACTGGTGAATCAGGCTGTTCCCATAGCTGATAGATAACCCTGATCGGGTCGCCACCTGTAAGCGGGGCATTATCCGCTCCAGCAACTGCGAGCTTTACACCGGAAAAACTAAACGGCTGATTCTGCTGAAAATCGCGTTGCGGGGACGCCATGGAAGCGAAGATCACCTGGCTCATCCCCAATGTGTGGTCGAAGGCAGGCACCAGAATTCCTCGAGTCTGGGCGAAACTTTGCTTGGTGACTCGGTTCGTGACGTCGATCCGAAGCTGGTACTTTCCGGGAACGGCTACCAGGCGTCCATCAATCGCCAGGGGCTGGAGCCGCAACTGATCGACTTGCTCGCTCGTGAGAAAGTCGTGCAGGTCCTGGGTGTCGGTGTAAATCACCTTGCCGTCAGCGCCGAGCAGCTGCGCTTCCACCGACAACGAGTAATAGACCCGCGCCGTGGCATCTTTCCCCAACACAAAATCGCTGGGGTTTAACAAGCGAAGTATGTAGTGGATGCTGGCCTGGTTGGCGCCATCGCGAGTGGCCAAAACAGAGAGATCGCTAAAATCCTGTCCCAGCAGAACCCGGTGGGTCACGCCTTCTAGCGCCGCCCGTCGTTCGGCCAGAAGGTCTGTGTTTTGCGGCAAATTGCGATAATTGCGAATCTTGTTGAGCAGGGCGTCCGACTCCAGGGTAGGAGTGCCCTTAACGTTGTCTACCGGTTCGTTGGGGAAATTAGAGAGCGTCAGATTTGCGACGTCGTCGCCCAGATCCTCCTTGATGATCTTCAGCGCGGTCGGTTCATCGTTGACGGCATTGGTGCTCGCGATCAGCTTTTCCGGCTGATCCTGGTAAGGCGAGTAAATCCGGTAGTCTTCCGCTGGGCTCCGTTGGAAGAATAAGACAGAAAAATAGGGCGCAAGCGCGCTTCCCGGATCCTGATAGAACCAGATCTCCATGGGAAGTAGGTATTTTGTGTTTTTGTACGTGCTCTTCTGCGCTGGCGGCCCCAGTGTGATGTACACCATGCCGCGATCAGTGTGCCAACCATTAGGTGCAAATGCAGAGCCGTAATGGGTATTGGCGTAATCGAGCCGCCGGTAGTGCTCTTCGCGAAACGTGTTGCCGGGCGCCGTCGGGTCCGGATTGCGAATCGCCCAAAAAGTGTCGATGAACTTGTCGCGATCCTGATCGGTCGTTAGGCTCAGGAAGGTATTTTTCTCCTGGTTCGAGATCAGGTAGTTGACCTCTTCGTTCAACCAATGCTCATACTTGGGGGGGAGCTGCGGATGCTTGGCTGCAGTCGCTGCTGGGGGGCAAAGGAGCAGCCCGAAAACCAAAGCAACCAGGATGCTGGTTGCAGATCCAGAACGCTTTAACAATCTCGCCTCGCGCGGTTCCTAGCTGCACAGGCAGCCGGAAACCGCATATCCATTCACTTGTAGTGTAATTGACGGTGTACCAGCGGTGGCTTCCCGGTCGGCACAAAAGGAAAAGGGGAGGAGGATGTTTCCATCCCCTCCCCGCAAAGCGTAAAGCGTTGCTTAGAACTCGAACCGTATCGATCCACGCCCATAAAATGCACGCTGGAAAGAGGTTGGCTTGAGGTAATCCGCATCAGGTACACCATAGCTGAGGGCAATATCCTGATCGACGGAAGTGAGCGAGCGGGAGTTGCTGACGTTGAACGTATCGAAAGCGAACTTGATCCTATACCGCTCACCCAATTGGAGTGGGTAGTCAGCATGCAGATCGAGTTGATAGTTCGATGCTGTGGTGCCCACACTTCCGCGGCCGCCAATCGGTACTTCGCCAGGATCGGTGTACACCGGGTGCGCGCCTAACTCGCTGATCGGCGTGCCCGAACTACCGCGCAATCCGATACCAGCAGTGAAACGCTTCATAAACCCGTTGGGAATAACGTATGAGCCATAGATATTGCCTACCTGCCGACGATCCGTGTTCAGGTAGCCCTCCTGGAACTGTTGTCCAAGCAGCCCGAGAACGCCGTCCGTGAAGTCATACAGTGAGCTGATACTAGGGTCTGACTGCCCGTTGTCGTTGCGGAAGAGCCCCTCATAATTGCCATACAGCTTGGCATAGCGATAATTGGCGCGCAGCATGAAATTGTGGCTGAGGCTCTTGTTCGCTTCCAGCTCGAACGCCTGGTAGTGCCGGTATGGATTAGAAAAACCGTCAGGCTTTCCGTCCGGAGTCGGATCGCCGGCAGTCGCCACGTTGGAGCCGCAGACGCCACCCGGAGCGGCAACCTGACCAAGCGTATTCAAAAACGCCTTGCCGAAGCCGGTGTTGTAGTTCGTGACGCAGCCTGCAGGCGCGCCGGTATTCGGAGCGTTTGCATTGTATGTGTAGGGTGTTTCCTGCTCGTTGATGAAAAGGTCGGTCTTCGCGTTTAGGTTGCCCACCACAAACTGCTGAGCCACGTAGCCGCTCAGGTTACCCTCCGGGGAGGCCCCCGAAGAGTCTTCGATAACGCGCTTCAAGCGCCGGTCCATATAGCGGGCGCTGATATCGAATCCGCCTACCTGGCGTTCAATCCCTGCAACATATTCGTCTTCGTAGTTGAACTTGGTACCGTGGGCGATAAAGATCGGTGAGGCGCCGCCACTGGTCGACACGTTGGCACTTTGCTGACCGGCTGCCGGGTCACCGCTGATCAGGTGGGCTCCATCCATAACCGGTGTGACGGTGTTATTTTCGTTGAGGATTACGTTGTTATTCGCGTCGGCCGCCGGCTTCCATGCGGCTGAGTAGACGTCGAGTTCGTTCGATAGATCGCGCAATGCACCATCTTGTGGAAATGCCTGCGAGTAGCGGCCGTAGTTGAAGAAGACCTTCGACTTGCGATCGCCAAAGGGATCGACGTTGATGCCCAAGCGGGGAGACCAATTGTCGTTGAAAGTGTAGCTCTGGGTGACGGCGTTGAGTTGCTCCTCATCCCAGCGAAGTCCAAGATTCAGCGTGATGTACCGGTTGATCTGGTAATTGTCGTTACCATAGATCGACATGTTCACCGAGCTGGTCTCAGCAATAGGGCTGCTGAAGATGCCGCGGACCTGCAGCAAGAACACTTGGGTGCCGTTGTAGTAAGGGCAATCGGTGGGAGCGCAGTCGACCAAACCAGTATCCGGATTGGGCGCCGCAGCCTGAAGCTGAAACGCCGCATTGGTCTGGGCGCCTACAACAGCCGGATTGTTGGTGTTTGCGGCAACCGAATCCCCAACAATATTTGTCGATGGGAAAGGAAAATAGCCGCCGCTATACGCTTTGTCCAGGGCGTAAATGGAGTGGGTATATCCCCATCCAATTGAAAATGTATGTTGGCCGTGGAAGCTGACGGTTTTCTCTGTATCGATGCCGAAACCGTAGTCGTGAACCGTAGGGTTCTGGGTGAATCCCAATCCCTGGGCAGTGAACTGTCCGGCCGAAACTGCGGCCGATTCATCGACGATCTGGAAGACGTTCTGTAACCCAACCTCGTTGAAGTGACTTCTCTTGGCTGAGGCCGCGATGTCAAGTTGCCACGTGGGCGAAAGGGAACTGCTCAAATGCGCCGTCTCACTGCGTGTGCCATAGTTCCACCGGCTAAAGCCGGTGTTGTTGCCAAGGTTCAATTGAGGGTAGTTAGGGAAGGTGTCCGCGCTGGCAAAACCGAACCCGGCGTTGGTCCTGGAGGGGTCAGAGAACACGGAGGCATCAACACTGGTCCCCTCGTTAAGCTTGAAGGTGACCTTCGCCGCATAATCATTGCTAGTGGTTTTATTGGTGAAAGGACCTGCGAGACCCGCACCCGCCGGCGTGTTCCAGTAGAACTCATTGAGGGATGGATTATAGGCGCCAAAGAAAAAGAGCCTGTCCTTTAGGTGTGCGCCGGGAACGTATCCACCGAATTCCGCGGAAGCATCATATTGCGGAAACGCCACCAGGCGTCCACGCACGTTCACGCGATCGAAATAGTTGTCTGGGTAGCGCCACGCCGCGCTCATGCCGCCTGGTGCAAAAAAAGCCGCCAGAGCGCCGTGATACGCGTTTCCGCCCGATTTGGTTACGATCTGGATGATGCCGCCGTCGCCGTTACCATACTTCGGCTCGAAGTCACCCGTCTTGACCTGAACCTCCTGGATGAACGTGAGGTTGATGCCAGTGCCGAGAGAACCATAAATCGGGCTATATACGCCGATGCCGCCGTACCCGGCGTCGGTGATATTTACGCCGTCAGCAATATATTGGTTTTCCAGACCGCTGGCGCCACCAATCGATGGGTTTGCTGTACCCGCACCTCCGCTATTGGTGACCCCGGGGGCGGTGTAGAACAGGCTGCCTACGTCACGGGCCACTGGCACCTGGTTATAGAAGCTCGCGGTAAGATTAGAGCCCAACGCCGTGGAGCCGGTGTCAATGGTGGTTGCGGTTGCATCCACTTGGACAGTCTGGGCGACTGCGCCAGTCTGGAGCACCAGGTTCACTCCTTCGACTCGGTTAATCTGGGCTTCGATGGCTTTTGCTTCCGTCTTGCTGAAGCCCTCGCGCTCCACGGTGACTGAGTACAGCCCCGGAGTCAAATCAAGTGCCTCCCAGTGACCGGCGCCATTTGTGGTCAGCGAGCGCGTATCGGAATTGCCTTTGACCGTCACCGTCGCGCCGGGAACAACTGCGCCGCTGCTATCGGTCACGATACCTTGAAGGCCGCCCTTGGTCCCTGACAGCTCTTGCGCTGAGAGACGGGTGGGCAGGCATGCCGCAGTCGCGAATGCCAGCAGCACGAACAGGCTGCCCATCTTGCAAATAAGCTTGTTAATTCTTTTGCTTGTCACACAATCTCCTTAGAAATAGCTCCACGGACGACCTGGGCCGCGATGAGAGGTTAGGTTGTTCGGAATGGCCCGAAGCTGTTAGGAAGGCTTTCATTCGCCCGTGCATAACGTCCGCTGACAATCACTCGGTCCCGGGATCCGCCAGATAACTCCCACAAGAATCCCGTCTCGGACGTACTACAACTGTCATGCAACGGTCATAGCAATTCGGTTGCCTAAGTAACACAAAGGTTGCACATTTGCCGCACTTTTCGTTAACGCGCATCGAATCAGTAAATTAATGCTTAACGGTGGCTGACGGCAAAAAGTGGCAGGGTTGTTAATATTTCATAAACCATAGACTCCTGTGGATTCCTGCCGTTTTTCGTACAAAAAGCCCGATTTTCATGGAGAGCTCATCTGCGCGGATGGGGATTTCGGTCGAAAAAGCGAGTTCCATGACCCCTTCCTCCGGGTCGACGCGAATGAGGGGTTCCGCCGCCGGATTCAGGCCTGTCTTTTTGGGCCAAAACGAAAATAGGCGACGGAGTAAGGAGCCTTGACCGCTACTAACCCACGGTCAAAGCCCCTTCTTTCCGCCGCCTATCGAAAATCAGAGCAAAAGGGAAAGTGGCCTAAAAGACGACCTTGCCCATCAGGATGACAAAGCGATTTCCTGAGGTAAACCCGGTGCCGGTGGGCACGCTACCGGTATTGTTGAAAGTCGTTTGGGTAAAGTCCGTGGCGTTGACGGCAGCGTCTCCGGTCCCGTAGTAGGGTTGGTTCAAAGCATTGTAGGCCGTCATGGAAAGTTCAATTTGAACGCGTTCCGTGATCTTCAGGCTCTTGGCAATGGAAGCATCCAACTCGCTATACGTCGTTCCCCGGATAAGACTCCTTGCAGCACCTGGATAAGGATTGCCAACGGCTACACCATAAGCCTGGTTATTGACGATCCAGCGGGCAGTGGTGGGGTCGACCGGCGTTCCGGGATTGTAGCCGATCAGAGTACCGTCTGCGGCATAGGTCGCACTATCGCTGTTGTACACCACGTACTGAGGTACACCGGGAGTGGGCGCGCCATCAACCACCGGGCCGGTATAGGGGTTCAGGTAAGCCACGCTGTTGAGAGGCGCCTTGCGATTGGAGCTGACTAATCGGCAGGTGTCCACTCCGACTGTTTGCGCATTGAAACCGCCGTCGCAGAAGCTCGTATCGCCGGTGTTGGAATCCAGGGTAATTGCCTGGTATGGCGTGTAGACCTGACCCGAATTGAACCGATAGATGCCGTAGAGATCAAACCCATTGGTCAGGCGAGAGAGAAGGTTTCCGTGGGACACCGAGGGAAACTTATAGTCGAAGGAGATGCCCACCACATTGGGAAAATCGTTTCCGCTTAAGCCTCGCTCCCCTTCGCTGGTGTTGAGCGGATTCTGCGCATAGGCGATGGAGCTACCGGCGCTTCCCGTGCTACGGAAGCCGTCCGTGGCATTGTTCATGCCTTTGCTAAAGGTGTACGAGACGGTGGTGGTTAAGCCGTGATAATTCCGCGTCGTCAAATTCATCAGGAGCCCGTTGTAGTTCGCCCAAGCGCCATTGGTGATAAAGGCCTGATTGTTGAAATTGCAGTTGGGCCGCCCAAACCCGTTGGCTGTGGGGTCCTGGCAAAGTGAAGCAGGTGCGACGTAGTTGGGAAAGGCTGCAGAAACGGCGGACAGATCCGGGTTATTGTTCACGGATTGAAAATCGTGGGTACTTTTTGAGCCGACGTAGCGAATCTCCCCTACCGCGGCCGAACCCAATTGATGTGCAATGGCCAGGGTGTAGGTCTGGACATAGGGCGGCCTGAAATTAGTAGGGAAATACTGTTCGAAGCCGGCCCGCGGATCTCCTCCGGTGGGTAGTGCAGGCAAGTTGGTGGCGCGCACGGCCGATCCCAGGAGGGAGCCATTGGAGGGCACACATGGGCTAGCTGGGGAACAACCGATTGCTCCGAAGTTGATCACGGGGGCGGCGTCGGAGGCCAACGTTATCAAATTGTAGTAGGCGGGGTTTTCATTGATCGCATAACCGCCGCGCACGACAAGCTTTTTGTCAAAGTCCGGATTGTAAGCAAAGCCGATGCGGGGCTGGAGTCCGTTGTAGAAATTCGAAACGGACGGATCCGTGGTGGCGGAAAGCGGCAGAGACGTATCCCAAAAGGCCGTTGCCGGATTTGATTGCGTGGCAACGGTCTCTCTGTTCAGGAGGTTTACCGCCTGGCTAAAGAACTCCCAGCGCAAACCTACATGGGCGGTAAAGTTTGGCGTCACCTTCCAGTCATCCTGAACATACCCAGCCGCGTCAACCTCCGTAAAGGGAGTTACGGCCGGGCCATTGGCCAGCAAGCCGTAGGCGTTCCCGCTGCTGCCTTCCTGTAAATAGTCGTTGAAGGTCTGGTAGTTCAAATTGGCGTTGTAGTAGAAAAGGCCGAAAAAGGGCGAGTTTTGGTAGTCAAGCTCTCCCCCAAAAAGAACCGTGTGCTTCCCGTGAGTCCAGATCGCGTTGTTCTGGATTTGGGTCACCTTCACCGTGCTGCCCTGGGGAAAAATCGCGTTCACGCCAAATCCTAAATCGTCGTTTCCTCCCTGGAACCCAAGCTGCGTTGGGCAGTTGGTGATCTCGGTGACGGTACAGCCGGGATAGGCGCCGCCCTGGAAAAGCCCTTTGCTCTGCTGAAAGCTGTAACGCAGTTGGTCCACCCAATGCTCGGAAAAGGTGTGCGTCCAATCGGCCCCGACGGAATGAGCGGAATAGATGGAGTTTGCAAAGTCGCCGTTGGCGATTTCGCCGGGTTCGCCGGCGCCTTCGCCGGTCTCAAACTGATTTTGATAGAAATACCGAACAAACAGGTGATCGCGTGCCGTTGGCTGAAAATCGAGGCGGCCAAGATTCTCCTGGTCGTTGAAGAGGTCTGGGATGCTGCGTTGTACGCCCGCGAACGGTACGCTCACCGAGACTCCGTTGGTTCCAGTGATGGTTTCCAGGCAGGTACCGCCGGAAAAGACGCTGCCTGCGGGACAGGAGCCGGCGGAGGGCACCGGAGTGGCTACCGGTTTACCGGCGGCGACGCTGTAAGGACCGTAACCAGAAAGCGCTGCGATCGCAGGGCTCCCGGGAAACGCCGATTGAAGTTGTTGCAGACCAGCGGAGGTTGGGGTGAGGAAAGGCAAGGACGAGATGGGGGAGGCGCCGACACGGACTTGATCCCAGAAGGTGCTGCCGAAGAAGAAGAGCTTATCCTTCAAGATCGGTCCGCCGAGCGATCCTCCGTACCGGTTTTCTACAAATCGCGGCAACGTCGCAGCCGCACAACCGCTCGAGGGGCTTTGGCCTGGGCCGCAAAAGCCGAACGCTGGACTCTTCTGCTGATTTACCAGCGAGCTTAGAAACTGGCTCTGGTAAAACTCAAAGCCGCTACCGTGCAGTGAGTTCGATCCCGCCTTGGTGATGTAGTTCACAACCGCGCCCGCATTGCGTCCGTATTGGGCACTGAAGTTGTTCGTGATGACCTGTACTTCCTGAATGGCGTCCTGGTTGCTGAAAAAGACCTGCGGGCCGCCGATGCCATTGTCGTTGTTCGACTGACCGTCGATTTCAGAGTTGTTGTAGCGGCCACTTTGCCCGTTGACGGAATAATTGTCGCCGTTGGTGTTGGAGAAGCTATCACCGTGGGTGCTCACCACGCCGGGGATGAGTTCAGTGATGGTGTCGAAACCGTTGTTCAGCGGCAGGTTCTGGATCTGTTCCGAACTGAATGTGGTGGTCACCTGGGAATCGGTTGTTTGCAACAGAGCCGATGCCGCCCCGTTCACTTCGACGTGCGTTGTCGCCGTCGGCAATGCCAGCTTGATCTCGTTCAGACTGGAGGTCGCGCCCGCATTCACTTGAACAGCATTCACGGTTGTATCGGAGAATCCCGGTGCGGAGATGCTGAGGGTGTATTGGCCAATGGGCAGCGTGTAGAACGAAAATCCCCCGTTCGCTCCGGAGGTGACCTGGCGCTTGGTTCCCTGATCGTTGTTAGCTGCAGAAATTTGCGCCCCGGGCACCGCGGCGCCGCTGGCATCGACGACTGTACCGTTAATCGTCCCTGTAGTGATGCCTTGGCCTTGGGAAACCGATGGAAGGAGGAGGAACCCGGCAGAGGCCACGAACGTGGATGCAACTACCGACAGCAGCGGTATACCAAGAAATCTTCTAAATCCCAGCAAGTTGTCTCCCTTCGGCGAAGGGAGCCAAGTCGAGCGTACGTACGTGGCTGCCGTCCGCTTTCAAGGTTCGCTGCTGCACGCGCAATGCCAAATCCCGTCCAGAAGCGATGAACATCTGGAAAGCTGTGGAAATCTCGCGTCTGTGCGAAAAAGTAACCGAGATAGAACAAAACGCACAGGCGGTTGGCACAAGTGCCCCCTTCACTGTGCCACTTGGAAATCTACAAAATTTAAAAGCTTAAAGAGTTCTCATAGATTTCTACTAGTTTTCATAACTCTGCGGATGCCAGCCGCTTGGCCTTCGCATCCTCTTAGAGGCGGCTGAAAACCCGATCCATGGCGGAGATGGTTCGTGCGGCATCGTCTTCGCTATGGACCGTGGACACGTACATGCGGCCGTCAGGCACCAGGCAAAGCCCCTCCCGCAGGCTCTCAAGCAGGCACCGTTGCAACAGGATCGGATCGTCTTCCAGCACATCGCGATAATCGCGCAGTTCTGAACGCTGGGTAAAGTGCAGGGCGAAGGCGGTTCCAAAACCTGTGACCAGCAGCGGAAGGCTATGCTTGTAAGCCGCCCCCTGGATTCCTCGCATGATTTCCTCTCCCGTCCTGTTCGCCTGCTTCAGCGGTTCTCCATCTGCTTGCGCCAGTTCCGTGAGGGTTGCCAGCGCCGCGGCCAGGGAAAGGGGATTGCCGTTGAAGGTCCCGCCAAAGGCCACTCCCTCCTTGAACATCATCTCCAGGATTTCCCTGCGGCCCACAATCGCACTCAGGGGCAGCCCGCCAGCAATGGCCTTGCCCAACGTAGCCAGATCAGGGGTCACGTTGTAGTAGCTCTGCGCGCCACGGACGTCCCTGCGGAACCCCGTGATCACCTCGTCGAAGATCAGCAGCGCCCCGTGCCTCTTAGCCAACTCCGCCACTTGTTCTAGATAATGGTCGCCCGGTTCAAGACATCCACTGTTGCAAAGAACGGGCTCAGTAATGATGGCGGCTACCTCTGAACCATGCTCCCGAAGCAGCGCCTCCAGCTTGGAGGAATCGTTCCAGGGCAAAACAAGAACGTTGTCAGCGGCGTTTGCGACTTGTCCGGCCGATCCTGGGATGGCGTCGAAAGGCTCAGCTTGCCGCAGTTGGTCGGCGCTTGGCTTGTAGCTCAACAAAACCGAGTCCATCCACCCGTGATAGTGGCCCTCGAACTTGACAATGAACCTGCGCCGCGTGAAGGCCCTTGCCAGCCGCAACACTATCTGTACGGCCTCGCTCCCACTGGAGGTGAACGCGACCCGCTCCGCGCAGGGAACCAGCTCCTGAATCATCTCCGCCACCTGGTATTCCAGTTCATGCTGGGCGCCGTAGATGTGCGGCCGGTCGGAGTGTTCGCGGATCGCTGCCACCAGCTTCGGATGGCGGTGGCCCAGAATCAGCGGACCCCAGGCCAGCGCGTAATCGAGGTACCGGTTGCCATCCACGTCCGTGATCATGCTTCCCGAGGCATCGGCCAGGAAAAGTGGCACCGGGGCCTTGGCGCGAAACGGGCTGCTCACACCGCCGGCAAGCGACCGGCGAGAGCGCTCAAGCAGGGAACGCGAGGTGCTCCACGGATCGTCGGGCGGTTGCGCCTGCATAAGGGCTTGCACGGGTTCGGCCATAACACCGACAATTCTACCGGTGAGCCAAGCAGGGAGACCGCAGGATATGGGCAAGCAGGGCCTTACAAGACGAGACTTTCTAGTTCAAAGCGCCGCATCGCTCGGAGCGATGGCCACCACACCGGCATGGGCGCAGCCCGTTGCGGAGGAGCGGCCGGGGAACAGGAAAGTCATCCACATCATCGGCTACTCCCACATCGACGCAGCCTGGCTATGGCCCTGGCGCAACGGCTCGGATACCGTGCTCACCACATTTCGCAGCGCTTTGAACCGCATCAACGAGACTCCGGGATTCTGCTACAGCCATTCTTCGTCGGCCCACTACCGCTGGGTTGAACGTGCCGATCCTGAGATGCTGCAAGAGATCAAGCAACGAATCCGCGAGGGCCGCTGGGAGGTGGTAGGCGGTTGGCCCGTCGAACCCGACTGCAACATTCCCTCCACCGAGAGCTTTGTTCGCCACGCTCTGTATGGCAAGGCTTATTGCCAGTCCACTCTGGGGGCGGAAGTCCGGATCGGATTCAATCCTGATTCTTTCGGCCACGCTGCCGGTCTACCCACAATCCTGAAACGTGCGGGCTACGGTTATTACGTCTTCATGCGTCCCCAGGAACACGAGATGAATTTGCCTCTGCTCTTCTGGTGGGAGGGCGCCGACGGATCGCGGGTTTTAACCCTAAGAATCTGGCGCACTTATGACGCCAGCCCCAAACTGATTCAACCCGCAGCCACGGGAGCATTCGCGCCCGGCTTTGACCATGCGGCGTTCTTCCTCGGAGTAGGCGATCACGGCGGCGCCGTCACTAAGGAGCAGATACAACAGGTTCTCGCCTTGCAGCAGGACGCAAGCTTGCCTCAACTGCGCTTCAGCACGCTGCGCGACTTCTTCCTCGCCGTCGAAAGCTCCGCGGCCTTCTCTAGTTTGCCAGTGGTCCGAACCGACCTGCAGCACCATGCGCGCGGTTGCTATTCAGCCTATGGAGAAGGGAAGTACCTGAACCGGCGCGCCGAGCGATGGCTGGGTGAGGCCGAGACCATCTCTCTTGTAGCCAATCTGAGCGCGAGCCGAGCCTATCCGTCAGATCAATATGCCGAAGCGTGGTGGAAAGTTCTGGTTTGCCAGTTCCACGATATGATGGCCGGAACCTCGCTATATTCCGACTATCAGGATGTGCGGGACAGTGTCGGTTACGCTTGCGAAGTCGCCCAAACGGAAAAAGTAGAAGCATTGGAAATGATGGCCAAGCGGGTTGACCTGAGTAGCGTGGAAGAGGGCGCAGTCTTCCTCTTTAACCCCCTTCCCTGGAAGCGGAAAGCTTTGGTCGAGTACTACACCGAGCAGGACCCATCGCGTAAGGCGTCCCCCATCACCTGCCTCTCCTCTAAAGATGGCAAAAAAATACCCGTCCAGTGGAGACCTTCGGCGAGCATGACCAACTTCTTTCCCCGGCTGTCCGCGTGGGTGGAACTGCCTCCGTGCGGCTACAAGGTCTTCACACTGGAGCATGGTGACCCACCCGCTCCCGAAGCCTATCGGGACTTTGTCTCGGTTTCGAACTCCGGCTTCGGCATTTCTTCCTTGAAGGCCGAGGATGGCACAGAGTTGCTCGCGGGTCCGATAGGGATGGTCGTCATCAGCGACTCCAGCGATACCTGGGCGCACGGCATCAATGAATTCCGTCAGGAGATGGGCCGCCCCACGCTGGTCTCGTCCACGGTGATTGAGAACGGGCCGGTCACCCGGGTGACTCGCCAGAGGGCCTCCTGGCAGAATTCGGAAATCGTTCTCGACATTGCAGAATTCGCCGGCCTCGATTTTGTCGAGCTTCGCTTCGTGATCGACTGGCGCGAGCATGAGCAGATACTGAAGCTCGAGGTTCCCACAGCGCTCACCCAGCCGAAGATCTACGCCAGGGTGCCGGGGCAGGTGATTGAGCGTACGACCAATGGGGAAGAAGAGCCATATCAGGATTGGGCAGCAGTGCAGGGAAAAATCGGAAATGGCGACTACACCGTGGCTCTCCTCAACAACCAGACCTACAGTTACGACTGCTTGCATTCGCTGTTTCGCACCGTCTTGATCCGTTCGGCGCCCTTTGCCCGTCATAATCCGAACCAGGTGCCGCACGATGACAACAACGCATGGCAGGATCAGGGACGGCAGGAGCGCATCTTCTGGCTCCTGGGTGGCCGCGGTGGCTATGCAGAGCTGGCACTCGATCGCCGTGCCGAAGAACTGCAAACCCCCGCTGAGTATGTGATGGACTCCGCACACCATGGAAGCGAACCATGGGAACAGTCCTTCCTCGAGGTCATGCCGAGCAACGTCTGGGTGTTGGCGATCAAGCGTGCTGAGCGCGTGCAGGATGGAACCATCCTGCGCCTTCAGGAGCGATCGGGAAAAACGACCCAGGCGACGCTCAAGAGCTCCATCCTGGGCTTGGACCACCCCATCGATCTGGCTCCGTGGGAGTTGAAAACCCTGTTGGTCACCTCGGCAAAGACCGGCCGTAGTCAAGTCAAGGAACTATCACTCCTCGAGCAATAGACGGGGTGTCGAAGTAATTTTGTTTCGGAAATTTACTCCAACCGTTGGGAGCCCAACGAGCAGTGACCGGACGAAACGCGTGACGCCGTAAGCAAACATTTACTTCCTGCATTTGCAATCCACTTCGCCACCGGCGGCTCGAGCCCTTTATGGAAATCCGTAGACCTCCGGCAAGCGTCGTCCAAAATGTGAGAGATTCTTGTCCTCTAACGGTGAAAAGCTCACGGCGTCACGTGGAGAGGTAGGTAGTCAGCACCTCTCCACGTGGTCTCTCCTTGGTCTCCAACTCCTCTCCGCCCTCCTGCCGGGCCAAATTTATTTAGTGAAATCAAATCCTTCCCCAACAAACCACAAACCGGCAAAACTTTGGCGCTCTGCTTGCGATCTAGAGAAATGAAAGCGGAGCGTTCGGAGATCGGAACCGAGGTCTCCACCGCAATCAGCAAGCTCGTAGGTCGAGTGGTTACCAACTAATTGAGTAAAGTGGCTATTGCTGCGCGGCATTTTTCTGGTGAACATAATTACATCGGCGGGCGACCAGTTGTCACGCCGATGAGCCGGCGCAGGCATCAGGAGTAGTGCGCCTTGTTCGAGTGCCTTCCCATGGCTCCGCGTCGAGCCTTCGGGAGGCCTGCGGCTCTACACCACGCGTCAGAGGTCCCTTTTAGCTCGGTTTGATTCGAGTGCCTCCGGACGTTTGCCCGATCAGCCAGATCTTGTCGGCACGACCTTGCTCTCTGAACACGCACACGGACTTGCGCGGTTTTGTGCACGCACCAGCGAACGGTGAAATCAATTGCCCTTCGCCTACGGCGGCAATAACAGACAACCACGACTACTATATTTCCCCCACCCGTGATCGTTGGCCTCTACGCCAACAGTTCGGGTGAGACTTCGGAGGCCAGTGACCATGGAAACAATAAGAATAAAGGCGGAAACGATGATGCGACGCGAGGCACGCAAGTTATTCCTGCTGTGTTCTGCTCTCCTGCTGTGTGTGATGTGCGAAACCGCGGTTTTTGCGCAGAACGCGACCACTGGCAGCATTAACGGCACAGTGGTGGATTCGGCCGGAGCGATCGTTCCGGGCGCCATCATAACCATTACGGATTTGGCCACCAGAGATACGCGTGCACTGACCTCCAATGCCGAAGGCCGCTTTACCGCCCCATTCCTGAAGCCGGACAACTTTCAAATTTCGGCCACAGCAAGTGGGCTACAGTCGACCACAACAACGGTGCAGGTGTTAACCGGTCAGCAATCAGCCGTCAATCTGATATTAGCGCCGAACGCAACCACGCAGACAGTAGAAGTGAACGCGAACAATGCGCAGTTGATCGACACCCAAACGTCCAACACAACCACGACGTTTACTACCGAGCAATTTCAAAACCTGCCCGCGCCTGGAGGCGACATCACCACCATCGCCTACACTGTGCCCGGAGTGGTCGTGGGCGCCGGCACTCAAGGCTTCGGTTCGATCGTCTCCGACGGGCTCCCCGGGCTTTCCAACCTGGTCGTCATCAACGGCGCCGATTATTCCGTTTCGCTTTACAACATCGCGAATTCCGGCTCTTCCAACCTGACGCTTGGCCAGCAGGAAATTGACCAGGCAGCCGTAGTGCAAAATGGTTACAGCACGCAGTACGGTCGCCAAGCCGGCGTCATCGAAACCTATGCCACCAAATCTGGGGGCAACCGCGTGCATGGCCTGGCGCAGTGGGACTATAACAGCGCCGGCCTGAACGCAAATGACTTCTTTAATAATCAAGCCGGAGTTCCCCGTTCCAAGGCGGTGTCCAATCAGTACGCCGCGCAAATCGGGGGACCCATCAAGCGTGACAAATTGTTCTTCTTTGTAGACACGGAAGGAATTCGATACGTTCAACCAAGTACTGGCTTTGTCAATCTGCCATCCCCCGCAATGCAAGCCAGTATTGCGGCCAATCCCAACATTTCCGCCGGCAGCAAAGCGTTGTACGGTGGGATGTTCGCGGGGACGAATTCTTCCGCGGCTTATAAGAGCGCGGTTCCAGTAGTAACGGGCCCCGGGTCGCAGCAGGATTCCTCGGGGAACTACGGCTGCGGAAGCTTGGCTGGTACACCGGACTATGCAACCGGTGGAACATTGGGCACCAACGCCACCGAAAGCTGCATCGATTCAGCTTTCGTGAATGTCGGAGCACTCAACCGGGAGTGGCTGGCGGCAGGACGTCTTGATTGGAATATCAGTGACAGGCACAGAATCTTCTTTCGCGTAACTGATGACCAGGGCGAACAGCCCTCCTTCGTAAGCCTGATCAATCCGGCTTGGGATATGGTCAGCATCCAGCCGAATTACACCGGACAACTCAACGATACCTACAGCTTCACGCCCAACCTGACCAACCAATTTATGGCCGCATCACTTTACACGGGCGGTGTCTTCGGACCAGCAAATCTATCGGCCGCACTCGCCGCTTCGCCCACGGAATTCAACGAAAGCAATGACGGCGGAACCAATGCACTGGCGGGTGTCGGACAGTCCTCTTTTTTCGCGGCCGCCACGACACTGGGAGCCGTGTGGAATGACTTTCCGGGGGGTACTAACACTTCGCAATACCAATTCGTTGACGGTCTCTCATGGACCAAAGGGAGCCACAATCTCCGATTCGGAGCCGACCTCAAGAGGTATAACTTTACTGACATCGGCCTGCAGACATCCGCATATGGCGGTTTCTATAATTTCGGTAGTATCGCGGATTTAGCTGGGGGTACCCTGCCCGGAAACACCGGTTCCACGTTTAGCCAGAGCTTTCCACGCTTTGCCAACATTCACAACGCCATCTATAACCTTGGAATGTATGCTCAGGATGAGTGGCGGGCGCTGCCAAACCTCGCCATCGACTTCGGCATCCGTGTCGATCGCAACGGTAATCCCATTTGCCACGACGGTTGCTATACGCAATATCTCGGAGGGTTTCCTAACACCTCCGCAACGCTGGACACTCCTTACAACGCTACCCTTTCCGCCGGGCACGACAGCTTTGCCCCGGCGATTGAACGCGCAGTCGTCCAACCGCGCTTCGGGTTTAATTTGGACCTTCGCGGGGACGGAAAAACCGTCGTTCGCGGCGGAGTAGGATTGTTTTCCGACAGTTTCCCTGGGCTTGTGCTTGAGCAAACCTTCCTTTCCTTCCCCAACCAGTACTTTGCGGGCGTGAACTCGGGATTAGTTGCACAAGGGGCAGGCAGTGCACAAGCGGTCGCAGCCGGCTCGGCCGCTGCCGTGCTGAACGGATTTTCGCAGGGAGCCACATTCAACCAGATCTCTGCGGCCTTGGCGACGCAGGGAATACCGTTCTTCCCTCCAAATTATGTAACCACGCCGCATACCTTCAAAAGCGCGCGATATACAGAATTCAGTTTGCAACTTCAGCGCCAGCTCACCCCCAGCGACGCCTTGATTATTTCCTATGCCGGCAACCACGGGTATGACCTGTTCATCGCCAACAACCACCTGAATCAAAATATCGGCACTACGCTCTACGGCAGTTATGGAAACGGAACCTTTGATAGTGTTCCATTCAATTCGCCGGATCCGCGCTTCGCGCAGGTTCAGAACTTCACCAACAACGCAATCTCTAACTACAGTGGGGCTTCGGTGCAATACAAACATATCGACCGGCGAGGTCTGACGGCCGACGTTTCGTACACCTACGCTCATTCACTGGATGACATCTCCAATGGGGGCAACTCACAGCTTCCATACAACGGCAACACCTCCATTGGCTTTCAGATCACACCGGATCTCCCGTCCAGATTGATGTACTCAAACTCCGACTATGACATCCGCAACAACTTCTTGTTCGACCTCGTCTACGTGGAGCCATTCCACTTCAGTAATAAATTTCTCGCTGCCGGGGCCGCGGGGTGGACCGTGGGTAGCAAAGCGTACTGGCGTTCCGGGCAACCCTTTAGTGTGCTCAATGTCAATGCAGAGTCTGTTCTGGCGGCCAACGGGACAGGGGGAGCCACCACGGTGCTTGCCCAGGTGCTGAATAACAACTTCAACCACAAATGCAACTCTTACTCCAGTCCGTGCTTCCAGTCTTCAGGTATCTTCAATGGCCAAGCCCTAACCACCGCCGCGGATGGGACAGTGGTGCCGGTAGGACCGGGACCATCCCCGCAAACAAACTACGGTAATGTGCCCAGGAACGCCTTCTATGGCCCGCACTACGCGGACCTCGACCTGAATGTCTTTAAAGATGTCTTTAAGCATGAATCGATGAGCTTCCAGATCGGCGCGCAAGCCTACAACGCATTGAACCATGTGAACTTAGCAGCGCCACAAAACAATGCATCCAACCTGAGCACCCTAGGCCGTATCGCGTCGGATATTAACGCACCCACCAGTCCTTATGGCTCTAGTCAAGAGTCGACGGTCTCCGGGCGCGTGCTTGTCGTGCAGGGACGTTTCCTCTTTTAGCATGCCGCGGAACCACTCCGGGCTTTGAAGGGTACTGCCCGCTTCAGCCCGTATTTTAGGGCTTGTAAACAGGTGCGGCTTCAGCCGCTGAGGGAACCTAGTTTTTGTTCCACCGGCAACAAATGTTGGGTGCCCCATTCCCCCGTATTTCCTGTGAAGTTTGTTGGCGTTGATGAACTTCCTGCGGCTTTCTTCGATGAAAGCCGCACGCGCCGCTGTTGCTTGGGCCGCGTACCGGAAATCCGGGTCAAGCCGTTCTTCGGCTTGAGTGGGATAATGGCTCTCCATGTGCCGACTACTTCACGCTGCCGGCGCTCATCGCTTTACGCATCTGGGCTTCCGCATCGTCGCTCCAGTACTTGCAATTGAGCTGCAGAAAGACAGACGTATACGGAACCGTCATGGTGGTCTTAAGAACGACGATATGGAAGGTCTTTCCCACCTCGTCCACCTTGGCGATAATCTTTTCGTGTGGCATCGATGTGATCGTATGTCCCTTGAGAGCAGTCTTCACCGCTTCGCGGTACGCCGTCACTCCGGGAGCGTCTTTCTCCGGCACAAACGGAAGCTCCGCATCCATGTAAACAATCGGCCGCACATGGATCGAGCTGTCGATCGTGCTCAGCACCGTGCGAATCACTTCCAGCTGGTCCGTGTTCGTCTCCAGCGTCTCCACCCCGGCAGAACTCTGCAGGGGATACGCCGAATCGACAATCATGATCCAATTGCGATGTCCCATGAGCGGCAGTATCTGCCCCAACCGTGTTTGCCACTCCGGCGTCGACTGCTGCGCGAAGGCCGCAAGGCCACTCATCATGGATAGCGATGTGAACAGAGAGAAGATTGCCTTAGCTGTGCCCATCATAAGATCCCTCCTAAACCTCTCTCCGCTTCATGCGTGCCCCGACGAAGGAATAAAGCGCAATTCCGCAGTAGCAGAAGAGCGGGACCATGTAGGCCTCCGCGATACTGTGCTGCGTCTGTGAAATCCACCCCATCAGCGGGGTCAGCACGGCGCCCCCCACGATCGCCATCACGATCAGCGATCCACCAATCTTCGTATTCTGGTCCAGTCCATCGATGCCAAGAGCGAAGATCGTAGGGAACATCACGGACATGAAGAAGCTGGTCACGAAGATAGCCCACAAACCAACCCAGCCGGGAAACGCCACGCCAATCGCCACCAGGACAATATTCACCAGGCTATAAACGCCCATCAAAGAGGCGGGTTTGACGTAGCGCATCAGCGCAGCGGAACTAAACCTGCCCAGGCCAAAAGCAACCAGCGTGCCGGTAAGAAAATAGCCGGCGATCTTTTCCGGCTCATGGGTACCATCCTGCACATACTGGATAAAGTAGCTCCAGGTGCCCACCTGCGCGCCCACATACAAGAACTGGGCGACGATGGCGAAGAGAAAATTCGGGTAGCGCAGCAGCTCCTTGAAGCTGCCATGGTCCTGGCTTTCCTCGTGTTCTCGAGCGATGGTGGGGAACTTGGTTCGCGCGATCAGGAAGGCCCATATCAGCGTAATTGCCCCCAACACGAGGTAGGGAACCACTACGCGCATCGTTTCATGCTTCAAATAAGCGTCGTATGTGTTGGCCGCCTGCATGGCGGAGATCTGATCCGGTTTCAATTCGATCCCGGAGAAGATGAAAACCGTCCCCCCCAGCACGCCAGTGATCGCGCCCAAAGGATTGAAGGCCTGGGAAAAATTCAGCCGCCGGGCAGCACTGTCAGGCGATCCCAACTGGGCGACAAAAGGATTGGAGGCGGTCTCCAGGAAGGAAAGCCCGCTGGCGATCACGAACAGTGCCAACAGAAAAAAACCGTAACGTCCGATCACCGCGGCAGGCCAGAAGAGGAAGCTTCCGCTGGCAAATAGCAGCAGCCCCACCACGATGCCAAATTTGTACCCCATTTTGCGCATCAATAGCGCAGCGGGAATAGCCAGCAGAAAATAACCCAAATAGAAAGCCGACTGCACCAGCCCGGCCTCAAAACGGGAAATGGCGAACGACTTCATGAACTGACGGATCAGAACATCGTTGAGATTGCTGGGAACTCCCCAAAGAAAAAATAGCGCGGTCACCAGAAAAAAAGGCACGGACGCGCCCGCAGGGATCAGTGGCTGTTTCGTATCTCTAGCTTCCGTTGAGTCTGTAGGCAAAGGCCCGAGCATCGACGCGTGTGTCCTTTCCTGGTTCTAACAGCTCAATCACCACAAAGGTGCACGTGGATGCCCAGCTCCGCCATCATCGCCGCCTTGGCTGCCATCGCCTGGTCGGCCACTTGACTGGTCGGAGCGTAAGCCACGTTGAGATGGTTCGCGCGATGCCTTGCCATGAACTGGTCGCGCGTAATGCCGTGCAGCAAGGTATGCATAATCGGCCACTGCGGGGTCACCGACTTCAATCGCCGCGCCGTCTCTTCGGCGGGTAGTTCAATCGCCGTCGCCCGCCCGAGATCCACGTGCAGCGCGCCCCCTTCCACAAAAACGCGGCTCCAAACCACGTGTCCGGGCTTGCAAATTCCGTTCAGCGTGCCCCCGCCCAGACGGAAGTACATCGGAGGCTGCCGTTCGCTGCGCGCCTTGGCATAGCCGCCTGCGATATGCGAAGCGGGAACCGCGCCCGAGATCTGAAAGACCCAGACGAACTCGTCGATGTCGCCCCCGCTGTAATGCTCGCCCCAGCGAACGTCGTGAAGCGTCGTGGCTGGGTCAAGCTGCATTGCATTCCAAACCCTGTTGGTGACCAGCGCGTCCAACCCCGCGCATTCATCCACCTCGTTGAAGTGCGGCAACGGCCTCCCGGCATACAACTCCCGGCCCTTGGCGTCGAAGACTGGCGGCCGGTCCACGTTATTGAGCAAACCCTCAACTAGGTCGGAAGCCGGCGCCATGTCCTTCAGGCCCTGCTGGTATTGGATACCGATCGCATCGCAACCGAACTCGTCGGCAATCCGCATGGCCGCGATATACATCTTGCACTGCCCCTGGATCTGCCCGTCGGTGAGTTCGGTCTCCTCTTTGGTTCCGGTGACGAAGGTGAACCCGCGGCCATCCAGCCACTTGCGAACGCCTTGCGCTTCGCTATCGGTAACCGTAGCCATGGCGGCCACCAACGCCGACTGGCTGAGCCGTTCCTTGTAAACCCCCGTGGGGTTGAGAAGATAGTCCTCAATGATGGCGTTATACATGCCCATGCAGCCCTCATCGAAGACGCCGAGAATGGCCTTACGCGTCTTCAGATTCTGGGCCAGCGAAGTGCCCAACGCTCTCTCCGCTGCCGGCAGAGCCGATAAATCCAACTCGTGCACATGGCTCAAATCATGTTGGATAGCATGTTCCTTCAGCCATTGCTGCAAACCACGGCGAAAGAATTCGTCCGTGAAGTCCTTGCTCCAAAGGGTACTAAAGGCCACACCACCCTTGTGCAGGCAGCCATTCAGATTCAGCATGCCCACCAGCCCCGGCCACTGCCCTGACCAGTTGGCCACCGTGAGAATTGGCCCGCGATGATGCTCTAGTCCGGAAAAGACATTGTGGCTGTACTGCCATACCGCTTCGGCGACAATCACCGGCGCATCGGGATGGATTTTCATAAAAACATCCATGCCCATGCGCTGGTTGTAGATGAAGCCGTGTCCCAGATCGTCGCGGTAAGCGTGCGCGCGACGCAGGGTGAAGCCCTCCGCACGAAGGGCCTCCGTCAGCTGCTTCTCCATTTCCGACTGAGCCGGCCAACAGACCTTATTCGCAGATTGGCGCAAGTCGCCACTGGCAATCAGCAGAACTTCACCGGGGACAACGGGGGCGGGCGATTCCAGGACAGGGACTGCATAGGATGACATCTGCAACTCTCCTTACTTTTTTTCGGGCTCCTGCATAGACGTTGGAGCACACGCCCTTATGGCGGTTCAATGGTCTTAAACCGTGCAAACGCGTCATCCCAAGCCTCGCTCGGCCGCGGAACCAGGGAAACACATTCGATAGAGCCGGCGATTGCGGTCCTGCCCGCGCTCATATCCTGCAGATGGCCGGTGGCCACCGCCTGCAACATCACATTGCCCAACGCCGAAGCCTCCACCGGCCCGCACACGACTCTCCGGTCGCACGCATCGGCGATCATCTGGCACAAAAATTGATTGAGCGAGCCGCCCCCGACCACGCGAATGCAGTCGAGATGCCGTCCGGTGAGCTTTTCCAGGGATTGAAGCACCGACCGGTACTTTAAACTCAGGCTCTCGAACGCGCAACGTGCGATTTCGCCTACCGTCTCCGGAACGGACTGTTGTGTGGCCTTGCAATAGGCGCGTATCGCCCCTGGCATGTCAGACGGCATCTGGAATTCTCTTGCATTGGGGTCGAAGAGGCGCTGCAACGGCTTCGCTTCGGCTGCGGCAAAGGTGAGGTCGTTCCAACTGTAATGGCGGCCTTCCCGCTCCCAGCAGCGAAGGCACTCCTGGATAATCCACAGGCCGGTAAGGTTCCTTAGCAACAGAATCGACCCGTCCGCGCTGCCTTCATTGGTGAAGTGTAAGCGGAAGGCCTCCTCCGAGGTATTCGGTTCCCGTACCTGTACCCCCATCAGGCTCCAGGTGCCGCTGCTGATAAAAGCGCTGTGCTCGTCAAGATCAGGAATAGCCGCCACCGCGCTGGCCGTATCGTGAGAGGCCACGGCGATCGCGGGCAAGGCTTCGCTTAAATTGGCGTTGCGCAAAATATCCGGCCGAACTGGCCCCAGGATGGTTCCCGGTTGTACCACGGGGCTGAGGATCGCAAGCGGAATACCCAGTGAACCGAGCATCTCCCGAGACCAGTCGCTGCGAGCCGGCGAATACATCTGGGTGGTGGTCGCCTCGGTATATTCGTTTTGTTTCTCCCCGCACAGGAAGTACAGGTAAAGATCGGGGATCATGAGAAGCTTCTCGGCGAACTCCAATTGGGGGTCGCCGGCATGCAGCATGCAGAAAAGTTGAAAAAGGGTGTTGATCTGCATGGTCTGCACCCCCGTCTCAGCGAAGATGTCGCGCTCCGCGAATCGTTCGAAGACCAAACCGGGTATCCCATCGGTGCGTGGGTCGCGATAGTGGTGCGGGTTGCCGATCAACCGTCCGCAGCGGTCCAGCAAGGCGTAATCCACTCCCCATGCGTCCACCCCAATACCCAGGGGAGGGTCGTCAAAACGCGCCCTGTATCGGTGAAGTCCAGCTTCGAGCTGAGACCAGATTCCCAGCGCGTCCCAATAGACGCCACCCGCCAGGCTAACGCCGGCGTTTGAAAACCGGTGTAATTCGTCCAGCAGGAAGGACCGGCCGTCCCATCGGCCCACCATCAGCCGGCCGCTCGAGGCGCCGAGGTCGGCCGCT